>QHME01000026.1 GCA_003258735.1 Candidatus Melainabacteria bacterium
AGTATTTCAGGCGGTTAGAGTTTTACTTATTGAATATTATCAGTATCAATTAAAAATTTTTTCAAAAAACTAAAATTCTCAAAATGGACTTTGCCGAAATAATCATTTTATCCGTACAACTCCCACACAGGGCTAAAATGCAATAATAATCTAGTAGAACACCCAACTTTTCTAAATAATCATTCTAACCGTTCAACCTAAAAATGTTTAATTTGACCGTTTTAGTGTACGGATAGATTGATTATTTCCTACCACTCAAATGCCGATATATTGCTAACTTTCCCCAATAATACTTCTATCCGTTCAAACCAAACTGGTCGTTAAAATACAGCAACCATAGAAGCGTTATCCGTGCAATATTTCATTGCGGGAGCGTGAACGTGATAGCCTTCTTTTTCCAAATCAAAAACTTTTTTACGAATTTCAGAATTTGCCGCAACTCCGCCTGCGATTACAACTTGATTGTAGCCACGTTCTTCGACTGTTTTTTTAAGTTTCTTTACAAGAGTTCTTGAAACACATTCTTGGAAACTTGCACATATATCGTTGATTACGTTTTCCGGTAATTCTTGATTTTCTTCAGTGCAATATTCTTTTTTAAGATTTTTAACCAATCTCAAAACGGCTGTTTTTAGTCCGCTGAAACTGAAATTATATCCGTCAACTTTTGCTTGTGGAAGTTCGTAGGCTTTAGGGTTTCCAAGTTGAGCGAGTTTGTCAAGTCTTGGACCTCCCGGATACGGTAAACCGATTAGTCTTGCAACTTTGTCATAGGCTTCCCCAACCGCATCATCTATTGTTTCACCCAAAATTGTTTGTTTTGAGTAAAATTCAACGTCTATAATTTAATTCTGTTATCCTCGTTACTCTTATATAAAGTATTTTGAAAAGCCCCGATTTCAGCAAACGTTTATTTCGTTACAAAACCTAATAAACATCACCCGTTGAGCAAAGTTTTGATTTGACTTTTGAGTGAGTGTTTTTTATAGTAAAAGCATTCAAAAACATAAGGAGTAATATTATGAGAATTTCAGCGGTCAATATGTTTTCTAATGTGTATCAACACAAAAATGTGTCAAATAATCGCAATAATCAAAGGGGTTCGTTTGTACAAAAACCGATATGTGACAGTGTATATTTTGGTTCTTCCTACGAAGATGAGCAAATGAAAATTTTGCAAAACAGAATTACTACCCTTGTGCAACCTTACTTAACCGAAAACAAAGGGGATTATTTGAAACTTGGCAGAATGTGCTATGATATGCAAGAAAAATCAAAGGTTTACCAAGAACGTGAACAAAGCATGTTCTACAAAGATTGCGATGCAAGAAAAGATGATAAAATTGCGAACGCTGAAAAAGTACTTGAACCGTTTGAAAAATATTATACAAATATAAGAACTTTTGACCGAACAAGTGACATGATGAAGAACAGTCCGTTCGCAACACAAGAAATTCGGGATTATATTGAAAATAATAAAGAAAAAATGATAGCGAATGAAAAAGAATTTCAAAAATTTAACGCTACAACAGTTGAGGTTGCAAATCTTGAAGAGTCAATGTCTAATGATTTATATATGTTAAGGCAAACTAATTTTGAGGAAGCAAAAGGGCTTCAAGATAAGGAATTTGACGCAAAGTTCAGAATAATGATAAGTCCTTGTCGTGATGCGTTAGAAATTGTCAAAGGTTTTGACGAATTGAAGAAGGATTATGATAAACTACTGCTTTATGACCTTGATAAAAGAATAGGAAAATTGTCGGAAAGAATTGATGATTTCAAAGAAGATATAAAAACTCATAAAGATGCTCCGCAAGATATTAAAAATTGTCTGAGAGAAAATAAAAAATATTACTCAACCACAAAAAGTGTAGAAGAAATAAACAAATCTTATGACGAAATTGAAAAAAAAATGGACGAAACTATTTCTCAATATGCCGATAAGATTGACGATTGCGTGAAATCTTCCGATACCTCAAATATTGATTTTGATGTGATAAACACTACACTTCAAGACCAAGAGGAAATAAATAACAGATTGAATGATTTAATACAACAAGAAAAAGTGAAATATTACGAACAATCCTACAAAAAGTTCCAAGATGAAAACGGTGGAACATATTGGCAAAAGTTTTAGAAAAGTTGTGTAAAGGAACACATGGTGTGATTATTTGTAACAGATGATTTGAGTATTTCAGGCGGTTAGAGTTTTACTTATTGAATATTAT
>QHME01000007.1:0-84312 GCA_003258735.1 Candidatus Melainabacteria bacterium
AGTGGTATATACCAAGGGGATGTTACACTCTTTTCAACCATGACTAAATCCATATATGGTTTTAGGGCTAGTGCAATAACCGCATCCAACGAACCAATTGGAATACAAATGAGCATTGAACACAATGCTCTGAACCAAAACGGTTTTACGTACGGCCACATGCGACTGTAGTTGATTATAAAGCGTTGATTGTTTAATAGTTCTTTGATTTTTTTTATTTGTTCCATTACTTTTCCTTCGTTAATAGCATTACAAAGTCTACAAAACTTTTTATAGCTTGTTTTATTATATTCAACATCATATTTATATTTTCATATTTAGACTCTGCCATAACAGTCCTCATAACGAATTATGTCATCTTCTGATAGATAATCTCCTTTTTGAACTTCAATAATTTTTAATTCGTTTTCATATGGATTTTGTAAAGAGTGTTTACAACCTACAGGAATTTCTATACTATCACCTTGATACACGTTATATTCTTTCCCATCTTTAAGAACTAATGCTGTACCTTCTAATACAACCCAGTGTTCAGATCTATGATTATGAGACTGAATTGATAATTTTTGTTTAGGCATCACACAAATAGTTTTAGTTAAATAACCTTCTCCACTATTCATGCAAGTATAATAACCCCAAGGCCTAAATACTGTTTTATGCAATTTAGTTGTATCTGAATCTTTTGCTTTTAATTTCTCGTATAAATGTTTAACATTTTGCGATTCGTCAAGTTTACAAGCCATAATCGCATCTTCAGTTTCCACTAAAATAACATCTTCCAATCCTGATACCGCAACTATTTCTTTTTGAGAATAGATCAACGAATTTTTTACATTATCTACTACAACTTTACCAGTTAAGACATTTCCGTTTTCATCTTTTGTTTTCACATTGTATATAGATTGCCAAGACCCTAAATCATTCCAATCTGATTGAAGTTCAACAAGAGCTATTTTGTCAGATTTTTCCATAATTGCGTAGTCTACAGAAATTGATGGCATTTTTTCATAAACAGAATAATCTATTTGATTATTATTAGAAAAATCTAGTTGATTTAATATAGAAAATATTTCCGGTGTATATTTTTGGAATTCTGCCAATAAAGTGGACATCTTGCCCATAAAAATGCCACCATTCCAATAATAAGCTCCACTTTCAACATATTTTTTTGCCGTATCAAAGTTTGGTTTTTCAACAAATTTTTCAACTTTATAGCCGGTAGACAGTTCTTTTTCTGTTTTAATATACCCATATCCTGTTTCTGGATAGTTTGGTTTTATTCCAAATGTAACAATATACCCTTGTTCTGCTAAGATTTTACCTTCTGCAACTGTTCTATTAAAACCTTCAACATCATTTACCAAATGATCGGCAGGAACGATTAATACAACATCATCTTCTTTTGAATTTTGCTTGAAGTATTCTAATGTTGCAGCAATAGCAGGAGCAGTATTTTTTCCTAAAGGTTCTCCTATCACGATGTTAGATTTGTCTATGTTATTTAATTGTAATTTTATATTTGAATAGTGTTTTATATTGGTTACGGTAACAATATCTGAGGGCTTTGAATATGTGCAAAGCCTTTTAAATGTTTTTTGCAACAAACTACCTTTGTCATCAAATTTTAATAATTGCTTTGGATATTCTGCTCTTGATAGTGGCCATAATCTACTTCCACTGCCACCCGCTAATATTATGCTCTTCATTTATTCCTCTCCTATTTAATATTTAAGTATTCTAAAACGTCATCTGGATTTTCGACTTGAACAACTTTTGTATTGTCATATTCTCTCAACGCACAAGCTAGTTCATAATCATTTCCTCCCTCAAAGGTTCTATCTCCCAAAAACACAATTGCCTCTGTTGGATATTCTTTTCTAAGTTCTTTGGCAATTTGGCCCTTACCACAACCTTTTTTAACAATATCTATTGAAATATTTCCACCTAAAGAAAAATCATAAGCCGGATATTTTTGAGATAAAAATTGTTGAATACTTAACCTTTCATGATTTTCATTATCCCAAGCTGTATACTTTTCTCGTTCAGAATATGGGCAATTTCGACCTATTACACAGAAATTTAAAGCTCCTGTACGTTTTTCTATATAGTTGTCAAATAAGTCATATGGATACTTAGTCTTCTTTCTGAAATTTTCTAAATCTCTAAGTAGGTCTTGTTCAGGTTCGATATCTCTTAGATAAACATATTCACCTTTCTTCCACAAAGCATTACCCATAGCACAATAAATGCCAGAAAATGCATTTATCACCGGAATTGGCATTTGCTCTTCAACTTTAGCAAAGTCTGACCCTGTAGCAATAAAACCTTTATTTTCCTTTAACCACGGTAAGAATTTTTCTGCAAATTCTTCCGTCATAGGTTTTCTTGCAGGTGTAAGTGTTCCATCCATATCAAATACATATATTGTCATTTAAGTCTCCTATTTCTATTTATTTGGTATCTGTTTGACAAAATCTATCGCATGTTTCATGCACACATCGTGGTTGTGATGTTGATGTTCTCCCCAACGTCCAACACCATATAAATGCATAGGTTTGAAATACTCTAAAATATCTGTAATTGCTTTTGTTTTACCAATTAATGGCAATGGATAAGCTGCTGTTGTTTCGTAATTAAATATATTTCTGCCTTTAAATGTCAATTTATCAGCATCAAACCTATCAGCATTTGTTTCTGTAAATGTTCCATAATTTTTACTATCAAGTGCAAAATTGGAAATAAAAAATTCCCTATGATGTTGTTCTTTTAAATCCGGAATATATCTCCAATGATACGGAGTTGGGTTTTCATCCGTTTCAAACAGAGAAATAACCAATTTGTTATATTTAATTTTTTGTATTTGCTCTTGAATTTCAACAGGTGAACCTAAAGCGTTATATAAATCTGTCCAAGGAGTAGAGTTAATGATGTTTTTTGCCTTAAATTCATCATTAACTATCCAAACTTTTTCATTTTTATCGTAAATTAATTTAGTTACTTTTGTATTGAATTTAATATATTTATTAATATCAGCAGCAATAGCCTCAATAACCCTGCCATATCCACCGGATTTTGGATAATATGGGCGGATGTGTGCAGGGTATTTTTCAACATCCTGAGTATGAGAAAGAGAATTTTTTAAAATTTCTTCGACCTCTATTCTTGGAATCTTGTGCAACCAATCAACGTCCATCTCATCCGATGGGACACCCCAAAGTTTAGAATTGTATGGGATTAAATATTCATCACATACTTTATCTCCAAGTTTCCACCTTATCCATTCCTCATAGTTTTTAGGCTCCGGCTTGCCCAAAGCTTCGCCATTTCTAACGATTGAAATAAGATATTCAACTTGTTTTTCAACAGGTAACTGCCACAAATTAGCTTCCAAAGGATAATCTATATCAATACCATAAATATTGATTTTAGAAATTCTAGGGTTAATTTGATACATTTTTTCTTTCGAAAAATGCGAGAAAACAAATTCCTCAACTTCAGGAAATTTTGTTTGGAAAAAGTGTCCGCCAATATCACAAGCATGACCGTCAACATAAAAAGTACGGCACAATCCCCCCGCCTCTTTTTCTCGTTCTATCCCTAAAATATTGTTATAACCTTTTTCTTTAAGTTTTTTCAGTAACGTAAGACCAGTAATTCCAGCCCCTAGTACAATATAATCATATGTCATTTTTTGTTCCTTATTTGATTGTTAATAACGGGATAAATCCAAAAAGTTTGTATTTCTTTTTGTTTCCTTTTTGCTGAATTTTCATCACTGGAAAAATTCCAAAAAGTCTTACCATCTTTTTTGAATTTATAGAAGTAAATTTGTGCGAACCCAATGAATATACATAATCGATAAATTTGTTATAATCATAATTTTTCAATTTCTTATCCAGCATAAATTTTATTAGTTTTAATAAAAAATCCTTTGGAAAAACATCTGGGTTAGCTTGTGCATATATATGAATATTAAAACAGTCTTCCAAAGTTAACCCTGAATAAAATTTATCAAATATATATTTCACACGATAAGCTAATATAAACCAAGTATTATATCTTTTTGCTCTGTCATCATCTTGAGATGAAACACCTCCTAATATGTATTTTGAAATTACAAAAGGCATTTCGACACCTTTATAATCATTCAAAATTAATTGAATCATTAAATGGTAATCCCCACCGTAACCACAATCGGTATTATAATTGCCCAATTTTTCTAAAACATCTTTTTTTATACCAAGTGTTGCGTGAGGATAAGGAACGTTGTGCCAAAATAATGATAAATTTGGCTTGCATTCCCTTACAAACTTATCACTCCTATCATACTGTCTTTCAGAACCATAACAATAATCTGCGTTTTCTTTTTCTAAAATTTCAACACATTTTTCAATAACGTCATCAGAATAATATTGATCATCAGAATTCAAGAAAAAAACATATTTACCAGTTGCATGCGAAATGCCTTTGTTATATCCATCATCTATTCCCTTATCAGGTTCAGAATATAATTTTAACCAACCTAGGTTTTGATATTTTTCAATCAACTCTATTGTTCCATCGCTTGAAGCTCCATCTTGCACAATATGTTCTATGTTTTTATATGTCTGATTATGTACACTTTCACAACATTTTTCAAAAAAATCTTCTCTACTATCGGAAGATAGATTAAAAGTTGTTGTAATAATCGTAACTTTTGGAAGGTGTTTATCCATTATTTCCTCTTTTCTGTTAATATCGGCAAGAACCCAAATAGCTTATATTTTATTTTGTTGTTGTTTCTTTTTATCGTAACAATTGGAATTATTCCAAATAGCTTAATATATCTTTTATTAACAAATCTTTCGCCAAAATTAATACTATTCAATTGATTAAAAACTATATTTTCTATAGACACCCAATTGTATCTAGCCATCATGCCGGCATAGAATGGTGTCATTTTTGCATAAAACCAAAATATACTAAAATTTTTAGTAATTTTGTGTTCTTCTGAATACATATACTGCCAAGGTTTAGTTGGTGTTAAATGCTGAATAACTGCATTCTTCCATTCATTTTCAACATAATCATCGGTAATTTCAGGAGCATTAACATCTTTTACACGATTAATTCTATCGGCTAAATTAAATCTTAAATCCAATTTTTTATAATTATTTGAGCCAAAAGTTAGACTAAATAAATCTTCATGAATAGTTAACAAATGTTTATTGTATTTTTTTGCCAGATTTATTATCTTTTCTTCAATATTATCTTCTCGCCATTTTTTTAGATTTAAAATAAAAACTCCAGCATTTGGGAATCTATGTTCTTTAGATAATCCTAAGTTCTTCACAAAATTATTTTGCATATTTGATGTACAGCCCAATTCAATGGCTGCTGCATAATAATAATTTTGCAAATCAATTTCCCAAAGCTTTGTAATATCATCTAATGCCATTGTATCTGAATCTAAGTATATACATTTATCCAAATTGGGCTTTAATCCGGAAATCAATAATCTTGCATAGCAATCAACATATTTATTCTGAGGCCCCCATCCTTTCAAGCCTTTAAACTGTTTCAAATCAACGGGAATAAATTCTATTGAAAAGTTATTAAACTTTTCTTTCATAGTTTCTAACAACTTTTTATTGAATTTGCATATTCCGCAATCTAAAATATAAAAATCTATAAACGAAGATGTGTTATAGCAAACGCTTGCCATTGATGTTGCTAAAACATCAATCAAGTCATCTTGTCCTTCATAAAATACTGGAATGTGTTCTTGTTGAGTCATATATCATATCCTTATTTTTAATTCTCTTAAATTTAAAATTTGTTTTACTAACGAATTGTCAAGCAATGTTGATTTTGCTCGTTTTGCTGTAAAAATCTTATTATCGTTTTCTAACGAAATTGGTTTTATTTTTGTTTCATCTAATCCATTTGTTCGACAAATTCGTATTCCCAACTCGTATTTTGATAGTGCCTCATCTCCGCTAACATTTACAATAGGAAACTTTTGTGCTTGAGGAGTTTCAACTAAATCAACAACTACTTTTGCAGCAGTGTCAAAATCAATCATTGAACGTAATTGATCTGAAAACATTTCCATTTCTTTTCCGCTTTTAACGGTTTCAACAATTACATCGTAAAAATGTTTCTTTTCTTCCTGTAAACTAGGTCCAATCAACACCGGAAAACGAACAACATTATAACCAGCAACATTAACCATTCGCTCAGCAACCGTTTTTAATTCCCCATATCTACTTACGGGATTTAATTTAGCATCTTCTTTAAAAGGTTCATCCGCCATTTCGCCATAAACAACTTCTGTTGACGGATAATACATTCTTTCGATATTATCAAAAATGCCCAAGAAGTTTGCCAAAGCAATAACATTAACATCCCAAGCTATTTTAGGATTTTTTAAAACTAAATCCGGATGATGGTATGCGGCTAAAAAAAGAACTTTTAACTTTTCTTTTTTTGTCTTTGCATAAAGATTGTTTAAATCATTTAAATTTGTAATGTCACATTTGAACCATTCAACTCGGTTATTTATATTTTTGGGACAAATCAAATCTGTTGCTAATATTTTATCATTTGTTTTTTCTAGGATATTTTTTATTAAATAACTTCCTAAAAATCCATTTGCACCTACTATTAAATACATTATTTACCTCTATCATGAATATCTTTTGTACCATCGCTCTTTACGACAGGAATATCATAAAGAGCAACCATTAACGTATCTTCCTTAAAATCAAAAGAATGCGAAACGTATGGATATACAACGAAAAAATCGCCTTTTTTAAAAGTATATTCTTCTACTCCATTATCATTTTCTAAGGTTAAATCAAGTGCTCCATCAATAATAAAGAAAGCCTCTTTTGATTTTTTGTGATAATGTCCGCCTCTGAACGAGCCTTTTTTAGAGGATGAAACATTTACTTGTTTCCATCCATCTTGACATAATTCATTAAAATCTCCTCGTTCATCGGAAAATGTAAAATTGGGTTTAATTATTTCTATCATCTTACTCATATCTTTACCTCTTCATTACACTTTCGCGAATTTAGATGTAGCTTCGTTTTTAGCATTTTCATAATCTGTTTCAGCCATTTCTTTAGCTAACATTTTTAAATCATAATTTGGTTTCCAACCAAGTTCAGTTCTTGCCTTAGTACTATCACCTAATAACAAATCAACTTCAGCAGGTCTGAAAAATTTTGGGTCAACTTCAATTAAGACTTTTCCGGTTTTCTTATCTATTCCTTTTTCTTCAACTCCAGAACCAATAAATTCAATATCCATACCTAAAGCTTCAAAAGCCATTTTGCAAAAATCTCGAATTGTTGTTGTTACCCCTGTTGCTAAAACATAGTCACTAGGTTTATCTTGTTGTAATATTCTCCACATGCCTTCTACATAATCTTTTGCATGTCCCCAATCTCTCTTTGAGTCAAGATTTCCAAGATACAATTTATCTTGTAAGCCTGCTTTTATTTTTGCAGCTGCAAGTGTAATTTTTCTAGTAACGAAAGTTTCACCTCTACGTGGAGATTCATGATTAAACAAAATTCCATTAGCTGCAAAAATACCAAAACTTTCCCTATAATTAACACAAATCCAGTAAGCATAAAGCTTGGCAACAGCATATGGCGAGCGAGGATAAAATGGAGTTGTTTCTTTTTGAATAGGTTCTTGTATTAATCCAAATAATTCAGAAGTTGATGCTTGATAAAACTTTGTTTTTTGTTCCAATTTATTTTGTCTTATCGCTTCTAATAGCCTTAATGTTCCTAAAGCATCGCAATCTGCAGTATACTCTGGGCAATCCCATGAAACCTTAACGTGTGATTGTGCGGCCAAATTATATATTTCATCAGGTTGAATTTCTCTTACTAAATTAATCAAATTTGATGAATCTGACAAATCTCCATAGTGTAAGAATAAACGAGACTTAAATTCTTCTTTATTCAATAAATGGTCAATCCTTTGAGTGTTTGTTGTTGATGATCTTCGAATTAAACCATGAACATTATATCCTTTCATCAATAGAAGTTCCGTTAAGTAACTTCCATCTTGTCCGGTAATCCCTGTAATCATTGCGACTTTTTGTGTCATTTTCTTCTCCTTATCTTAACTTTTCTATTATTTTATTTCTAATTTGTCTTCGAACATTTTTATTCGGAATAGCCCAAGTGAAAAACTTTCCAATCGGCTCACTCAAACGGTATAATAAATTTTTTATAGGATTTTTATATCGAAAAGCTTCTAATTCGGTAATACTTTTTGAACTTTTCCACCAAGAACTTTGATTCCAATGAATAGCTACAGTTTTATCAGTAAAAGCTTTTTCTCCAAAAGCCGTCCAAGTAGGACAAAAATACTCTGAAGGATAAACCTCAATATCTGTATCTTTTATTTTTGTTATTTGCTGATTCAGATACAAATCAATATCTTCTAATTGATATTTATCTGTCGTTTTATAATATTCTTCTGCTTTTTCTTTATATCCTTGGTTATAATCAATACTTTCAAACCCATATTTTTTATAAAAATACTCAGTTAAAACTATTGGATCTATAAAATGATTAATTGAAAAAATCTCATTAGAATTATAAATATCTAACATATCTTTAAATACAGAATGCCCCTTTTGACCACCAATCACAGCAGATTCCAACAAATTCTTTCTATTATAAAAATCACCCTCTATGCTACAAAAAAACGGTTTTTCAATATATTCATCAAGTGTTTTAACTAATTGCACATCAGTATCTAAATAAACACCACCATAATTAAACAAGGCATAGTGTCTAATGTAATCAGCAATGAATGCCCACATCTTGCGTTTATAACATTCCCGTACAAATGTAGATTTATTCAAGATTTCTTGAAATTCGGGCATTTCCGGAGACCACAATTTTATTTCATAGTCAGGACAATATTTCAGCCAAGAAGCGTAACACATCCTAAAATTAGGGTTTGAATTTTTTTCCCAAATATTAATATCATCATAGAAGTAGTGAATTATTTTAGGCATTTTGTTTTACTCCTCCTCTATTCAACTCAACCCTTACACCTAAGATTGTCAAAACTTTAAACTTTCCATCACAAGTGTTTTCTAGTGAAAAGATATTGTTCAAAAGATTTTTAACAAATAAGAATTTTAAAGTTCTATATCTTTTTAACTTTAGCAAGTCTGTAAAATAGTACTGTGATTCTACAAACTTCAATATTTCACAAATTTCAGATTTAACATTGTCATTGTTAAACTTCTTGTAAGCCCAATAACAACCTGCTAAAAAACGACCAACAACTTTCAACTGGGATGATAAATTTTGTCTTTTGAAAATTTCTAACCCCATAAATTGTTTTAATGATTCAATATCTGATTTTATATAAGATTTTGAAGTCGCGGAATTTTCTCTTGTCAATCTATAAACATACAAGGGCTCTGTAGAATACGAAACATTTGGATTATTAAACTGACAAATAAAATTAAAAATAACATCTTCTGACGTTTTTAAATTCGGAATAAAATTTATTGAATTCCTAATTAAAAATTCTCGGTTATAAATTTTGTCCCAAATATTTATAGAAAAATCTGTATAAGTTTGATTATTTTGTTTTTGTGCTTTTATAATATCCTTATTTATGCTAGATTTTACTAACTTTCCATCCACCAAGTCATAATGACCGAAGATGCAAATGTCAGAATTATCATGTTCTATTGTATTTAATGCTTTTTCACAAGCATTATTAACCAAATAATCATCTGAATCTACAAACATTAGATATTGACCTGTCGCAACTTCAATTCCTGTATTTCTTGCTACAGATACCCCTTCATTTTGTTTATCTATGATTTTAATTCTTGAATCTTTATTTGCATATTCTTTTAAGATGCTTAATGAGTTATCGGTAGAGCCATCATTTACGCAGATAATTTCGATATCTTTTAATGTTTGGTTAATCAAACTTTCCAAACACTTTGAAAGATATTTTTCCACGTTATATACAGGAACTATTATTGATACTTTTACCAACTAAAACCTCTCTTTGTCGCTTACAGTTAATCTTAAATACCCTCTGAAACTCCTTGAAACAAAATTCAAGCTTTCATTTATGATAATCTCCTGAATATATTAATTAAATTAACCACATGGGCAATACTAAAACTCTCAAACATTTATAAAAAACCCTAATACAATTAACTTTCAACAAGGATAGGTTAAACTAAAGTATTATCCGATATACTAATATTTTAATTACATAAGACTACAAGCAATTTAATTTTCGCTAAAGCTAAACTATTGATTAGCTAAGAAAAGCTATTAGCCAAGATACAGGTATTCTAAAAACGCAATATCAACTGGGATTTCAGAGATTTATACAACTACGAATTATATCGAAAATCTCAAAATAAATAAGCATAATTAAACAATTATTTCATAATGTAACAAGCATATCAACAAGGATATGCTTGTTATATTTTTCTGCAATAATAAGAAAAAGGAGTATAACTATGTCAATAAAAATTGGGAATAGAATCAGTTGTTCAAGCAGTTTATACGAAAACGTCGGAAACCTTTTCAACTCTAGAAATATGTCAGTGCTGGACAATTACGCAAAAGCAAAAAAACTATCAATCAAGTTTGCCAGCCTAGAATCAGACCTTTTTGATAATACAGTGATGACAGTATCTCGTCCTAATAGTGATGTTTCAAAAGAATATACGTTAAAATTAAGTGCCGAAACAAAAGAAGCTTACGTCAATTCAATGAAAAAAATTTACGAAACCGTAGCAGAGGCAAAAGTTTCATTGGCAAAAGCCGCAAATAAAAAGTTTGCAGAAATCGCAAAATATTATATTGAAGCTCAAAAAATGTAAGGGAAAAATCTATGCAAAAAATATTCAATAAATCAAATAAAACAATTCTTTTAACAACAGCAATTTATATTGCATACACGATATTTATAGTTATTCCATTTTTAGAATATGCAGCACCGATAAACGAAGGAACAATGGATTGGAAGTTTAAATATACACCTTTTATTTTTGCCGGATTATTTTATCCGATTTTTTGGCTTTGGAGTTGGGTTGTTACCAAAAACATATTTAATGTCCGTTATTTGCGAACTTTAATTTATAACCTTGTTTATATAGTAGCATTTATATCAATACATATAGCTCTTTATTTAATCATACATCCGATGTTTCTAATTATAGCAATTGTTACCATTCCGATAGGAACTTTAATACTGATAGGGTTACTTATTACATCAATTATTTTTGATATAAAAGATTTTAAACAGAAAAAAGAACTATCAAACGAAAAAAGTTCAATTCAAAAAATCTCAACAATTATAATATGCTATATCACTCTACCCTTGATTTTTATACAGCTCATCCTATATTCGTTTTTAACTTTACTCACTAAATAAGCTAACATTTTTACTAGCGCAAAATTTATTTTTACAGACATTAATACCGTATGATTAAATTAACTCCACCTACAATTACACCTTTTTATCTCAATGAAAATCGAAAACTTTGTGATATCGTTGCGCATAGCAAACATCTGGGCAACTTAAAACTCGAAACAGACCAATATTATGATGTTTCAGAACGATATGTTACAAAGTTAAAAGATGAGACAAACAATGTATTAGGATATGAAATTTTCTCATTTGAAAATTTTGACAATTCAATGTTTGGCTATTCTATTAGAGTCAATCCCGATCTCAGACAAAAAGGTTTACATTTAGGCGAACTTTTGCGCCTATCAAGCATTGTTGAAATGTTTGAAAATCAAGCCGAAAAATTAAAAATCTATTCAAAGGATACAGCAATTTATTTTCATTCAAAATACAAATTCCAACCAAGCATTGATAATTTTAAAGATAGAGATAAGGCGTTAGATTCCATTGTACAAAATCCTAAAAATGGAATGGAAGAAATTATTGATTCGGCAAAAAAACTTATTGAGAAAATCAAAAACTCAACAACTCCGGAAGAACAACGTGCCGCAATTCCTCAAACTAATGAAATCGCAAAACAGTATATTGAACAGGTTTTAGCATCAAAAGAAGGCTACAAAACCCACCCATTTGACTATGGAATGGGGATGGAACTAACCAAAGATTCCGTTCTCAAAAATAAAGACTTTTTCAATGCGTTATTTCAAAAACATGGGATTGATTATAAAGTATAAATACTAAACCTCACAATATCAAATCACATATTTTATGTTTCAACCTTTGCAAAATATCTTTGGTTATACCTGTGGTATTTTCCTTGACTATTGCGCCAATTCGTTGAGGCAAAATCACTTCATCAAACTCCTCTGGCAAATTCAAAATTTCGCGCTGCTCGGAGGATAATCGTTTTATAATTTTCTTCACCAAATTAATATTTTTATTTAATAAAGCATTTCGCGTTGTGTAATTAGAAGGAAAAATTTTAGGAGCTTTGTGAGTAGAATTATAGTTAAAAATATACTCTAACACCAATGCAAAATTTGTTCTATCAACACCGTACTGGCAACCGAGATAAGCATTTCCGAGTTTAAAATTTTCTACCAAAGTCACAATTTGTTTGACAAAATTATCTTGAACTTTGCCATTATTTTCATAATCAAAAATCAAATCTTTTCTTTCTCTCAAAACATGAGTGAAAGGTAGTGAAACATATTTAATACCGTTCTTTTGACATTTTTCTTGATAATTTTTATCAAACTCTCTTAAATCAATAACTATTTTTGTACCTAAATTTGAAATAAATTTAAAAAACGAATTATCACCAGTTGCCAAAGTTTCACCGGCAGTAATATCCTTATCAACAAAGCGGACAATATTTTTTAAGCCGAACAAATATTCAAACAATTTGTTACTATGAGGATTAAGTCTTTTAAAGGTATCAACACTCTTAAATGAAAGCTCTTTATTTATTGATGAAGTTGGTAAAATAGGGGGGGGTAAAGTTCTTTTATTGTAATTTGCATTAGAAATATTGTTTATTTTCATCATCGTATCCTTCTTAAATATCTGATAGGGGCATAAAAAATCGTTCTTTAAACGAATACATTCAAGAACTTAAAAATATAGTTTATTTTTTAACAGCAAAAATTTCTAAGTTCTTATAACTCAGACCAACAACAAATACCTTGCATAACTGTTAAAAATAAATTTTTCATATTCGTATTATAAACTTAAATATTTTAAAATTGCAAGAGCGCAACAAAAATTTTATGGCATACCTAAACATATTTTAACAATTAAAATTCAGACATTTATTGCAAAGATAAAATTTATTATGGTATAAATAAAATATGAAAGTAAATTATATAAAAACATTGATGATAGGAACAATCATTTCAGGTTTGACAAGCTGCCAAAAACCTTTATTAAAAAAGACAAGCCATCCACTACTAACATCAAAAACAATAGCTGTAGTTGATTCTTTTGCCAAGGAAGGTGAAAAATTTGTAAATAATCCTGAATATAAATATTTTGCAAAAGATACAATACCGCTCAATTTTTATATGAGTCCCTCAATGCTTGAAAGAAGATTAAACAATCACATAATTGCAGCAACTCCAAAAATAAAGATAGGAGAAAAATACGAAGAAAAGCTAAAGTTATGCGGAAAAGTTCTCTATAACGAAGTAGAAAAAGTCGACATAAAAGAACCTAAATATATAAATCAAAAAGCGATAATTGATAACTCAAATTTTTACAGTTATTCATGGATAGGCACAGCACATGTACCAGTAAAATATTACGGCAAACCAAATCCTGCATTGAAATAATATGATTGAATGGAAATTTTAAAAATATAATCGTAAAAAATGTCGACTTAGTAAAGCCGACCTACAGAATTTTACAGATTTATCACTGTCACAAATTTTATTGTATACTTAAAGAATGAAAGATACGAAAAAACTTGGAATATTCAATTTTGGAGCAGCAATACTTGGAGTATTTTGGTCTTTTAAAAATAACTGTCAAAATGAATATTTTGTGACCCTTGCTCTATCCGTATTTGTTGTGCCGTTTTGCATACTTATTGCTGGCGTAATTCTAATATTTATTTTTGTACCTGCAGCAAACTTGGGAAGTCTAGCCATTGCTCTTTATTGGATACTTGGATGTGGACCAATGATATTTTTATTTGCACTGTCCGCATTTTCTATATTTGTAGGATTTAAAGCAAATAAATGGGTAATTAAACGAGCAAACCCCAATGAAGATTTTGAAAATATAATTGAGAGAAATAACAAATGGGATAAAATTGCAATAACAGTATTTTTAATTGGATTTTTTATTATTATATGTTCTACAACAATTCCATTGATTACATTTGACAAAAAGATGCACAGGACAGAGGAAGAAAACTGCCAAATTCTAATAGAAACCTACCAAAAATTATATCAACAAAAAGGTGAAATTTTTGATAATGAGGATTTTGTACAGATTTTAAATTCAAATCCTGCTGTAACATCTCCAGCAAAAATAGAAGAAGTTTCACCAGTTATTTATTCTACAATAAATAATATTCCGACAGAGTTTAAATTAAGACAAATAGGCGAATGTGACATCAATCAACAAAATTGCTATGTTTACGTTAATAATTCAGCTTGCCAATTTTTCTTTGATAAAAACGGTAAAATAGAAATGTCTCAATTTACAAAAGAAAAATATAAAAATATTAAGTTTGAATAATATATATTTTTCAAATCACAAACCTTGTTGAGGATTACCACGTCTCTCCGTCATGGCAAATAACCTATTTGCGAGCAATTGTTCCTCGTAATGAGATGATTAAGTAGCTACATATTAGGATAGCATTGTTACAAATAAATTTTATAGACTCAACGCTTTGACCATTCGCCCTCTGCTCACTCCTCGCTTCAAACCAAGACTTATGGGATTCTGCTAGAATTGTTTGTGAGGATAGGAAATCCGAACAATTACAATTCTGTATGCAATATGGCTAACCCTGTTGTTTGCGAATGATTTTGAGCAAATAACAAGGGGTTGAATCACTCCCCTCTTGGCATTATAAAAAGTTTTAGAAAATAATTAATTTCAGAGGGGATGGGATTCGAACCCACGGTGAGGTTTCCCTCACACAACCTTTCCAAGATTGCACCTTAAGCCACTCGGACACCCCTCTATATATTAAATTTGTTATGCTAATTATCCTTTAAATGTTGAGTTTCGTCAAGCTCTAAAACTTCTTGTTGATAATACTCTTCTGTCTTTTCAAGTTGATAAATTTTTGCATCAGCAAGTTTTTCCAAAACTTTAGCATAATCAGTACATTTTTTACCCTTCACGCCCTCTGTTTCCATTTGTATTGTTCCATCAGGAAATAGTCTTATTTTCATTTTTCCCATATTTATCAACCATCCTTAAATATCAATTGTCAAAACTATTGAATTATCATCCATTACTGTTTCAGATTCAAGTCGCATATTCTCACTGTCCAAGCGTTCTTTTATCTTGTTATAAGTCATTTCTTGAATATTTAGCCCATACTCATCATTCAAATCATTTATCACGCTTTCGCATTCGGTTTTATTGGAAACTTGCGTAATATCAAGTGTATAACCATTTGAACCATCTTTTTTGTAATAGACCATTTCCATACCAAACATTTTACAAGAAACTTCATCTCCGCTTTCAGAAATTTCCTCTGCGCCATGTTCATACAAAGTGTTTAACAATGTACCCTTGTCTGTATAATTCGTAGTATAAGTATAAACAGTTGTAGAAATATCATTGATTAGGCGCAAATCTCGACCTGCTGCAATATTCAGTTTTCTAAAAATAATCTCCGCTTCTTTCGTAATTGCACTATTATTACTACCAGAAAATTCTGCCGTATAAAATCCGTTTTTTAATACCCAATTAAGAGTTGCATTGCTGTTCTTCAAAGGGGTTTGGCAATCAGCTTCATAAAACAGATAATTTGATTTCCTAAGAAGCGTTCTGAGTTCTTCAGGCTTAATATTTGTTTGGATTTTCAAATTTGTCAAACCGTAAGTAACATTCACACCTTCGGACTTACCACTCAAACCAATATTCATAATTTTGACTTTTTGCTCAACTTCAAGGGTGTAACTTGCTTCATATTCTGATTTAAAATATCTTACACTTTGTCCGTTCAAATTAGCTACAACACCATTATCTGCCGTTGTAAAAATTTGAGTTGCACCTTCTTGCTTTAACGCAGAATAAATTTCACTCGGTTTGGTATAACTTGTATCATATTGATAATAAAAATACTCTTGAGAATCAATCAAACGCACATTTCGCGCCAAAATAGAATCTAAAGTTGTAAATAAACATTCACCCTCATTTTGCAGACCCTCGGCACCGATATTTCCAACCAAATTTGCGTAGACATATTTGCCACGAGTCTTCCACTGAACTCTCAACCCTGAATCAAAATAATAAGTATCTGCACTGACCTGTGAACAACTTACTTGCTCCATCGCAGGTTTCAATTCTTGATACTGAATATTTGTCAATACCTTTATCAACTTTAAATTTTTTGTAGCAACAGATTTATTTATCACAGTCTCATCTGCAGCGCGTTTGAGGGTTTCATTTTTAGCTTTTTCCGGTGCTATCAAAAAAGCCATCGGATAAGCCATCAGTGTAATCGACATGCTATTAACAAATCCTTTCTTTAAACATCCAAAGCTCGACCACCACGAGAGTTATTTATATCACTGTTTTCGTCAGTATCAGAACTATATTCTGCCATATCATCTTTTTTAGTTGCTGCAACAGCTCTAATATTAGCCCATTGTCGAAGCGACAAAATCTGTTCCTTTTGTGTAACAGAAAGTGGAACAACATTTTTTATCGTATTTTCTAAATCTGAAAATTCCAACGGACGTTTGTTAAAAAATGCCTCATATAAAGCAGTAATAACAACTTGCTCAATTTCAGCACCGACAAAACCTTCGGTCAAATCTGCAAGTTTTTCATACAAGTCGTCATTTACTATCAATTTACTTGCAACATCTTTGTCTTTTAACCTTTTTGCCAAGTGAAGTTTAAAAATTTCTTTACGTTCACGATGTGTTGGCAAATCTACAAAGAAGATTTCATCAAAACGTCCTTTACGCAACAACTCTGCAGGAAGTCCACTAATATTATTTGCGGTTGCTATTACAAAAACTGGCGCAGTCTTTTCTTGCATCCAAGTCAAAAACGTACCAAAAATTCTTGAAGATGTACCACTATCACCATTTGAATTAATTCCGCTCAAACTCTTTTCAATTTCATCAACCCAAAGAATAGATGGGGCAACGGCTTCTGCGGTTTTGATAGCTTTTCGCATATTTTCTTCAGAACTTCCGACAATTCCTGAAAAGATTTTACCAAAATCCAATTTTAAAAGCGGTAATTGCCAAGCAGCACTCATTGCTTTTGCTGTCAAACTCTTACCACAACCGGGAACACCAGTAATCAAAACTCCTTTTGGAGCCGGCAAACAGTATTTCTTAGCAGCCTCAGACCAAGAATTATTTCTTTTATTCAACCAACTCTTAAGATTTTCAAGCCCACCAACATCTGAAACTTTAATGTCAGTATTTATAAATTCCAAAATGCCTGTTTTTTTAATTACCTGCATTTTTTCGCTCAAAATCACCACCAAATCTTTACCATCAATTCGCCCATCATTCACCATGGCAAGAGCAAACGCATTTTCCGCCTCCTGCAAAGTTAGTCCCAAAGCAGCCTTACAAAGTTTTTCTTTTCCTTCTTCATCCAATTCAGATGTATCAATTTGGTTGTTTTGAGAAATCATTTTATCTAATTTTGCTTTGATTTCATCTAATGTTGGCAATGGCATATCTAAAATTGTAATTTCTTTTTGCATAGATTCAGGAATAAGCAACTCTGATGCAATAAAAATCACATTTTTTCTAAACTTGCTTGTCTTTAATTCTGGAATAAGGTCTCTCAATTTACGCACTACATTATAATCAACCTGTCTACCTTTCACCCCAAAATAGACATGAAAATCACACATTACAAAAACAGCATTTTTATTACATTCTTTTATAAAATCAAGTGCTTTATCCGGACTGTTTGTCCCTTCAATTTTTTGCCCATTTAATACAAAGCCGTTTGTCTGAGTCCATGTATATACATCACGAGTAACCCTTATCAACTTTTCTGATTTTGCAATTCTTTTAATTAAAGAAAGAGCACGTTCTTCTTCCCACGTTGTTATATATAAATAAGGGAAACGCGCCCTAAATAACCTTGACAATTGCATTATAATTTTATTATCCATTGAAAAACCTCTTCTTGAAACTATTTTACTCTATATTTCTCAACTTGTAAACATAAATCTTTACTTACTTTACCAAAATCCCCCATGCCATTGAGTTCCAGCCGTCCATCTTTTGAGATTCGTGCCTCAATTTTATTTTTATACTTTTGCAAAATCTCAGGAGTATAAAAATCTGTCAAAAAGTAGTATCGCTGATTAGATGAACCTACCCAAGGACGCGAAAGATCAAATTTGTCTTGCTCAAATCCGCCATCAATCAACAAATCGATATTGGAAAGTAATGCTTCCACAAATACATCATTTTTTGCCTTTAATTCTTCCAGCAAATATCCGGTAAAACATACAACAGAAAAACCATTAGCTTTAACTTTTTTCGCCAACTCGGAAAGTGCCTTTGCCTGCTCAAACGGTTCACCACCTAAAAATGTAACACCTTTAATATTGTCTTTTTGTTCCAATATCTGTTCGTATAAAGACTCTACAGAATATTTTTTACCAACATCAAAAGCCCAAGTATCTGTTGCCCAACATCCTTTACAATGTTTTTTACACCCCTGAACCCAAATACAAAATCTATTTTCAGGACCTTCAACTGCTGTATTTGGAATTATTTTATAAACGTCCAACAACATTAAAAATCAACAATCCTGCCTTCTGAATAATCATCATCTTCACTTTGTTTTGGAGCTTCACCAAAAATAACCATATCTTTGATTTTGTCAACGAAATATTCCTTTACGTCTGCGACTTTTATAAAATCATCAAAAGTTTTGAACAAACCGTTTGCATCACGATATTCAATAATCTTCTTTGCTATGACAATATTTATCCCAGGAAGAATGGCAAGTTCACTGGCTGTAACATTATTTACATCAATTTTCTTTGATGAATTTGACATAATAGCATCAAATTCGTGAAATTCAGGCGCTTGTTCTTCTCGCTTGGTAAAAGTTTTTTGTTCTTGAATGTTACTCATATCAACAAACGCAGCACCTGCTTCATTTGGATTTTCTGTACCTTTTGAATATGGGTCAGCTTGAATATTATTCATATCAACAAATTTCGGACCGGAATTTGATGCATCTATATTTACGCTCTTTTTGGCTACAGGAGTCGGAATTTTCGCCTCAAGAGTAATTATGTCAATCTTTGTATCATAACTATAAAAAGATGCCAATGAATCTAATGTTATAAAACTGTCGTAAATTCGACAAACTCTGTTCCAAGCTTTATTTATATTAACTTTACCTTTTTTTAGAGTAAACATACGTTTTGCTCGTCTTTTATCAGGTTCGTTATCCATAACAATAATTTTCTCATCAGGAGCATACATAACCGTACAATGGTCATTTTTGATAGTATTTTGATTAACTACAAAAGCTGTTGGAACAATCTTTATACTATATTTAAACACCTGATTTTGATAAATCATAAAAAAAATAGACATAGGGATAATTGCAACTAAAAATACGGCAAGTCCAAAATTTGCAATTGAGCTAAGACCAATAACGCACATTGCAATATATACCACAAATAGAGTTAATATTCCTTGGATAACACGATATTTCATATATTAATACAATACCATACTCAAAAATTTTAGAATGATATATATAGATGATTTTATGGTAAAATCTATCTATGAAACTAAAGGTAAACAACTCGAATAACACACTAAACGGCACTATTGAAATTCCTGCAGACAAATCAATTTCACATCGTGCAATAATTTTTTCTTCTCTTGCAAAAGGAAAATCTACCATAAAAAATTTTTCTAACGGTCAAGACCCATATTCAACATTGAAAGTTTTTCAAAATCTTGGAGTAGAAATAACCGAAAATGAAGGGATTATTACTGTTAATTCAACCGGAAACTTGTCCGCTCCAAATCAAAGTTTAGATTGCGGAAACTCCGGAACTACAATGAGACTACTTTCAGGCATACTTGCTGGTCAAAATTTTAATTCGACATTAATTGGTGATGTGAGCCTTTCAAAAAGACCAATGAAACGCGTTATTGAACCTTTATCCCTTATGGGTGCTCAAATAGAATCTAACGACTTTAGAGCACCATTAAAATTTTTTGGAAGTAAGTTACACTCCATCGCCTACAAATCTAAAATCGCCTCAGCACAAGTTAAATCTTGCATCCTTCTTGCAGGTTTAAATGTAGAAAATGGTATTACAACAGTAACTGAGCCTTTTGTCTCTCGTAACCATACAGAAATTATGCTAAAAGCAATGGGGGCAAAAATTAAAGCAAACGGAACAACCGTTTCCATTGAAAAATCAAAACTTTCTCCGATTGAAATAGTAATTCCAGGAGATATTTCATCTGCCGCATACTTTATTGTCTCAGCATTAATTACTCCTAACTCAGATATTATATTGAAAAATGTAGGTTTAAACCAAACTCGTACAGGAATTCTTGACGTTGTAAAACAAATGGGGGCTGACCTTGAAATTTTAGACGAAAGAACAATTTGCGGAGAAAAAGTCGGAGATTTGCGAGTTAAATACACAAAAGACTTAAAAGCTTGTAATATTTCAGGTGAAATAATCCCTCGATTAATTGATGAAATCCCTGTTATTGCAGTATTGGCAACTCAAGCAGATGGTCAAACAAGAATTTCTGATGCCCAAGATTTACGAAACAAAGAATCTGACAGAATTTCAGCACTTGTTAAAGAATTAAAAAAACTTGGTGCGAAAATCGAAGAAACACCTGATGGTATGATTATAGAAGGTAAAACATCACTTAGTGGAAATTGCGAAGTTGAGACATATCACGACCACAGACTTGCAATGAGCTTATATGTAGCTGGTTTGATTTGTAATAAGGAAATTTTAATAAACGAATTTGAGTGGGTAAACATTTCTTTTCCGACCTTCTTAAACCTATTTGAAAACTTAAAAAAATAACCATTATCTTTATGATACAATCGACCTATGAACACATTATTTGAGTTTGACAAATCAAACGGCATCGTTATCGGAACCGACGAAGCAGGCAGAGGACCTGCTGCAGGTGGAGTTTTTGCAGCTTGTGTTTATTTTCCAGAAGTTAGCGAAAATTTAATAAAAGATTTGTCTAAACTCAATGATTCAAAAAAACTTTCTGCAAAATCTCGAGAATCAATTTATGATATCATTTTAAATTCTTCCATTCATTCAATCATAGACATTGAAGTAGATGAAATTGAAAAAATAAATATATTAAACGCATCACTAAAAGGAATGAAACTTGCATGCGAAGAAGTCATTAAAAAGGCTCAACTGGATGGATTTATTACACTTGTTGATGGAAATAAATTGATAAAGAATTATACATATCCTCAAAAATTTATAATTAAAGGAGATGGGAAATCTGCCTCAATAGCAGCTGCAAGTATTTTGGCAAAAGTAACAAGAGACAGATATATGACAAAACTTGCCGAAGAATTTCCACAATACGGTTGGGCTAAAAATGCCGGATACTTGACCGCAGAACACCTTAAAGCCATAGATACGTATGGTTTATCTAAATATCACAGACCTTCATTTTTGCGAAAACATTTTGAAAAACAGAAACAATTAACATTATTTTAACCTTGTCGTTTTATTTATCTTAAAATATTAAAATTTGTAAATAAACCTTTAAAATTTCTAAAGATTGTCAAAACTCCTGCCGATAACATATCTGTAATCAGAAGTCTAATGGAGTAAATAACAATGATAAAGAAGATAACAACACCATCATCAAGTAGATGCGACAGTGTTGAATTAATATTAAGAGGAGCAAAGAAACGCCGAGTATTGGCATACGGTAATGCGAATATGATTAATTCTGACGCAGGTATCAAGGCAAACCTATCCGCTGTAAAATAGCAAGAGACAAGATTTAAAACGCTAAAGAAAAGAGAGTTAATTTATAAAAGCCGAGACAATTGTTTCGGCATTTTTATTGATTTATACAACTTGACATTAAAACATACTAATTATTTTTAGATATGCATTTCTTCCGATTTTGACAACTCTACATTCAAACCTGTTATTATAACCTGCGAAGTTCTATATTTACCAGCCTTATCACTGTATATTTTCCCAAAACTAAATCTTTTGCAAAAACCTCAATATAGCAAAAGAGCCACATAAGTGGCTCTTTTAACAAAAAATACGCCCGGCGCGATTCGAACGCGCGACCCTCTGCTTAGAAGGCAGATGCTCTATCCAGCTGAGCTACGGACGCATAAGCTTTTATTCAATTATCAAAACCTTAGATACAAGGCTTACCTCTTTATGATATCACGAAAACTTTTTTCTGCAAGTACATTTATTTTTAAATTATCAAATTTACACAAAAAATTTTCAACATCCTTAAAATAGGAAATATCATTAAAGTTTTTTATTTTTTCCTTGGTTTAATAGATTTAGCAATCAAAAATAAGAGGATAAATAATATGGAACTAACAGCTAGAGAAATAGAAGTATTAAAACAAATAAAACTTGGGCATTCAAACAAGAAAATTGCAGAAAATTTAGGAATTAGCAAACACACAGTAAAAGCACATGTCGGCTCTATTTTGTTTAAGCTTGGAGTAAAAAACAGACTACTTGCCGCAATGTATCATGGATTACTTATAATATTTTACATATTATCATCTGACATGATATAATTTTTCTATGAGAAATTGGCGAAAAATTCTTGGTTATGTTTGTTTAATTTTCATTGCGATTACAATGTTATATCCATTTTTTGCAATGTTAAATTTATCACTTGTGCCAAACAACGAAATCTTTAACCAAGGTGGAAAACTAATATATTCACCGATTTCGCTAAAAAATTATGTCAGCGTTTTTGAAAAAATACCACTTTGGACATATTTTGCCAACAGCTTATTTGTGGCAGTTGTAACAACTCTTGGACAAGTTATTTTTTCAGCAATGGCTGGATACGCATTTGCACGATTAAACTTCAAATTCCGTGACGGATTATTTTTAATCGTTTTAATAACTATGCTTGTACCACCACAAGTAAACATCATTCCATTATTTTTCTTGATGCGCCAATTTCACTGGATAAATACATACCAAGCACTAATTCTCCCCGGATTATTTGGCGGATTTGGAATATTTTTAATGAGACAATATTTTTTAGGATTACCAAAAGACTTGGAAGAATCTGCAAAAATAGATGGCTGCAATATTTTAACTACGTTTTTCAAAATTGCACTACCTCTTGCAATGCCTGCAATTGCAACACTTGCGATTTTCACATTTGTATCAACTTGGAACAGTTTTATGTGGCCACTTATTGTGACAAACACAGAATCAATGAGAACATTACCTGTTGGACTTGCTATTTTTAAAGGAAGTTTCAGAGAAATAACGTTATGGGGAGATTTGTTAGCTTGTTCAGTTATTTGTACGATTCCTGTTGTTGGAATCTTTTTGCTAGGTAAGAAGTATTTTATAAATGACATTTTGCAAGGTGGAGTAAAAGAATAGAACATTTTTGTTTGATTGTTCGCGGTTGGCTATTGTCGGATTATTGACCTTCGTGCTTTATTATAGCATTGTCATGCTGAACTTGTTTCAGCATCTCAAATTGAACAAATTAGTCTTATATATAATTTGCAAGGTTTGAGACCCTGAAATAAATTCAGGGTGACACTTGGAGAAAAAAATCAACATTGATAGATTCTGAATAGCAAGAAAAATTTATGCTCATTTTTCGCATAATTTTTCTAAGCTTTCAGAATGACATAGACAACACAACATCTTCACCCTCTACCCAAACAAAATAGCTAAGCAAGTCAAGAGCATAAACAAGGTAGAAATATTTCGCGCAAAGAAAAATCTCAAATAAAACGGAGCATTTGTGGTATTTTTGACCTTGTTCCAGTTTTCAAGCGGTTGGTGCCAAAAGCGAACTTGCGGAACACTTGTTGGGTCTGTGTTGTATTCTTTTAACATTGAATATAAATCAACAACAAGCGGAATAGTCAAATAATTGAGCAAAAACAATAAATTATGAGTTCTAAAAATAAAATACCCAAGCACTATATAACTAAATCCGTAAAACACCAACAGCAACTTCAATGCTCTGTCTTTTGAACCCATTTTTATACACAGTGTAGTTTTATTTGCATTCAAATCACCATCATAATCCATTAGCATGTGGGCATATAAAATTGCATTTACAAACATCACGCAAACTAAAGACAAAATAAAGACATCAAGCGAAAATTGCCTTGTCATTACATAATAAACACCTTCAAACATCAATGGTCCGTAGGCAATAATTATTTCGA
This sequence comes from Candidatus Melainabacteria bacterium, assembly GCA_003258735.1. GTDB lineage: Bacteria > Cyanobacteriota > Vampirovibrionia > Gastranaerophilales > Gastranaerophilaceae > Zag111. The sequence goes on from QHME01000007.1 coordinate 24,607, forward strand.
CTTCCCCTAGTCCGCGACAAGACAAATGCGGATAACCAAGCGCAATAACCAACGCAATAATCGCCAACAGCAAGACTGCAGGTCCTGAAATAAAGAATAAAATTCCGCCACAAAAAGCTGCAATAGTCAAAAATATAATAATTATATTTCTCAAATCTCTAATTGTAGCTTTACCTGACCTTAGATACTCACACTTACAATCCCTGCCGGCTGTGATGAATTTATTATCTTTTTGCAAAACTTTGTAGTCAATATAATCATCAATAAGATTTGTTGCAAGGTGAACAAAACTGATTCCGACAAGCGCAATTAGACCGTTTAATATTGCACCACCTTGTTTTAGGGAATATACAAAAATAACAAGCCAACTCAAAAAAGTTATCGGCGCAGAGTATAATCTCGCAGCTTTAAACCAAAAAATTGTTCTATCAATAAAAATTTTTAAAAATTTAATCATCTTATTTTTCAAAAATGTTTTTTAATGCGATTACAGATTCATAACTAGCACCGGCTTCAAGAATTTCTTCTGCACTAAGTCCAAACATCGTAATCAAATCACGTGCACTGTTGTTATCACCCTCATTTAGGTATTGTGCAACTTTTGCGACCGCATCACATCTTGTCATCTTAGTAATTTGGTCGTTTATTCCTTTTCTAAAAATTCTAGCCTTAGATTTACCCATCAATCTACACCCTGCCTAATGCCAACAACGCAGCACCAATCATGCCGGAATAATTGCCCGCTGTTGCTTTCACGACCTTTGTCGGTGTTGTTACAATTTCTTTATTAACATTTTTTTCAACTTCATCAGTATCGACAAATTGAGCCATAGAACCTGATAATACAAAACAATCAGGGTCAAAAATATTTGCAAGTCCGATAATTCCATTTGTAATATCTTCCTGCCAACGATTAAAAACAGCTGTCATCTTTTCATCACCTGAATTTACACCATCAATAACATCATAAGTTGTCACATCTTTATTATTTAACATTTCTTCAGCAGTTTTCTTCAACCCATGACCAGATGCATAAGCCTCAAAGCAATCCCAAGAACCACAAGTACAAGGACGTCTTTTATCAGAATACATTTTAAAATGCATTTCGCCTGCGGCACCGTTTTTACCCTTGAATAATTTGTTATTTAGGATAATACCACCACCAACACCTGTTCCAAGTGTCAACATAATTGAATCAGGGCAACCTTTTGATGCTCCAATTTCATGCTCGGCCCAAGCTGCACAATTTGCATCATTTTCAACAAATACAGGTTTTTCTGATAATGATAAAAAGTCCATTGTCGGATATTCTTTAGCAATATTCCCAGTTGAACCTAAAATTCCAGTGTTCTGATTATTAACAGCACCACAAGTTGAAAACGCAACGATATCAACATCTTTTTCATACTTTTTGATTATTGATTTGAAAGTTTCTCGAATTTCATCAAAAGTGCTCGGTGTTGAATGTTTTTCAATTTCGGTTAAGAAATTTCCGTTTTCATCAAGAATGGCACAATATATTTTTGTACCACCAACATCTATTGCTAAAGCTTTTTTCATTATTTATTAACTCCTTTTTCAAAACTGTCTTGGGCTCCATCCATTGCTTGCCTGCAAAACTTGTACATTGAACGAACTTCACGCACAGTATATTCTCTGCCTAACAGTCTTACTTTTCTGTCATAATCAGGCAGTTTCTTTTGTTTTTCAGCTTGTTCCATTACTGCAAGCAAATTTTTTGCTCTATCTAATGGTGACAAAAATTTTATTGATGGTATTTTCATTAGTCTATTTATTCCTAAATACAAATCTTTTAGTGATTAATTGTGGTCTTGTGATAGCGGAACCTATAACAACACAGTGTGCACCAAGCTCAAAAGCTTTATTAACTTGTTCAGGCTCCCAAATTCTACCTTCCAAAACCACAGGCATTTTTGTTGTCTCAACAAGTTGTTTCAATAACTCGAAATCAGGTTCTTTAGAAGGTGAATTGACAGACTCTAAAGTATAACCGGCAAGGGTTGTAGACAAAATATCTGCACCAGCTTCTTTTGCCTTGATACCTTCTTCAAGTGTTGAAATATCCGCCATTGCAATTCTATTATTAATATGAATATACTTGAATAAATCTGCAAGTTTTTCTCCATTTGGTCTCGGACGCTGTGTTGCATCCGTTGCAATAATGTCTGCACCTGCTTGCACAAGGTCAATCACATCTTTTACTGTCGGTGTAATATAAACTATTTCCTTGTAATTCTTTGGTATCACGTTTGGCTTAGTCAACCCAATTACCGGCAAAGTAAAAAGGGTTTTTGCGATTTTGACGTCTCTAACCCCTGCCACGCGCAAAGCACCTGCACCACCGTTGACAACAGATTTCATCATGGCTGTCATACAGCTTTCTGCATACAATGGTTCTGATGGCATAGCCTGAACTGAAACGACAACAATTCCCTTAATTCTATCAATAACATTATTCATACCTAAATTATATATTAAACATAAATAAATTTCTGTATTTGGGTGGAATTTTATTTTTGCGCTAAAGATTTTGTAATTTTGTATAAAACTGTGACAAGAAAATCGTTGTTCCTGATAGTTTCAATATTTTTATAGATTTCATCAAGCAAATTCTTTGGGGTATTTAGGTGTTCAAAATTGAACAAATCGTTGCATGAAATGTCAAATGCTTTTAATAATTTTTCTAAAGTGTTTGATTTGACAAAATTTTGCCCAGTTTCAATTTTGCTGAGTGACCTTTGCGAAATTTCGAGCTTTTCAGCTAATTCTTCTTGAGAAATATTCATCTGTTTTCTTAATTCGTATATTCTTTTCCCAAGTTGTTCTTTTATCATATCTTGCCTTTCTGAATTATATTATTGTAAATAGATACTACTTTTAAGGAACTACTAAGCGTAATTAATTTGACATTACGTTTAATAAGTGTTAGTTTAGACTTAATAAGCGTGTCGCATTTTTTCAGAAAGGTTTGATGATATGATGAAATTTTGGAAAGACAGGGTGAACAAAGAAAAAAGCGGTTTTACCTTCTCTGAAGGTGCTACGCACTTTCTGAGTTCTGCTCGCCTTGGGTTTACTTTAGCTGAAACTTTAATCACCCTTGGAATAATCGGTGTAGTTGCGGCGATGACGATACCAAATCTAATAGCAACTCATCAGAAAAAACAAACAGTAGTAAAACTACAAAAAGCAATTTCTGTAATGAATCAAGCTTACAAACTTTCTTATGACGAGGTAGGCGAACCGTCAGTGACAGAAGCTTATAATATGGGGGCGAGTAAGTATTTTTCAACATATTGGGCTCCTTACATAAAATCTGCAATCCTTTGTGACACTTATGCAAAATGTCATTATAAATCACAACATCCTTGGTCATTACCATCAGGGCAACCTAGTGATACGAGTGTAGTTTATGATAATAATAGAACTACATTTTATACAGCAGATGGGTTTTTATATGTTATATTTACTGCTAGTGGTCCGTCAATAGATAAATTATCTGCAAATAATTCTGTTTATGTAGATATAAACGGAGCGGAAGGTCCTAATAAATATGGGCGAGATGTGTTTGTTCTTAATCGTGTTGAAAAAGATGGTGGAGGAATCCAACCTAGAGGCTTATCTTCATCAAATGAAGATATTAATAGAAGTTGCTCAAAAACTGGAGATGGTCTTGCATGTGCAGAGAAAATCCGCCGTGCTGGTTGGAAAATCGAAAATGATTACCCTTGGAAATAATCATTGATATCTAACCTCATATTATGCTATAATTGTTTTATCATTGGCGCACCAGTATAAAAATTTGCCGACATACACGTATTTAGCGAGGAAAATATTAATGAATAAAACTTTAGTGAAATATCCGTTTTTAACAAAAGAGGTAGAAATTTACGAAAGAGATAATGGTCATAAAATTGTCTTGGCTCACAAAGAAGGCGATATGGTCAATGTATCATCTTGGGTCAAAACAGGTTCTATAAATGAAAATAATGACAATAACGGCATTTCACACTTCCTTGAACATTTAATGTTCAAAGGCACAAACACATACAAAGTTGGTGAATTTGACCGAATGCTAGAGTCAAAAGGTGCAATCGTCAATGCTGCAACTTGGAAAGATTATACATTTTTCTATGTAACATTACCAAAAGGCATTGATAACAAGGATTTTGACTTAGCGGTTGATTTGCATGCCGATATGATGATGAATCCTATTTTCCCAGCTGAAGAACTTGGTGCACCGTTTGATATAAACGACCACTCAGTGACAGACAAACGCGAACGTCACGTTGTTATTGAAGAAATCAGAATGAGGAAAGACCAACCTTGGACAAAAGTTTACAATGTTTGCAACAAAAACATGTACACAAATCACCCATATAAACGTGATGTAATCGGTACTCCTGAAATTATTTCGCAATTAACAAGGGAAGATATTGATAACTATTATCGAAAATACTATACTCCAAAGAACGTTACAACGATTATCGTTGGAGATTTTGACCACGAACAAGTATTAAAAACTCTTTGCGAAAAATTCGATTTTCCAAACAGAACTCAAGGCGAGAATCATGTAAATGCAATTGATTTGCCTGTATCTGAAACAAAATATGTGGAAACAAAAGCTAACGTAAACACATCATATTTGATGTTTGGTTGGCTCGGACCTTTGGCTAGAGAATTAAAAGCATCTATTTGTCTTGATTTAATCAGCATAATTTTTGGAGATGGCTCTAGTTCTCGTTTGCAACAAAATTTGGTAGAAAAATTGCCTGACAAAATCTTTAATATGATAGATTCTGAGCATTATCAATTTAAAGATGGCAACAATTTCTTTATTCAGGCAAACTTTAGACCTGATGCAAAAGACAAAGCGATTAAACTTGTAAAAGAAGAATTATCAAAACTTTTGACGGAAAGAATTACAGAAGAAGAACTTGCAAAAGCTAAAAAACGTACAAAATCGCGTTTTGCTTTTGCTGCAGAAACCGTATCTGAAATTGGCGAAACTATCGGTTATTATATGACAGTTTGCGATGACTTAAAATTAATAGAGGATTATTTGAGCGATTTAGACAGTATCACAATTGAGGATTTGGAAGAAACTATTCGCAAATATTTATCAATTGACAATGCTGTTATTTCTGTTCTAGTTCCAGACGAGGCATAACTAATGACAACCGAATTTGATGAAAAACTTGAAGAAGTTAGACTAAAATGTTTGCACTGTAACAAATGTTCCCTGTGCCAAACTCGGACAAATTCGGTATTTTCAGCAGGTGTTCCAAATTCTAAATTAATGCTCATCGGTGAAGCTCCAGGGTATTATGAAGATATGAAAGGTGAACCTTTTGTAGGGAAAGCCGGACAGCTTTTAGATAAAATATTGGGTTGTGTCGGATTTTCAAGAAAAGAAAATATCTATATTTGTAATACCCTAAAATGCCGTCCACCTGAAAATCGGGACCCTCTACCGGAAGAAAAAGCCGCTTGTTGGGAATATTTAAATGCTCAAATTGAAACCCTAAAACCACGCATAATTTTGCTTTGTGGAAGAGTTGCGGTGCAATCTTTTATTGACACAAAACTTGGAATTACAAAACTTCGCGGAAAATGGTTTGAAGGACCTAATTTTAGCAAAATGATGCCAATTTTTCACCCATCGTATTTATTGAGAAATGACAGCCGAGAAAAAGGTTCACCAAAATGGCTTATGTGGCAAGATATAAAAGAAGTCCGCAGAGTCTACGACCAAATGCAGGGATAATGGCGCGGTATTTTTAATAATTCCAGAATGACAATATTTTTTACTATTTCTTTTTCCAATTTTAGGCATGCCATGCTCGTTAAAAATACCAACACATTGCTATATATTAAGTTTTATTAAGATGAATTATCATGCAAAACGCAGACTGGGCAAGGGTTTAAAAAATTAGTATATATTTTATAGATAAAAAATAGCACTTTTTATATACTCAAATTTTTTATATATATGTAAGCAATGAGCGACTAGATTAGCAAAAAGGAGAATATATGGCGAGAGTATTAATTTCAATGCCCGAAGAATTTTTGAACAGAATTGACCAAGTTGCAGATGGTGAAAATCGTTCTAGAAGTGAATTAATTCGTGAGGCATTAAGAACCTACATTTACAAACAAAAAATCAAAGAATCTACAGGCGCATTGCAAAATGCTAATCTGTTGGAATCATTGTTGAGTTAATCAGCGGTAAGGAAAAAGGCGAAAAGATTTGGGATAAACAATTGCAGCCCTCGTTTGAGAGCTGCTTTTTGTTGTAATTATTTCCAAGGATAACTTTTATCAATTCGCCAACCTGCACGTTTTATTTTTTCAGCACAACATTCTCCGGTACCGGATTTTGAGCAATTTCTATCAACTTGTGCATTCGTAAATGAAGAATATGCAGGCACTACTACTCCGCCTTTTTCACCATCAATTTTTCGTTCTAACATAAAAATATCTTTCCCCATAGTGTTTGGTTTAGCTGTACCATTTATGTCTACATAAACAGAATTTACCGTAACTGTAGAATCGTCGCTGCCACCAGTATATGTCACAACAATATAGAAAAAGCCATCCATAGATGTAAAAGCGACTCTGGCATCACTTGTATGTACAGCAAGTCCATAAGGCGAGCCATTTGTCATTTTCCATTGCGGATATGCGCCATAGCCACACCCTTCAACACTACAAAGTGACTGTACTTTTATATATGGTGCCCAAAATTTGTCAAAATAATTTTGAGCACCCAACGTACGTGCTTCTTCTGCCGTAACTTCACCAACATCATCATAAGCTAAACGATAAGCCTGATTCATAACAGAAATAGCCTTTTGTAGTTTTACTACAGTTTGTTTTTTCTGATGAGTAGCTATTAAATTTGGTATTGTCATTGCCGCAACAACACCGATTATTCCAAGGGTAATTAATACCTCCGCTAATGTAAAACCAAATTTCACTTTAGTTTGTTGCGAATTTACATTCGTAGCACCTTTTGATAGGATAAATCTTCGTTTTAAATTAGACCATCTTTTGTTATACATATCAAACCTTTCTCTTATAGTTAAAACAAAATAAATTATAGTGCAAAGCATGATAATTATAGTTAATTAGCTATAATATGTCAACATCCTTGAGTTTGACTAAAAGAGAGATTAACATAAATAAATGGACTATAAGTTTGAAAATATTAAAATAATTGATTTTATAAAAACTCTAACCGTTTGCAAAGGTACTTCACTAAGAAAACTGGTCGCAAAACTCGCAACACAAAAAGGAGCAAGCGACTGTTACTCCAATTTTTATGCAAAATTAAAAAAAGAAACTATCAAATTTTCCGAAATTGCAGACATCGCAGATACTCTAGGTTATGAAATTATTTTTAAAGACAAAAACCTTTAATTCTTATTCTTTAGGAGCTTTGCGAATTATTCTACCACGTTCTTCTAATCTTTTTTGCTTGTAGCCGTAAAATGCATAAATCAATACACCAACCAACAACCAAATCAAGAAATATCCTGATGAAGTTTTTAATGTTTTCAAAGAGTATGCGATTAATATTCCACAAATCAAGATTCCGAGTAGTGGAAACCAAGGACAGAACGGAACTTTAAATGGTCTGTGTCTATCAGGAGCAGTTTTTCGCAAAATCAAAACTGCCAAACAGATAATTACAAATGAAGTAAATGTCCCAAAGTTACACAATGCTGCAGAAATATTCAAATCCATAAACAATCCGCAAACAATTACGACGATACCAGAAATCCAAGTCATAACATGCGGAGTTCTATATTTTTTGTGAATCAATCTCCAAGATTTTGGTAAAAATCTGTCACGACTGATTGCATATAAAATTCTTGTTGTTCCCAACTGATAAATTAACAATACAGAAGTCAAAGCACATAACGCACCAACAGAAATCAAACCTGCAAACCAATTTTTGCCTACAAAACTCATTGCATGTGCAATTGGAGCTTGAATATCGATTCTTTCAATAGGAACAATACCTGTCAAAACAAGAGCTACACATACATACAAAATTGTACAAATAACAAGAGTTCCCAAAATCGCAACAGGCAAATCTCTTTGCGGATTTTCTGTTTCTTCTGCGGTTGTTGAAATCGCATCAAATCCAATATAAGCAAAGAATATCAAAAATGCACCCATGATAACACCTGATGGGTCTTGTGGGAAAAACGGAGTCCAGTGCTCAGGTTTTACATAAAATGCGCCAACTACAATGAATGACAAAATCATGAACATATTAACACCGACCATGATACTTGCAACACGAGTTGATTCTTTTACACCTCTAATTAGCAACAATGTCAAAGCTAAAACGATAGCAACAGCAGGTAGATTCACCGCAAAAGGAATATGTCCGAACAAATACGGAACTTTGTCATGGATATCCCAGTTATTGTTATTACATAAAGTAACCATTGTTCGATAATCATATCTTAACCACAAAGGGAAATTTACAATAAAATTAGGTAAATACTGTTTGAAACCTTTTAAAAATTGGATAAAATACCCTGTCCATGCACTTGCTACAGTGATATTACCAATTGCGTATTCCAGCATCAAAATCCAACCAACCATCCATGCCATAAATTCGCCCATCGTAGCATAGGTATAAGTATACGCACTACCAGCCACAGGAATCATAGCTGCAATTTCGGAATAACAAAGCGCCGAAAATACACACGCAACAGCAGCCAAAACCATTGATATTACAATAGCCGGCCCTGCTCATGCACTTTCTGCACTACCAGTAATTGCAGTACCGATGATTGTAAAAATTCCGGTACCAACAACTGCTCCTATACCAATGATTATAAGGTCAAAAACATTTAAAGTCTTTTTTAACTCTGAACGCTTACTTGTATTAAGCAAGTCGTCCATACTTTTCTTTTTAAATATATTTCGGCTAATCTGTTTTAAATCCATAGTCCTAATTTTCACTCGTTCCATGTACTATTTCTTTATGTATTCTGTTTTCATTGTTTCTGTTTTTGATAAATCCGTATAGTAAATATATAATTGCACCAACGCCTAACCAAACAGGGAACAACAATGCGGAACTGCCAGCTTGAGATGATTTATAAATCATCAAACCACCGCAACAAATTATACCCAAAGCCGGTGTCACAGGTGAAAACGGAACTTTAAACGGTCTTGGTCTTTTTGGGTCAGTGTGACGCAAAATCAAAACAGCAACACAAACAATAATGAATGACGTAAATGTACCGTAGTTACAAAGTTCTGCTGCAACATCCAAATTCAACGTCAAAATACCAACTACTGCCAATATTCCAACTGTCCAAGTCAACAATGCCGGAGTTTTATATTTAGGGTCTAGCTTTTGGAATCGTTTTGAAATGAAGTGGTCACGGCTCATAGCAAACAATATTCTTGTTGCTGCCATTTCCAAAACCAATAACACAGAAGTCAAACCAGCAAGTGAACCAACAGAAATCAGTCCAGCAGCCCAATTTTGTTTAGCCTGCATCATACAATATGCCATTGGAGCTTTCAAAAAGTCTAGCGGAACTGGACCACTTGTATTTTGCATACCTGTTAATACAAGCGCAACCAATACATACACTATAGTTGTTATTACCAAAGAACCAATAATACCTATTGGTAAATCTTTTTGCGGATTTTTGCATTCTTCGGCAGCAGTTGCCAAAGCATCAAATCCGATATAAGCAAAGAATATTAAAAACGCACCAGCAAAGATACCTTCTGCACCGTGTGGAGCAAATGGTGTCCAGTTTTCAGGTCTGACAAAAAACGCACCAGCTAAAATAAACAAACCGATAACCGCAAGTTTGATGAATACCATTAAACCCGCCATTTTAGCCGAATCTTTTGTACCTTTAACCAAGATTGCTGTAATTAACAACACAATCAAAATCGCAGGTAAATTTATGCAAATCGGCATACCAAAAAGTGTTGGAACATGTATATCAGGGTTTTCTGAAACAAGTTTACCTACTGAAAACACATCATTAGTCAACCAAACAGGCGGATGAGCAAGCCAAGCAGGCAACACTTTGTCAAAACCTGCCATAAACTGTACAAAATGGTTTGACCAAGCACACGCAACAGCAATAAAACCAATTGCGTATTCAAGCATCAAAACCCAACCTACCATCCAAGCGGCAAATTCACCTAATGTTGCAAAGGTATAAGTATAAGCACCACCTGCAACAGGAATCATTGTTGCAAATTCTGAATAGCATAAAGCTGAAAAAATACAGGCAATTGCGGCAATAATCATTGATACAACAAGCGCAGGCCCTGCTCCTACAGAAGAACCATCAGCTCCACCAGCTGCGGCAATACCGACAACGGCAAAAATACCTGAACCAATAATTGCACCTACACCTAATACAATCAAATCAACAACACCCAAAGTTTTTTCCAACCCTTGAGCCTTTGCTTCAGCAAGCATTTCATCAGGAGCTTTAATCCTTGTAATATTTCTCAAAAAACTTCTGGTAAATGTCGCTCTGTTAAATTTCTCAGCCATTTATTTTCCTTATAATTGCATAGCAAAAATGCTACTACTACTTCCACTATCAATGTGCAAATTTACACAAGTGCGTTTTCTTTTTGGCAAAGAGGGAATCCCATTGCCTCTCTTTGTTCTACATATAATCTTGCTACAGCAGATGCCATCGTTCTGACTCTACCTATGAAGTTGTTTCTTTCGTCTTTACTGATTACACCATGCGCATCAAGCAAGTTGAAAGTATGAGAACACTTCAAAACATAATCATAAGCAGGTAAAACCAACTTTGATTTCAAACAATTATCAACTTCTTTTTGATATAAATCAAACATTGTAAACAATGAATCTGTATCTGAAACTTCAAAATTATATTTTGATTGTTCGATTTCATTTTGTAAATAAATATCGCCGTATTTTAACGTATCATTCCACATAATATCGTATACAGATTCTTTATTTTGAAGATACATTGCAATACGTTCCAACCCATAAGTCAACTCAAGTGCCACAGGTTTAATTTCGACACCACCGACTTGCTGAAAGTATGTAAATTGAGTAATTTCCATACCATCAAGCCACACTTCCCAACCAACACCGGCAGCACCTAATGTTGGAGATTCCCAGTTATCTTCTACAAATCTCACATCATGCTGAGTTAAATCAATCCCCATAGCCTCCAAACTTTTCAAATAAAGCTCTTGAGCATTATCTGGTGATGGTTTCAAGATAACTTGAAACTGAAAATAGTGACCTAATCTGTTAGGGTTTTCACCATAACGAGCATCGGTCGGTCTTCTGCAAGGCTCAATCATTGCAGTGTTCCAAGGTTCAGGTCCCAATGAACGCAAAAAAGTCGCAGGGTTCATTGTAGATGCACCTTTTTCAATGTCATAAGGTTGTTGAATTATACAACCGTAATCTGACCAAAATTTTTGTAAATTAAAAACTAGTTCTTGAAAATTTAGCGCCATAACATAAATCCAATATTGTACTATCTACACTCGTTTATTTATCGTATTACGGACATAGTATAATTTCAACTTATATGTAACATTTGTAACAAATAGAAGAATACAGAAAATGTCATCCTGAAAGGATTAAAAATCTTGCCAACATGTTTGACTTAGATAATGACATTAAATTGCTATCCTGCAGCAACAAATTGCGCCAACAATTCAGGGAATTTGTTAATCAAAGAATCTGCAAATTTTTCTGTATCAATTTGAGTCGTTACAATAGACAACAAATCCTGCGGAAGTTGAGTAATCATTTTTTGCAAATATTCAGGCTTAATTACCCTCATTGCCTTTACTGTATCTTCCTTATCGCGTTCTCGATTTATGATATGCGTATAAGCATCTGTACTAAATTTTTCAAACAATTTTGGCTCTTGATTTGTCATAAGATATGTCAATTCACGCTTTTGTGCAGGCTGTAAATTCGTTATGGCATTTTTATAATCTTGATCACCAAATTGTCCGATTTGAAGAATCAATTCATTTGAATTTCCTTGAGCCTCTTCCCCTGTAATACTTTCTACAATTTGTTGTAAATACATCTCAGGAATAGATTTCAAGTTTTCCAAAATTCGTTCTTTATCCGTATCAAAATCGGTCAAAACATTATCAAGTTCTTTTTCCGGCATAAATTCAATTACTTGCTCTTGTGAAAACATCTCCATAACAGTTTTTACAAGTTCTTCTTTTGGAATATGTTTCATCAATTCAAGCAAACTATCTTGAGTAAAATAATTCAAACCCTGTACCAAATCATCTTGTTCTAGCATTGGAACAAGTTTTTCAAGTTGAGAAGATGTCATTGCCTGCATAATTGTCAATTTATTTTCCGGATCGGCAAGTTGAAAGAGTTCAGTCAACATATTTACATCAGTAAACATATCCGCAGCTAATTGAATAGCCTCCTGATTTCCTGCCGCAGCCTCAGCTTTGACAATTTCATCAACAGTCATGTTTTCATAGGTCTGCATCCTGATTTCAGGAATATTCAACCGTCTTTGGATATATGATAAATCTGCATTTATCGCAATTGACATAGAAAACCTCAAATTCTCTCTTTTATATATTAACGTATATTTTTTATTGAAATTTCTGTACTTTTAAAAACTTTTACAAAAAGTAATATATCCTGATTTTCACCTGATAGTGTAGATTTTACACCATCTAAAAATATAAACTTTTGTAAAATTTTCACTCATTTTGTAACAAAAATTTAGAAAAATATACTTTATATATATAAGGGAAAAATATAAGGAATCAGAAAAATGAGTTTTGATGTAAACATAGGCAGAGCTCAACCGGTAATCAAGGCAGCAGCAAGCATGAACAATGACGGAGGTTCAGGCGGAAATACAGGCTATATGATGCGCGGCAAGAAGAAAAAAGAAGAATTTTCAAAAAGTCTTTTTGGGGATGACACAGAAATTGATTCTTTTGAAATGATTTCAAAATTACCAAAAGCCGACAAAGACATTCCTCCAATGAAACCTTCTTGGATTGAGAACTGGATGGACAAATTAATCAAATAAAAAAAGACCGAACACCTGCAGTTTTGTGTCGGTCTTTTTTATTATTTTACAATATTCTTTCTAGTATGTATTCAAAAACATAATCATCTTTTTCAAATCTTTATCTAAAACTGCCCATGTTTCATCTGTTACAGTAATTTTCTTCACTTCAAACTCATCCGCGTTTGGTAATTTTGAATTTTTACTTGCAACACTTGCCATCTCATCTGCAAAAACTTTTGCCTTTTTAGCATAATTATAATTTGAATTTCCTGCACTTTGACCTTTTTGAATTAAGTTCACTGCAGCTTTATAATAAGAATCTCCACCATTGTTATATGTTTTAATATCATCAGCCACTAACAAGTAATGAGCCAACATACGGCATTTTTCAGAGCTCAAAGACTTTTTGAAATCTCTTTCATCCTGCAATTGTTTTGCATTTATTGCAGTAATTAAATTAACTTGTTCATTAACCGTTTTGGCAGTATTTTTGCGGATATTATCAAAATCAATCGCAAAAACGCTGTTAGCTGTCAATACAATCAAACCTAAAACCAACAATAATTTCTTCATAATAACCTCCTATGCTATTTCAAAAATTATAACAAGAAAACCAAATCTTACCACATTTTTAATCAACAAACAACTGATATAAAATAACAGAAACAGAAGTCGCCAAATTCAACGATTCAACAGTTTTCGCCATCTCTATTTTAACAGAATCAGTCGCAAAATTAATTAAATCACCAGATAAACCATCTGCCTCACTTCCAAACATCACAAGAATCGGAAGTTTTGCCTTGTATGTTTTTAATAAATTATTACTGCGCGGAAGAGTTGCGACACGTTCAAAATTAGAAAAATTATCTTTTAATTCGTCAACTGTTTTGAAGTGAAAAATCGGCAATTTCCACAAATTTCCAACAGATGCCCTGACACATTTCGGATTGTAAATATCAACACTATCACCATACAAAATAATTGCATCCGCTCCAAATGCCAAAGACGAACGTATGATTGTTCCTAAATTACCTAAATCTTTAATATTTTCAAGCAAAACAACTTTTTTTGAAGAGTTCAATAACCTTTTATCATACTCTTTTTGAACCCCAATAGCAACAGCTTCAGGTGCTGAATCTGTTGTTGAAAGTTTCTTCAAAACAGCATCCGTTGTTTCAATAATTGCACTACCAGCAAACGAATACTCACTCAAATGTTTTTTATCAACAAAAACTCTATCAAGTACAATGCCACAATCAAAAGCCTCTCGAATGGCTTTGTAACCTTCTAACAAAAATTTTCCACTTTGGTTTCTATATTTTTTTTGTTGAAGTTTGGCTGTTTCTTTAACCAAATCATTATTTACACTAGTTATTTCCATTATTTAACCTCAAAATTTTCAAGCCAAAGTTTTTCTTGTTCTGTCAGCATTTCAAAATCAATGAGTTTTTTCTCATAATTCATATGCACAAAAGAATGAATATCGTTATCCTTGAAATAACACGAATTTTCTAGCCTTACACCAAAATAGCCCTCTCTGTATAACCCAGGCTCAATTGAAAAGCACATACCATTTTTTATTTCGACCTTGGCTAGTTCTCCAATACTTAAATTTGGGGGATATTCATGAACATTTATCCCAATACCATGCCCTAAGCCATGATTAAAAACAAATCCATCAACATCTTGACTGTCAAAAAACTCATGAGCTGATTTTGCCACATCATAGCCTATCAAAGGTCTTTTCAAATGAATTTTTGCATAATTATAAGCATTGAGAAAAGCCTTCAACACTGTTGTATAAATCTTTTTGTGGAGGTTTGACGGTTCTCCTTTTACAAAAACTCTCGTAATATCTGTTGCCAAACCACCTTCAAAATACCCTCCGCAATCAATCAAAACAAGACTTCCATCCTTGACAATTTCATCTTTTGACGATTTTGAATAATGAGCCAAGGCTGAATTTTTATCCTTCGCAACAATTGAATTAAAGCTCAACCCAATTGCCCCTTGCGCCTTGAACTGATCTTCTAAATATTTTGCAATATCATATTCTGAAAGGTTGTCGTTCTCATAAATATAATCTCTTGTTGCCGAAACTGCCTTATCTGTACGATTAAAAGCATCAATTAAATGACTGAGTTCAGCATCATTTTTCTGAGCCTTCATTTCAGCAATCGGATTTTCTTTAATCTCACAAGCCTTATTTTTCAAAAGTTCAAAATCATACGCATTTATTGAATTTTTATCAACATAAACTTTTTTATTAATTTCTTTTAAAATTTGCTCAAGTTTTGATAAATTTCCTTGAGTAAATAACTCAAATTTATCTTTAAATATTAAAGCTTTTGCCCTAATTTTTGCTGAAAATTTTTGAGAAAAATTTCGCATATTGAATAGATATGAAACCTCGTCCAAATCAGTAACATAAAAAGCTTCATTTTCAGATAATTTTGATGAAATTTTTGATATTTTTTCATCAACAGACAAACCGGTATATTTGATATCAATTTTGACATTTTTATCTTCATAATTTGGTATATTTTTGCTATCAATAGGGTCAAATTTTAGCAATTTTATCTGTCTTTTTTTACTCAAAATTTCATATTTTTTTTGAGAATTTTTCTTCGCAAAAATACCTAAATTTTCATTTTCAGGAATTAAATTTACCAATTCGTCAAGATATTTTTGTCCTGTTTGAAGCTTCACCACGGTAACTTTTTCATGGTCGACCTCATTATCGGCCTGTATATGATATCTGCCATCTACAAACAAATAAATCTTATCAGGTGTAACCAAAGCTTCGCCCGTAGAACCTGAAAAGCCGGTCAATTTGTATCGCGAATTTTCTTCTAAAGTATTATACTCTACCAAAAATTCGTTCGTTGAATTAACTAAAAGATAACATAGCCCATTTTCGACCATGAAATTTCTTATTACCGCGATTGAATCCATCTTAGTGTTTTCCTGTAACTTCAATTAAGTGCCATCCGAATTGAGTTTCAACAGGTTGAGATAACTCACCCACTTCAAGCGCGAATGCAGCATCTTCAAAAGGTTTTACCATCATACCTTTACCAAAGAATCCCAAATCACCACCATTTTGACCTGATGGACAAAGTGATTTTTCTTGAGCAACTTCAGCAAAAGATTTGCCGTTTTTGATTTCATTGTACAAGTCTTTAGCCTCTTGCTCTGTTTTAACAAGAATGTGACTAGCTCTAACTTCAGTTGTCATAAATTTAACTCCTATCTTATCTACAGGAGTGATTATAAAATAAAAAGGTTTGTGTTGCAATATTTGCGCAATACAAACCGGAAGTTATAAAACATGAAAAATTTTCTGAAATAAAGCGTAAGTTCAAATCGTTTTAAACCAAACCGCTAAAAGAAAAAATCTTGTCGCAACCCCGAAAAAGTGCTTGGACAACCTGAACTTACATTAATATAATAAGCGGTCATGGCATATTTTTGCACCATTCGTAAGGATAAATTTGACTATATCCAAAGGAGTATTTTTCACTAATACTAAAGAATTAGAAGAAAGAAAATAAAAACTTCTTGATTTTCAAAATAGTTTATAGTAAAATTGATATGTAAAATTAAATGTGTTTGCGGAAGTAGCTCAGTTGGTAGAGCGTCTGCCTTCCAAGCAGGCTGTCGCGAGTTCGAGTCTCGTCTTCCGCTAATTAAAAAAGAGTTACAAAAGTAACTCTTTTTTAATTAAACTTATATTATACAAAATAAGTCGACTTGATAAAGCCGACCTACAAAAACACAAAGGTCATTGTCATTCTGAAAGCTTAGAAAATTTGCGTGAAGTATGAACGCATAATTTTCTTGCTATTCAGAATCTATCAATGTTGATTTTTACTCCAATTGTCACCCTGAACAGCAGGAGCAGAGTGCGAAACGAAGTGGAGTCACGTTTTATGCGACTGCGGTGTTTCACTACTGTTCCGAATAAAATTTATCTAAAAGAAAGCTGGATTGCTTCGCTATCGCTCGCAATGACTATATTGAAAATACGTAACGTCATTGCGAAGGAGTGCATTTGCACGACTGTGGCAATCCATTTTTGCTATTTAATACTATTTTTTTTGCCCCATTTCTACTTTCCAATGCAAAAATGGTCGAAGATGTTATTTAATATATCATCTGTTATGACTTCACCGGTGATTTCATCAAGAGCAAGTAATGATGCCTTTAAATCAATATAAATCATATCTTGCAATTCGTTTGCTCGTGCAGCAATTAGGGCGCGTTCAAGACTTTCTTTGCATCTTGATAAGCAATGTTGTTGTCGTTTGTTTGTGATAAATTCTGTCTCATCAAGAGAAAAATTACAAATAATATTTTTCATTTTGTCTTTCAAATCATCCAAACCGTCTTTTGAAACTGTAGAAAGTTTTGCGGTATTTGGTAGAATTTCGCAAAATTCATCATTAATCAAGTCTATTTTATTGGCAACAACAATGTGTGTTTTGTCTTTTATGATGTTATAAATTTCATAATCATCATCTGTCATACCGACTGATGAATCGTATAAAAATAGGTTCAAATCGGCATCTTGAGCAGATTGTTTTGAATATTCAATTCCGATTTCTTCAACTTTATCTATATTTTTATCTTCTCTGATTCCGGCAGTGTCAATCAATGTGACAGCAACTCCAAGGTCAAGGTTTTCTTTGATGATATCTCTTGTTGTGCCTGCGATATCTGTTACAATTGCCCTATCAAGGTTTAATAACGCGTTGAATAGGGAAGATTTGCCGACATTTGGCCTGCCAACAATTGCGACCTTTACTCCTTGACGCAAAATGTCAGATGATTTGGCGCAAGCTAAAATTTTGTCAATTTCACTTATTGAGTGTGTAAATCTATCAATCAAGTATGAATATTCAGGCTCAGTGACATCTTCAGGAAAATCAATCCCCGCAACTATTCTTGATGCGGTTTCAAAAATTTCTCCTTTTATTTCATTGATTTTTGTAGCCAAGACTCCGGACAAATTTTTAGCAGATTGAATTGCAAAATTTGATGTTTTAGCATGAATCAAATCATCAACGGCTTCAGCTTGCGAAAGATCAAGTTTTTTGTTTAAAAATGCACGTTTGGTAAATTCTCCGCGTTCTGCCATTCTCGCACCGTTTTTTAATACGATATCAAGAATGTTACGTACGACATTGACTCCGCCATGACATTGAATTTCTATGACGTCTTCTCCGGTGTAGCTGTTTGGATTTTTGAACGGTAGAATAACAACTTCGTCCACTTTTGTATTTCCATCTACAACCCAGCCGTGACAAATTTTGCCAACAGGGAAATTGTCTTTATTCGTTATTTTTTTTGCGATATCAAAACTTTTGTCACCTGAAATCCTGATGACCCCAACACCGCCTGTTCCTAGTGGTGTTGATATTGCAGCTATTGTTTCAAATTCCTGATTAATATTCATAAATTGATTATACTATAACAATTTAGAATTTGATAGGATAGTCAGATGGAATTTTGAAATTGTTTTTTACAATTAAAGCTGTACAAAAAGCAGATGGATAAATTGCAAGAGCAGGTCTGTACGTATGAGAGGTACAATATTCTTTGAGCTTTTCGTTGCTAATAGTGGAATATGGGTTGTAAATTTGAAAATTTCCTTCTCCATCATCTGAATATTGAATAAAAAATGTATCGCGTCCGCTAATAAGCTTTTTTCTTGTTGGATTTATTGTAATATCTAAATAAAATATGGTATTTTGCCCTCCAAATTTAGTGAATCCTAAAACTGTCCCATCAAGAAGCGCAATTTGATATGTGTTAACATCCCCTGCTCCATTAACTTGTGCTTGCCCATCTGTTGAATATACCTTAAATATTGTGCCTTTTGGATAAGTGTGAGAAATTTTGAAAACCGGTGCAAAATATTCATCAAAAACAAGTTTACTGTTCTCCCAAGAAAATCCGTTTACATCTTCTTTGCCGGTTGTTGGGTTTTGTACTGTGAAATTTGAATCAGAATTAGCCTGAGCCATTCTTATTCCTTGCATAAATGCAGAATGGATTTTATATAGTCTTGTTTCTACGACATGTCTATTATATGCACTCATCAATGTCGGAATTGTCATAGCTGCGACGACACCAATTACGCCAAGGGTGATTAAAACTTCAGCAAGAGTGAATCCAAGTCTTGCTATAGTTAGCGGCAAGTTTACGTGCGTAGCATTTTCTGCCAATTTAAACCAAAAATTCACCTTTGTTGGTAGTGTATCTGCGTTTGTAGCACAAAATTTTTTATTCATAAGTTCAAAAGCTCCAAAAAATAAAGTATAACATTTATATATTATATTCAAACGTTCAAAATTTCAATAAACTAACCTATAAATATATTAATTTATTAACAAATAATTGATACATTTTGTTGAGAGGATATATGAATACAAAAGAAGTTTTTGGAAAAAGATTTAAAGAAATAAGAAAAAAGTTTGGCTATACGCAGGACAAAATGGCTGAAATTGCTGGTATTGAACCTCAATCTATCAGTAAAATTGAATCCGGTAAAAATTTCCCATTACTTTCTAATTTAGATAAAATCGCAACAAAACTGGGAATAAGTCTTGAAGATTTTTTTGATTACAAACATATAGAAACAGATGAAAATATGCGTACTGAAATTGTTGAAATATTTGATTCTTTAAATATTCAAGATAAGCAAAAACTTTTGAGACTTGCTAGAGTTTTAAAAATTTAGTCTTTCATTATTTTTCCAAGGTATTCTTTTGTTAATTCAATTCGTTTTTTAGCATCAGGAATGGCTTTTATCTCTGTTAGTTTTTCCATAATTTTATTTGTTGGAGTTTTTAATTTGCACAAATCCTCTGTAATTGTGTACCACAATATTTCATCAGATCCAAGACCAGATGTTAGTGGTAAATCGTTTTTCATGCCGGCAAGTATAATTTTTTCCATTAAATTTCTGCGCAGAGGTTCACCGATTGAACTATAGTTTGCTCGGCAATTTAAGAATGTTGTATTAATAAATACATTTAACAAATCAGCAATAGAATTTGGGCGGTTGCCAAATCTTCTTTCTATATCATCAGTTGTTCTGATTGAATCTCCGACTATTACAAAGTTATTTGGATTTCTATAATCAAATTTATATGTATATTTGCCGTCACCAAGTTTATTTAATTCGGCACAATCTTTTGCGACTTCGTCAAAACTTTTCTGTGGCATATCTGCAATTCGAGGAAGGGCGAACATCTCATAGTATGCCATATTATCAGCGTGAATGTTTTTGATTGCAACATTTTCAGGAATACCGACAGGAATATGATCTCCGCCTGATGAAACATTTTTCATAATTGTTACATCATTGAATTTTGCAACAGCGTTTCCATAATAATTTTTGAGAGTTTTAAAGATGTTAGAAGGAAGTTCTAACAATTTGTCTACAACTGGCATGTTGCCACGAGGAACTTTCAAGCAAAAATCATCATCGATTTTATAAACGATTCCGTGAGCACCTTCACCCAGTTGTTTGTCAGGGGTTAGGCTAGCCAATATTTTGCGTAATTGTTCAACAAGATTTATTTGTTCTGTCTCACTTGCTTGTCCACGTTGAATTACTGTTTTTAGTTCCTTTCCAAATTCAGAGGTATATCCCTTGAAATGGAGACTTTTGGATTGGGTTTTGTATTGAAAAGAGTTGTTTTGATGTATTGAATATATTTGCATATTCAGTGTAAAACATGTGAATATTATTTTTTGCCTAATAAACGTAAGCCGGTTCTAAAAGTTTTATTTCAAAACTGCTGCCTGTTGGAATTGTCAAATGTCCGCCTTTTGTTGTTATTGCTGTGATTGGGGATAATATCGTGCATACAGAATATCCTGCCATACCAACAATTGTTGGTATGGGTGAAAGTATTACAAGTATTGGATTATTTGACATTTTAGATGTCGTTTTCCGAGTTTTTTGGTAAAAAGCTTCGCCTTTATCAATTTGTTTACCAATGCCTGTGATATATTGGCGTTTACCTTTTATGTTATTAAAAAATATTTTCTTAGAATTCGCTTTAGTTATTTTCCCATCAATGGTGTAGGTTTTACCTTTGTAGGTCATATTTGTGATTTTAATTTCGACAAGTCCGCCATTACCTGTGTTTTGTGGAGTGTGTGAATTTGTAATGATGCCATAAAGTTTAGTTCCTGCCGGAATAGTGATGTATTTTTTGTAAACATTTTCAGTTGTTGTAAAGGATATTTTTGTACCTTTTGCTATTCTATCAGAGATTTGTTGATTTGATTTTGCCTTGAATGTTGTCCAAGCAGGTATTTTTATCGCCGATGATTTGTCCACTGCAGTTACACTTGGCACTGTTGTAATATATGTTGGGGAAGTTTTTGGAACAGTGTTTGTTGTTGGTGAATAAGTTGAATTATTTGTGTTTGCGGTTGAATTAACTTTGGGCAAGCTTGGCATATCATATTGGATTTTTGAAGTGTCATATTTTTTCTTAATTTCTTCATCTACCGACATATCAAGGTCAATCGCCATAGCAGGCATGGCGATTGTTGAAAATATTAAAAATGCTAGTAAAACTAATTTAAGCTTGTTGTTGTTCATCTGCGTTGTTGTGTGGTTGTGTAAGTTGCCCTTTTTTTAATAGACAAAAGGCAAGTGTCACAAGCCCTATAAGTGCTCCAATATATTTTAGTTGAGGGATAAAGGACATTGCAATTGTTCCTCCTTGGATAAGTAAAGTATAAAGAATAGCCTTATCTTTTCGTCCAATTATATCGAAAAATCTTTTCATATAGTTTATTACAGAAATATACATAGCTATGATAAGAAAAATTCCAACTATAATTGCGCAAATTGGAAATGTATAAATATTTATTCCAAATGGTAAGGTTATCAGTGCAACAAGAACCCAAACTGCAATATTAACTATAAGCAAAACTACCAAAGTTTGGATAAACCTCTTTCTTCCAATCGGACCGTCAATTTTAAATATATTTCTACCAGCTTGAATTTCGTTTTCTTTGTTCATACTCCCTCTTTCAATGAAAGGAAATACCCATATTTTGAGTATTTCCTTATCATAATAATTATTTTAGTAGTTCATTAATTGCCTTTGCCGCTTTTTTACCTGCACCCATTGCGTTAATCGCATTAGATGCCCCAACAGGCGCAACATCGCCACCTGCGTAAACACAAGGTATATTAGTTGCTCTTGTGTCAGGGTTTACTGAAATATATCCTTTTGGGTCAGTGATAATTTCAATACCTTCATGTTCAGCTGATTTTTGAATAATTGGATTAGGACCTGTACCCAGAGCAACAATTACTGTATCAACATCTTCAGTTACATATTTACCTGTTCCGACAGGTCTTCTTCTACCTGATGCGTCAGGTTCTCCCAGTTCCATAATTTCAAATTTCATGCCTGCGACGTAACCGTCTTTTTCCAAGATTTCAACAGGTGCGTGCAAAAATTTGAAAATAACACCTTCTTCTTTTGCGTGTCTGATTTCTTCAAGTCTTGCAGGTAGTTCTTTCTCTGTTCTTCTATATAAAATAGACACTTCTTCAAATCCGACACGTACAGCGGTTCTTGCAGCATCCATAGCAACGTTACCACCACCGATAACAGCAACTTTTTTACCTACCCTTAGCGGAGTAATTGAATCCTTATCTCTACCTGCACCCATAAGGTTTACTCGAGTAAGGAATTCGTTTGCAGAAAATACACCGTTAAGGTTTTCTCCTTTTATGTGCATCATTTTTGGCAAGCCTGCGCCCGAGCAGATAAATATTGCATCAAATCCATCATCTTTCAATTGTTGGATAGTAATTGACTTTCCGACAATAACATTTGTATGAAATTCAACCCCCATAGCCTTTAGGTTGGTAATTTCTCTGTCAAGAATTGTTCTTGGAAGTCTGAATGGAGGAATACCATATCTCAAAACTCCACCCAGTTTATGTAGTGCCTCAAAAACAACAACTTCGTGACCGGCTTTTCTAAGGTCAGCTGCAGCAGTAATTCCGGCACATCCTGAACCGATAACGGCAACTTTTTTACCTGAAGGTTTGATTTCAGGCATATCCGCTTTTGTGTTATCTCCTACATATCTTTCAAGTGCTCCGATAGCAACAGCCTCACCTTTTATTCCAAGTATGCAATTGCCTTCACATTGTCTTTCTTGTGGGCAAACCCTACCACAAACAGAAGGTAACATACTTGTTTGCCTGATTATTTGTCCTGCTTTATCTAAATTATCTTCTTTTAAAGCCTGAATAAATTCAGGAATTTGAATGTTTACAGGGCATCCTTGAACGCAGCGCGGATTTTTGCAGTGCAAGCATCTTGATGCCTCAAGTTTTACTTGTTCAGGTGTCAAATTGCTTTCTACAGGTTCAAAATTTGAACGTCTGGCTACTTTGTCTTGTTCTTTTACATGTTGTCTTTCTACAGCCATAATTACTCATCCCTTTTATTTATTAATAAATACTATAAGTTACTAATATTTTAGTTAAAAAATATAACCTGTGCAAGTAGGTTACAAATACTAAAAATTGTTTAAAATGTCTTTAATTTCATCAAGTTTTGCAGATACGGATTTTAATTTGGAGGTGATGTTTTCATATTCAGCTCTTTCGTGTTTTGGGACTGTGAAATCTTTACACAATAAAGGTGTAGAAACGAATTCAATAATAGATGAGCATTTACCGGACAAATTAATTATTTCTTCTTTGAATAATTTTAGCTGTATTTTGGTAGTAGGTAAAAACATATAACCTCTTATCAGTGCCAATCGGCTGTCGACTATTGGCATAGTGTGGCATACATTTATACAAATGTCAAGCGAAGTTTTATACAAATTTTCACAAAAATTAAAGATGCTAAGGCAAGAGCGCGGCTTGTCTCAAGAGGGTTTGGCTCTTCTTTGTAATATTGATAGAACTTATGTTGGAAGATTAGAAAATCTTAAAAGAAATCCGAGTTTGGAAATCTTGTCCAAGATAGCAGATGGTCTGGGTATGACTTTATCTGAACTCTTAGATATTTAACCTTTACATATCCTTTACAAAGACTAAAATCTTTTTAAAAATATGATATTATTATGTTGTTAGTATCAAAAGGATGGTGTAGCTTTGAATTGGACTATTTTGAGTTTATCAATAATTGTAACAGCCCTTTTTGTTTGGATTGTTTCAAGTACTTATTATCAGTGCAAAATGCGAAATTTGCTTGAAGAAAATTCCAGATTGAAAGGACAGAAAGGTCTGCAAGATGACTTGCTAAACTCTTTGTCAGTTGAGTTCACTAAAATTGCACAAGATTCTTTGAGAAGTCAGCAAGAGTTTCTTGTTGCAGAACATTCAAAAGACTTAGATACAAAAATTGATTTATTTAAAGCCGAGGAAATTGCACCGATAAATAAGCTTTTAAAAGAATTTAAGCAAAGTATTGATACTTATCAGCAAGCTCATCGCGATGAAACTCTAGAGATTAAAAATGCAATATCAACTGCCGAAAAATATGCCAAAGCCCTTACCACAAACCAAAATTCTAGAGGTGAATTTGGAGAAGATTGGCTTGAACAAATTTTGAAATTTGCTGATTTGCAAGAAAATATACATTACTCAAAACAATTTGTTTCAGGAAGAAATAAGCCTGACTTTGTTATAAATTTGCCTGATAATAAGCATTTGGTTATTGATTCAAAAGTGATTTTGAAAAATTATATTGAATATCGTCAATCCGACAATGATGAAAACCTAAAAAAGGCTTTTAGCTCTGACTTAACAAATTGTATTGTTAATTTGGCAAAGAAAAATTATGAAGAAATTTCAGAGCTTTCTCAACCAAATTTTATTTTGATGTATATTCCGATTGAATCCTGTATAAATCTGATATATACGGATGTGGATTTTCGGTCAGTTGTGGAGCTTGCAAATAGCAGAAATATTATTATCGTAGGTAATTCATCTTTACTTGTTGCGTTGCGTTTGGTTAATCAATTATGGAGAACAAAAATCCAATCTCAAAATATTGAAAATATTATTGCTGTTGGTGAAAGTTTGTACAATAATATTGCACTTCACGCACAAGGACTTTTAAATATTCAGCAAACATTAGAAAAGGCTTGCTCATCAATCAAAACTGAGGTTGGTAGGTTTAATTCAAAACATAATGGAAGTATTTTTAAAGAGGCTGAAAAACTTCACCAATACGGAATTAACTCAAAAAGTTCAAAATCAGGCAAAAAAATTGTAGAAAAAACTATTCCTGTGGAATTTTTGACTAATGATAGTGATGATGATATAAATTAAATAAATAAAAATAGGAGTAAATATTATGAGTGGTTATTTTGAGGAAAATAAAAAGTTCTTTTCTTTAAGAGGCGTATTAAATAGACGTAATTTTTTCGTAAATCTTTTGATAATTGAGCTTATTGAGAGTCTTTTGGTTACTCCTGTTGTTTACTTGATGTTTTTTAAACCTGAAATTATGCAAGCTTTTTCTGCTGCTCCTCGCCCAATTTGGGTGTCTTTGATGATGGTAGTTTTAGGACTTGTTAATTCTGTGTTGTTGTTTCCGAGTGTCGTTCGCAGAATACGTGATATTCTTGGGGACGAAGATGATAATAAAATTTCAGTAATTTCTGCTGTATTAACTGTCATAATGTTTATTGTCTATACGCCACTTGGTACAAGCTTTTTTGGTAGTTGGCTAACATTATTTGTAATGGTATCATTGTTGTTTTGGCAAGGTAAAATTTCAGGTGAAAGGCAGAAAAGTGAAATAATAAAATTCAACTGGGGTGCTTTTTGGGGCACATGGATTTGGGGATTGTTGAATAAATCATTTGTAACTCTTTGGATTCTGCCATTATTATTTACAGCCGGATGGTTTCCATTTATGTTGCTCTGCGGATTTCGTGGAAACGAGTGGGCTTATGAGAAAAATTCTGACAAATATGAAAATGTAGAAAAATTCCATAAAACACAATTTAAGCAATCTGCGATTTTATTTTTTGTCATGCCGATTGTTGTTGTTGCAACATCGGTTGGCATTAGTGCGATAATGTCTCGTTCAATTGCATTATGTTCAAAATCTCATCCTGATTTTAATAAGAAAATTGAAACAAAATTCAATAATTATCAGATAAATTCTATTGAGGCAGCTTTTGATAAAATTGAACTAAATAAAGATGAGTATAAATTTTATTTAGATCCTGAAGATTGGCAATCTGTGGGTACTACAATAAAAATTTCAATTTTTAAAAATGCGATGGGGTATGTTTTGATAAAAAATAATAAATCTTCTATAAATGTAGAAGATTATGTAGAGTCAATTGACTTGCTAAATAAAATTAAGCTATATAGCACATTTAATAATGAAGAATTGGGTGCATTTTCATTAAAACCTGAAGAAGTTAAAAACGCTTATCAAAGGTCAGTAAAAGAAAAATCCTATACGGAGTTTAAGAAACTTTGGAATAGTGGATACAAATTCAACGACCATCCAACAATCCCAAATGAGAATTGATTTTGTTGTGTGGTCACCCTGAACTCGTTTCCACAACTGTTCCGAATAATTTTTGCTAGTAAAACTACTAGTCATTCTGAAAACATAGAAAATTTATATGAACGCTAGTGAATATATGATTTTCAAGTTATTCAGAATCTTGAAATATGGAACAACTAATTGACATTCAGCACCCAGCAGTACCAATAGAGGCGCGGCTTTGGGCTGATTATCTCTATTAGTATTTCAGAATGCCATATTCCTTTTAAAAAACTCTTACTTTGAAGATGAATTGTTGTAGTTTTTGTATCTATAACTCAAAATACTATAACTTGAAACATCAGATGACGAATCATCACTATAAAAGACCGATGTTTGAGTTGCTTTTTTGTAGTTTTCCTCATCTAACTTTTCTTGCTTGTTACAAGAATAAGAAAATGCGGAAATCTCTGCACTTGTCACACGTCCATCGTGGTTTGTGTCCATCTCGTCAAAATTTTCCAAAATTTTATTAACCATATCCGTTGAATAAGCACCTGATGCTGCAAGTTGGGTCAACTCAGAGCGTGAAACTCCTGATTGAGAAATTGTATTTGTCAAATTGCTCATCTCTTTTGCGCTAATTACACCATCGCCATCCTTATCCAATGTCGAAAAATTGTTTTGCAAATATGCCGCAAAAGGTTGATTTAACGTCAAATAGTTTGAAGTATCGTTTCTCGCTGCTGTGATGTTCTTATAAGTAACACCGTCTTGCGGATAAAGTGATGCTAAATATGAATATGTATTTGTTAAATTCGATGAAATATTAGAAATAATTGATGCACCTGATGCCATAATATAAATCCTTTTTTAGTCTTTCTACCTACCCTTATAATAATGATGTTTCTAAAAAAGTCAACCCAAAAATTATTCTATGATAAAATAAGTACGAGGATAAATTATGCTAAAAAATAAAGAAGAAATAATAAACACACTAAATAACGGAGGTGTAATAGCCTACGTAACAGATACCGTTTGGGGCTTAGGTTGTTTGCCTGACAACGAAAAAGCGGTAAAAAAAATTTATGAAATAAAAAAAAGAGAAGCCCAAAAACCATTGATTTTGATGTCAAACGAGATTTACAACTTGCTTGATTATGTAAAACCTATTCCAAAAGTAGGTCAACAACTTATAAAAAAATATTTTCCTGGAGCTTTGACTATCGTAACAGACAAAAGCGACAAAACTCCTGACTATATCACCTCAAATATGTCAACCGTCGGAATAAGAATTCCAAATAATAAAGTATTCAAAGAAATTTGCGAAATTATTCCTAATCACGTACTCGCAACAACTAGCGCAAACTTGTCTCACCAACCATCTGCAAAGACTTATGACCAAGCTCTTGAAAATATGACAGGACTTGCGGACTTGATTATAGAGGATTACGGCTATCATGCCAAAGGGTTAGAATCTACTGTAGTCGGTGTTATGAATAACGAGTTAAGAATTTTTAGACAAGGTGCAATTACAATTGATTTGTAATGATTTGAAATTTTATCAGGTTTTTACTAAAATTTAGTAAACAAGAGGATTTTTTATGGAACTAATTTTATACATTATTTATTTATACTTGATTATTTATACAATTTATCTGTTCATTTTAGCAATGCGAAACCTAAAGGACAGACCTTTTTCAATAGAAAGAAAATATTCAAAATTTGATGATGTAAAAAGGAACTTTGCGGTTATTATTTATAGCCACAACCATAAAGAATGTCTTGAACAATTGGTTGAACAAATTAAGATGCAAGATTATCCGCTTGCTAATTTCAAAGTATATGCAATTCTTGATGATTGTAATGATGGTTCTGACAAATTGTTTGAAAATGACAATTTCGTCCACGTTTTAAATATTCAAGATGTTGGAACTTTGGGTAAAAACCAATCAATCTCTATGCTTTTAGAAGAATTGAAAAAAGATGACTCAATTGATGCTTATGTATTTATGGACGGAATCAGACGAGTTGATGCAGACTTTTTAACTCTTGCAAATGCTGCCCTAAATAAGGCTGATGCTGTAACTGGCGAGCTTAATATTAGCAGAGACAATTTGGATATCGTTGACCAAATCAAGGCTGTTCACAAAAAATATCTTGCGAATTTCTTTAAACAATCAAGAACACTATTAGGACTATCTACACAAGTAGATTCCGGCTTATTTATCATAAAAAAATCTGTTCTTGATGAAACTGAAGGAATTAATTTTAAAGATATAAATAGCGAACTTGAATTTAGCTTGTTATTATCTCAAACAGGTCACAAATGCGTTTATAATCCTAATATCCAATCCTATATTTTGGGACAGGATTGCACATTCAAAAAACCAAGATTAACGAAAAGATTCAATTTATTAAAAAGCAATTTCAAAAACATCAAATCAATTAATTTCCCATTTATAGAACATGTTTGTTCTTTACTGAATCCGAATTGTTGGATGTTAATTGCAGCCTATGCACTATTGATTGCATATTCTTACCATTGTCAATTTATCGTAAAATGCAACATGGTTATTTTCTCTGCAATCGTGCTTATTGCAGTATTTGGAATAAGTTTAATCAATGCCAAATTGAACCTGAAAGAAATAAGTCTTTTGCTATTGTATCCGATTTATTCAATTTGTCATATTATTAAAAACTTCCCACTCGTTAGAAACTTACTAAAAAAACTTGGTGCAAATACAGACAAAGAGGTTGATAAACTAGCAATTGATGTTATGGTACAAACCAAACACGGTGATAGAGGTTGCAAATTAGAATTTATTTCAACTGAAAGCGGTCTATCAAAAATCAGATTTATTTATAAAAATAAAAAATATACAACAGCAGCTCATCTTAGAATGATTGATGCTTTACAGCAATTGAAATCAAAAATGGAAGATTACGGCTTGACTCTAAAAATTTGCAGTTGCTGTAAAAACTTCACCTCTCGCGTTGATGGTTCGACAAATATGCTAAAAGGAGAATGCCACAATGAATTTCCAAGTCCTTTGTTAAGTGAACCTCGTCCAACTTTGATTTGGAACTCTTGTTCAAGTTTTGAACCAGCTCCAGTCAACAATTTTATTGAAGAAATGGCACAAGAGGTTGAAAACCAACAAGATTAATTTGAAATACCTCAAAATCGGAGTGTATAATAAAACTATGAAGAAAATCCTGAGCTTTATAATTATATTTACAATGTTATTTTCTAATGCGCTGATGGTTACGGCCGATGAGCCTCTAAAGGGTTCTGTAATGGAAAATGGCGAATATAAAAACGACCAGAGTGATATTTTCACAGGCTCAGTTGAAACCCTTAACCGCAAAGAAATAATAAATATGACCGTTTCACAGATTTTGGATTCTTCTATTTCAATTGAAGGAGATGAATTTTTTGCAGAAGTTACAGATGATGTATATAGCAACAAGGGGGTAATTATCCCTAAAGGGACACTTGCTCACGGCAAACTGACAAACACAACAGCTCCAGGAAGATTGGGAAAAGAAGCATCTATGGATTTATCTTTTGATTATTTAGTCACTCCTGATGGGCGTGAAATTCCAATTGAAGGGAAAATGACAACAAAACTTCACCCAGTAACTCAAGGGGCTAAAATTGTAGCTCAAGATGTCGGTTATACTGTTGCAGGTGGAGCTGTCGGCGGATTGATGGCGCTAAATTGGCTTGGACTCGGAGCAGCAATTGCATCTCAAGGGTATACATTAGCTGGCGGTGCTGCTGTCGGCGGTGTTGCAGGGTTGAGTGTCGCTCTAATAAGAAAAGGTAACCACGTACTAATTGCACCTGGAGACGAAATCAAGGTTAAAATAAATACTTCTATTGACTTACCGGTATATAAAGAAGAAGCTCTAAAACAAGAAGAAATATTATACAAAGGTTTAGATATCAATATAAACAATGTAAAACACGAAAAAGACCCATTTGGAGAGGTTAATACAATTACCTTAACAGTTTTGATATCAAATATGTCAGACAAAACTCTATCCGGCTTTGATATGGCACTGGTAAATGATTACAATGCAAAATTCAGTCCATCAATTTTTGGAAATACTAAATTGATGTTTCGACAAATCAAACCGGGTGATAAATTTATTGAAAATGTTTCATTTGCGGTTGACAACATCAATAGAAAATATTGGTTGACATTTTATGACAGAAAGACCAATCAGGTAATAACAAAAATTTCTGTTGATAATGCCTACAGAAATTTACCTGAAAAGGTTAAGAAGAAAAACGAAAAAATACGAACAAAAAAACGTAATTACAAAAAAGATGAAGACTTTATGGATATGGATTTTTAGTCCCTTATTTGCCCCATTATACTTGTAGTTTTGTAAATTTTTAAAGAGGGGACTTGTAAAAAATCTATTTTATATTACAATTATAGTAAATAGTACAGTAGGAGGAAAACATGGTCTGCGGATCTCTCGAAATCGAAATTTTAAACACTTTTTGGAACTTAACAGCTATTGATGAAGATGTAGATATCTCAATTCAAGATGTAGTAGATGAGTTGTCTAAAAACGGCACAGAAAGAGCTTATACAACGATTAAAACTGTTATGGACAGACTTGTTACAAAAAGCATTCTTGTAAGATATAAGGTTGGTAAAAAATTCTTCTATAAAGCAACTATGGACAAACGCGAAATGGCATTAGATATGATGCATGAATTTGCTAATAATTTCTTTAACGGCAATTATGCAGATATGGTTCGCTTTGTTGAACATGAAACAGTTGAAATGTTAGTTAAGTAATAAAATGAGCGGAAATATTTCTGATAGAAAAATTGTCGCAGATTTGTTGCGACGAGTTCGGCTTGGTTATTGTAGCGTGAGAGATGCTTTAATGTTGTACCCCAAAGATACAACCGATGAAAGTCTTATTGCGGCTTACCACGCACTTATCCACTACGAAGCAGATGAGGATATCAGAAGACGCGACTCGTTGTATAAGGAAGAACAGGATGACTACATAGAATTTTTGTCATATCTTTTAGACAAGGGAGAAGACCTGCCTGAAAATATTATCGCAAACTATAAAAAATACTATGAATCAGCACCAATTCTTCACAAAAACACCCCGGCAGGATTTTTCAAAGGATTTTGGAAAACATTAAATACAGGATTTAGAAGGAGAAAAGAATGAAAAAGATATTAGTATCACTGGCAATTTTAGTTGCTATGATTGGCGGAATTTCTACAGCACAAGCTCAAGAAGTTAATTCTATTGAAGTTTTGCCTACAATGAATACGCAAAGTACAGCACAAAATAGAATTTGGGTTGGAACTTTTCAACTGGTTTGGAACGAACTTACTGACAAGATTGTAAAAGCTCCTGTAAAATTCCTTGATTTTGATTCACAAATGGCAAATAATTTGAACCAAAAACAGTTCAAAAAATCAAACTTGAATGAAAAATCATATTATGTAAAATCAGGAATTGTATCACCTGCATTGAAAGCTGAAATCGAAAAAAATATCAAATCAAAATTCCATGAAACAAGTGATATTTTAAAAATGTTTGATTTTACTTATAACCCTGAAAAAATCTTTGTTTACGCAATGTTAAAGAAAGATTTCAGATTCACAAACGCATTTGACAAATTAGCAACAGGTAATTTTGGTAACAGTCAGGAAAAAGTTAAATATTTTGGAATAAATGATAATAGCAATCCCAAATTATACAAAAATGTAAACGTGTTATTCTACAATGACGATAATGATTTTGCTGTAAAACTTTATACAAAAGGGAAAGATGAAGTTTTGCTTTACAGAACAAATGATGATAAAACTTTCGACAAATACTATGCAGAATTGAATGACAAAACAGCAAAATATAGCGGAGACAAGAACTTTGTTAAAAACGATACTTTGACAATTCCTGATATCAAATTGTATCAAGAAACAAGCTTTAATGAACTTGAAGGTCACCAAATTGTCGGTACAAATATGCAAATTGATAAAACTATAGAAACCGTAGATTTCAGAATGAATAACAAAGGTGTTAAATTAAAAAGTGAAGCTGCAATTATGTTAAGATGCATGTCTCTTGCTCCACGTGAGGGTAGGGATTTCACATTCAATAATAACTTTGTATTGTTCTTGATTGAAAAAAATCAAAATACACCTTATTATGCAATGAAAGTAAGTGATGTTGCAGCCATAAATAAAACAGGTAAATAATACAATAAAAATTTAATCCGAAAATTTAGAAAATTTGCGTTCGTAAAATCTTACGCAAATTTTCTTGCTATTTATAGGAGATACATTATTAACCTCTATCAATTGTAACAAAATATTTACAAAACCCATTTAAAAATTAAAGTTTCCCATAAAAAATGTCGATATGTAAAATGTAATTAAACAAAACTAATTTTCCTCCTTTTTCCCCTACTACTAACTAACCTACTAAACGGAACCTTAATTGGTTCCTTTTTTATTGGCTTAAAAGTTGGCGAATGCATTAAAGCCTTCGCCAACTCGATATGACCAAACGAACTGCACTAAATTTTCACGACTAAAAACTTTGAATCCTTTTTGGCAAATACTTTATGTTCTGTATCTTTTTTAAACATAATCATTTCACCTTTATCTAGAGTAAATTTTTCTGCATCGAAATGTAACTCTATTTCACCATCAAGAACATACACTGCCGCATCTTCAACAGACGTATGTGTATCAATAATTTCATTTTTCTTTATGGCAACAATATTCAAACTACTCGTATTATGTTCCATGAGAGTTTCTCTTTTAAATGGTTCATTATCTAAGTGAACAAGCTCTTTTGTTTTTAAAACATTGTAAAACATAAAAATTCCTCCTGTTTTTGTTTCACAATTATTAAAACAACTAAAGAAGGAATTTTCATTCGACATTGTGGTGATTAATTAATTTTGAAATTTTTATTATTAAAATTTTTAAATATTGGCAAAAAATTTTATTCACGACTTTATTTATGATAAAATATCTGTGCAAAAAGGATAATAATTATGCGAATACCCCCAATAAAACATAATCAAGCGGTGACTACCGCTGTTTCTATTGTAAAAAATGGCCAACACGCAGTCAAACATGTTGTTAAACAAGCAGTAAAACAGGCTGTACATCAAACTTCAAAATATGCAATGCCATTACCCCAAAAAGAAACAAATAAAGCTGTAACAGTGCTACTAGCTGCAACGACACTAGTTCCGCAAATAAGTACAAGATTAGTAAAAATGGCAACAGAGCACGCTGAACCAATTGTGAATAGTGGAGATACTTTTGTTCGCAAAGTTCCAAAATCTGCGACTAAAAAAGTAAAAGCTGTTGCTCAAAAAGTTGTACATCCAACTGTTCCAAAGTCTGCACGAACTGCAAAACTTATGGGCGCGATAGAAAATTATGACGACAGTTTAACATCATCTTTTAATGAATTACTTTTAGATAACGAAAAAAAGAAAAACCCATTAAACGGCAAAGCAAAAGTATTCTTAAAAAAAGCAAAAGAATACAACGTAAATCCTGCTGTTTTGATGGCAATTGCAATGCATGAATCAGCAAGAGGAACATCCGAGGCAGCTAAATTAAAACGCAATGTTGGCGGTGTAATGGGAGCAAAGGCTTTAAAGAAATTCAAATGTGTTGATAGTTGTATTGAAGAAATGGCACAAATTGTTTCTAAACATCACCATGAATCTGATATCAATACTGTTGAAGAATTAGCATACTCTGGTAAATACTGCGCCAAGTCTGCTGCCAAAGAATGGTCTACAGGAGTTATGTATTACATAAAAAATCTTTTGAGCTAGTAATAATAAAACCCGACACCTGTAAACAATACAAGTGTCGAGCTTTTGAGTGATGAAGATAAAACTAAGTGTCGGTTATTCGTTGCAACCAAACGCAATAGTAATGTGTTCTCTTGGATTTACTGCAGATATTTTGTATCCGCGAGGGTCAACAAGGTAAGCAAATTCATCACCTGTAGTTTGGAACAAGCCCATAGTACCTGATAGAGCTGTTCTTGTCACGTCAATAGGAGCTTTAACGGTTTCAAATAAACCATCACCCAAGCTTCTTGCAGCTGCTCCGAATTGTCCTTGGAAAGCATGACCTAGCATATAACCTGCATCATTTGAAACATTTTCAACAGCGTTACCAACATTTGTGATAATACCGCCTGCGGTTCTGCCGACTACACCAACCAATGAACCAGCCCAAGTAAATGGCATTTCAACAACTCTTGCTACAGGATTTACATTTTTAGATTTATTTACCTGAGCCTGCAAGATTTGTTTAGGTAATTTAGTTTTGCAATCACCGTTTTTTATTTCTGTGAATGCAAGTTTCAATGCACCTTTTTCGCATCCTGAAGGTCTTATTACTTCAACAACTTGACCGGTAACGGTTGAACCGCAAGGATAAGTTACACCGTTGATAGTAATATCTTCAAGAGTGTTTGCTCTAAAGTATTGACCTACGTGAGAAGATTTTGCTGTTAATTGGTCAATCATTGAAAGTTTCAATGTTGGTATTTTTACGATTTCTTCATGTTCAATCAACGCATTTTTCTCAATAGGGCAAGCCGGACAAATATTGTTAGCTGTTTTTGGATTTGTATCATAGCCAAGAGCTACACGAACAGTTTGCATCATTGACGCAATATCGGCACGAGAGGCATCTTTGTTTGGCATAATCATATTTGGGGTTGGCGAATCTTTTAATGCACCGTTTTGCAAAGATTTTGCTACAGGAATTCTTGCCCATTCTGGAACTTTGTTTCCGTCAGCATATTTGCTCAAAATTTCATCCGCTTTACATTTATCAATGTCACAATTCATACCTTTTGCAATTGATGTCAAGGCTTCTACACGAGAAACATTTGCTTTAGGTTTGAATGTTTTGTTTGGATATCCTTTCAACAGATTTTCGTCAACAGCTTTTGCAATTGCAGCATTTGCCCAGTTGCTACGTGGAACATCCTTAAACATTGTTTGTCTATCCATATCGCAGTTCATATTGAAACCTTTAACAAGCATTGTCGCAAATTCAGCACGAGAGATGTTTCGGTTTGGCTTAAAAAATCCGTCAGGATAACCTACCACCACATCATTTGTTGCTAATTTGTCAATATCACACGCAGCCCAGTGACTATTAGGAACATCAGGGAACATACAACCGCCTAATGGAGCAGCTGCACCTGTGATATTTTGAATTTGTTGCGGAATCTCATAAGGAATTAAGGTCTTTTTAACCGCATTAATTGAATTTGCAGATTGAATGTCTATAGGGCAGGCATTGCCATCCATTTTACGTTCATTTCTGTCAATTGTTATACCATTGTATTTGTTAGGCTCTTCATTCAAGCATGGCATTTGGGCAGCCGCACCTGTAACTTGTCCGTCAGTTGCAACTGTTGCTCCACTGATATTTGAAGACATTCTACTTGCAGGACAACCTTTCAATTGTTTTTCTGTTGAAAAGATAGAATTTGCAGGTTCTCCAACGTAATTATTTGTACCGTATACCGCTTGCGGATAACCATAAACTTGTTTCATTTCAGCTTTGTCAGGTTTTCCTGTTTGCGGACACAATGCTGTAGATGGAACTGCAGGTTTGTCACAACTTATTTCATCAGGGCATCCACAATCTTTTTTCTTTGTTGGACATGGGTCTTTTTTCTTGCAAGGTGCTTCTTGCTTTTTGCAACCACATTCAGGCAAAGCTTTTTTACACTTTGTACAAGTTTGTGGTTGTGCTTGTTCCACAGGACATGCAGGACCTGTTACTACCGGTAATTGTTCGGCAGGTGCAGGTGTTTTACATGGGCAAGCTGCCATTACTGGAGTCAAGGAACACGTTGCTATTCCAAGCGTAATAGCAGCTGCCAGAGTTAGTTTTTTAATTGACATTTTTACCTCCTTGTTTGTGTGAGTTTTGTTTAAAATAAACAAAAGTTTTATTTAAAAAACAAACTTATACCAGATTATGTACTTTTCAGGAGGTTTAAAACATTAGCGAAAGTAACTATTCGACAGGCTAATATTTGAACTACTAATATTGTAACAAATTATTGCAAACTATTGCAAAATAAGCAAAATTTTTGTATTTTATTTGTTTATATATGTGTGTGAAGTTTCAAGCAGTTTACTGCGTGAAGGAGTGTTATGTACAGTAAAGAATTTATGAAATTTTTGTTTGAATATCAAAAAGAAGATTTTAAACCAAAAGAGCCTGAACGTCGTGAAATTAGGTTTAAAAGTAACCGTGGTGGGAAACTAGCAGAAGTTTTCGTTACTGAAAAATGTAAATAGTTTACAGACTTTAAGCCCCATTTTTTAGTCGAAATTTTATAATGTAAAAATATATTTATATTCTATCTTTTGTCAAGGTATCAAGTGCAAGTTTCAGTGCTTGATTGGCAAATTGCTCTTTCATTTCTTTTCGTGGAATATTCGGTGAAAGTTTTATTTCTTTAATACTGGTAATTCCATTATACCTTATTGATATATAAACCAAACCAATCGGTTTTTCTTTTGTTCCACCGGTTGGGCCTGCAATACCTGTGGTACAAAGAGCAATATCACAACCTGTGACATTTTCCAAACCTTCTGCCATAGCTTGTGCGCACTGCTCACTAACCGCACCAAAATTATTTAATATGTCCCAACTTACGCCTAATATCTTATGCTTAGCCTCATTTGCATACGTAACAAAGTTTAATTTTACATACTCTGAACTACCTGATACATCCGTCAATTTGGAACTCAACAAGCCCCCCGTACAAGACTCCGCAGTCGCAATTGTTAATTTGTGTTCTATCAAATATTTTCCTAATTCTTCTTCTAAAGACATTTGTTTGGCGCTCCTATCTAGTTTGATATCTACAAAACAGAATAACACAAAAGCCTATCCGAGACATTAAACACATAGGGTGCATTCTCTCTACAATATAACTATAAGAAGAGGAAAATTTAGTTCAAAATCCTTTCAGCATGACTAAAAATCTAGGAAACAGACACAAATCTTGCTACACCAATTTAATTCGGAGAAATGCACGCTGTAATTGCATCAATTAATCGTTTAACAGGGACAATATTAATCTTGTCATTGATAATATTTCTATTCGCATAAGGAATAATCGCTTTTTTGAATCCTGATGTAACAGCTTCATTTAAACGTTTTTCAATATTACTTACCGGATGAATTTCTCCTGATAAGCCAATTTCGCCAATAATTACAGTTTGTGGGTCAACCACAACATCTCGTGCACATGTTGCAATTGCAATTGCTATACCTAAATCGGCACTCGGCTCATCAATCTCAATTCCCCCCATAACATTTACATAAACATCTTGCTTTGAAAGATTTAACCCAACTCTTTTTTCCAAAACAGCCAAAATTTGTAATAATCTGCTGTTATCGACACCATTTGTCACTCGACGCGGAGTAGGATACGGAGTTGTACCAACAAGTGCCTGAATTTCAACCAAAAGAGGTCGCGTACCTTCGTTTGTTACAATGATTGCACTTCCGGGAATTGCATCTTGAGAACGTTCATTTAAAAATAATTCGTTTGGATTTTTCACTTCCACAAGTCCTTGAGTTTGCATTTCAAAAATTCCAACTTCTGAAGTGTTACCAAAACGATTTTTCATTGAACGTAACATCCTGTAAGACTTATATTTGTCACCTTCAAATGAAATAACAGTATCAACCATGTGTTCTAAAATCTTTGGTCCTGCTATATTTCCATCTTTTGTGACATGACCGATTACAATAGTTGTAATTCCTCGATTTTTGGCAATTTGCATCAAAATATTACAACATTCTCGAATTTGCGACACACTTCCTGCAGAACTTGAAATAGTTTGAGAGTAAATCGCCTGAATACTATCTATCACAATCATATCAGGTTGAAGTTCATCAATTTGCGCTCTTATACTTTCCAAATTTGTTTGCGGATAAATATAAAGATTTTCAGCTTTTATTCCTAATCTGTTGGCACGAAGTTTCAATTGGCTTGCGGATTCTTCTGCGGAAACATAAAGAATTTTTTGACCGTTTTTGCACAATTCTCCACTTGTTTGGAGCAGAATCGTTGATTTACCTATACCAGGATCACCTGCAATCAACACTAGCGAACCTTGAACAAGTCCACCTCCTAGTATTCTGTCAAATTCAGAAATATTTGTACTTATTCTAACCTCTTCTCCAATATGTATATCATTAATTAAAGAAGGTTTTGTATCATTTGCAATTCCTTGCGGTGAGATATTTTGAGGTTTTAAATTACTTTGAACCTCTTCCGTAAAACTTCCCCAAGAACCACATTCAGGACATTTTCCCAAATACCCTGCTGTTTCATAACCGCATTGTTGACATATCCATTTTGATTTTACTCTAGCCATAATTTAATTATATCCTTAAATCAACCGTTGTAAACTAATGTAACAAAAAGACTCGTATTATTAAAGGAATTTGAAAATTATCCGTATTGACATGTAAGTGTAAAAGAAGAAAGTAAAGGAAAAGTTACAATGTGCGCAG
Organism: Candidatus Melainabacteria bacterium; assembly: GCA_003258735.1. Classification (GTDB taxonomy): domain Bacteria; phylum Cyanobacteriota; class Vampirovibrionia; order Gastranaerophilales; family Gastranaerophilaceae; genus Zag111. The sequence continues at coordinate 63,814 of QHME01000007.1, forward strand.
ATAATGTCAATTTGAATTTGAACAAAGGTAAACTTGGTCAAGCTGATTTGAACAAAATCAAAGGCGGACTAAAACGCGAACAAATTAAAGATAAAGCTTTACTTGCAATTTTTGATGCGTTAGATGATGGGAACCATGTTCTAGATGAAAAAGAGATTTCAAAATTGAAAACCTCATTACAAGAGGCAGCAAAAAACAGTAACCTTTCTAAAAATGAAGCTGAAAAATTCCTAAAAAAATTATTTGGCGATAAAAAAGATAAAAATGTCACTAACGACGATTTGTTCAAATTTATCAATGCACTAAGTAATAACAGCAAAAACATACAAAACTCTACAGCTACAAAAGAGAACGGTCAACAAGTAATTACTACAGAATATAAAGACGGTTCTGTTGAAAAAATATATCCTGATACAAATAAAAAAATAATAATCAAAGATAACAAAACTTCTACTTATTCAATGGATAATACCATCCAAAAAGAAGAATATTTTGACCAAAACGGTAATGCTGTTACTACAACTTTTACAGACGGCAAACCTCAGAAAAAGACCGTTAAAACTCAAACTGAGACTTTGTACTATGAAATTTCTGATAAAGGCGAAAAGCTTGTAAAACGTGAAAATACTCAAAACAAAGCTACAACAGATTATGAATATGATGAAAAAGAAGGTACTGTTAATGAAACAGAACAAAATGGCAATGTAACTACAAAAAGAGTAAGACGCAACGGCAAAGTTGAAACCCAAACCTCAGTAGAAAAATTGGAAGATTCCACAGTAGAAACAGTTACAGATGCTAACGGCAATGTTACTAAAACAACAGTAAATTCTGCCGGCAAACGTATTAAACAAGAAAAGACAATTGATGGTAAAACTTATGTTGCCGAATACGATGGTAATGGCAATACAAAAGTAATTGTACAAAATGGTGAAAGTATCGCACATCTTGCTAAAATCTTTAAAATTAAACAGGGTGACATCATTGAAGTGAATGAACCTAACGGCAAAGTTCACAGAAAAGGGACTACAAAATTCTTCCGAGTAGGCGATACAGTTTTGATTCCTAAAGAATTGGAAGCCGATGATAAAAACTTAACCAACCGCAAAAGTAGTGCCGATGCAATTGCTGACTACAAAGAAGACATGGCGGAAATTCGCAAAAAGCAACAAGAACGTGCGGCAAGAGCCAAAGAAAAAGCTCAAGAAGCAAAAGCTCATGAGGCTGAAAAAAAGAGAAAAGCCTCAACACCTAGAGCTATCAGTTTCACCTGCAAACAAAAGAATTTCACAGAAGTTGCTAAGCAAAATCTAGCCAGCCAAGGAGTTAAAAATCCTACTAAAAAGCAATTAGAAGATAAGATTGCGCAAATAAAGAAATTAAATCCAAACTTAAAAGACGGTCAAATTCAAGGTAAAAGAATTACCGTTCCTTGTTCTGAAGAAACATATAACAGAGTTGTCAGAAGAGAAAAAGAAGTAACCGAAATCAACAGAAATATGCGCAACAACAAAACTGCAAAAGGTATCGCAAATAATTTATATAAAATTTGTGATGACAATGCTGCTGCGATTAACAAACCTGAATTTTGGAATGAAATGAAAAAGGTTAATAAAAATAATGTTGTGGCTGTCCTTGATAACTATGACAAAGTCATAGAAAAACACTCCGGTGATTCTTCTTTACTTGATACAATTTGTTCAGAAGTTGGAGCATCTGCTACGAACAGACAAAAAGCCTTAAATCACATTTATAATTCACTTGAACAAGCTGCAAAAGAAGCAGGTGTTTCTCAAGCTGATTTGAAAAATGCAAGAAAGAAATTTTCAACCAGTATGCAGCACGAATTTGACAAAATTGGTCGTATTGATACAAAAGAAATGGACAAAGTCGTAGACTTTTTACGTGGCGCAACAGCGGCAGCTAAAGTTACAAAAGGTCAAAGTTCTATTTCTACAAGAGCAGCAATGAAATCTTTCTTGAACGGTGAAGATGGTTTGGTTGCACTAGATAAAAATGTTCAAAAACAATATAAAGACGCCAGAGATAAAGAAGGCTGGGTTGCTAAAACAGGTGATTGGGTATGTGGATTGTTTGGATGCACAACCATTGCCGACATGGACAAAAAACTTGGCAAACACGCAGCTGATGTAAAAAAACTCGTAGCAGCAGCAAATAGAAATGATGAAGCTACTTTCAAAAAATTATACAAACAAACTTTCGGAATTGATTTTAATCCAAAAATGATTCAAGCTCGCCAAACTGCTCGAGCAAATTATGAATCTGCAGCTGCATTTAATGCTTCATACAAAGCATTTGCAGGGTTAGAATCAAAAGCTAAGAATATGGATTACCAATCTTTGCGTAACGAATTAAAAAAATCTTTCAAATACTCTGATTCTGATATTGATACATTAATTAAATCTTACGCACAAAGCAGAGGTATGGATTCGAACTCTCAAGCAGATAAAAAATATATTTTAGGTTCATTTATTCAAGAATCCAAACAACAGTATTTAAAAGAATTTCAAAAATTATCTAAAGGTAAAACTTTAGAACAAATGGGCAAAGATGTTGATTTGTTGACCAAAAGTGCTTACGGAACAAACGATATCGTAAAAGATGTTATTAAATTCAACGAAAACCAACAAATGACCGAGATGGTTACATCCGCAGCATTTGAAATCGCTGGTACTATAGCATTGCAATTTGTTCCTGGACTTGGTCAAATGGCAGCTGCGAAACTTGCGGTTAGTGCTGCTAAATGGGGTGCTCGTGGTGTAAAAATCGCGACTTACGCAGCAAAAGCTTCAAAAGCATTGAAAACAGTATCCACAGCAATGAATGCAACTAAAAAAGCAAAAATCATCACTCAAATGGCAACAGCAGGTGTTGCAACAGCAACGGTTAATTTGTCAAACAAAAAAGACGTCAAAGAAACAATGAGAAAAACTTTGATGAATATGTCATTTGCAGGTGTTGGTGCATCTTCAAGTATCCTAGCGCCAAAATTAATGCAAGCCTTTGGTATAACTAATAAAGCTTTGGCAACAGAAGTTGCAGAAGAAATTATCAATTGTGCAGGTTCTTATGGCGTAACAAAACTTGCCGGAGACGATTATGGCAAAAATGATGCATTTATAGACTTTGCAAGTGGCTTGTTAATGTCAAGAATTTCTCACGTAAAAATGCACAAAGGCACTAAAGTTGATACACCAACCCCAAAACCGGGAATAGACCCATCATCTCCAAAACCTGAAATAGAAACCGAACACCAAGGTGCAATTAAACCAGAGACAGATACCAAACCATCAGTAGAAGATGGCTCTAAAAAAGTTCCTGATGATTTGAAAAAGCCAAGTGACAAACCTATTGATGATAATGATTTAAAAAACAAGGGTAAAACAATAACTACAGAAGAAGCTGACAAATTTAAAGAAGCTGGAACAAGTACAAAACCTCCGGTATCTGATGGCAAACCTTCACTCCAACATCCGCAAGAAAAAAATTTCAACGGATTAAATGGAGAAGATTTGAAATTTGAAGTTGTCAGCGAAACCGATTTCCCAAAAGGTAAAAAGTCATATTTGACAAAAGATGATAAAAAGATTTTTGTAGATGCTGATGGCAAAATCATATCTATAAAAGATTACAATGCAGGTACAATCAAAGCTTTCGATTACCACAACGCAGGTGATGTTCCATCTGGATACACTTTGGTAAACAAAAAACAACAAATTATCAGACAAGTTGAATCAAAAGTTGATACTAATGTAACTAAAAACTATGAAACAGGTATAGAAACTATTACTTCTGCAAAAGACGGTTCTGTAATCACAGAAAGATATATGTCACTTTCTGAATATCCGGCTAATGCCAAAATTCCTGATGCAGCAAAATTTTCAGAAAATTTAAAAGCTCAAATTGAAGAGTGTACAGATATCAATAAATTAAACAAATTGAAAGATGAATACAACATGTACAACTCTCAATACGGTTCTGCTGATGGTTCATTGTTCCAAGCTTTGCAAGATAAAGCATCTGCATTAAAAGGAACAGCAAAACCAACTCCGCATAAACCTTTATCTAATCTTGTAACAAGCACAGCACTAGACAATGCATTAGAAAATTTGAACATGAAAAAATATGGTAAAAAAGGTTTGCCATTAAAATATTCTCATGATGAAATGTTGAAAGATTTGAAAGAGTCTCTAATGGCTCTTCCATATTCTGAACGTTCAGCTATTATGAACAAATTCAATATTCATACTATTGGGGATGAATTATCAGATATTCCAAAACTTTCTCAAATTCCAAGCACACCTAATGAAGAAAAGATTTTGAATATTTTGAATAAATATGCAAAACAAAACTCTTTGCAAATTTCAGACCCAGCTTTGAAAGCAGAATTAGAAAACTTTATCAAAGATGTACCTGAATTTACATTTATGATTGGCAAAAAGCAAAATGGTATTCATGCATACAGCTTAGATTCTCATACTATTCAAAACTTGCAAAAAGCTTTAAAATACGCAGCTGATGCAAATATTTCAGATGAACAAAAAGAAATCTTAAAAATGAGTATCTTACTCCACGACATGGGGAAACAATACAAAGGTGTTTCTGTATCAGATACCGGTCATGCCGCACTTAGTAAACAGTATGCCGCAAGCATTTTGGATAGATTCAACTATTCATCTGAAACAAAAAATAAAATCTTAAACTTAATAGAAAATCACCACTGGTTCAAAGATTTTAACAAAGGCAACATCACTGCTGACCAAGTCGTAAAAATGTTTGGCGATGATTTGACTCTTGCTCAAATTATGGCTAAAGCGGATTTGGAAAGTGTTAGCGATACATTCCACTTAGAAATCTTAGAACCTGGTAAAAAGCTTTCTCAAACAGAGTTTAATGCTAAATTCCAAGAAAAAATGGACAAAATCTCAGGTAAAATTACACCTGATGTTTTGGGCGAAGAATTACCAATCGGTCAAATGAAAAAATATCAACAATACTATTTGGACAAAAATAAAATCGACAAATTGATTTTAGGTCAAGGTGTTGAACTTGATATGAATGACCCTAAGCTAAAACAATTGATGAATGATTTAAAAGAAGGTGAAAGCTTTGCTATTGGTTGTACAGATCCACATGGGAATTATCCTGATGTAAAATATCAAATCGGCAAATATGCTGATGGCGTTGGCTCTCACCACGTAATTATTACTAAAAAACACGGTGAATTTGTAATTGAAGTACACAAAGATGCTGCCGTTATGAAAGATATTCCAACAGCTCACAACTCAGACCCTGTAATAGCTAAAAAAATTGAACAAATTAAGAAAAAGGCAACTCATATTACATCTGAGACATTTAATATTAACGGTAAAAATGTACCGTTCGAAATTCTTCACGGTACACAAGGCGGTTCAAACAAAGGTTACTACGTAATCAACAAACAAACCGGTGAATTGTTCTATGCAAAATTTGGCGGAGCTCAAGGCAAAACCGAGCTTTTGGCTAACAAATTGTACGAAATGGCTGGTTTAGGTACTCCAGAAATGAGTTCTTTCAATGCTCCTGATGGCACAGTTGGAACTTTGAGCAAATACATGCCTGATTTGACTAGTGTAACCCAAGCTACATCTAAAGCTAACGATGGCTTTGGTATGGACGTATTGTTAGCAAACTGGGATGTTGTCGGTATGAACAACGACAATATGCTAAAAACAGCTGACGGCAAAATCATCAGACTTGACGCAGGCGGTACATTTGATTATCGTGCACAAGGGAAAAACAAACCTTATACATCTATTCCAATGGAATTTGTAACATTGATGGACTCAAACATCAACTCAAAATCTGCGCAAATTTTTGCAAAAATGACTCGTGATGATTTGATTAATTCATTAAACAAAGTTGCAAATCTAAAAACAACAGAGATTACAAATCTTCTTGATAGTATGGGTTTGTCTCACTACAAAGAACCTTTGCTAAACAGAAAGAAATTCTTGAAATCTTTGCTTGAAGAAATCAAAGCAAATCCGCAAGGCAGTGAATCTACTCTTGAATATATGCACAAAATGATGAACAAATCATTGGATAATGCTATTTCTACTGCAAAAACAACTGCTGATTTGCAAGATATCAAACAAGCTTTGACTTACGTAAATAACCCAAAAACAAAACAACACTTGCTTGATAATATTGCAATAAAAGAAAAAGCTATTGCAGCATCAGCTCCTGCACCAAAATTCTTGTCAGAAGTTCAAGTTGGTAATTTCTTAGCAAAACACGGATTTGTTAAAGACTACAACGGCAATTATACAAGATTATTAAGCAGTACAGAAAAAGCTAACATTGTATCTCAATATGGTACAGTTCAAGCAAGCAAAGTTATTGCTAAATTAGAAAAACCATTAAATGCTAATGATATTAAAAATCTTCAAACAATGATTAATGAATCATCTAGTTTCATTAATTTAAATCAAATAGACCAAACAAGACTTGTATTATTATATCAAAATATTGTACAAGGAAGCAGCGGAGTATTTAATGGTGGTATGACACCTGCTAAATGGGCAATGATTATGAATATTGCACAAGCTCAACCTATTACAGCCACTCAATTGAGCGCATTTGATTCCTATAAAGGTAATTCCGGTCCTATAAATGGGAGCTTAACAACCTTGAAAAAAGGTGGAACTATTTCTCCGACTACTCAAAAACAAATTGATGCTATTCAATCATATATAAATACACAAACTATTCCAGATACTATTGTTTGTTATAGAGTTGAAGGATATTTTGGTTCTGGAAATTCATACGGCTGCTTACACACTGCAAAACTAGCCGATGGAACACCTCTTGACCAAGCTCTAGAAAAAGCTCTACAGGGAGGAGATACGGCAATCAAAAATATGGAATACTCAATAAACGTTGGCGGAGCAAGATATGTTGCAACAAATGAACGTTTTACTTCTGCAAGTTTGTTAGAACAAGGCAATGGTTCAGGAGGTCCTGGCAAAGTTGTTTGGGAACTTTCTGTACAAAAAGGTTCTAAAGGAGTATTTCTTGATGGAAACAACTTTGATGGAAGTTTAAGCAGCGAATGTGAAGTTTTGTTGCAGAAAGATAGTAAATTTGAAATCACAGGTATAAAATGGGATCCATCTATCAACAAATGGCGAGTAAAAGCTAAAGTTGTAAACTAATAAGGAGATAAAATGCCAGAAGAAGAAAAAAAAGATAATGATGAAATGGAAACAATGGAATTTAAAACTCAAAAAATTCAATTTTTCCCTGACGATGTTGAAAAAATGAAATCAATGTCCGTTGATGCACAAATTGATTATGCAATGAAATTGCGCGAAGAAGGACGATATACAATTGTTTATGAATAAGGAGTTCATTATATGGGCGATAAATTTAGAATAAATAAAATTAAACCAATTGTAAGAAAAACACTTGGTGATAATAAAAAAATAGCAACTCAAAGAGCAAAACTTTCTGATGTCAAACCTGATACATTTGAACACGCAAAAAATGCAGATGATATGGGTACAATGAAATTTAAAACTCAAAAAATAATGTTTTATCCTGAAGACATTGAAAAAATGAAATCAATGTCAGTAGAAGAAAAAATAAATTATGCCATAAAATTACGCGAACAAGGCAAATATACGGTTATTAAATAGGATACCTCTTTGCCACATCTTCAATATCTTGCGGTTTGACATACAAGTCCTTTGCAAGTTGTCCAAGTTCGTCTGTCAATTCAATTTTCTTGAGCCATTTTGACGGAATTTCTTCAATGCCCAAATGCGCACCTAATATATTGCCTAAAATCGCACCTGTGGAATCACTATCACCATTGTGATTTACTGCCATTTTTACAGCTTTTGCAAAGTCTTTAGGCTCTTTTAGCGCACAATATGTAGATATTGCAATCGCTTCATCTCCAACCCAACCTTCGCCAAGTTCTTTTATCGCATCAGATGGATTGATATCTGATTTTGCAAGTTGTTGAGCTTTTTTCATCAACGCAGTTACTGGTTCGTGATTGTCATATTTTTGCAAAGTTTTAAGCGTTTCATTTACTGCTTGATTTACATCTTTTCCGTTTATAATATGTGCAATCATTTCACTTAACACCCCAGCAGGGAGATATCCACGCGGATGACTGTGGGTTAATGCGGCACATTCTGCACCTACCCTGAACGCTAATTCAGGATTATCTTTGTACATAAGCCCAGCAGGTGCAACCCTCATAACACCACCACAACCTGCGCTGTTATTGATTGCCTTTTCTATACTTCCCGGATTATTTCCGCTTATTGCGGAGATACAAGTGTTTCCAGGTGCTCTTCTTGCATACAAATCTTTTATCTCTGCAATCCAACCTTTACCTTTTTGTTGGATGTCACTAAATTGTGTTTTTAACCATAGTTTATATGAATCAAAAACTGTATTCATATCCGGCATCTTCTCAAGATTAAGACTTTTGCGCGCCGCTTTTATCAACCCATCTGCCGTAAACATAGTCATTTGAGTGTCATCTGTTATTTCTGCTTGTCCCCTAGAATTTATGACAAGGTCTTGAATACCATCTTTGCCGAACCTGCTTTTGATAGAATCTAAATGATGAAATTCAATAGGCCATCCCATTGCATCTCCGATTGCACCACCTTTTAAACAAGCTTTATAATTGCTAAGGCTGCATCGCCCTTGAAAACTTACGTTATTTGCAGAATTTATGTTCATAGTAACTCCTAATTTTTCACTTGCATAATCATAAAATGCACTAAAAATATTAATTGCGCATAGTGTAAACTATTGTAAAGTCCAAAATTTTATTCGCTTAAATTGACCCATTTTTTTGCATCAAAACGAAGGTCAGTCAATTTCATATTCAGTGATTCCACGTATGGTTTAAATTTTACAAGCAATTGAGTTTTTCTAAGCATCAATTCTTGCGCAACAATTGGGGTTTCGCAAGCAATAACCATTATTGAACCTTTAATCATTGAATATGGTTTTGAGTGAGCTGCAAATTTTTCACCTGCAACTTTGCTCCAAAATTTGCATAAATTTGCACGAGTCAAAGCTTTTCTTATCGCAGCATTTTTCATTAAATCCGCTATGATATCGTCTATATTTTTAAATCTGGTGTATAGAATTTTCTTCATATTTGGTATCTGCAATTTTTTGTGCTAAAGTTTTGGTATGACCATTGAACAATTAGATATTAGCATAAAAAATTCTAAAAATATATTGCTTGTATCCCACATAAATCCTGATGGAGACACTCTAGGGTCTATGTGCGGATTATACTCCTTAATCAAGGATAATTACAAAAAAAAATGTGATATGGCTGCTGTTTCTGATGTGCCTACAACTTATAATTTTTTACCAAATATAGATAAAGTTAAGCATATCTCTAAATTTGACCTGTCGCGCGAATATGATTTAGTTATTAATCTTGATGTTGCAGCTCTTGACCGCTGCGGAGACTCGCAAGATTTGTTCAACAGAGCAAAACACACAATAAATATTGACCATCACGAAACAAACAATAATTATGGTGAAATAAATATTGTTGAACCATTTGCATCTGCTACAGCTGAAACCCTTGTAGGTTTGGCAATAAATTCTGATTGGAATATTTCAAGAGATACTGCAATTTGCCTATACACAGGAATCGTAACTGATACAGGTTGTTTTAAATTTTCAAACACTACACAAAGAACTATGGAATTTGCAGGAAAAATGATTTCTTTGGGCGTTAATCCTTCTGAAATTTATCAAAAATGCTATGAATCAAATTCAAAAAATATGGTCCTATTCCAAAGTTATTGTATAAATAAAGCCAAATTTTCAGAAGATGACAAAATCGCTTATACTATAGTTTATAAAAAGGATTTGGAAAAATTTCACAACAACGGTGAAGATTTTACAGATGGACTTACCGAAAAATTGAGAGCAATTGTATCCACAGAAGTTGCATTTGTTGTAAAAGAATTAAACTCATCAACTTCAAAGGTATCAATGCGCAGTAAGTCAAAAGATATTGCCAAAGTTTGTTCTGCTTTTGGAGGAGGAGGACACAAGTTGGCAGCAGGTGCGGTTATTAAAGCAGCTCCAGAACATGCGGTGGAGTTGCTATTGAAAGAAATAAAAAATAGCAAATAAAGTATGATTAAAAAATTAATGAAAAATAAGTGTATCCGAACACTTGTAAAATTAATAAAATCTATAATAAAAAATGACTTTTACGGAATGGCGGCCGAGATGGGCTTTATGCTTGTTGTTGGAATCTTCCCTTTTATGTTGTTTTTGATGGCAGTATTTGGATGGCTGGGTACAAAATCTTATCTTGACTCTATTTTGAGAGTTTTATCTACAATTATGCCAACACAAGCAATGAATTTGCTTAAATCCGTACTTGAAGAAACTATGATATTTAACCATGGAACATTGCTTGCCGTTATTGGTATAATTACGACAATTGTACTATCAACCAATGGTGTTGCTGTTGTTTTAAAAGGGTTAAATAGAGCCTATAAAGTAGAAGAAACAAGGAACTTTGTTTACACCAGAATACTTTCATTTTTGATGGTTTTTGTAAACGTACTTGTTATGTTTTTAACCATAAACATTATCATCTTTGGTAAAGTCATAATTATGTTTATGGTAACTCATTTTGGAATGTCAAAAACTCTTGCCGTAACTATTTTAACATTACGTTGGCCTGTTGCATTTTTGGCATTGTACTTAATGGCATTTTTAAGCTACTATATATTGCCTGATTTACGTGGAAATGAAACATTCAAAAGAAAAAGTGCACTTCCGGGAACAATGTTTTTTACAACATTTTGGTTAGTCGGTTCATGGGGATTTTCAATCTATGTAAACAATTTGAGCACCTATAACCTTGTATATGGTACAATCGGTGCGTTTTTTATACTAATGATTTGGTTATACTACACATCAATTCTATTGCTAATTGGTGGTGAAATTAATTCACAAGTTTACAACAAACTGTCTCATCAATCGCAAGAACTTCATGCAGAAATCGCAGAACTAAGGGCGGAGAATAGAAAAAGGGCTAGATGAAAATGCCATAAAATGTGTCACGCAATCGCATAAAACATGCCTTCACATTGTTTCGCACTCTACTCGTGCTGTTCAGGGTGACAGGATTATAATACAGACTAAGCCAACAAAGCTTCAACGATTTTAGCGTTAGTATCAGCTCTTCTGATGTTCAATAAATATTTTTCAACTTCATTAGCGATTTCTTGTTCTGATACTGTGTTATATTTTACTTCGTCTAATGAATCTACATAAGCTTTTACTGTAACCATTTCATATTCGTTTCTCATAATCTTTTCCCCTTAAATTTTTTCTTCTCTTAATTTCCCTTACATTTATATAAAGTATTTTTAGATTTAAAAATTGCTTATTTTTTATCTATTTTGTATATATTCTGTTACATTTTGCAATAATTGTTTGTCGGCATAGCAATGCCAACCTACAAAAAAGAAAATACAAAATATGGAAATAGGTTCATTACACAACTTTTAGTGCAATGTCAAACTAATTTTGGAATATTTTCACGACTACTTGTTAAACTATAGATTTTTATGTATAATCTTGGTGTTTTTAGCATAAAAAAAGGTGGTTATTTATGAATATAGCAAAAGATTTGACACAACTTGTCGGAAAGACTCCAATTGTTAGAATCAATAGACTAAACTCAGGAAATGGAACTATTCTTGCAAAACTTGAATATTTCAACCCTGCAAACTCCGTTAAAGACAGAGCAGCATTGCAAATGATTGTTGATGCTGAAAACGAAGGTAAAATCACACCAACTACAACAATAATTGAACCAACCAGCGGAAACACCGGTATTGGACTTGCAATGATTTGCGCTGTTCGCGGTTACAAAATAATTTTAACAATGCCTGAATCAATGAGTATCGAACGTAGAATGTTGTTAAAAGCTTATGGTGCAGAACTTGTCCTAACACCAGCCTCTGAAGGAATGAAGGGAGCTGTAAATAAAGCAATGGAACTACATGAACAAAATCCTGATTCATTCATTCCTTCTCAATTTGACAATCCATCTAATCCAAAAGCTCACAGATTAACAACGGCTGAAGAAATTTGGAATGACACAGAAGGCAATATTGATATAGTTGTTGCAGGTGTTGGCACAGGCGGAACAATATCAGGAATTGCAAAATGCCTAAAAACAAAGAATCCGAATATTAAAGCTGTCGCAGTCGAGCCATTTGACTCTCAGGTTTTGGCAGGCGGACAAGCCGGACCACACAAAATTCAAGGTATTGGAGCTAACTTTATTCCTGAAAACTTCAAAGCATCTTTGATTGATGAAATCATTCCTGTAAAAAACGAAGATGCTATAGAAACAGCTAAACTTCTTCCTCAAAAAGAAGGTATTTTAGCAGGCATTTCAGGGGGAGCTAATATGTGGGCAGCCATTGAATTATCAAAACGTCCTGAAAACAAGGGGAAAACAATTGTTACTATCATTCCTGATTGTGGCGACCACTATTTGAGCTGTGGTATATTTTAGATAATTTACGTACGTATATTAGATTTCACAAATAAAGAGGTCGGAAACACAATTCCGACCTCTTACTATATTTGAAAAATTTAACTAAACTTCAACAAATAATCTTCTACCAACAATATTTTGTTTACCGTTATAATAACCAGCAAAATATCCGCCTTTGACTGGTTTATTTTGAGCATAATACTGATTATAACGATTTCCGTTGTAATTAACAAACGGATTATTCCCAAAAGGATTTGTACTACCTGCTGATGGTGTAATCACCGGAGAGGTAACATTAACTCTTGGTGTTTGTCCTTGTTGCAAAACATTAGATAAAAAATTTACTAAACCTGCCATATTATACTCATACCTTTCTACTATGGTATTGTCTTAATTATATTTTCTCTCTTGTCATCATTGTAACACAGATTTTTCGAATTTCTTAAAATAACTTAACAAAAATCATCCGTTTTATGTAGTATAATTATATTTATGGAAGAAAAGAAAAATATATTGATTATTGGACACAGCGCAAGCACAAGTGCACTAGCTAACAAATTTTCAAGTTATGAAGAAGTAGGGAAAATATATATTGCATCAGGCAATACTATAACTAATGATAAATGGGAAAATGTTGACATCAGAGAGGATGACTTGACAGGTTTGTTAAAATTTGCATTAGAAAATGAAATCAATTTGACCATCCCCATTTCAGAACTTTCGCTAAAATCAGACATTGTGAGTTTCTTCCAATCAAACGGTCAATACATTTTTGGACCTGTGGCTAATGCTTGTAATTTTGCAATAAACAATGCAACAGGTAAAAAATTATTATATAAAATTCATGCACAAACGTCTAAATTCGGAATTTTTGATAAAATGCAGCAAGCTCAAGATTGGCTAAAAAACGCCAAATTCCCGGTGACAATAAAAACAAATCAGTACAACGGACTTGGTGACAGACTTGTTTGTCCAACAATATCATTGGCAAATGAATTTTTAGAAAATCTATTTATAAAAGGAGAAATAGGTGTATTAACAGAAGAATACACATTTGGGCACAATTTCACAATTTATTTTATCACTGACGGTTATAGCGCAATTCCTATAACTTCAGTTGGAAACTACAAATTTGAACAAGATGGCGATGGCGGAATTTTAACCAATGGTGTTGGTTGCTACGCGCCAGATTACAAAATATCTGAAACGATTTTATCAAGAGTTTCAAATGTTGTTCGAAATATTTTAACCTCTCTTGAAAAGAAAGGTTTTCCTTATATGGGTATTCTTGGAGTTGATTGTACAATAACAGGTGAAGATAAATTTTACATAAATGAATTTAAACCTTTTTTGCAAGATTTTGACACTGCAACAGTTCTTGACCTGATAGATGAAAACTTAGTTAAAGTATTTATGGCGTGCATTGATGGATTATTTGCCGATGAATATGAACAAATTTCGACAAACGAACAATCTTCAATTTCAGCCGTTGTTTCAGCTAAAAAAGAAGGTGTTGAAATAAAAGGTTTTGATATGATTGACAATTTGGATTGTATTGATTTTATCAATGTGAAAAAATCAAGTGAAAAATATTTGACAACAAAAGGACAAAACTTTGTCATCACAAAATCCGCATCAACACTAAACAGGGCAAAAACATACTTATATGACGACTTATCTGAACTCAATTTTGACGGAATTAAATATAGAAAAGATATTGCAAAATGTAATTAAGTATAAAGCGGATGTTGAAATCCCATAATTTATCATTAGATAAATAGTATGGCGTTTAATAGTGTAAAAAATTATTATGAACTTTTAGAAGTTAGTGTAGATTCAACAACTGCGCAAATCAAGTGTGCATACAGAAAACTTGCGCGCAAATATCACCCTGATATAAATAAATCACCCCAAGCTGTTGAAATGTTTAAACAAGTCACTTGTGCTTACGAAACTCTTTCTAATCCTCAAAAAAGAGAAAAGTACGATATAGTTAATGGAATATTTAAAACAACAAAAGCCTCAACATCATCAAAAAAAGCGCAAGAACACTACGAAGAAACAAAAAGGAACTCAAATTTTGAAACCTCAAATCAACAACAAACTAATAAAACACAAAATAAAACCCACACAAAAATAAACCAAGAATCAAAAAAACAAAAGACTCAAAAAAGAGGCTTTTCTCCGATAAAAGCCATTAAATTGTTTATGGCTAAACTCAAAAAAAATAGACGAGCAAAAGAAAACAAGAAACCTCAACGCGGTCAAAATATAACCACTGAAGTAACAATCACGCCGGAAGAGGTAATCACCGGCAGTAAGAGGGTTATCAATGTATTAACTACACAAACCTGCCCAAATTGTGGCGGACACAAATTTATCAATGGTGGTAAATGCAGTGAGTGTAGTGGCAGTGGCGAGGTTTCCAAACGTAAAAAAATTACCGTAACAATCCCAAAAGGAATTAAAGAAGGCGCAAAACTTCGACTAAAAGGAGAAGGCGGAATTGGCAAAAATGGTGGAGTAAACGGAGATTTATTAATTACCATAAAATTTGAGACCAAAAGCAAAGTTCATTTTGACAAACAAAATATCTATTTCAATATTCCAATAACTCCATTTGAGGCAGCTTTGGGTGAAGAAATAAAAGTGCCTGCATTTGATGGTGTAATCAAATTACGTTTGCCCAAAAACACATCTTCCGGTCAAAAATTTCGCATTGCAGGTCAAGGAATAAAGAAAAATGGAAAAGTCGGAGATTTAATTATAACAGTAAGTATTGAATTTTCTCATGATTTATCGGATGATGAAATTAAGCTTTATGAGAGGCTAAAAAATTTATCAACAGATGATGTGAGAAAGAATTTTGCCAATGGAAACTAAAATTAATGAGATATTTTCTTCAATACAGGGAGAAGGACCTGTTGTTGGGTATAAACAGTTATTCATTCGCTTTTGCGGTTGTAATTTAAAGTGTAATTATTGTGATACAGAATTTATACAGGGAAAAAGCTATACCCCACAAGCATTGGCAGAAAAAATAAAACACGATTATGACTTAAGGACATTTCACTCTATTTCTCTAACAGGCGGTGAACCTTTATTATCTGTTGAATTTTTGAAAGAATTTTTACCACTTATTAAGGGCGAAACTAGAATTTATCTTGAAACCAATGCAACTTTATCTGACAATTTAGAAAAAATCAAGAATTATATTGATATAATTTCAGCAGATATCAAACTCGAATCTTCTACAGGCAAAGATACCCTAAAAATACATGATGATTTTTTTGAACACACCAAAGGTATAGAAACTTTTGCCAAAATTGTTTTTGATAGCACAATAACAAAAGAAGAAATACAAACTTGTGCTCTTATGGGCAAAAAACACTCTATAGAATTGGTTTTACAACCCAAAATGATTGGAGATAAAATAAGCGTGGATTCAGATTTTTGCAATATAATATTAGATAAATTCACTACAATTTACCCAAATGTCCGTCTTATTCCACAAGTTCATAAGTTTCTAAATGTTAGATAAAGACTTAGTATTATCATTTTATAAAGTGGCATCATTATAAAGAACAACGAGCCAAATGTGCACCAATACCATCATTGCAAAAGGATGGAGTTTATTGTAATATGTAAGGCATAAGACAGAGATAGAAAGGTTAAATTATGGCAATAAGAAAAGTTTTACACTATGGAGAACCTTCATTGAGAGAGGTTTCTAAAGAAGTACACAAAGTATCTAAAAAAATTTCAGATTTGGTGAGAGACCTTTTAGATACAATGTATGCCCAAAACGGTGTAGGACTTGCAGCTCCACAAATTGGTGAAAACGTAAGAGTGTTTGTAATTGATTGTTCAACAAACAACGAACCCCTTAATCCAATTGTTTTTATCAATCCTAAAATCATTAAAAAAAGTGGAGCAATCAAAAGCAACGAAGGTTGCTTGAGCTTTCCGGAGGCTTATACAGATGTTCGCAGATACAAAAACATTATGGTAAAAGCACTAAACGAACACGGAAAACCCTTCGTAATAGAAGCTAAAGACGGAACTCTTTTGGCTCGTGCAATTCAACACGAAAATGACCACTTAGATGGAATTTTGTTTATAGACCACTGCATCAACAGATTTGAGACAGAAAACATCTTGAAAAAACATAACTTGCCGAATTTAGACCCAGATAAACTTGTAGAAGAAAAAGAATTAGAGGAAGAATTATCAAAAAATGATTAAGGTTATATTTTTCGGAACTCCTGATATTGGTTTAAAATCTTTGGAATACTTACATAATTCAGATAAATTTGAGGTTTGCGCTGTTGTTACTCAACCTGACAAACCAGCAGGTCGTGGTCATAAATTACAAATGTCACCAATTAAAAAATTTGCAACGGAGCATGATATTCCTGTTTTCCAGCCCAAATCAATAAGAAAAGAGCCTGAAATTCAAGAAGCTTTGAAAAAATTTAACCCTGACTTTTTTGTAACATTCGCTTTTGGACAAATTTTGTCCCAAGAGGTTTTGGATATTCCTAAATACCAAACAATAAACCTACATGCTTCACTTTTACCAAAATATAGAGGGGCTAACCCAATTCAGCGTGCAATTATCAATGGAGACAAAGAAACAGGTATTTGCACCATGATTACAGAATTAGGGCTGGATTGCGGTGATGTATGCCAAAAATTAGTCATTCCAATTTCTGACTCTATGAACTGTGAAGAGCTTTGGAACGAAATCGGTGAAAAATCGCCAAAAATGATAGATGAAACATTAACAGGGTTGTACGAAGGCAAACTAACTCCTCAAAAACAATGCGAAGATGGAGTTTGTATGGCTAACAAACTAACAAAAGAAGAATGTTTAATTGATTGGTCAAAATCAAACATTGAAATTCACAACTTGGTACGTGGAATATGCCGTTGTCCTAGCGCTTACTTTATTTTCAATAACAAAATCATCAAGGTTATTGAAACAACTCCAATTAATGGTAGTGGAAAAATAGGTGAAATTGTTGCTCATTCCAAAGAAGGTGTTGATATCGGCTGTGGAGAAGGGCTTTTGCGCCTACTAAAAATTAAACCTGAAGGCAAAGGCGAAATGCTTGCCAAAGATTGGTATAACGGAGTAAAAAAATAATGGTAACAAGGGGAATACGAGGAGCAATAACTGTTGAGGCAAACACAAAAGAAGCTTTAGAAGAAGCAACTCTTGAATTGCTATCTGAGATGTTTGAAAAAAATGAAATAACAGGAACTTCTAAAATTTCGCATATAATTTTCACAACAACAAAAGATTTGAATGCAGCTTTTCCTGCAACTTTTCCAAGACTAGCTTTTGGCTGGGATGATGTTGCTATGATGTGTTTTCATGAACTGGATGTTCCAAATTCTTTGCAAATGTGTTTAAGAATTTTGATTGTCATTAATTGTGATGAAAATTTTGAACCTGAATTTGTCTACTTAAAAGGTGCCAAAGCTCTGAGAAAATAGAGAAACACTGGCTGTAGCCTACGACTACACTCCGTAAAAACCAATAATACATTTGCATCTCATCCAAACATATACAAATTTTAATCAAAAAATGAACTTTTTATTTTTCAATTCGTTATATAAATGTAGGCATTGAATAAAATAAAAGGAGGTTCATTATGAAAAAGATTATAGCAACAGCATTATGTTTAACTATTTCAGCACCATGTTTTGCTATGGGCAGATATGACAGACACTACCCTAAACACAATAACAGACCTCCGTGTTCTGTATATGAACATAGATGCAAATACAACAATCACTACAGACCATGCAAAACATCTCAAAGAACCAAAACAATTGCAGCAGTAGCAGGTGTGGCAGGTGTGGCAATGATTATCTCAGCTTTGGTTGATTAACTACTTCACCTTAATAAATATATCCATACTAAATTTTATTACCCCAATTTCCAAATAACCTTCTGTTGAAGGTTATTTTATTGTGTGAGGATATCCTGTCATGCTGAACTTGTTTCAGCATCTCAAATTAAACAAATTAGTCAAGTGCAAAACTTGTAATATTTGAGACCCTGAAACAAGTTCAGGGTGACAAATTTTCCCTCGCCCCTTGAAGGAGAGGGGCAACCAGTTATACTTTCAGACTAGCAATTTTAGAACTTCCAAGGGTAATCGCTTTTGAATTCCCATTGATCGTTTTCTAACAGCTTAGTACACCATAAACGACCGTCAGCCGTATCAGTTTTAGTTCCACATTTTGCAACCATTTGAGCTCTTGTCGTATTTGCAGCAGTTAAACCACTGCCATAAGTTCCAAAGAATATATCTTCTCGCCCAAAGTGAGCAACTCTGCTACCGTTATCAAAACAATATAAAAACCTATATTGGTCAAATCCTTGCCTATTTGGTCCTTTGTCGCCATTTACATCATAATCGACATCCAAGCATCCATATTTACCATGTAATATTAATTTCGACCCATCTCGAAAATACACTGTTTTATGCGTAGCATCGACGTACTCATGACCGTAATATGGATCTAAATTTGCAATGTACCAATTATAACCGCATTTATTGCCAGGGTCTCTTTCTTCATTCCTAACCAACTGCATATCGGAAAATGACCCCTTATCCATTTGCATATCAAGAATTGCATTATTCATTCGGCTATAAAAATTCTTTAATTTTGCACTGTATTCCCTTTTGACTCTCTGATAATGCAGAGTCGGAATTGTCATAGCGGCAACAACACCTACAATTGACATTGTCACCATGACTTCTGCTAATGTGAATGCAAATTTTTTATTTGAAAACATTTAAAACTTCCTCTTTATTCTTAATATGTCATTTTCCAATTTTTACGTTGAATTATCGCAAGACAAGCTGTCGCATAAGAATTATCTTTGCAATAACCTATCAAAGTATCATCTGATAATTTCGCAGTATCATCGGATTTGCCAGTACATGCCGTTCCATAAAGGATTTTACCTTTTTTAGTTACACGGAATGCAAATAAGTCTCTTCCCAAAATGTTTGGTTTATCCTTACCATTTACATCAACCCAAAACAATCCGTAGCATTGATCGCCAGATTTTGTACCATCATCAATAGTAGCCTCCCATTTATCAACAGAATACCCTAGAGTGATACCATTTTTTAACATTTTGGTTGTACCACCGCCTCCTGCTTTTGTATCCATATCAGAAAGACGTTTGTATTTATTTTCATTTCCCCAACATTTTTTTGCCTCTGTACATTCATCCGCAATTGCGAAATTTGAACTTGACATCAAAGTTGTAGCATTACTAAATGCTGTATTTTCTAATGATTGGGTCTTATTATCAACCAATTGTCGGTCAATCAAATCTTGTACCATTACTACTGTATTTTTCAATTGGGATATTAAAAGTTTTCTGTTTATATCTTCAACCAGCGAAGGAATGGCTAGAGCTGCCAAAGCTCCAACAATTGCTAACGCTATAAGTAATTCTGTTAAGGTAAACGCTTTTTTACCACGAAACATACATTCTCCTTTAGTTTTAGTCACTCTTTTTTACTGTATAATCCTTATTTACATAATCAGCATCAAATCCGCTATGCTCAACCAAATAGTAGCAATCTGCAGCTACACCATTTTTACAACTTGACTGAACATCTGATAATGAATTCTCTGTTTGGAATGCTCCAACATCTCCAATATGTTCACCTGTATCAAAGTTATTAACACCAATTATTTTTAGTTCAAAATAATCTACACCGGCGATATTTGGACCTTTTGAACCATTAACATCAATTGCAACAACCTGATACCCTGCATCTGCATCATAGGCAGCCAAACCGACACCTGCACCATTTTTCAGAACAGCAGAAGCTGCAAAAGTAGTTGCAACCGAAGATAAAGCTCCTCCGTCT
>QHME01000007.1:84331-86405 GCA_003258735.1 Candidatus Melainabacteria bacterium
GACGACCCACCCATTTTAACCATTTCATTTTGTACAGTATCATTCATGATTCCAACAGAACTTTGCAAAAGCGCCATATTAGCCTTACCTATTGAATCTTTTATCACCCCAGGTAAAACCAATATTGCAAGAACACCGACTACGCTCAATGCAATTAACATTTCAGAAAGCGTAAATCCTGTCTTTTTTATCTTAATCATAACCAATCCTCATAAAAAAACTGACATCTTCCCTCGCCATGTGACTGAGAGGTTGGGTGAGTGGGCTAGCCCAAAACCCTCAACTGAAATTTTCAAAATCACAGCTGTACATATATTATTTTAACATTATTTTGCAAAAAGTTCAATTGCCTTGACGGAAGATTTTGAGCAAGTTAAAATTTAGTTGTATATAAGGTGAAGGGAGTAGAAAATGACTAATATACAAGTTTCACAAGAAATTCAAGAAAAATGCTGCGTAGCTCGTGGCGTAAAGGGTTCACCTGCCCCAATTCCACAAGAAGGTGAATGGACAAAATGTAAAGAAATCAAAGACATTTCAGGTCTTACTCATGGTTGCGGATGCTGCGCTCCTCAACAAGGTACTTGTAAATTAACTCTTAACGTTAAAGAAGGTATCATTCAAGAAGCTTTAGTTGAAACAATCGGTTGTTCAGGTATGACTCACTCAGCAGCTATGGCTGGTGAAATTCTTCCTGGTAAAACAATTTTGGAAGCTTTGAACACTGACTTGGTTTGTGATGCTATCAACGTTGCGATGAGAGAATTATTCTTGCAAATCGTTTATGGTAGAACTCAAACAGCTTTCTCTGAAAACGGATTGCCTGTTGGTGCCGGTCTTGAAGATTTAGGTAAAGGCTTGTGCTCTATGGTTGGTACTATCCACTCTACAAAACAAAAAGGTGTTAGATATCTTCAATTAACAGAAGGTTACATCCTTGAATTAGGTTTGGACAAAAATGACGAAGTTATCGGTTACAAATTTGTAAACCTTGGTAAAGTTATGGATGCTATCAAATCAGGTGTTGACCCTAAAGAAGCTTACGAAAAGAATATCGGTACTTATGGCAGATTTGCTGATGCCGTAAAAACTATCGACCCTCGTAAACAGTAGTATTTAGTAGTAAACAATAAATAATAAAGAAAAAGGAAAAATAAATTATGGCAAATTTTGAAGGAAAAGATAGACGTGAGGCTACTTTAGCAAAAGTTTTACCTGAATATGGTTTCAAAAACTTGGACGAAGCTCGCGAATTATGTTTATCAAAAGGAATTGACGTAGATGCGATTGTTAAAGGTATTCAACCTATCGCATTTGATAACGCATCTTGGGCTTATACTTTAGGTTGCGCTATCGCTATTAAAAAAGGTATTAAAAACGCTGCTGATGCTGCAGAAGCTATCGGCTTAGGTTTGCAAGCATTTGCTGTTCCTGGTTCTGTTGGTGATACAAGAAAAGTTGGTATCGGTCACGGTAACTTGGGTGCTATGTTATTAAGAGAAGAAACTAAATGTTTCTGTTTCTTGGCTGGTCACGAATCTTTCGCAGCTGCTGAAGGTGCTATCGGTATCGCAAGAAATGCTAACAAAGTTAGAAAAGAACCTCTAAGAGTAATCTTGAACGGTTTAGGTAAAGATGCTGCTTATGTAATCGCTAGAATCAACGGTTTCACAGCTGTTGAAACAGATTACGATTACAAAACTGGCGAATTAAAAGTTGTAAAAGAAACTCCATTCTCTGACGGAGAAAGAGCTAAAGTTAAATGCTATGGCGCTGACGACGTAAACGAAGGTGTTGCTATTATGATTAAAGAAGGTGTTGATGTTTCTATCACTGGTAACTCTACTAACCCTACAAGATTCCAACACCCTGTAGCTGGTACTTACAAAAAATGGTGCTGGGAAAACGGTAGAAAATACTTCTCAGTAGCATCAGGTGGTGGTACTGGTAGAACTCTTCACCCAGATAACGTTGCAGCTGGTCCTGCTTCTTATGGTATGACAGATACTATGGGAAGAATGCACGGTGATGCTCAATTTGCAGGTTCATCTTCAGTTCCTGCTCACGTTGAAAT
>QHME01000003.1 GCA_003258735.1 Candidatus Melainabacteria bacterium
CTTTCGTTTCAGCTATTCTGTTTTCAATGTTCATTTTTCGACTCCAACGCTTTCAACTTACTTGAGTTGATTTGCTATCGGGGTAACTCTCAACCGATTTCTCTCGGTTCCTTTATCTTACTACGTGAATTTTTATTGTCAAGTAGTTTTTGAAATAAATTTTAAAAATCTTTTTTGCTGATTGCTATTTATATTTTCAAAACTCATTTGTCTTTCGACGTCTTTAAGTGTAAAACAAACAATTTTAAAAATCAACCCCTTTGTTCAATATTTTTTGAATTAATTTAATATTTATTAATAAAAATAACAAAAACGTTAATTCTAAAGGGTTTTCACCACATTAGATTTTGTAAAAATTGTATTTTTCATAAATTTTTCAATGAATAATACGCATAATTTCAAAATTTTGTCATGATTTTTTTATAAAATTGATAGTTAATATTAGAAAAATTTTCAAATAAAAAACAAAAAAGGTGCAAAATGCACCTTTTTATCATGCTAAAATTTATAGAAATCTATGCAACCTCTGGTTTCGGACCTGCGATTGCATCTCGAATTTTTGACCCTAAACATACAGCCAAGGCAGTAACACCGGCAGTTGCGATATAAGACAACGCACCCCATCTGTTAGCTTTTACAACTTTTTTAGCCAATTCTGGACTCAAAATCTTTTTAGCTAGTGCGTTTCCTCTAGCTGATGCCTTCAATTCCTCAGCCACCATAGGAAGCATTGATGCTAACGTTAATTTACCTGCATTGTTTTTAATAAATGTAGTAACCTTGTCGAAAACACCGCTTGTTTCTTCACCTTCAGCCTTTTTACGCTTGAAAATCGCAATAGCACCGATTGCTAAAGGCGCAAACATAGAGAATTTACGAAGTTTTTGCATCCTACCCCAGAATTTGCTTGAATTTGCGTTTATAGAGTGACCAATTTCATGGAAACCTGACAAGCCCAATTTTTCAGTATTTAGAACAACCTGATTGGTTGCAGGATTATAAAATGCATTTCTACCTGCTTTAGCTGCACCATAAGGATTAGCTTGGTCTTTCAAAGCTTCAATAATTTTCGCCTTAACGCGTCCAAAGAATGATGTCGCTTGCTTAGGTTTAAGTTCAGGCGCAGTAATAGTTTTAAGTTTATCCAAGATGCTAGATGGTTTTGATATGCCACCTAATGCTGCAGCAGATTTTAACGGATTATTTGCTGATGTTTTCAAATCCACAATTTTTACTCCTGCATTTGCCATGCCAGAAGTTCCAAGAGCCTGATTCAAACCAATTCGCAGCGCATCTGAGTTCAAGCCTTTATTAAGAGATTGCATTTTGTGGCTTGCAAAAATTCCTGCCGGCATAGCTGCCAATGATGCAACCTGAAACGCAGTAGTACCTGCGACAACCCCTGCTGTAGTTTTTACAAACCCAGGTTTTTGATACTGAGTACCGTCAGACGAATAAATACGTGTGTTCATAATTCCAAAATCCCCAACTTTCCTTTTGATTATTTCCCCTATGTATTAATCAAGGATTTTTTCAGTTGAGAATTTACACACCTCACCTCATCATATCATATCATATCATATCATATCATATCATAAAGAGCATTATAGTTGAGTTTCAGCGATTTTAAACACAACTTAATATTTTGTTACATTTGAGTTATTTTTAAGATTGTAAAAAATGTTCATTCAAGCTTTATAGAAATTACTTAACCTAATATTGATTATGGAAAAAATTATGAATCCAGTTCAGGGTGACATAGACTTATTTGTTTGTCTCTCCGAATGGGAGAGACCTTTTCATGTGGGCTAGTGAGCCCACCATACCTTATTTATATACTCCATGTACATTAATAACAAAAAAGAGCGCGTATTCCACGCGCCCTTTGAATATATTTTTTTCGAATTAAGCAATCTCTCCATTGTCCTCGCCTTCAACTGGTGGAGCAGAATTTACTACTTGAACACCAAATCGAGTTCTAAACAAGTGCTTAACCGTATCACTTTGAATTTCGTACATCATTTTGTTAAACAAATCGTAAGCCTCTTTTTTATACTCAATCAATGGATCTTTTTGACCATAAGCACGAAGTCCGATACCATCTCTTAGCATATCAATATTATGCAAGTGGTCAATCCATTTGTTATCTACAACTTTAAGTAAAACATCTTTTTCCAATTGCCTTACGATATTATTTTCAGAGAACGGCTCTTGAAGTTCATAATTTGCACCATACTGTTGAACAACTTGGTTATAAAAATTGATAATTTCAATTTCATGGGTTTTATATGCCTCAACAACGTAATCCTTAATTTTGTTGAACATAGGTTCAAAACGCATATTTTGAATATCCGAAACTTCAAATGATGAAAGTTGCGGAACTGTTGAATGAAGCTCTTTAATCATCGTTTGCAAATCTTCATAAACATATTCTTCAACCTTTTGTTCAGGCGAAATATAACTTCTCATCAGCCTATCAACTTCACGTTCCATCATGTAATAAATATCATCTTGCAAACCTTTGCCATGAAGAACACGACGTCTTTGTCTATAGAATTTTTCACGTTGAATATTCATAACATCATCATATTCAAGAACAGATTTTCTCATATCAAAGTGGAAAGTTTCAACTTTTTTCTGAGCTGATTCAATACGTTTTGTAATAAGCGGATGGTCAATTGCCATATTTTCAGGAACATTCAACGCAGTCATTAATTGAGTAATTTTTTCACCGCCAAATATTCTCATCAAATTATCTTCAAGTGACAAGAAAAATCTTGTTGATCCAGGGTCACCCTGACGAGCAGCACGACCTCTCAACTGGTTATCAATACGACGTGACTCATGACGTTCAGTACCAATTACGTGCAAACCACCAACAGCAACAACTTTGTCATGTTCATATTCTGTGATACCTCTAGCCCTTGTCAAAGCCTCTTCTTTCAATCTTTCATAATCAGGATTGGTTTCATCAATACCCTGATCTTCAAGTTCAGCTTTAGCCAAGTATTCAGCATTACCACCAAGCAAAATATCTGTACCACGACCAGCCATATTTGTTGCAATCGTGACAGCGCCCAAACGACCTGCCTGAGCAATAATATGAGCCTCTTTTTCGTGATGTTTTGCATTCAAAACATTGTGTTTGATACCTCTTTGTCTCAACAATTCTGAAACATACTCAGATTTTTCAATACTGATTGTACCAACCAAAACAGGTCTACCGATTTTGTGTTGAGCGATAATATCATCAACAACCGCCAAAAATTTCTGAACCTCTGATTTATAAATAACATCAGGGTAGTTAATTCTAATATCAGGTTTGTTTGTAGGGATTGTAGTAACTTCCAAGTTATAAATTTTACCAAATTCAGCCTCTTCGGTCATTGCAGTACCTGTCATACCTGAAAGTTTAGGATATAATCTGAATAAATTTTGGAAAGTTATGCTTGCCAAAGTTTGAGTTTCATCTTGAATTTCAACCCCTTCTTTAGCCTCAACAGCTTGGTGTAAACCATCAGACCAGCGTCTGCCTTCCATCAAACGACCTGTAAACTCATCGACAATCATTACTTCGCCATTTTTAACAACATAATCAGTATCTTTAACAAACAATTCTTTAGCTTTCAAAGCTTGCAACAAATGGTGAGCGTACTGAGTATGAATATCAAACAAATCATTAATTCCGATAAGTTCTTGCGCGTGATCAATACCTTCTTCTGTCAAAATTACGTTTTTATTTTTTTCATCAACTGTATAATCAACTTCCTTGGTCAACTGCGGTGCAATTTTTGCCATTAATTGATAAGTTTCTGCTGATTGAGCTAACCTACCACTGATAATCAACGGAGTTCTTGCCTCATCAATCAAAATACTATCGACTTCATCTATAATTGCGTAATTAAAAGGTCGTTGTACAAGCATTTCTTCACTGCCTGCCATATTATCTCTTAAATAGTCAAAACCAAATTCATTGTTTGTACCGTAAGTAATATCACACTGATATGCATTACGTTTCAATTCAAAATCTCTTGCACCTTCACCACTTGAAAGAACAACACCTACTGTTAGACCTAAAAATCTATAGATTTTGCCCATCCATTCACTATCACGTTTTGCCAAATAATCGTTTACAGTAACAACGTGAACACCTTTACCTGTTAGGGCATTTAAGTATGCTGGTAAAGTTGCAACAAGAGTTTTACCTTCACCTGTTCTCATCTCTGCAATGTGACCGTTATGCAAGAAATAACCGCCAATCAACTGAACGTCAAAATGACGCATATTCAAAACCCTTTTACCAGCCTCACGAACAGTTGCAAATGCTTCCGGGAGGATTTTATCAAGGGCTTCTTTTTCAAGTTTCAAATCTTCTTTAAAATTCTTTGAAGTCGGACGTTTTGCCAAAATATCTTTAAATTCCTGAGTTTTAGCCTTCAACTCATCATCAGTAAGTTTTGCAAATTCAGGTTCTAACGCGTTGATATGTTCAACTATACCCATCATTGCCTTAACTTTTTTTTCGTTAGGGTCTCCCAATAACTTTAATAAATATTTTAACATTAATTAGTACCTCTCCAAGTCTATCATTGCTTAAAGTGTAACATAAACATAATATATTGGTGAAATCTTAATGAAAAATTAAGGATTGGGTGGATGCATAGGGCTGGATGGCAGGAGGTCAAGCGAAATAAAGATTATATTTTTATTTTATTAATCATGTAGGGTGGGCTCACTAGCCCACCTGTAAAATTAACAAATTTCCTATCTCAAATTCTTAACTGCCCATTTGAAATAATCAGATTCACTACGGGCTTTTTGAGCACAAGCAATACCATTATAAGGATCATTACTGTCAAGATTACAATATTTATCTAAATTGGTATAAAGAGTATTAGTATCCCCCATTGTTTTTAATTCGCCATCTACAAGTTGAAACGTAAACACGTCATAACCAAAGCGATTGGGCGGATTTTTAAAACCGTTAAGGTCGACAGTAACCATAATTGGAGGATTATCAGTACAGAATGGACAATTTTCAAACATCAAAACTGTCCCATCCTGTATTAAAATTACACCATCATCTAAATACCCACCCATTGAATTAGATACCATTGTTCTAGTAGCCTTCAAATTTCTGTAATTATTTCGTAATTCAACCCCAAAACACGAAACACCATAATTGCCACAATCTGTTACACCTGTCAGATATTTGGCAAATGTTTTGTAATAACTTGCATGAACTTTGTAATCAGCAGGATCAAGCGAAACTTCATCACCTTCCATGCGCCTGAAAACTTGCTGAATGCTTGAATAGGATTTTAAAAATTGCGAATGGAGTTGATGCGCTTTGTAATTCACCATCAATGTCGGAATAGTCATTACCGCAACAACACCGATTATACTAAGAGTGATTAATACCTCTGCTAAAGTAAACCCAAATCTTACCTTGAATTGTGGCAAATCTAGGTATGTAGCACCTTTTGCTAAAGTATAATCAATTCTTTTATTCGTAATTTGCATAATACCTCCATGTGAAATATCCACTATTATAATAGTATAGAATACACATTGTCAATAGTATAAGATTTGACTATGTCAAATTACACAGAGGTACTAAAAAAGATTGGACTGAATTTCCGCGTAGAAAGAACCAAAAGAAGTCTTTCTCAGGAAAAATTCGCCGAACTTGCCAATGTTCATACAAATTATATTGGCAAAGTTGAGCGTGGAGAGCAAAACCTCACAGTGCGCAAAATTGTAGACCTTGCAAATTCGCTCAATGTACCTGTTGAAAATATTTTGAAATTGACTATATAGTCATCAAAAATAACGGTCGGCATTGCTATGCCGACCTACTCTATTACTTCTGACCTAAAATAAACTGCCACTTACGCAGACAAAGTAAAGATTTCGTAGATTTCCTCGTCTGAAAGTTCTGTAATAATCTTTTCACCTTCGTATACAGCCAAATCTGCAAGTTCTTTCTTTGACTTCAACATTTCATCAATCTTTTCTTCAAAAGTGCCAAGTGTTATCATTCTGTGAACCATTACATTTTTGTCTTGACCAATACGATAAGTTCTATCTGTTGCTTGGTCTTCTACAGCTGGGTTCCACCACAAATCATAGTGGATAACATTTGTTGCACTTGTCAAGTTCAAACCTGTACCACCGGCTTTCAATGACAGAATCATAACTTTTGCCTCCGGATCAGTTTGGAATCTTTCAATCAACTCTTCCCTTTGAGGTACGGTCAAGCTACCATGGAAGAACAATGGATCAGTGCCACATTCTTGATTAATAACTTTGCATAAAATATCGCCCATCTCTTTATATTGAGTGAAGATAAGAGTCTTTTCACCGTTATCAATAATACTTTGAACAAGGTCGATACATTTTTCCATCTTGCCTGACAATTCTCTACCCATTTCACCTGATTTCAAGAACTGATATGGGTGGTTACAAATTTGTTTAAGCGCAGTAATAAGTTTGAAAATATTGCCACGTCTGTTTACACCTGTAAAACCACTGATTTTTGTCATCATTTCGTTTAATGTTTTTTCGTAAAGAACAGCCTGAACCTTTGACAAGTAGCAGTATTCGTTTAGAACCATCTTTTCCGGCAAATCAGAAATTACATGCTTATCAGTTTTCAAACGTCTTAATACGAAAGGAGAAATAGACATTCTCAACTTGTTAGCCCTTGAATGCTCTTTAAAACGTTCAATAGGAATTGCATAACTTTTTTGGAATTCACGAAGTGAACCCAAGTACCCTTTATTAATAAAGTCAAAAATACTCCAAAGTTCTGTCAATCTGTTTTCTACAGGAGTACCAGTCATAGCAACTTTGACATCGGCCTTCAACATCTTGATAGCAAGAGTTTGAGCTGTATCAGGGTTTTTGATATTTTGAGCTTCATCTACAATAATCATGCTCCACGCGTGTTTTTTAAGCTCCTCAACATCAATTCTCATAATTGCATAAGTTGTCAAAATTACATCATGATTAACATCAAGTTGTCTATCCGGTCCGTGATAAATAACGGCATCAAGATTTGGTGCGAACAACTGTAACTCTTTCATCCAGTTACCCATCAATGTGGTTGGACAAATTACAAGGACAGGCTTTTTGAGTTTATTTTCTTCTTTCATTTTCAAAATCAAACTGATAACCTGAATAGTTTTACCTAACCCCATATCATCTGCCATACAGGCACCAAAACCTTTTGAAACATTTGTCCACAACCATTTCAAACCAATTTCCTGATATGGTCTCAATTCGCCCTTCAATGTTTTTGGAACAGTCATTTCTACAGGCTTTGTAAAGTCAGCAAGAACCCTTGCAAATGCTGCATCATAATCAAAATCATATTGGTCAAGTTGACCTGACAATGAGGCATGGATAAGTTCCATTCTTGACATTGATTTAAGATTAGATTTAGCAATTTGTTCAAAAATCTTTTTGCTTTCTTCTTGGTCAATCAAAACGTATTTATTCTTATATTTGATTAAGCCATTATTATTTTCAAGTAATTTTTTGTACTCTTCAATAGAAATTTTCTCATTACCAATTGAAATTTCGTAAGAAAATTCCAAAATGTCATCCAAAGAAATTTTTGAAGACGGAACATTATTATTAATCAAATCAGCCAAATCATCAGCTCTTGATTCTTTAACCTTTGCATTGATAGATGCACGAGGAATAATAATATTGTTCAACTCTTCTGGCAATATAACCTCAATTTGAGCCTTTTGAAGATAATATGCAGTTTGAGTAATAATTTTGTACACTTCATTCAAATTCAAATCAAGATATAACTTGTCTTCATCTTCAAATACCTGCTCAAGTTCCGGCATATAACGCAACACATAGTTCAATTGTTTTTCTACGATTCTCGAAATGTCAGATGCTTTCGCCCCAAAAACTTCTTCTTCGGTATAAAGTTTGTCAATCAAAACACTTTCATTAGTTTTGCGATTTTTAATATGAACTTTTAATCTAAACAGTTCATCTTCAACTTTTTCAATCTTGAAAAATGGGATAACATCATATTTACCCAAATAAAGTTCATCAAACCATTGAGCAAAGCTTTCCGCAATATCTTTACCTTTTAGAACAGCCCTTTGCTCCAAGTCTTTTAATAAATATGTACCGGATTTAACATCTTTAAATCTGTACATCTTGATACCCAAGAACTTGTAAATAACATAGTTCAAATAAGTATAAATAAATTCGTAAACAAAATCTTTCGGCTTTTCACCTTCAATGAACAAATCTTCAGGCATACATTCTTCAAACATGTTCACAATTCTAGCCATTTTTTGATTATTAATAATCGGTTCATAAACAATACGGAACATCTGATTATAACGTTTTACCGTTGGAATGAAATATAATTTTTCAATCAACTTCATTACAAAATATGTCAACTTGTTCAAATAGATGAATGTTGGTGTCAAATCCGCAATGTCAACAACATTGCCAAATCCGCCAAAATAATCCATTACCAAATCCCAAGCCATAAAATAACCTACTTGGTCTTTATAAACTTCGGATTTAAAACGGAACAATGAACCTTTAGATTTTAAATAATATTGAAAATTATTTGTCGGAGTAACAAAGAAAGACAGATTTTGACCATGAATACTTTTTGTTGGGCGATTTATCAAATAGAAATTAGTATTACGAGTAGGAGCATTTGGACTCAAAAAGACTCCAGCGAACTCATCTTCAATAATTTGATAAACCATACTCAATGTATAGCGAAAATCTTTGTTTTTAAAATTTTCAGGGTTTTCGCTCAAATTGAAAAACAATTCATCTACATTATTCTTTTTAAACGAAAAATCAATATCTAAATCTTCAATCTTATTACTCATATTTTTCCTTTACTTCAAAAGTGGATAGAAAATAAGGATTAAAGGGAATAAGTTCACAATATTATACTTTGAACTTATTTCCCTATTTCCTTGAATTTTATTTTCTTACTTAATTAATGATTTGCCTGTCATTTCTGCAGGTTGTTTAATTCCCAACAATTTCAAAATTGTAGGAGCAACATCGCACAATGCACCTGAGTCTCTCAATTCAATACCCTGAGGAGCATTGACAACAACAAATGGAACTTCATTCGTTGTGTGAGCTGTTTCAGGAGCATGTGTAGCCTCATCATACATAACTTCAGCATTACCATGATCTGCTGTCAACAACATAACTACGTCATTTTCTTTACAAGCATCAGCAATTTTACCAACACATTCATCTACAACGTGGCATGCTTTTGTAGCAGCATCAATAACGCCTGTATGACCTACCATATCAGGATTTGCAAAGTTTACTAAAACGAATTGATATTCAGGATTTTTAACTGCACCCAAAACATTTTCACAAACTTCTGCAGCACTCATTTCCGGTTGCATATCATAAGTTGCAACTTTTGGAGATGGAACAAGAACTCTTGTTTCGTGAGGTTGAGGCTGATCAATACCACCATTAAAGAAGAATGTTATGTGAGCATATTTTTCGGTTTCAGCAGTTCTGAATTGGTGAATACCATTTGCTTCCAAAACATCACCCAAAATATTCACTAATTTTTCTTTAGGGAATGCAACAGGGTATGTAAAAGTAGCTTCATAACTTGTCATTGTTGTGTACAAGATATTTTTAAGAACTTTCTTTCTGTTAAAACCGTCAAAATCAGTGAAGTTAATAGCTTTAGTGATTTCTCTAGCTCTATCAGGACGGTAGTTGATAAATATAATAGAATCATTGTCATGAATTCTTGATTCTTCACCACCAATTACTGTAGGCAATACAAATTCATCATTTTCACCTTTTGCATAAGATTGTTTAACACCTTCAATAGCAGATGATGCGTGTTCACCTTCTCCAAATAATAAAGCGTTATAACCTTTTTCAACTCTATCCCAACGGTTGTCTCTATCCATAATGTAGTAACGACCGATAATAGTTGCAACAGGAGGAAGATTGTATTTTTTAAGTTCATCTTCTACAACTTGCAAAAATTCACAAGCACTTTGAGGTGGAGTGTCACGACCATCCAAAAATGCGTGTACATAAACTTTTTCTAAACCATTTTCTGCAGCCATTTTAATTAATGCTAACAAGTGATTTAATGATGAGTGAACACCACCGGTTGAAACAAGTCCGTAAATATGTAGTGCAGAATTGTTTTTCTTAGCATGTTCCATAGCCGCCAAAAATCTTTCATTTTTGAAAAATGAACCATCTTTGATTGCATTATTAATCTTAGACAAATCTTGATAAACAATTCTTCCGGCACCCAAATTTAGGTGTCCAACTTCAGAATTACCCATTTGTCCTGCAGGAAGTCCAACAAACTCTCCATCTGCTCTCAAGTGCATAAATGGGTCATCTTTTTCTAATTCCATAACATGAACAGGATGTGCAAGCTTAGTCGCATCATATTTTTCAGAACCTTTTGAGATTCCCCAACCGTCCATTATACATAGCAAAACTCTTTTAGCCATTTTTTAATCCCTTCTTTCTAGCAATATGCTAGCGAAATATTACCAAGAACATGTTTTTTTTTCAATAGCAAGGAATATTTAACACCATTTGCCCCAAAGCCCACATATTCTGATGGGAGGGGAACAATAAAATATCTAATCAGACACTGTCATTCTGAAAGGATTAAAAATCAAGGAACATAGCGACGTAGATTTTATCCTATTCAGAATCTATCAATGCTGTCACCCTGAACTTTACAAAGCGAACCATTGAGCTAGAGCGAAATGTGTGAGCCTGTATGCGGGCGCAGGCTGAGCTGTTTCAGGGTCTCAAATAAAACGCGTCCAGTTAGAGATTCTGAATAGCAAGAAAATTTTGCGTTCATTCTTCACGCAAATTTTCTAAGCTTTCAGAATGACAACCTCCTATTTCGTCCACCATCGCCCTACACAAAATCCTTTCTGTCTCGCATTAAATGGCACTGCTCAAGTTTGCAACGCAAACTCAACGTTTGCGTTGACGCGCTTTCGCCTCTCGCATACGCTCGTGCCTCTGCTCGACAGCATGTCTTGGATTATTGGGGCTTGCATAGTCTTTATTTCGTTACAATTTGCTATCGCAAATCTGCACTCAACCAGACTATTTGCACACACGGGCTGGGTTCGCTATGCTCACACGGCGCCCTACCCAAAATCCGCAAAAAAAAAGCTTCTGTGAAAGAAGCTTCCTTGGAATCTGTTACAATTCCTCGTGTAAAAGATTAGTAGGTAGAAAGTAGAAGGTAGTAGTATATATAAATATGATTTATATATCGTTCTTATATACTAATAAAGTATTTTCGATATACGAAATTGCACAACTCAACGAATATATTTACATTTCTTTACAATAAACTTCATATCATAATTAATTTCAGATTTTGGCAAGTTTATTCTTTTAGTCACCCTGAACTAGTTTCAGGGTCTCTAATATTACAAAACTCATATATGACTAATTTGTTTCATTTGAGATGCTGAAACACCAAGTAGGAACAGAATATTACGTTTCGCTTTAGCTCAACTCATATTCTAGTCAGTTCAGCATAACCAAAATCACATCATTACGAAATTAAAAAGCCTGCCTGACCTCCTACCTTCTTACCCTCTGTGCAAACACTACCCTTGAAAAATCGCACCCTACCTGCTATAATCATCCACAGAAATGAGGAAACTATGAAACTTGCAATATACCCGGGGAGCTTTGACCCTATAACCAAAGGGCATCTTGATATACTAAAAAACGCAGCAGGAATTTTTGATAAAGTAATTATCGCAGTAGCTCACAATGGTGAAAAACATGGATTTTTATCAGTAGAAGAACGCGTTAAATTAATAAAAGAAAGCATTAAAGATATTCCAAATACTGAAGTTGACGCATTTGAAGGCTTAACTATCGAGTATGCAAAAAAACACAATGCGGGAATTTTAATTCGTGGATTGCGTGCAGTATCAGACTTTGAATATGAAATGCAATTATCTCAAGCAAACAGCGCACTATGCGAAGACATTAAAACAGTATTTTTAACAACTAAACCTGAATACAACTTCATTTCATCAAGCACAATCAAAGAAATTTTAAACAATGGCGGAGATATTTCCAAGTTCGTTCCTAAAGCTGTCAATGATTACCTAACTAGAAGGAAATAACATGAATTTTGAAAGCAAAAAGAAAATTCAAGACCTTGAAAAACAGCTCCTAGAAAGCTACAAATTGCCAATTTTTAGAGGTTATGTTGCAGTCAACAAACGCGGAGTTGAACAAATCATCGATGCCATATACAAAAATTTACCTGATGATATCCAAACAGCACGTGGTTTTCTCAGCTCTTGGAAAGAAGAACCCATACTAAAACAAAATACTGAAAATAAAAAGAATCTGTTTAGTTATCTACAAAAGCTTGAAACCACACTGAATGAGCAAATGACAATCGCCTCATACGTAATTGTCAAGGTTAAAGAAATTGAAGATATCATTAACCAAATTTATAAAAATATTCCGGATGAAATAAATCAAGCAGAAAATCTCGACCATTAGTAAACACATGTTAAATTATGTAATTGCATGCGAAAATATTATTTGACAATTATTTTTCGCTTATGTAATATATTAATATAAAATGTGAAAGGGATAAGGGATAATAGACATGCCACAAAATGGAGTGTATGATTTACTAAAGATGTTAGAAATTGCCTTAGATGAAGGTTATTCTGTATTAAAATACACTGTAGTAAACAAAAGAGAAATTGAAGAATTAATTGATAGAATATATGCAGCTTTGCCAACAGAAGTTCAAGAGGCAAGACTTTTCTTAAAACGCAAAGAAGAACTTCAAAACGAAGCTCAACAAAAAGCTAATAAAATCGTTCAAGATGCGCAAAACGAGGCTGACAGAAAACTTTCCGAATCTGACCAAATGAAAGCAATTGAGCGAGAAGGTAACAGAATTAAAAATGAAGTTTACGAAGAATGTGAAAAAATGAAACATATCGCTCTTCAAGATGCTGAAAATATCAGACTCCAAGCAACTGACGAAGCTATGAAAATCAGAGAAGGTGCTGAATTATATGCGGAACAAGTTCTTACAAGCATCGAAGGTAATTTGACACAATTGCAACAAGTTGTTAAAAATGGTCAAATCTATATGGAACAATTAAGAACTGATTCCATTGGCAAATACCCTACCCAAGCAGGAGCTCCATCTCGCAAATAATATAAATTTTTAATATTTCAAAAAAGACACTTCAAACGAAGTGTCTTTTTTATTGTCAAAAACGTAGTATTTGTTTACAATTTATTTGCAATTTATTTTGTTTGATATAGAATAAAGCTATAAGCCGAAAAAGATAGAATGTGTAATGTTCACATTCTATTTTAAATAGAAGACAAGTTAATAAAATAAAAGGAAATAAAACAATGGGTATCAAAGGAAAAAACGACAGAATGGTAGTTCTAGCATGTGAAGAATGCAAAGAAAGAAACTACACAACAACTAAAAACAAAAAAACAACAAAAGAAAGAATGGAATTAAACAAATATTGTCCAAAATGCCAAAAACACACTACGCATAAGGAAACAAAATAAGAATTCATCAGAGGTTAATTATTAAACCTCTGACTTGCGTCCTTAGTTCAGTTGGTAGAACGTCGGTCTCCAAAACCGGATGTCGAGGGTTCGAGTCCTTCAGGGCGCGTATTTTAACTAAAAATCAAAGGATTATAGAATGAATCAAATATTAGATGCAATCAAAGCATACTTTAAAGGTGTAAGAACAGAATGGGGCAAAATTAGCTGGCCTGAAAGAAAGACAGTTATTTTTGAAACTTGTTCAGTTATCGTGATTGTATTTGTATTTACTTTAGCAATATATATAATGGACCTTTTATTCAAAGGATTACTTAGCCTAATTAAGTAGAAATTAAGCAAAATTAAAAAGGTGGCTTATGACAGAAAACGAAAAAACAATGGAAGAACAATTAAACGAAGATATCGTAGCTGAACAAAACGCAGCAGCTGAACAAGCAGCAGCTAAAGAGGCTACAAAAAGCCAAAAAAGATGGTATATAGTTCACACATATTCAGGATACGAAAACAAAGTTAAAACTGACTTGGAAAAACGTATTGAATATATGAATATGGGCGACAAAATTTTCAGAATTGAAGTTCCTCAAAAAACAGTTACACAAATGAAAGCTGGTAAAAAACAGGAAAAAGAAGAAAAAATCTTCCCTGGATATGTTCTAGTTGAAATGATTATGGACGAAGACAGCTGGTATGTTGTAAGACACACATCAGGCGTAACAAAATTTGTAGGTTCAGCAAAAAAACCTATTCCTGCGAAGGAAAGCGAAATCAAAAAGATTCTTCACCGCTCATCATCTCAAGTTGAAAAAATCGAACTTGATGTTAAAGTTGGTGACAAAGTTAGGATTATTTCAGGTCCATTTGCAGACTTTGATGCAGATATCATTGAAGTTTACCCTGATAAATCTAAACTTAGAGCAAATGTTTCAATCTTCGGTCGTGAAACGCCTGTTGAATTGGAATACAAACAAATCAATAAACTTTAAAAATTTCACCCTCAAACTTGTTTGAGGGATGAGTTTTATAATACGTAAGCACAAAAAATGTGGAAGGATACTTTTTAAAAGTTTAAAAAGACCGCTATTACCACAAAAGGAGAAAAAAATGGCAAAGAAAGTAGTAGGAAAAATCAAGCTTCAAATCGAAGCAGGCAAAGCTAATCCATCACCACCAGTTGGTCCTGCACTAGGTCAACACGGTGTTAATATCATGGATTTCTGTAAACAATTCAACGCTAAAACTCAAGATAAAGCTGGATACATTATTCCGGTTATCATTGATGTTTACGAAGATAAAAGCTTTACATTCGTGATTAAATCACCTCCAGCTCCTGTATTGATTAAAAAAGCATTGAACATTCCAAAAGGTTCAGCAGTTCCAAACAAAGATAAAGTTGCTGAAATCACAAGAGCACAGTTGGAAGAAATCGCAAAAATCAAAATGAACGATTTGAATGCGACAACAATGGATGCAGCAGTTAAAATGATTGCAGGTTCATGCCGTGCAATGGGTGTTACAGTAAAAGATTAATTAATGGAAGGATGTGCTTGTTAAATACAACAGGCAGGAAACATCCGTGATTACCATGAAAGGAAATAAAAATGTCAAAATTAACTAAAAAACAAAAGAAAATGCAGGAAATGCTGGAAGGTTTTGTTCAACCATCTACAGCAGTTGATGCAATTAAAAAATTACAAGAAATTTCTAAAGAAGTTTCAAAATTTAACGAAACAGTTGAATGCCACATGCGTTTAGGTATTGATGTTCGTCAAGCAGACCAACAAATCAGATCAACAGTAGTTTTACCTGCTGGTCTTGGTAAAGAAGTTAAAGTTTGTGTTATCGCTAAGGGTGCTAAAGCTACTGAAGCTACTGAAGCTGGCGCAGATTTTGCAGGTGCTGAAGAAATCATCGACAAGATTTCTGGCGGTTGGTTTGAATTTGACACATTGATTGCAACTCCTGACTGTATGGGTATGTTGGGTAAATTAGGTAGAGTATTAGGACCTAAAGGCTTGATGCCAAACCCTAAAACAGGTACAGTTACAATGGACATCGCTAAAGCTGTTAAAGATGCTAAAGCTGGTAAAGTTGAATATAGAGCCGATAAACAAGGTATGATTCACTGCCCTATCGGTAAAATTCAATTTGCTGAAGCTGACTTAATCAAAAACTATGCTACATTAGCAGATGCAATTATCAAGGCTAAACCTGCATCAGCTAAAGGTACATTTGTTAAATCAGTATACCTATCAACTACTATGGGACCTGGTATCAAACTAGACCCAAAAGTATTTGCAGCTGAAGTTAAAGAATTAGTTTAATTAACTAATTAAGCAAGATAAAAAGAGTGGCTCAGGATTTCATCCTGAGCCACTCTTTTTATACCTGACAAAACATATTACTGATTGAAAAAAGTAGTGTGGGCAAAATGAAATGTGCCCACCACTATACTTTAAATTTAGAAAGAAAAGATGTCATTCAAACCTTGTTCCAATGCATCATACGGATTTGTTTGAGTCGGATTGTAATACTCATTACCGCCCAAAGATAAGTTATCACCTGCATAAGAATTTCTATGGAGTGGAGATTCAGTACCATCAAATCTAACTATTGTAGATTTTTTATTACCGTTAATCTCGGTGAAGACACCATTTTCAGCCCACGGATTTTGATTTAATTCATAACGTCCTTTTTCAATTTTACCATTTGCAGCACGTTTCCAAGATACAAGCTCATCTTGATTATATAATTTTGTCCATTTTACGCCATTTGCGGTTTCACCTGTTTTTGCAACAATTTTTTCTCCACCCAAATTAAAAACTCTAGTTGAAACTTTCGGAGTTTTTAATCTTCCCATACGTTGAAGAATTTCTGCTGCCCCAATACGTCCAAAAGTCAATGCCATAGTCTAATACCAACCTTTCTGTTTTCTACTTATAACCCTTACATAGTTAAAAAGGGTTTGTAGACAAAAAAATTGCTCGACCCCACCACATCATATCATATCATATCATATCATAAAGGGCATTATAGTTGAGTTTGAGCAACTCTAAATTCAAATTTACAAAATTTAACAATTAAGATTTGTGGGGACGCTACGCTTTCCCCACACTACAATTTACACAATTTCTCAAAATCTAATCAATGCCAATGTAACGATTTTTCAATTTGATATCATCACGATTGAACAAACTTGTAATATATTTATCAATATAATCATCCACACGAGATTCGATTTTCGTATTTTTATCACGCATAGAATCATAAGTTTTACTAGAAGCACTACCATAAGGAGTTATTGTTGCTCGCTCATACGTATAATCAGAAGGTTTTTGACGATTGATTAAAATTCTATCAATATATTTATCCCCCTCTACTTCCATCAAAATAGTATTTTTATACTGATGATAAACAGGTCTCATAGTAACCAAATTTCCATCATGTCCGGCAACAAGATATTTGGGAGCTTCCATTATATCTCCATTTTTGCGTTTTGCAGCCCATTCTTCTTCAATTAAATAGCTTAATTTTTTCACCAATTTTGAAGATTTTGCAGAAATACCATTTTCTGCCAATACGCTTGCCATCAATGCCTCTGCGCGAGTTCGACCGGTAAATTTTACAAAATTATTGCTGTTATAATTATTTGTTGATACTGAATTTATATTCATTTAAACCTCCAACTATAATAAACCCTGTAAAAATATTTTTTGTCATCATAAAATAAAAAAGACAGACTTATAATAAGTCTGCCTTCTTTATACAATTTTTCATAAGTTAAATTTTATGCATATTATCTACAATTTCTTTTTTCTGAACCCAGATTTCCATACCCATTTCATCGCCACATTTAACCAAAGATTCTTTGATTTGTTTAAATGAATATTGAGATTTTTCGATATCGCAAAGCATAAACATTACAAAATGACCTTGCATTAGAGTTTGTTTAATATCTTCAATATTAACTTCGTTTTGCGCAAGCACAGTCGTAACTTTAGCTACAATACCAACTTTATCTATACCAGAAACTGTAACAATAATTTGGTCTGACATAATTATTTACCCTCCACTGAAACTTCTTCTGTTGCAAGCGGTGATGATACCATTTCTTGTTCAGCCTCTGCAATCCACGCTTTATTCACCAATTTTCCAACTTTATATCTTTGACAATAAGCTTTCAAATCTTTCTTAACTTCAGGAGCCAAGATATACATTGCAATAATATTTGGAACAGACATTGCAATCATCATCGCATCAGTGATATTGATAACGGATGTTACATTCATAACTGAACCGATTACGATAAATGCGCAGTATAGAAATTGGAAAGTCAAAGTTCTTTTTTTGCCTTCACCAACCAAATAGTTCCAAGATTTTTGTCCATAATATGCCCAAGCCAACAATGTTGATAATGCATAAAGAAGAACAATTGCCGCTAACAATTTAGGGAAGAAT
This sequence comes from Candidatus Melainabacteria bacterium, assembly GCA_003258735.1. Lineage (GTDB taxonomy): Bacteria > Cyanobacteriota > Vampirovibrionia > Gastranaerophilales > Gastranaerophilaceae > Zag111. The sequence continues at coordinate 18,076 of QHME01000003.1, forward strand.
GGAATTACTGATTGAATTGCGCTTGATGTCATTTCAACACCTGATGTTGAACCTGCAAAATCTTTATAAACACCTGTAATAACAATCGTTACAGCTGTCAATGTACACATAAAACCTGTCATAAAAGGTTCCATCAAAGAAACAAAACCTTGTGAAATAGGTTCATGCGTCTTTACTGTAGCATAAGCAATAGGTGCTGAACCTGTACCAGCCTCATTTGTTTGAACAGAACGTCTCAAACCCATAATCATTGCGACAAACATACCACCATATATTGATTCCGGATGGAATGCCTCTTTTACAATAATTACACAAGCATGAGGTAATGCTTTAATATTAAACAAAATTACAGCCAAAGCTGAGAATAAATATACAAAAATTTTCAAAGGAACGATTTTTTCAGTAACTTTTACAATACCTTTGATACCACCAATAATAATCATACCTACAACAATAGCCATCAATAAACCAATTACCCAGTGGAAGTGAGCCAAGACACTGTGCTCGCCACCTGTAACGTTAATAAACTGGTGAGCAGCTTGGTTGATTTGAATCATATTACCGCCTGTAATACCACCACAAATACAAAGTACTGCAAAAATTACAGCTAAAGGCTGTCCTAACCATCTCAATTTTTTACGAGTCAAGCCATGCGCCATATAATGCATTGGACCACCGGAAATTGTGCCGTCTAAGTTAAACCTTCTGTATTTTACAGCAAGAGCAGCCTCAACAAATTTTAAAGACATACCCAAGATAGAACCAACTATTACCCAAAAAGCAGCCCCAGGACCACCCATAGAAATAGCAATTGCAACTCCTGCAATACTTCCCATACCGATAGTACCTGACAATGCGGTCATCAATGCTTGGAATGATGAAACTTCACCACTGCCATCATCATTTGCACCTTGCTCTTTGCTTGGCTTAAAAATACTATGAATGGAATGCATGAATCCCCAGATAGGGATACCTTTCAAATATATGGTAAAGAACAAACCTGCAATTAAAATCCAAAAAATAATTATCGGAATTTCTGCACCGAAAATTTTTATGGGATAAAAAATTATATCCGCGACAGCATTGGAAACAGGTGCAATATGCTTGTCCATAAACGCATCTAAATTCATAGCGTTAGCACTCTGAACACTGAATAAAAGTGCTGTCAAAAATGTCATAAATTTCTTCATCTCTTAGTTAATCCTTTCAACTTATAAAAAGGTCAAGTTCCCAATTTGGGGTAATTCCAACCAAATTCTACTAATAGTATAGCAAAAACATGAAAAACAGGGCTATTTTATGTAACTAAGTGTAACATAAACCGCCAAAGACAAGAAATATGCCGACATTTTGCCATCTTGTTTCTGAATATTTCAATGATACAATATAAATATAAGGGTTAAGAATCTATGATAAGTCAATCTAAAAAATTATCAATAGCTTTTTACTGGCACATGCACCAGCCGGTTTATCAACTATCACCGACCGGTGATTTTTTGATGCCTTGGGTAAGACTACATGCAGTAAAAGACTACCTTGATATGGCATTATGGGCAAAAAAATTTGATAAGTTAAAACTAAATTTTAACTTTGTTCCCGTATTAATAAACGCAATTATCAATTATGGCGAAAATGAAGCCCATGACATCCATTCAAGATTGACTATCACACCACAAGATGAATTGACAAATGAAGATAAAATATTTATTTTAAATAACTTTTTTGACGCAAACTATCAAACAATGATTCTCGCAAATCCTGAGTATCACAGATTATACCAAATTGTGCAGTCTTCAGGCACAGAGGATACCTCAATATTTTCAAACCAAGAATACGCAGATTTAATGGCACTATTCAATTTGGCTTGGATTGACCCATCATTCAAAACTTCAAACTCTGAACTAAAAAAATTGGTTAAAAAAGGAAAAAATTACACACTTGAAGATAGAATTGCAATAATTCAAATTCAACGTGATATTATTAAAAAAATCATTCCAACAATTAGAAAATTAATCGAAAAAAATAAAATTGAAATCACTACAAGTCCTTATTATCACCCAATTTTACCAATTTTACTTGATTATAAAAATATCAAAAAAAATTCATCACCGGCTAACGATTTACAAGACTTAAAAACAGATTTAGATGCAAAAATGCAAACAAAAATGGCACTCGACCGTATTGAAGAAGTCTTTGGAAAACGTCCGCGCGGAGTTTGGCCATCAGAACAATGTGTGAGTGCTAAAACACTTGAAATGCTTAGCAGTCTAGGGGTTGAGTGGTCACTTTCAGATGAAGGTATCTTGGCAAATTCTATTAATTTTGAATTTGAACACGATTTCAAAGGTTATATTAAAGAACCTTACCACTTGTTAAAAACTTACAAGTATAAAACAAGCACATCAGATTTAAAAATGGTATTCAGAGAGTCTACAATCCCTAATTTGATTGGATTTGAATACCAAAACCACAATCCGATTGCAACCGCAAACGATTTATATGACAGAATCAAAGTTTTACAAAGCAAGATTTTATCATCCCCTGATAACGAACATCTTTTGACAATCGCACTAGATGGCGAAAACTGTTGGGAAAATTACCTTGAAGACGGTGCATCTTTCTTGAAAACTTTATACACTCTAATAACAGAAGATGATTCACTGGAAACCGTTTTGCTTAGCGATTATTTAGAAAAGACTAAAGAAGATAAACTTTTGCCAAAAATCGCATCAGGCTCTTGGATAAACAGAAATTTTAAATTGTGGATTGATGAGCCTGTAAAAGATATTGCTTGGACATATTTGAAACGAGTAAGACAAGATTTTGCAAACTTTGTAAAACGCGAACCGCTAAATCCAAACATAGAACTTGCACGTAGAGAATTATTTATTTGCGAAGGCAGTGACTGGTTTTGGTGGTATGGCGAACCAAACGACTCAGGGCGAGACAATATTTTTGACTTCTTATTCAGAACTCACTTAAAAAATGTCTACAGGTATCTTGATTTAGACACACCGAAATATCTTGATGACCCATTATCAGATATTTCGACATCTAAACCTTCAAAATATCCAAAATCATTAATTACACCTAATATTAACGGTAAAAACGTAGTCGATGAAGACGACGAATGGAACAATGCAGGATACATTGAAATTCCTGACGGTCCGGTTTTGCGTGAATCAAAATTATTTGACAAAATTCGATTTGGAAATGACCAAAATAATTTCTACCTAAAATTCCATTTGAACAAATATATTAAAGAAAATTTGGAACTTTCTAAACGAACATACCAAATGTATATTTATACACGAAAAGCAAGTCATAGACAGGATTTGTCACCAGTTAGATTAATCAACAAAACTAAAAACATCACACCAGTTTCAATGGAAAAATTCCACAACGAAATTCAAATTGCAATCAGGAACAACAAATTGCAACTACTTAGAATAATAAAAGCTATCCCCGGAGATATGTGGGTTCTTGAGATGTCTAAATCAATTGAAGCCGTATATGACGAAGTTTTAGATTTAAAAATTCCGTTTGACATTTTGGGAATAAAAAGCGGTGAAACATTAGAATTTTTGTTCATAAACGCAAATTATGGTGTCAAAGACTTTTACATTCCAAATGAAACGGTTTTGAGCGTAACACGCTCTGCACTTGTAAAAAAATAGACATTCAAGTTACAGTGCACGCGCCAATAATTCTTTAGAAATTTCGCCAATAGCCAAAATTTGAAGTGTTACTAAGACAATCCCCATTATAAAATCCCCTTTGTTACATGAGAATAAAGGTATTTTTCACACTAAAATTGCTATTTTGTAAAGTTTTGTGATGATGAAATTCGGAACAGCGAATTTTGGCAAGGTTACGTCCTCGATTTGGTAAAGCCGACCTACATTATTATATGCCGTTCTTATCTTCAACTATACCTACATATCTAAAGCAATATCAAGAGTTGGAGCTTTAGCAACAATTGCACTTGAGGAAATTATGTCCACACCACATTCTGCAATAGCGCGAACTGTCTCTAATCGAACATTACCACTAGCCTCGACAATTGCGCGATGGTCAATCAATTTAACTGCCTCTTTCATTTCATCCAACGACATATTATCAAGCATAATGATATCAACCCCCAAAGGCAAAGCCTCTTTTATTTGGTCGATTGTATCACACTCTAGTTCAACCTTATGTGCATGTGACAAATTCGCCTTAACCATTTTTACCGCATTTGTCACTGAACCTGCAACCTGAATGTGATTATCTTTAATCATCGCACAATCAGAAAGATTAAATCTATGCAAAGCTCCACCACCAATTTTTACTGAATATTTTTCAAATGCTCTAAAGTTTGGAGTGGTTTTTCTTGTATCAACGATTTTGCAAGGCAAATCACCAATTGCCTGTTGGTATTTGTGAGTTTCTGTCGCAATTCCACTCATTCTTTGGATATAATTTAGAGAAACTCTTTCACCAAGCAGCAAATATTTTCCTGCCCCATGTAGAGTTGCAAGAACATCGCCCTTTTTTATTTTGTCACCATCTTTAAAATGTAAATCCACTTGAACTTTGTCTGATAAAACTCTAAACACAGTCTTAAAAACTTCAAGTCCACAAATAATACCTTCACAGCGAGAAACCAAAGATGCTGTAAAAATTTTATCTTCGCCTACAATACTTTCAGTTGTAACATCACCAAATCCGATATCTTCCATCAAAGCAGATTTAACATGGTCTTCTACATAAAAATTACTTAGCAAAACTTATTTCTCCTTTTTCTTTCTTTATTAAGCTGTGTTCGCAATCTTCACTTGTTTCAAGGTAATCCGTACGATAATGTGCGCCCCTTGACTCCTTACGGTTTAGTGCAGATTTTACAATCAAACTGGCAGTTATTAACATATTTCTCAATTCGTATTCATCTTTTGACAAACATTTGTAATCACGGTGAAACTCCTTGCACATTTGCTCAATATCAGCCAAAGCACGATTTAATGATTTTTCATCACGATAAATCCCTACATTGTCCCACATTGTATTTTGTAGTTTTGATTTCAAACTTGAGATATCAACTTTTAGAAAATCACGTTTTTCATCATATTTTGATATCACATCTTCATAATTTTTATCATCTACATTTTCAAAAGATAAATCTTTATTTTTTAGAAATTCAGATGCCTCATAAGCACAAACTACACATTCTAAAAGCGAATTACTTGCCAATCTGTTTGCACCATGCAAACCGGTAGAAGAAACTTCACCAATCGCATAAAGTCCTTTTATTGAAGTCTCGCCTTTCAAATTGGTTTTAACACCACCCATGAAATAATGTGCAGCAGGTGCAACAGGAATTAAATCCTTTGAGATATCAATGTTTGAGTCCATACATTTTTTACCAATCGTAGGGAATCTTTTTGACAATTTTTCTTTTCCGATAACAGTTGCATCAAGATAAACATTTGGAACATTGTTATCGCGCATTTCGCAATAATTTGCACGAGCGACTATATCACGTGGAGCAAGTTCTTTTTTTTCATGGTACTTTGACATATATTGATAACCTGATTTGTCGCAAAGTTTTGCACCTTCTCCACGTACAGCCTCACTAATCAAAAATCTGTTATGATTTACTTTATCATCAATTGCCAAAGCAGTTGGGTGAAATTGAACAAACTCCATATCCTGCAAAACCGCACCGGCACGATAAGCTAGAGCAAACCCATCACCTGTAGCTCCTGATGGATTTGTTGTATATTTGTACAACTGTCCGAGTCCGCCTGTTGCCAAAATTACGCAATGAGACTTGATTGTTTCATATTCATCATTTTGCGAATGATAAACAATCACTCCACCGCATTCAGAATTTTTTACCAACAAATCTACCGCATCAGTATTTTCATAAACTTTGATATTTTTATTATTTTTCACAGCCGAACATAATGCAATTTCGATTTCTCGTCCCGTAGCATCTCCGCCAGAATGTAAAATTCTGCGAACACTATGAGCAGCCTCTTTTGTCAGTGTAAAGTTTCCATTTTCATCTCTATCAAATTCAACTCCGAACTTCAACAAATCGCGTACAACTTTATCAGAATTTTCACTAATAAATTTAATTGTATTAATTTCGCTCAAACCTGCACCGGCTCTGATTGTATCTGTAACGTGAGATTCAACCGAGTCATTTTTATTATCTTTTAATACTGCAACCATACCACCTTGAGCGTAATAAGAATTACTTTCGCCAAGTTGAGATTTTGTAATCAACAAAACTCCATCAGGTAGATCTAACTGCTGTTCAATCTTTAATGCAGCATACAAGCCTGCAATTCCGCTTCCGATTATTACCGCTGAAAATTTGGAGTATTTCATATATTTATTATCCTGTGTTTTGTATTTTCCTCATACTATAACAAACAGAGAAGTTTCGCCATAAAATTAAATATTAAAATTTTATAAATATATATATAAATTAAAAATATTATTTAATAACAAACATAAACCTCAATAATAATAGCCGCAACAAACCGCCACAAAACAGATATCACCAATCATTCAAAACAATATAATAATAAAAAATAACCGTTAAGGAGTGAGAAATTATGATTAATTCAGCAATAAAATTACTACTTGTAGAAGATCACAAACTTATGCGAGTAGGTTTAAAATCTCTGTTTGAAGAGCAAGACGGACTAGAAGTTACATCAGAAGCTCAGAGCGGACATGAGGCAATTGAAAAATTCAAAACCACTCACCCTGATGTAACCTTGATGGACATAGGTTTGCCTGATATGTCAGGAATTGAAGCTACAAAAAAAATTCTTGAACTCAACACCAATGCAAAAGTTATTATGTTGACGTCACATCTGAGTGAACAAGAAGTTCTTAACTCCTTGCAAACAGGCGCACGCGCCTATGTAATGAAAGATATTAATACAGATATTTTAAAAATGATTATCCAAACAATAAAAGAAGGAGCTATGTGGATTGACCCACTTGCCGTACCTATATTGAGAGACAAAAATTGTGGAATTGTTCCGCAACGGCAAATGTCACGCGCAATGTTCCGAGAACAACATTCAAACCTTACACAAAGAGAGTATGAAGTCTTGAAACTGGTTGTTGACGGCAAATCAAACAACGAAATTGCAGAAGCGCTAACTATTTCTGCCCACACTGCAAAAGCACATGTTTGCAATATTATCCAAAAACTCGTAGTTGATGACAGAACCCAAGCCGCAGTAAAAGCATTGAAAGAAGGACTTGTTTAAACATACGAAAAGGGAGCCTATTCGATAAGCTCCCTTATTGCAACAAGTGCAATCAAACTTTATGCTGCATTTTCTTGCCTTATCAAACGTAAAACATTAGTTGCAACAGTAGACTGAATTTCTGATTTTGAATCCTTCAGATACTCAAATGCCATAAATAAGAATCTATTTTTGTCATACCAACGCCTCATTTGATATGAGCGAATCCTATCTAAGTAAATTTGTCGATTTGGTTCATAACCTGCTTTGCGAAGTTCTGTCAGCATTAATTTTGCATACCGAGTTTGGTCTTCTGCTTTGGCTAATTCTATTTTACTAATTACAATACAAACATCAGGTGACAATTCATACCAACGACTGCGCATTTCACAACTCCTATCTATATCCCTTATATATATTATAAGATATCTGGCTAAAATTTTAAAGTCTAATACTTTAGAATTAATACATTGCTTAATAAATAAATATAAAATTTTTCGTTTATAATTAAAAAAAAGGATAAACAATGGAAGATAACAAAAAAGAAAAGATAGCGGTTGTGGCACTATCAGGCGGAGTTGACAGCTCAGTTACAGCATTTTTATTACAAAAAAAAGGCTACCATGTAATAGGTTTGACAGGTAAAATGGTAAATACCCCTGCAGCTGACACAATTTGCAAAAATGCAAAAGAAGTCGCAGATAAACTCGGAATTGAGCACCATATTTTAGATGTAACGAAAGATTTCCAACAAAAAGTTATCGACTACTTTGAAAATTCGTACAAAAAGGGTGAAACCCCAAACCCTTGTATCGTATGTAATCAATTTATCAAATGGGGCGAACTTTTTGACTACGCAACAAATGAACTCAAGGCAGATATTTTTGCAACAGGTCATTATGCCGACATAAGACAAGTTGGTGGAGTATACAAGTTATATCCGGCAAAAGATGAGCACAAAGACCAATTGTATTTTCTATATCGGCTTGGGCAAAAACAACTTTCTAAAACCGTTTTTCCACTATATGAATACGAAAAAGCACAAGTTAAGCAAATAGCAATAGACTTTGACCTACCGTCAAAATCCTCAAAAGAAAGCCAAGATATTTGTTTTATCCAAAAACCAAACACAACAAAAAAATATTTGATTGACAAATTTGGCGAAATAGAAGGTGATTTTATTGAAATTCCGACCGGTAAAAAACTTGGAACTCACAAAGGACACTACCTCTACACAATAGGGCAAAGAAAAGGAATTGGTATTGCTGCCCCTTATCCGCTATACGTAATAAATATTGATGCAGAAAAAAATATTGTATACCTTGGCAAACGCGAAGATGATTTTCGCTCAAAACTTGTTATTGAAAATTTGAATTTTTCATACCCAATCGAAACAAAAAACTTTGATGCTCTTGTCAAAATCCGTTACAACATGCCAGCACAAAAAGCAAAAGTTCAGTTGATTGATGACAAAATTGAAATTGAGTTTTACAAACCTGTAAACTCAGTAACACCTGGACAAGCAGGGGTAATCTATGACCTCAATGACGGACACCTAATTGGTGGTGGCACTGTTTGTTGGTAAAGTTTTGCCTTTCCAAATGGTATACTTCATTACAAGATAATAAAATGGTGTGGGGAAAACAAAGTATCCCCACAAATATTTTTGTCATTTGCATTGTTTCGCATTTTCGTCTCTTTGTTTTTAATTTTCTACTTATCTAAAAACATTTTTGCCAACGAAATACTTAACATATACACTATACTAAATCACACTTTCCGGTGGATGAGCGATTTCGTATTCAACACGTTCTTTAATTGCTCCAATTGGTTCATAATATGGTGATACTGTCATAATTTGAGCCGCAACATCTGGATAATAATAAATAAATCTCAATTCACTTGTTGTTAAAGGTTTTTGAGTATGAACGTTAGCATATCTGGCTAGTTCCAAAATGTTTCTTGCCTCATGTTCATCTTTAAACTCAAGTTCAAGGTTATTATATACATTTCTGAAACCTTTAATACCACCATATTCCCCTGTGGTAATCATTCTGCCTGTTTCAATAATTTCAGGTTCACCTCTGCCAAGCTCTTCAAAATCATACAACTCATAATTTCTTCTATCTTTTAAAGCTCCATCTGCGTGGATTCCTGATTCATGCGCAAAAGCATTATCTCCTACCGCAGGTTGGTTTATTGGAATATTTACCCCAAAAGCATAAGCCGTATATTTTGCCAAATGCCAAGCTCTATCTAGTTTAATATTTTCATCAATTTTATATTTTCCTTTAAATCCTGCGGATTTTAAACACGCCAACAAACAAGAAACCAAATCAGCATTTCCTGCTCTTTCGCCCATTCCGTTGATTGCAGTATTGATATACGCATCAACACCTGCATCAATTGCAGCCCTTGCACCCATCACAGAACAAGCAGTAGCCATTCCTAAATCATTGTGAAAGTGCATTTCTATTGGCATATTTGTTGCTTTTGCAATTTTATAAATTCTGTCATAAGTAGTCTTAGGATCTTCAAAACCCAATGTGTCACAATACCTGAATCTGTGTGCACCTGATTTTTTAGCCTCCAACGCATATTTAATCAAGAAATCAATATCACTTCTTGATGCATCTTCAGCGTTTACTCCAATAATCTTAGCCCCTTTATCAATCGCACATTCAACAGCTTCCTTTGTCATTTTGATAATATCATCAGGAGTTTTTTTACCTTGATATTTGCCTGTAATCATTTGTTCCGACGTTGATTGAGACAAATTGACATATTTTAATTCCGGAACATTTTTAAATGAAGACTCGACATCAGATGCAATACCACGCATCCAACCTGAAAGTTTAGTTTTCTTGATTGCTCCGCGTCTAACCAATTCCAAATTACCATTCAAATAGTTCAATTCGTGCTGAGTTGTTGGGAACCCAAATTCAGACTGAGTAATTCCCATATCATCAAGCATTAAGTTTATGATTGTTTTTTCTAACTTTGCCAACCCTAATCTTGATGTCTGAACACCGTCCCTGTTAGTTACATCTACAAAATAAATTCTGTTTTCGCTCATATCTCTATCCTCATTCAATATAAATTCCATTATACACAAAATTATGTTAATTCACTTGCTTTTTTATATAAAATTAATTAGAATAAATGTTAAAGAGCTGTTTTATGAATATGAAGAACGATACGACAATTTTAGATAAAAAAATTAACAAAGAAGTTAAAGGTGGAAATGTAAAATCCGCAATTGAATTATGCCAAATAGGATTACAAAAAGATCCGACAAACGCAAACCTACATTTACGTTTGGGTGATTTGTATTTAGCTTGGCATTTAGATATTTATTCATCTTGCCAATACATTGATGAAGCCATCACAGAATACCAAATTGCACTAGAGTCATTTATTGATTCTGCAGAAATTTATTTTAAAATCGGTATGGCACAGTTTTATAAAGGCGATTTAGACAAAGCCATTAACTATTTTGACAATGCGGTTTCTAAAGACCCTAAATATGCAAAGGCATATTATATGTTAGCAGAAACTTACACTAAAAAAGCCAGATTTTTGGATGCCGAAATCAATGCAAAAAAAGCTATCCAATATGCGCCATTAGCAAGTTCTTGTGCACATTACCTATTGCATAATTTGTACAAAATTTCATCATTCAGAGTATTCAAAAACAAAATAAAATCAGCTTACGAATATTTTATGTCAGTTGCAACATTACCTTTTGACAAAGAGGGAATAAAAAAAGTAAAGGAATCTTTGACGTATATCAAATTCTTACCAATTCTTTTCAAAGGGTATGTACAAGTTCAAACAAAAGGACTTGATGAGGCTCTTGACATTTATATTGATGCAATCGACAAAGCTCCGGGGTTTGTTCCTTTGTATTGCTTATTGGGTGATATTTATTCATCACTTGGACAATTTGAAAATGCTATCACTGAATACAAAATGGCAATTTGGCTGGACAACTTGAATATTCCGGCATATAGACATCTTTGCAAGGCTTACGAAGATTTGGGTGATTATGACAATGCTATAGAAGTTTACAAAAAACTTATCCAAATTATGCCAAACATGCCAGAATTCCATTCAAATTTGGCAAATATTCTATATGTAAAAGGTGATGTTGATGGGGCTGTATCACATTTTCAAACAGCAGTAACCTTAAATCCGAGCAAGGAATGGACAAGTGTTGTAAACCAAACTTTGGGATTTGTATTCCAAGAAGCGAAGCAAGATTTAGATGCGGCAATTACATCTTATCAAAGTGCATACCTTTTAACCCCTGAAGATATTGATATTTATATCAACTTGGGTAGCGCTTTTTATGATAAAGAAGATTACGACAATGCGCTTGCTGTTTATCGCAATGCACTTGACCTTGACCCACAAAATGCGAAAATTCACTGCAACTTGGGTTTTTTATATTGGGGAAAAGGTGACACTGATGAGGCAATCAGGGAATATGAATTAGCAATTGAATTTGACAAAACCTATGATATTGCATACAACAATCTTGGTGTAATTTACCTTGATGATTTGGGCAGAGTTCAAAAGGCAATTGAAATGTTCAAAAAATCAGTTGAATGTAATCCAAATTATGCGCTTGCTCATTTCAATTTGGCGCGTTCAATTGCAATAACAGGCGATAAGATTGAGGCTGCAAAATTATACCAAATCGCTCAAGATGTAAACAAAATTACAAACGAAATTGACCCACAAGATATCACAGACAAAATCAATGCTTTGTTTGACTAATTCGAGTGAGAAATGGAAATTGATATTACAAATTTCATATAAGACTAATTTGTTCAACTTGAAATGCTGAAAAACCAAGTAGTACCAGAATATTACGTTTCACTTTAGCTCAACTCGGATTCTGATCAATTCAGCATGACAGTTAAGGTTTTCTTGCCTTTAGCCACCTTGAAACCACAAGATAAATAAACAAAAACAAAGTCGAATAACCGACAATATTTATATCTTCTGCCTTTGCATTCAAATTATGAAGAACAGGATGAGTCAGGAGAATTATCAAATACGCTACAACTAAAATACAATCAACCATATTTGCTTACACCAAACTATCATCATCGTTTGCACCTTCGACAAGGGACAAATCTATCGGCAAAGAAAAACCAAACGTAGAACCATGGTTTGGCACTGAATTAACAAAAACATTTCCATGGTGATGTTTTTCTATTGTAGTTTTAACCAGATGAAGTCCAAGCCCAGTACCTTTCACGCTATGTGTCTTATTTTCAACCCTATAAAATCTTTCAAAAACTTTCTTTTGAAATTCCGGTGCAATTCCAATACCTTCATCGCGAACAGTCACCGTAACTTGATTTTTTTCAGGTTCTTTAAATAATTTCACTGTAATTGTAGAATCTTGTGGGGCATATTTTATCGCATTTGATAGATAATTTGTCAAAGCTCGAGCAATTGAATCATAATTGAACATCAACAAAGGAATATCATCTTCTTTTTCGACTTCAATTTTCAAATTGTGTTCCTTCAACAATACTTGAACTTGATTAACACAAGCATCCACCAGTTGAGAAATATCATTTTCAGATTTTTCAATTTTAGCATTTGAATCTAACCTTGAAAAATCCAAAATATCATTTACCATACTATTTAATCTGATAATTTCAGTATTAATCGTTCCAATAAATTCTTTTTGAGTGTCATAGTCAAATTCGTTGCCATAATTGTACAAAGTATCAATATAACTTCTCAAAACAGTGACAGGAGTTCTCAACTCGTGAGAAACATTTGAAATAAATTGAGATTTCATCTGATCCATCTCAATTTCTCGTGTTACATCAATCAATACAATGATATAACCGACATAATCGTGATTATTTTGAGTGAACATCGGAGAAATTATAGATTTCAAAATTCGACCATCAATTGTTATATTAAACATAATCGGTTTTGAAGATTTTTCTTCCAGCGAAAGTTTTTTGTACTCATCAATTTTCTCACTGAAACAATATTCTCCTTCTGTATCAACATAACTTTGAATATTAGTGTTTAATAATTGGTCGCCCTCAAGCTCTAACAACTCTTTTGCATGGTTATTTATTAATGTAACCTTGTCATTATTATCACAAACAACAACACCATTAGCAATACTCATCAACACTGCCTCAAGCTTGTTACGTTCTAGTGTCAACTGTTCTATATTTTGCTCTTCATAAACATTTAACCTTGCTGACATGTTATTAAACGCATCAAAAAGTTCTTTTACTTCATCACTAACATCTTTACCTTCAATTTTGTACCCAAATTCACCTGAGGAAATCTTTTGAACACCATCATGCAAAATTCTAAGTTCGCGCGTAATTAAATAAGTATTTATCAAAACAACAAATGCAAACACCAACCAAACAATAACAAAAACAAACAAAATTGATGCTCTTGTGGTTGATGAAACTTTTCCAACAATTGCCCCTGACAATCCAACCGTTACAGAACCAATATTTGCACCGGTTACAACATTAACCATCGGTGAAGAAACAGAAAGACTCGGCTTTTTAGAAGAATTTTCCATTGAATTTTCGGCACGATAAACCATGTTTCCTTGAGAATCCCTAAACTCAATAAAAATAATATCGTGATGAGATTTCAAAATAGAATCAGAGTGAGTTTTTAAAATATTATATGCCTCTTTTTGAGAAACATTTTTTGTAATTTCAACACTTTCAATGGCAAGAATTTTAGAAATTACTTGACCAAAATTTTGGTAGCTGTCATTCAGATTTTTCTGAATATTAACAGTCGCAAAAATCGCAATCGCCATAATTAGCAAGGTACTCAGGACAAGTCCGAAAATAATTAAACGGTTTTGTGTTGTTAAACTTATTTTTTGTCTCTCACTCATAGATTTATTATAACACATGAAACCTTTATTCCAAAATAAAAATTTGTCACTTGACAAAGTGTTAGGTTTACCTTACAATTATTTTTGTAAAAACTAGAGGTTATTATGTGTGCAAAAACGCAGAATTTATCATCAGGCTTAGAAGACTATTTAGAAGCAATCTACGTTGCATCATTGAATGATGTCCAACTAAAAGGTGCGGAACTTGCCAGAAAATTGAATATTTCAAGAGCATCTGTATCAGAGGCTTTGGCAAAACTTGTTTCAAAACAACTAATCAAATATAACAGTTACGAAACAATTTCACTGACTTCAAAAGGACTTGAAGAAGCCAAAAATGTTTATAACAAACATCGTATTTTGAAAGATTTTTTTGAAAAAGTTTTAAATATTCCAGCAAGCGAAGCTGGTGAAAACGCTTGTAAAATCGAACATATCATCTCCCAAAATATCTTAAATGAAATGATTAATTTTACAAAATTTTGCACTAACCACCAAGAAATATTAGAAATGTACCAAAAGGAAACAAAAAAGTAATGTCAACAATTTCAGCAATCGGAAAATATTTAGACCAACCGTTACTAACAGCAAAAATAAATAAAAATGTTCCCCTTGCCTTAACCGTTGGTTCGACTGCAGTTTTAATCAAAGAAATTGAAAATGCACCAAAAGAAAAAAAGAAAAAAGTCGGACTCCACACCGCAATTATACTTGCCACAACAGCTATTTCTGCGGTAAAAGCTCCTAAAATCGCAGCATTTTTAACAAGACGACAAAATTCTAAAACAGTTAAAGAAATCCAATCAGCAAACACTCAAATTATTGACGAGTACCTGCAAACCCACAAAATTAGCGAAAATTTTGAAAAACTTTTAAACAAAGCAAAAACGAAGATTTTATCATTAAGAGAAACACACGAACTTTTCAACATAAAAGAACATAGCGAACTTGCAAATAAACTAGTCCCTCCTCCTGAAAACATTCAGGCAAAAGACATTTTTAAAGAAATCGGGTGGCTTTCAATCTACGGCGCTGTGCCTGTTGCAGGTGGAATTGCAGGCGGTGTTGTTGCAGATAAACTTACCGAAAAGAATTGGAAAGAAAAAGTTCCAAATAAAATTAAAGAGGGAATTTATCAATACTTGGCAAATATATTTATGTGCAATATCGGCGCAGGTGCTGCACTTGGAATTTTAGAAAAACTGAATATCAAATCAAAAGGCGCAAGATGCGTTGGCATGATAAGCGGAATCCTTTTGACAGGCGTAATCGGCGGAAGCGCGATTGCGAACTTTATTGGTAACAAATTTATTAATCCACTTGTATCAAAGGATAAAAATAACAAAAAAGATATCAGAACCCCTGAGTTGATTGACTTAGGACTGCATACGGATGATATAGCAACCGTATCATTATTATCAGGTTTGAAATGGATAGAACCGTCACTACCGCTTTTGTATTCAGTTTCTGGGTATAGAGCAGGAATTGGCTATAGAAATAGCGACAAACACCATTTTGCTGATAACCAAAAACAAGCTCATTTTTTACACAAAGAGTGTTAGGCTAATCTAACACTTCACCTTATTTTACAGCCCCACAACTGTACACTAAAAAGAGGCGGACACCCACCTCTTTTTCATTATGAATTACGATTTACTGCTATAAAAAACTTAAAGGGCGGTTTTCTTCAATTGAGCCTATCCTTTAAGTTTTCTACTTGTAGTATTGATTATTATTTTAAGATTGTCAATATGTTTCAAAAATAAAAACCTGTGCTATAATAGAAATATATAAATTTCCCCTGCGGGCATAGTTCAGTGGTAGAATGTCTCCTTCCCAAGGAGAAGATCGCGAGTTCGAGTCTCGTTGCCCGCTCCATTAAAAAGAGCCGTTAAGGCTCTTTATTTGTATATTTTGGGGATATTGAGTATTTTTATAGTTCTTGGGTTATATCAGTAATTTTTCTAAATTGTGCCATGAAATTAATAAATGGATTAAAAATCCATTTTTACTATTAAATGAACATTTTTTAATTCAAATCGTTTTAATATTAGGAGAAAATTATGAAAAAACTTATTGCAATTATATTTGTATCTTTGTTATTGACTGGCAGTGCATTTGCTGGTAACACCTACAACCAATATGGCAGTAGAACAGGTTCGTATAGAACAAATGGCTCTACAACCACAACTTATGATAGATACGGTTCTCGCACAGGCTCCTACAAAACCAACGGTAACACAACGACAAAATACGACCAGTACGGTTCAAGACAAGGCACAATCAAAAAGACAGCATCTGGTTACACCACATACGATAAATATGGGTCTAGAACAGGTAGTTATAAGACAAACTCTAACGGCACAACCACATCTTATGACAAATACGGAAGAAAAACAGGCTCATTCAAAACAGATTCCACTGGCAGAACAACCCAATACGACAGCTACGGAAGAAAAATTGGAAGTTTTAAGTAATAATGCTAAAAAAGCTCTCTACTTATCCAATCACATTGCTTTGCATTTCACTTAAAGCCCACAAATTTACAATTCTTGGATATTTTGGACAGATTTATAGATATACTGCAATTTATTAGTATCTAGAATAATTAATTGATTATTTATCAAATGTATCAATTCATCTTTTGACAACAAAGTATGCTCAAAATCAAACAAATCTTTAATTTCTACCCCTAATATCTCTGCAATTTTTTCGATATTTTCATCATTAGGACGTTGCTTTCCGCTTTCTATCCTTGTTAAATTTGAACGCTCCATATTTAACATATCCGCAAGTTCACCTTGCTTAATATGTCTTGCAATCCTTATTTCGCGGATTCTTGTACCTAATTTCTTATTAAAATTTGTCTCCATAGATTTACCAAATACAGAATAACTTTTTTATAACGGATTGCACACACTACTATTAAGCACATTTTATTGACTTTTGTTCTATATCATGACATGAATAATAAAAAATCTGCTATTATATAACAATTTTAGCAAATTATGTGCGATTTAAAATAACCCAAAGGAGCATGTTATATGAAATTATTAGAACAAATTATTTCTGTCACAAACAAAGATAAACACAAAATTATAACCATTTTGGGAGTCAAAATGAAGTTTACAAAAGAAAATTTTAGTTATCGATATCGAAAATTTCAAAAGATAAAAAAGAAAAATGGAGCAGGAACTGCGACAAGATACTATCTTTCCAAATATTTATATGTGCCAGAACTTACAAAACAAGAGTTGCAAAATATCCCACAAGAAGAAATCAACAAACCTACCGATAATATTTGGACAATGTGGCTACAAGAAGATGTTCCAGAACTCATACAAATGTGTCTCAGCACAATAAAAAAGCAATACCCAAATGCAATTGTTATCACTGAAAGTAATATGTTCAATTATATCAACATTCCTGATTATATTTATAAAAAATATAAAAATGGAACAATAAAACCTTGCCATTTTTCAGATTATTTAAGGATTTGCTTACTGGATAAATATGGCGGAACTTGGATAGATTCAACCTGCTATATGCTAACCAAAGTACCCCAATATATGACAAAAGAAAACTTTTTTATAATGCAGGATATTTATAGAAAAACAATCTCTAATTTCTTTATACATTCCGCAAAGAATAATTACCTGACAAAATCTATGCGAATTTTCCTTGAAGAATATTGGAAAAAAGAAGATATTACCATTGATTATTTTTTCTTTCACGCATTTTTCTTGCTTTTGGTGTCCAATGACAATACGGCAAAAGCCGTTTGGGAAAATATTCCAAACGGTTTGAATCATATTACTTGGCAAATTCAAATGCAGCAAGGGAAAAAGGTAAATATGGATATGTTGAAATATCTATTAAAAACGAGTTTTATGTATAAGCTTAATCGCAAAAATAAAACTTGTATAAACAATCCTGACAGTTGGTATTGGTTTTTAATTAATAAATATAGACATGGCGAATTACTAACACCAGATTCAGTTAATAAATATTAATCATCAAGTTCTAAATTTATTTATTTTTAGCAATTTTTGAGATAAAATTTTTGTAGCGCAAGCAAAGAATTTTGCGCAATGGAATTAAGAATATATATAAGATAAGAGCTGTAAATACCAAAACTTTGAACAAAAGTTTTAGTATGAATTTTGTACCCAAAATTTGGTACAACAAATGCAGTTTGTAAGGATTTTTATGGGAATTAAGGAAAATTTAGAAAATATTTTAAACAATCAAAGATTTTATGTAAACTACAAGCGCATGTGGCCGTATGTCAAACCGATTTGGTTTAGGGCACTGTGTTCAATGCTGATATGTATTCCAATCGGCTCATTAGATGCAGTTATAGCCCTTGCACTAAAACCATATATGGATGTTGTAATGGTTGACAAAAGTATCCAATCACCTTGGTACATTCCGATTGGTATTGTTGCATTCACATCAATACAAGGTGGACTAAAATACCTATCAGCATACCTTTCAACTTGGGTTGGCGGAAAAATCACCAACGGCTTGAAATATCAATTATTCAGAAAACTCTTAACCTTTGAAACTTCATTTTATGACAAGAAAAAATCAGGTGATATTGTTTTTCAATTCAATAACCAAGCAGACACCGCATGTGCAGGATTATTAAACAACCTAAGCGTATTTGCACAAAGAATTTTTTCATCAATTTCTTTGGTATGCGTTTTGTTCTACAATTCTTGGCAATTAGCATTGATTGCATGCGTTGTTTTGGCTTGTGCGTTTGCCCCTGTTGCAAAAATTCAAAAACGTATCAAGGGTGTTATGAATAAAGCAATTGTTGCAGATTCAGCTATTATCACTGAATTTAACGAAGTTTATGCAGGAAACAAAACTATCACATCATACAATCTGGCTCAAAACGAAACAAACAAATTTGAAAGTATTTTAAACAACATATTCAACCTAAAAATAAAAATGGTACAAAAAACTCAATGGTTATCACCAATGATGCATGTAATCGTATCTGTCGGTATTGCAGGTGCAATTGGTGTTGGTTCTCACCTGATTTTGTCTAACACTATTACAAGCGGTAACTTTGTATCATTTATTACTGCATTGATTTTACTATATACCCCTGTCAAAAACATCGGAAACAACCTAAATGCTGTTCAATTCTCATTCTTTGCCATTGAAAAAATCTTTGGTGTTCTTGATTCAACTCCAAAAATCAAAGATAAAGAAAATGCCAAAGTTTTGACTCATCCTGAACATATCAGATTTAAAGATGTAAATTTTGAATACGTAAAAAATACTCCAATATTAAAAAATATCAACCTTGATATCCACAAAGGTCAAACTATCGCATTTGTAGGAAACTCAGGTGGTGGAAAATCTACAATTGTGAGTCTAATCCCAAGATTTTATGATGTTAAATCCGGTTCAATTCAAATCAATGAAACAGATATCAGAGATTATACATTGTATTCGTTGAGACAAAATATCGCAGTTGTATTCCAAGATAATTTCTTATTCTCAGGAACAATCAGAGAAAATATTATGTTGGGTAATGAAAATGCAACAAAAGAACAGTTACAAAAAGCTATCGAAATGGCATATTTGGAAGATTTTATTGCAACATTGAAAGATGGCTTAGAGACTCAAATCGGGGAACGAGGCATAAGACTTTCTGGCGGTCAAAAACAGCGTGTTGCAATAGCAAGAGCCTTTTTGAAAGATGCTCCAATTATTATCCTTGATGAGGCAACAAGTGCACTAGACAACAAAGCAGAGGCAATTGTACAAAAAGCTATCGATAATTTGATGCAAGACAAAACCGTATTTGTAATCGCCCACAGGCTTTCAACTATCAGAAACGCAAATAAAATCGTCGTAATTAATCAAGGTGAAATCGTTGAGGAAGGTACTCACGACGAACTTTTACAAATCGAAAACGGTGCATACAAAATGCTATACGATATGCAATTCAAAAAACAGGAGGCAAAAGCGTAAGCGCATGTTTTCTATTGTTATTCCAACATTACAAAAAGACACCATGATACTTAAGATGTTGCTTGATGAACTAAATCAAGACCAAACTGTTGGCGAAATTATTTTAATCGATAATTCACTACAAGGTTTTGAATATAATTCTGACAAATTGAGGATAATTATTCCCAATGAAAATTTGTTTGTAAATCCGTCTTGGAATCTTGGAGTTGAAAAGGCAAAATTTGATTATGTTGGAATACTTAATGATGATATTTTGTTACCAAAAAATTTAGTATCGGATGTTTTTTCATTTTTGCAAGGAGAAAATATCGGACTTGTCGGAATTGATAAAAAATCAATTTTTGGATACAAACCTGAAGAAATAAAAGACTATCCGCAAAACTCTGAAATAAAATATTTACCAATAAAAAATGATTTATATATCGGATATTGGGGTGTTGCAATTTTTGGGGAAAAATCGCATTTTTCTAAAATTCCACAAGAGATGAAAATTTGGTGTGGGGATAATTTTTTACTAAAAACCAACCAAGATAAATGCAGAAAAAACTTCAAATTAAGATGTGACAAAATCATTCATTTAGGGTCATTGAGTTGCGGAACATCTACACTAGATGGAATTAAGAAAAGTGATATTGAATTTTATTCAACAATTGACCCACAGTTTAAAAATCACGATTGCGGAGTAAAAAAACAAACATTTTTAAACAAAATTTTTACATTGACCAATTCGTCAGACAGACGACGTAAGCTTTTAACAATTTTTGGACACACTTTTACAATTAAAAAAATGGATTAATATTATGAATTATAAATTACTCGATATGAAAATTCATGGCGATAACAGAGGAAAACTCGTAGCACTAGAGGGAAATATCGACATCCCTTTTGATATCAAGAGAGTTTATTACATCTTTGATACCATTCCTGATTTAGAGCGCGGAAAACACGCGCATAAAAATTTGGAGCAACTAATCATTGCAATTGATGGAGCATGCCAATTTGTATTGGATGATGGCAAAACGCAAGAAAAAGTTTGGTTAAACAGCCCTGAAAAAGCTCTGTATATAGGTCCTGGGATGTGGAGAGAAATGAGACATTTTTCTTACGGATGCAAATTGATGGTACTTGCAAGCACCCATTATGACGAAAAAGAATATATCAGAGATTACAATGAATTTTTAAAAGAGGTTAATAAATAATGATACATAATTTATCAGATGTTCAAAGTTCAAATATTGGAGAAGGGACAAATATATGGCAGTTTTGCGTAGTCTTGCCAAACGCAAAAATTGGAAAAAATTGTAATATTTGCTCAAATTGTTTTATTGAAAATGATGTAAAAATTGGAGATAACGTGACGATAAAAAATGGAGTCTATTTATATGATGGAATAACGATTGAAGATAACGTATTTATCGGACCAAATGCAACTTTTTGCAATGACAAATACCCAAAATCAAAAAACAAAAATTTTAATTTGGAGCGAATTGTTATTAAAAAAGGTGCAAGTATTGGAGCTAATGCAACAATTTTACCAAATGTTGAAATTGGCGAAAATTCAACAGTTGGAGCAGGATGTATAGTTACTAAAAGCGTTAAACCTAACTCAATTGTAAAAAATAAAGTCTAAAAGTGAGGGATAAACATTGAATCAAATTATTCTATACAAATTTATCTGCAACCTATTTAGAAATAAAGAAAATTTTTCACTCTTAGATTACAAAATATATAATCATTGTGCCAAAAGATTAATAAAAAAAGGTTATGATATCTCAACAAAAAAATGTGAGGAGTTTGAGGCAAGTGAAATTAGGAAATTATATTCAAAATATAAAAAAGTTGTACAAAATTTGAACGAAAAAATCAAAAATAATCAAAAAATTAAAGTTTCATTTTTAGTTATTTTTGACTCGGTTTTTCCAGCGGAACCTTTATATCAAAAAATGCTTGAAGATGAGTTTTTTGAGCCGCAAATTATCGTCATTCCTGACACTTCGCGCGGAGAAGATAATATGTATATTCAAATGGAAAAAACATATAAAACTCTCAGTGCAAAATATAAAAATATTCAAAAATCTTGGGATGAAAAGCACCAAAAATTCATTGATTTTTCTAAAGAAATGGATATAGTTTGCAGTGCAAATCCTTATGATGGAATGACTCACAAATTATATAGAATTGGAAAACTTTCTAAAAAAGATATTTTACCAATATATTTCAACTACGGATATCCTGCTGTTTTGTGGGCAAGGAGAGTCGCAGCCTTAGATAGCTTGTCAAAAATGTGGAAAGTTTTTTCTGAATCCCCTGCAACAATGGAAGAATACAGCAATTCAATGAAAACACATGGCGAAAATCTTGTACTTGCAGGCTATATGAAAATGGATAACCTTGCCAAACAACCTATCCGCAAGCGTGAGCGAAAAACAATCATCATTGCACCGCATCATACAATAGAGGCGAAATTCAGAAATTCAATCGGATTAAGTAACTTTTTAGAATACGCTGAACTGTTCCAAGAGTTACCGAAAAAATATCCGCAAATTGATTTTATCTTCCGCCCACATCCGCTGTTGCGTGTAACATTAGTACAAAACCACATCTGGGGACAAGAAAAAACAAATAAATACTTTAAAGATTTAGAAAAAAATCCTAATCTTACATATCAAGCAGGTGGAGATTATTTTGAAACTTTTGCAAATTCTGACGGAATTATCCACGACTGTTCATCGTTTTTGGCAGAATATATGTTCACAGGTAAACCTGTTTGTTACATGTTAAAAACCAAAGATTCAATTGACAAATTTTTTATGAATAACGGAAAACAAATTCTTGAAAACTGCTACAAAGCCTTTTCAAAAGAAGAAATCTACGATTATATCGATAATGTAATTATCAAAGGAAATGACCCAATGGCAGCTAAAAGAGAGGAATTTGCAAAGAAAGAATTGATGGTCAACTACCCAAATGTTTCAACATTTGTACTCGATTATATTAAAAAAGAATTAGGAGTAAATTCATGATAAAATTTTTAGACTTAAAAAAAATAAATAACAGATATAGAGAAGAAATTGATTCTCGTATAAAAAATATCCTTGATAAAGGCTGGTATCTACAGGGAGAAGAAAACGAAAATTTTACCAAAAATTTTGCAAATTTTTGTGGAACAAAATTTGCCCTTGGAGTTGCAAACGGACTTGACGCTTTGAATTTGATAATAAAAGCTTACGGTTTTGGCAATGGTGATGAAATCATAGTTCCTGCAAATACATATATTGCAACAATTTTAGCAATTTCAGCAAACGGATGTATTCCCATCTTAGTTGAGCCTGACATCAAAACATATAATATAAACCCAGATAGTATTGAAGAAAAAATAACCTCAAAAACCAAAGCTATTATGGTGGTTCACCTATATGGACAAGCCGTTCAAATGGAAAAAATCTGGAAGATTGCAAAAAAATACAATCTAAAAATCATTGAAGATTCCGCACAAGCTCATGGTGCAATTTATCAAGAAAACCGTACAGGAAACCTTGGAGATGCAAGCGGATTTTCTTTCTACCCTGGAAAAAATCTTGGTTGCATAGGAGATGGCGGAGCTGTTACAACAAATGACGAAGAGTTATTTAATAAAATAAAAGCAATCGCAAATTACGGTTCGGATAGAAAATATCATCATATTTATAAGGGGGTAAACTCACGACTAGATGAGATTCAGGCTGCGGTTTTGGATGTAAAATTAAAACATTTAGACTCAGATAACAATAAACGTCGCGAAATTTCAAAATATTACAGAGAAAATATAAAAAATTCAAAATTAATTTTACCTGAAACTTATGATGAAAAATCTCATGTTTGGCATATTTTTGCAGTTAGAACCCAAAACAGAGACGAATTCCAAAAATATTTGACTGAAAAAGGTATCCAAACAATTATCCACTATCCAACTCCACCTCATAAACAAGGTGCATATAAAGAGTGGAACAATTTATCTTTTCCTATTACAGAAGAAATTCACAACACAATTTTGAGTTTGCCGATTTCTCCTGTAATGACAGATTCAGAAATAGAAAAAGTTGTTGAGGTCGTAAATGAATACTAAAGATTTTCCACTTGTATCAGTTCTTATTCCTGCGTATAATCACGAAAATTATATCCAAGAAACAATAGAATCAATAATTAATCAAACATACCCCAACATTGAACTAATTATCCTCGATGATGGTTCAAAAGATAAAACTTGGGAAAAAATCACTGAACTAAAACAAAAATGCAAAAACCGTTTTGTAAAAAGTCATTTTGAAACCAAGCAAAATGAAGGAACTTGCATAACATTAAATAAGTTATTAAAACTGTCAAGTGGTGAATTTGTTTACATAATCGCATCAGACGATTTGGCAAAACCGCAAGCTATAGAAAAAGAAGTAAAATTTTTGCAAAACAATCCTGATTATGCCCTTGCGATTGGAGATAACGAGTATGTAGATTCTATGGGTAAACAAATTTTCAGAACCCAAAAAGCTTTCACTTCAAACATAAAAAATGCAAAATATAAAACGGTTAAAGAATTTCTTTCATCAAAATTAAAGATTGATTTTTTATCTGACGATTTTGGTTCATACAAAACTTTGTACAAAGAAAACTACATTCCAAACGGTTATCTTATCCGAAAAAATATTTTTGAAACGATTGGTAATTTCACTAAAAATGCGCCATTAGAAGATTTTTGGCTTATGCTCCAAATTTCAAAATATAAAAAAATGAAATTTATTGATGAAATTTTATTTTCATATAGAATCCACGATACAAATACAATTGGTAACAGCACTAGAATGAGAGAATTAACAACCCAAACTCGAAACTATGAACAAAAACTTTTAGAAAAATACCTTACTAATCACAAAAACGATGAACTTTTAAAAATTTATAACGAAGGTATTTGTTATTATCAAACTGGTATTCCCAACATTCTTATGTTATATAAATACCAAAAGATAAATACTCGTACTTTAAAGGTCGAAATTTTTAACAAAACGATTTATTCAAAAAACAAATTATTTTAGGAGAGATAATGCCATTTGACTATGAAAAACAAGCAATACCAGATGTAATATTGGTAAAACCAAAAGTCTTTGGAGACAAGCGTGGATTCTTTATGGAAACATATAAAAAATCAGATTTCTTCGCAAATGGAATAACTGTTGAATTTAATCAAGACAACCATTCGAAGTCAACCAAAGGGGTTCTGCGTGGATTGCATTTTCAAAAAGCACCTCATGCGCAAGCAAAGCTTGTGAGATGTTCAAAAGGGAGAATCTACGATGTAGCTGTAGATATTCGCCCAAATTCCAAGACCTTTGGCAAATACATAAAAGTCGAATTATCTGAAGAAAACAAGCACATGTTATTTATCCCTGAAGGTTTTGCACATGGTTTTGTCGCTCTATCAGATGAAGTTGAACTTTTATACAAAGCAAGCGGAGAATATTGTCCGGAAGCTGACTGCGGTATTTTGTGGAATGACAAAGATATCAACATAGACTGGGAAATCGACTTTGAGCCAATTTTGTCAGACAAAGACAAAGTGCAGAAGACCTTTGCGGAACGAATCAAAGAATTATAAGGAGAGATTATAATGACAACAATACTAGTAACAGGTGGTGCGGGATTTATCGGAAGCTGTTTTGTCAGACACGAACTAAAAAAACATCCAGATTACAAAATTATAAATTTAGATTCGCTTACATATTGCGGAAATTTGGAAAATCTTGACGATGTGAAAGATAATCCAAATTACACATTTGTTCACGGCAACATTTGCGACAGAAAGTTAGTTAGAGAGTTAGTCAAAGAATCTGACTGTGTAGTCAATTTCGCAGCAGAATCTCATGTAGATAATTCAATCAAACACCCTGAAATCTTTGTAGAAACAAATGTTCAAGGAACTTTAAATTTATTACAAGCAAGTAAAGAACTTGGCGTAGAACGATATTTACAGGTTTCAACGGACGAAGTTTACGGAACTTTAGGCAAAACAGGATATTTTTACGAAACAACTCCGCTTGCTCCAAACAGCCCATATTCAGCAAGCAAAGCAAGTGCCGATATGCTTGTGAGAGCTTACCATGAGACATACAACCTTCCAACACTTAACACAAGATGTTCAAACAACTATGGGCCATATCAATATCCTGAAAAACTTATTCCATTTTTCATTTCACAATTGCTGAAAGGTGAAAAAGTACCTGTATATGGTGATGGCCTAAATGTTCGCGATTGGTTATATGTATATGACCACTGTGAAGCAATTGATACGGTTTTACATAAAGGTAAAATTGGCGAAGTGTATAATATTGGCGGACATAACGAAAAAACAAATATGGAAATCACCCATTTGATACTCAATGCGATGGGCAAAGATGAATCATCTATTAAATATGTAGAAGATAGATTGGGACACGATAGACGTTATGCAATTTCTAACGACAAAATAACATCAGAACTCGGTTGGAAACCGTCTTTGACATTTGAAGAAGGTATTAAAATCACTATTGATTGGTATTTGAACAATCAAGACTGGATGAAACACATTGAAGATAAGAAAGTGAGTTTAAAATAATGAAAGGTATTGTACTGGCAGGTGGCAGCGGAACAAGGTTATATCCAAGCACTATTGGGATTTCAAAACAGTTATTACCGATTTATGACAAACCGATGATTTACTATCCGATTTCGGTATTGATGTTAGCTGGAATCAGAGAAATTTTGATAATTTCTACACCACAAGATTTGCCAAACTTCGAAAAACTACTCGGAACAGGTGAACAATTCGGACTAAAATTTTCATATAAAGAGCAACCTTCTCCTGATGGCTTGGCGCAAGCTTTTATATTGGGTGAAGAATTTATCGGCAAAGATTCAGTCGCACTTGTCTTGGGGGATAATATTTTTTATGGGCCGGGATTCAGTGCAATGTTACAAAATGCAGTAGAACTAACAGAGTCAAAAGAAGCAACAATTTTTGGCTATCACGTTAAAGATCCGGAAAGATTTGGGGTTGTTGAATTCGACAAAAACGGTAAAGCTATAAGTATTGAAGAAAAACCAAAAGTTCCAAAATCGACTTATGCAGTTACTGGTTTGTATTTTTATGATAACAGTGTAGTAGAATATGCCAAGAATCTAAAACCATCTACTCGTGGAGAACTTGAAATCACAGATCTAAACAAAATTTACCTAGAAAAAGGTAAATTGAATGTCGAATTATTTGGACGTGGATTTGCTTGGCTTGATACTGGTACACATCGCTCATTATTACAAGCTGCGCAATATGTTCAAACAATTGAAGAAAACCAAGGAATCAAAATTGCTTGTCTTGAAGAAATTGCATACCGTATGGGCTTTTTGACCAAAGATGAAATTGTCAAATTTTCAGAAAGTTACAAAAATAATGAATATTATACCTATGTAAGAAATTTATAATATAATAAAGTCATGAATAAGAAAATTAAATTAAGCATAATTATACCTGTATACAATGCAGCACAATTTTTAGATAAATGTATCCAAAGTATTTTGCACCAAAGTTTAAAAGACTTTGAACTGATTTTAGTAAATGATGGTTCTAAAGATAACAGTCTTGAAATTTGCCAAAAATATGTAACACAAGATGAGCGCATAAAACTTTTTGACCAAGAAAATTCAGGACAAAGCAAAGCGCGCAATGTAGGAATCGAAAACGCAAGTGGCGAATATATTACGTTTGTGGATTCAGACGATTGGCTTGATACTGATTTTTATGAAAAATTGGTTAATGCCTGCGACAAATATAATGCTGAAATCTCTTGTGCCTCAATACTTCGAGTCCGTAAACATTCAAAAAAATACCGCATAAAATACACAAAAGAAGAAGTATTTGAAAAACCGCAAGAAAAAATTGACGTCGCTCATGTACCTGATATGTGCTATGTTTGGAACAAAGTTTACAAAAAGGAATTTTTAGACAGAATAAATTTAAAATTTATAGAAGGAATGTTTTTTGAAGATGTTGATTTTGTAACACGCGCAGTCTATTTTTCAAACAAATTAGTAACTGTACCAAACACATTCTATCACTATTGGACAAACCAAAATTCTACAGTAAAAACAATGAAAATCTCTGACAAAAAACGTGCAGATTCTCTAAAGTCAAAAGAAATGGTCTTGAAATTTTTCAAAGAACATAACCTAAAATCAAAGTCGCGAAATCTGATAAAAAAGAAAACATCTGTAACTTTTTTAGGTATAATGATACTGAAAATTTATGAATGGGAAACAATAAAAAAATACTACCTGTTCGGAGCAATACCAATCGGAGAAGTAATGAGTTATGCCTGATGATATAAAAATTGACCTTGTGTACTGTTGGGTAAACAGTAATGACAAAACTTGGCAAGAGAGATTAAACACATTTTTACAACAAAATGAAAATCCTAACAAAGATTATACAAAACTTTTGTCAAAAGATTGTCATTATAGAGAGTTTGGCGAATTAAAATATTCATTGCGTTCGGTTGAAAAAAATATTCCATGGATAAACAAAATTTTCATTATAACAGATAAACAAGTTCCACAATGGCTCAACACACAAAATCCAAAAATCAGGATTGTTGACCACAGCGAAATAATTCCCCAAAAGAATTTGCCATTATTCAATTCTTGCGCTATAGAATCAAGGATTCCGTACATAAAAGAACTTTCAGAACATTTTATATATGCAAATGATGATATACTATTTTGGAACAAGGCAGATAAAAATTTCTTTTTTGAAGGAGACAAAGCAATTTGCAGATTCGGTAAAAGGATTCCGCAAAAGAGCTACAAAAATGGGCTTTATGGGCAAATGATTCGTTATTCACATAACAAATTCCAAGAAAAATTTGGAGTATCTATACCATATTTTCCACACCACAATGCGGATTCCTACATCAAATCAAATATGCTTGAATGTATAAACGAATTTAAACCTGAATTTGAAGAAACTCTAAGCCATCACTTCAAAAGTACACATGATATTGAACGAATTATTTTCTCATATTATGCAGTTTATAAAAACAAAGCTGTTCAAAAACGCGGAAATATTTTTAGCGGAGACTTTTGCATATTGAACAAATTTTCTTTAATCCGAATTTTACTATCACAATCAACACTTATGTGCGTAAACGATTCCAGCCATGCAACAGATTGGGATATTGAAGTTTTGAAAAAGATTTTTGAACTAAGATTTCCAAATAAATCAGAATTTGAGAAATAAAATTTAAACAAACGAATGTCATAATTGTCATTCTGAAAGCTTATAAAATTTGCACAAAGTATGAGCGCATAATTTTCTTGCTGTTCAGCATGACATAGACTTGTATGCTAAATTAGAGGTTTCGAAACAAGTTTAGGGTAACTTTTGTTTCAACTAAGCCTTAACAGATGATTTTTGTTTATATTCAATCAAGCATTTTGCTAATTGGTCAGGACAACTTGTTGGTTTTGCACCACAAGTTATTCCTTGCAATTTTTCAATTACATCATCAATATTCATACCCTTGATAAGACTTTTAATACCTTTCAAATTACCGTTACAACCACCCATAAAATCAGCATCCATAACTTTGCCATCTTGGATTGCAACTTGCATCATGCGACAGCATGTACCTTGAGTTTCATATTGTATTACTTCAGCTTCTGACATTTTTAATTCCTCATTTATCTACACATAATTACAATTTACCATAAAACATATTATTATAAAATGTAAAAAATTTTTAAGCTACATGGCAAAAAAGTTTTTTATGCTTTTTAGAATAGATTATAAATTTAGTTGTGGGGATTCTTATGAAAATATATAACATTAATCCAAGTCTAGCAAGTTTTAAAGGCACAAGACAAGATAGAAGAACAGTTAGTCAGCTTAAAGAAGATAATAAATACGATTTGAATGTGATGAATCAACGTAGAATATCGCAAGCAATCGACAATTTGTCGAAAGAATCAGGAGAAGACAACGTAAACTTCCTTCTAGATGTTGCTGACAACTTGAAATACGGCACAAATATTGACTTGGGCAAAAACAGTTTCAATGATTGGCATGTAAAGTTAAACAACGCAGCAAAAGAATCTCTTGCAAAATCTCCAAAATCAGTACAAGAACAGCTTGCAGCCAGAATTGCACAAACTGACAAGAAAAAACCCCTAACAGAAGAAGAAAAAGAGATTTTATCATTGAGAAAATCCATACTTTCTCAAGTAAATCAAGACCAATTGAGCAAAATCAAAAATGATAATATCAGAAATTTAAATAGAAACCTAGACTACTTTATAGTATCATCAGAAGTTCCTACATCTCAAAAACTCTATATAATGAAACGTCTAAACTATTTTATGAGTCCAGAATATAAAATAACTTCAGCTCTAAAAGACAAAAAGACGCAAGCATTAGCTGAAATTGTCAACGATATTGTTATAGATACACCGGAATCAAAAATTCCGAACATAAAAGCAACAAACCAAAAACAACATGGTATGTGTGCTGCAATTTCTATCTGCCGAAAAGCATTAGCTTACGAAGATAAACCAAATTTTGTCGATATGATTATGTCAGAACTTGACAACAAACCTGATATGGAAGTTTATGATATTACTAAACTTGGCAGTGGAACAAAAATACCTATCGGAAAAACTTCATCTGTTGATTTTGATTACGCATTGTCAAAAGGTTACAGAATTATTGATACATCAGCTCTTTATTGGATGAATATTGCAGATACAGCAGGTTCTACTAATGAAGCTATTAGAATGTATTCAGGCTTTGACAAATCGTTCTTTGATACTTTCCACGATTCTCACTTGAATGCAGATATCAATGAAACGCTTAGCAATGAACAAGATTATTACAAAGGTTTGTTAAAAGCCAAAAATGTAATCAGCAAATATAAAAAGAACTTGGAAGAAGATAAAACAAAAAAATATGACAACTATAAAAATTCATTAGCAAATGCCGAACAAATCGGTACATTGAATAAAATTTTAGAAAAGAAAATTGCTGAACTTGTAACAGGTTCAACAATTTCTCCTGGCAAAATTCACAAAATCAGCTCAGAACTGCGCAATCTTGAAATGAAAGATTCTAGCCATATTGCCAAAAGTAACGATTACAAAAAAGACTTTTTATATATTCCAAACGAAAGTGATAACGCTAAATTAGAAAAAATAAAATCATTTATTGCAATAGCATTGCCTGAAAAAGATTCAAAGACTTTAGACAAAAATGCACCGCAAATTTTGGTATTGCTTGAAAATATGTCAGAACTTGAGAAAAGCTCAAAAGCCCACTTCAAGTCTAAAAAAGTAAGTGAAGCAAGAGATTTATATGATGTTGCTGCAGCATATAGAACACAGACAATCTTAAACCTTGAAATACCTGAAAATGCAGAAGAAATGCTTAGAAATCTTGATATCGTTGATAGAGAAACAAGAATTGATGAAAATATATCAAAACTTGTAAAAAAATTGAAGAAAAACAAGCTTGACCCAAGAATTATGCAACAACTTGCCATAAACTTCAATTGTAATAACGACCCAGAAACTTTAATCGTTGCTCTTGAAGAAAACCAACAATCTCTGCATTATATCATGACTGATTTGTTGGATGACTTTTACAATGCAACATTGCAAGGCAATAGAAAAGAACATTTATCAAGTGAATTAAAATACTTGAGCAATGCAATCAAAGAAAACCAAAACAAGAAAAATATTGTGGAAGGTTTGGCATCTAATATGCACATCAAAAATCCTAATGCTCAAGAAATTACCAAACTTTTGGATAAATACACTAGAAAACTTGATTCCAAAGATTGTACAAATGAAGAATACCTTGCAATATACAACAAAGTTGGTAAAAAGACCCAAATTCAAGATTTTGCAGACCATTTGAATAATCTGTACGAACAAATGTTTAAGGAAAATAATGAAACTATTCTCAACGGTTTCAAACAAATGAACGGAATCTCTGAAAATGCCTCACCTGAAGAAACTGTTGCTGTTTTAAATAAAATTGTTGAACAATTCAACAACATTAGTCACATGACAACAGCATTGCAAAGAGCACTTGAGGTTAGAATATCAGAAGACGAAATCTTAAACACTGTTGATACAAAAGAATCTATAATCAAAAAACTTGAAGACAACAAAGAAATTATTTCCGCAAAAGATTTAAGAAGGCTTCAAGAAAAGTTCACCCAAATAGATGAAGCTAGAACATCTCAAAACGGTGAAAGTGTTAATATAAAAGATTTACCGAAAGAATTAACGACATTCACTCCTCAAGAAAAAGAAACTCTTGATTTAATCAAGCAAAGAGTAAACGGCTGGAACTCTATTGTGACAAGAGCATTCAATAATCAATATATGAAATTGAAAGAGCCATTAGAAGAAATTCACCGCCAAATTGGTGTCAAAAGCGGTCAAACATGGGTATCTCCGGAAGGTGAAAGCGGATTGTTCAGCCCACAACAAATCAAAATTATTGAACACATGACTGACCGTCCATACTATATTGAAGGGAATTTGAAACATGCACTAAATAAAATCAAAGATATGCCATACTCAGGAATTTCTGCAACATCAGTTGCTCACCAATTCCCTGCTTGGCACGCTCAATATATTGCAGATATAAGACCAATAAATGTTAAAACAAAAGATGGTAAAACTGTTCAAAAGGATGCCTTTTTCCACGACAACACCTGGGGACCTAAAGAACATGACAACACTTGGGTTGATGAAAATGGCATGTTAAGAACAGACTATGGCAATGAATACGGCGGACGTCTCGGTTATATCACAGACGACAAATTTAGAAACGGAAATATTGTCGACAATGTATTTGGACAAGTTGGTGTAAAACGCTACAAAGATGGGCATGAACTCAAATACCCAATGTCAGCGGATGTTATTACTCCTGGCAAATCTCCAAGCGCAAACTCTTATGTTCGTCAAATCAGACAAAACGCATTGCTAAGCCCTACAATGTTCTATAAAGATTTAACAGATTATGCAAAATCAATGACAAGTGATGAGATTATGCGCACAATCAAAAAGACAACAACTCTTGCCAATAATTTTGATCACGATTTCCAAACATTCAACGCAAGAATAGAAGGAAATCCTCCATTTGATAAGGGTATAAAAACAAAATCTGATTATGACAAACTACCTGATACTGATAAAGTTAAACTTGTTTTTGAAAAAATAGCATTATTGCGTTCATATAATGGTATTCCTGATTCAAAAATCCTTTATAAAGAAGCTTCAATGAAAGATTTGCAAAACCTTAAAAAATATATCCACAAAGAGGCAATGAAAGACTTTGACTACACATTTGGTAAAGATATGGATGTAGTTATCTTTGGTGCAGAAAAATCAAGAAAAGAAATCACTGAACTTGTAAACCAACTTGCAAAAGATAACAACATAAAAATCAATGCCAACAATGTAATCAAAGCATTGAAAACTATTAACCGTGAAGAATTTGACGGAAATTCCGACAAAACACTTGATTTGATGATAGAAGGATTAGAAAAATACTTTAACAAATTTGTTCCAAATTTTGAAAACAAAGATGAAAAAGTGAAAGAATTGGCTAACAAAACACGTAATATTATACGAAACAATACGGAATTCACATTAGCCGATTTGAACAGTTCTTCATTTGAAAACGGCTCTATGCAAAGAATCACCAATTGGATTGATGATAATTTTGCGCCAACAACAGATGAAGAATTTGTTCAAATTTTTAACAACCTTCGTAAAATGACTAAAAAAGAATTTCACGAAAAATTTGATTCAAAAATAACAAATGATGCTCTAGGTATCAAAAATGTCACAGGCTTTGATGTTTTGAAACAATATATAGCGCTAGATGAAAGAACAGAAAATAGCGTTATTAATATGTTGTATTATCCAAGACTTGGTCAAACCATGGAACTTAGTAAGACAACTCCAACTTATGATTACAAAAAATTCAAACGTGTAATGCGTGGTGCAATCTACAGTGACAAGAGGTCATTTGACGATATTTACATGGATTATTACTTCTCTTTAAAATTATTAAACAGACATAAACTGTTTAATCCATGGAGAGCTGAAGCATTCAGAAAATACAATATGTTCCCTGCATTTCCAAAAGTTGATATGATTTCGGAAAAAGAAGAACGTAAACTTATCCAAACGATATATGATAGCACTTCAGACAGTATAGAATCAATTGATGCATATAAAATTCAAGCAGAATCAATGAGAATTATTGAATCATTGAAAAAATATTCTGATAAAATTAATGATTCAGCAACACTCACAAATGCGCAACTAGAACATATCAACAAAGCTATTCTTGATTTTGTAAACATAAACGGAAATGACCAATCTATCAAGGATTCAATTGATGCTGCTCAAAAAATATTGAGCTATGACGGAACTCAAAGTGCCGGTGAATACAAACGACAAATTAAAATTATTGCTGATGAAATGGCATTTTATTCAACAACAGTAAACGGTGGTACGATGAAAGATGCTGTAAAAGAAGAAGTTGAAAAAATGAAAACAACTGAACGTGGATTCATCATGAATTTGATTGACCCTAAATATCAGCACTTTGGGTATGAAATTTTGAATAAATGGCATCACGCACTTATGAAAAAAGACCCTGATGCAGACAGATATTTTACAGAATTTCAAAAATTATATGAAGAACACAAAGCATTAGATAAACCTGAGCAAATGCTTAATGAATATTTGCTTATGATTTCAAAAGATGGCAACACAAATAAAAATTATTCACCAAAAGAATTGGAACAACTTGAAAGCACCAAAATAGTTTATGATACAAATATTCAAAATATGTTGTTATTCTCAAATTTACTTGAAATGCAATATATCTTGATGGATACAGCCAAAGAGGCAAACCAAAACATCGTAAAAGATAAGTTCAAAAATTCCCAATTGATATTGAACGACGGACGAATTGTCGGAATGGATTCGGATGAAGGTATCAGCGCACTGTTAGCACCATTATTAACAGATGATGATTTGACCGGTGCAATCTTGATGATTGAACAACTCGGCTTGACTGAAAGTGTTCTAAATATGGTTTCTAAAAACACAATGGAAAACGAAAAATATGCAATGAGAAGAATTGATGCAATCTTCAAAGCGCTTTCTCGACAAGTCGGTATAATCAAAAGAGTTCAAGCCAATATCGGCAATTTGGATAAAGACCCTAATTACTTAGAAACTCTGAACAAAACAGAAGATGAAATTATCAGAAAATTCAAAACTACTCGATACAGAAAGAGTATCAAGAAAGTTCAAAGAGCCTTTGACCAAATCAGAACAGATATAAAAAGTCACCCAGAACATTCAAAACAAGCGTATTTCCAAGTTTATATGGAACAACTAAAACCTGCAATGTTCTATGGTTCAAAAGAAGAGTTCGAATACTTGAATCAAAGATTGAAAAACATCCAACGTATTGCAAAACTTGTTAAAAGCTTACACATTCAAGAAGGTTCACCTCTAGAAGCTAAACGTCAAAAATTTCTTGAGGCAATGGACGAACTTGAAGATTACGGAGAAAAGCATTCAGGCACATACAAAAATTTGAATATTGCAACCAAAAACGTAAGCGGTGAAGAAGGAGATTTTCTTGACTAACAAGCAAGAGTCTTTAAATAAGAAAAAAGGAAAGTCGTTTGACTTTCCTTTTTTCTATTATAATTTAGTTTCTTAATTTTTTCTCAAAAAATCAGGAACATCCAAATTCATTGAAGGCATCTTAGGAAATCCGCCTGCCAGATTTGATGAACTTGTTCCAACATTTGATTGAGTTGATGTTTTACCTTGAAAATACTCAGCAGCAGAAATCTGTGGAGTATTAATTGCACTTTGGTTACCTTTATCAGTAAAACCTGTTGCAATAACGGTAATTTGAATTTCATTTTGGAATGAATCATTAATAGCAGTACCAATGATTACGTCAGCATCATCTCTTACAACATTATTGATAATACTTGTAGCATCATTAATTTCGTATAATGTCATATTTGAGCTACCGGTAATATTTACGATAATACCTGATGCACCATCAATTGAAGATTCCAACAATTGAGAATTTATAGCCATTTCAGCAGCCTTAATAGCTCTGCCTTCGCCTTGTGCTCTACCGATACCCATCAAAGCTGTACCTGAATCCTTAACAACTTTTCTAACATCAGCAAAGTCAATGTTAATCATACCAGGGATTGTGATGATATCTGAAATACCTTGAATACCTCTATATAGAACTTCATCAGTAACACAGAATGCTTCTCTCAAACCTAATTGACGTTCTACAACTTGTAGCAACTTATCATTTGGAACAACAAGAATGGCATCCACATATTTTCTAAGTTTTTCAATACCTGCTTCAGCTTGAGCCATTCTCTTTTTACCTTCCCAGCAGAAAGGTTTTGTAACAAATGCAATTGTCAATATTCCCAAATCTTTTGCAATTTGAGCAACAACAGGAGCTGCACCTGTACCTGTACCACCACCCATGCCGGCAGTTATAAATACCATATCAGCACCATCTAGTGCTTTTGTAATATCGTCTTTTACTTCAATAGCAGCTTTCTCACCTGTTGAAGGATCGCCACCTGAGCCAAGACCTTTTGTAGTAGATGTACCTAATTGCAATTTATTTTCAACATTGCTATAAGTTAAAACTTGCAAATCTGTATTCATAAGCCAAAATTCAACACCGGCAAGTTTAGCTTTTACCATTCTGTTAACAGCGTTTCCACCGCCACCACCAACACCAATAACTTTGATTTTGGTCGGATTTATATTATTTCTCTGGTCACTTCCGTAACTTGATACTATATTTTCCATTATTCCTCCTACATTTTACTATATATTATATACAAAAAATTTAACTTTTCATCTATTTCAATATTTCGTAATATATTTGTAAAGTTCGGAGTGACACATGTTCCCTCACCCCCTGTAGAAGATGTATGATTTGTCGGCTTTACCAAGCCGACAAAGTAATCAACATAACCCAAAGTGTCATCGAGTAGTGTGGGAGAAACGAAGTGTCCCCACAATTGGTTTAATGCCTAAGTCAAAAATTTCAACAAGAACAATCACTTCGTGATTAATTTTAGCCTATTGCCAAAATAGCTTTGGACATCTTTGTTATACCCAGCAAGCATATTTCCAAAATTAAGCCCTTTTGTTTTACATTCTTGACGCAAAAGCTCTATTCCTCGATTATATACCTGTTGGGCAGTATTTATATTACTTTGCGGAATTTTACCTTTATACATCCTTGTGGCAACGGAAATATCAAACAAACGACGTTTGGACAAACCACTCATTTCTTTTCCTGTTGCAAAAGATTTGTTATACGTCATTTTATTTATTGCAGCCTCATATTTGCCTGTCTTTAGGCAATACACCATGCCTGAGGTCTTGTCTAGCACATCAACACCTTTGTTAAATGCCATATCCAGCAATGCTTCTTTCATACTCTGTGGCATTTTGGCATAATTTTTTTGCCCTAGTTTTGCGCTTAGATTTTCTTCAACTTTTAACAAATCTTTGGCACATAATTCGCAAACTTGAGCATTAGAAAGCTGTTTAGGATCACCTTTTTTTAGAGCATGCCCAATTCCTATAGTTGGCACACCAGCATTATCAGTATATGGCGTATTATGGAATTTATTTTCCGGCAAACCTTTATCTTCAAGTTTTTTAAGTCGTTTAACAAAATCAAGACTTACACCCATTGATTTTGCAATATCATTTAGGTTTTTCACATTTTTTATTTTTCGAGAAGGTGGAATTCTCAAAACCTGACCTGCTTTTAACGTTTTTGCAGATTTCTCGTCCAAGCCGTTATATGCAAGAATACTTAGAGTTTCCACCCCAAACTTTTGCGCAATTTTATCTATAGAATCACCTTGTTTCATTTTGTAAGGAGGATTTTTAACAGTTGTAATATATTTTGAGCGAATACTATTTGTTCGAATTTGTTCATCGGAAATTTCACTCATCATAGTAATTTCGTTATGATGCGTAGTTCTCTTTGTTCCATGAAAAATCGGCTGTTTTACTGACGTTTTTTGTTTTACAGGAGTAGATTCACCTCCTGTAAAAGTCGTTTTTATTGAGTTCCATATTTTTGTAAGCCAATCCATTTTATTTAGTCCTTTATTTCACATTAAAATATTCTTTAACTGCATTAGTAACCTGTCTCATTGAATTTTGACGAAAATTCGCAGAATCTATGTTTCTCAAATCTGTTTCATTTGATTGATAACCCATTTCAATAAGTATCGAAGGTGTTTTTTCTTTATTTACCTGCAAAATACCAATAGAAGTATGTTGTCCTTCATTATCTGCTCTAGTCCGACAATGGTCGTTTTCGCCACCCTGTTTACCGAATGAAACCAATGTATCTAAATGTTTTTCAGCTATATTAGCAAATTTTTTGCCAATGTTTGAACCTACAGCATAATATACGTCTAATCCACGTACATCTTTGTTACTTGATGCATTACAGTGTAAACTTATTAACATGTCTGCTTTATATTTTCGTTTTGCATTACAAACAGGTTTAGCATCCCCTGCCGTATAAACAACAGTCGCCCCTTGACTTGACAATTGTTTTATCAATTGGTCGGCAAAATTTCTATTTTTATACCACTCTGGGATAGTTTTACCGTTAGAATCAGTTGCTCTAGTTCCAGGTTTGAAGTTTTTATTTTCACCCCAACCGTGACCGGCATTGACCATAATTGTTTTGCCTTTTAGTGGTCCATTCGGATTACTTGGCTTAAATTTTATTACTTCCGCAATAACTTCGCCCTTGTCATTTATGGGAATAGAAGGTAGTGCTCCTGTACTTGCGACACTGCGCTTTCCACCAACTGCAACTTCAAACCCTTTTGGTACATATCTCTCATTAGGAGCAATTTTCACTCCTTTTGGTGTAACCGCCTTCTTTGGAGCAGAAGCTTTTTGTGCACCGTCAACAGATTCGCTTCTTAGCATGCCTGCAATCATTGAATCCATTTTCTTGGTATCAACCATTCCCCAAGAATTAAATTGATTGTTTAATTCTTGAACAAAAGCTGCTCTGTGAGATGGTGGAGTATTTTTCTGCTTTGCCAAAGAATCATAAATATGCATCACCGCTTTTTTACGAACATCTTTGTTATTACCGATTTCATGAGTAATATCTTTAATTAACGAACTGCCTTTACTAATTTTATCATACGATTTTATTACGGCTGATGCATTCTTTGAATTAACTAATGATAATAATTCTTGGAATGAAGATTGTCCGATAGCGCCGGATTTGGTATCAATATCTGATTTCATTTTAGTTGCAAGTTCACTAGGAGTAGCCATCATTCTGTTCATTGTTTCATCAAGCTTTGAGGTACTTACCATACCAATTGACTTGAATTGACTATCCAATTCTTTTGCAAAATTTGCTCTGACACTTGCAGGTGTTCCTTTTGCTCTTGCTAAAGTGTCATAAACCTTCATAACAGCAGCTTTTCGTTTATTTTTATCACTGCTGATTTCACTTGTTAAAGTATTTATTAAACTTTCCTTTGACGTGTTTTTCGGATTATTTTTATAAGATTTCAGAACGGATTCAACATTTTTAGGATTAATTTCATTTAGCAAAGCATCGAAATCTGGCTTGCCGACAGCACCATAATAATCTTCTGATTTTTGGTAAATTCGTTTACCGAGTTCATCAGGGGTATAAGAAGAACCGTATTTCATCTTGTTTACACCTGCAGGACTTGGCTTTGCTGCACGTGAAGCAGTCTTTGTCGGAGTAGCTTTTGACTTTGTCTGCTGAGCATTTTTTGTATGTACAGTTTTTGCTGTCACCGCCCTTGACGGTGTTTTAGGCTGAGTGGCAGATGTTTTTTGAACACTACCGCGTTTTACGTAAAATATCTCACCTTTTGATGGAGTGTAAGTTTTTGGAATATTATTCAACTTACAAAAATCTGCAAAAGTCATTCCAGAATCCCTAGCAACAGCCATAATTCCACGACCACTCGGAACTGTTGCCGTTGGAAGTTTAATTTTTTGTCCGGCTTTTAAATTTGCACTTTTCAAACCTGTCCATTCCATAAACTCTTTTTGACTCATTCCAAATTTATGAGCCAAAACCGACAAACTCTCTCCTGTTCTAACGGTCAACTCAGATTGTCTTGATACTTTTACTTGTTTATTACTACCAGCGTTATTTACGCCATTTACACTCTGTGTCATTAAATTTCTCCAATAACAAAGTTACACACATGAAAGAATAACGGCACTTTTAAAATAAACTTTAAAAATACCGTTATTTATGTAAACAATTTTTACAAAACTATCTATGTATTGAAAATTCTATCACCGGCATCACCCATACCTGGGACAATGTAGCCCTTTTCATTCAAATGGTCATCCACCGCTGCTGTAATGATTTCAATGTCAGGATATTTTTCATAAATATTTTTTAGCCCTTCAGGTGCAGCAATTATACAAATACATTTAATATTTTTTATCGGAATACCTTTATTGGCATACAATTCAATCGCTGCCAGAAGAGAATTACCTGTGGCAAGCATTGGATCTGTAATATAGATATAGAATTTTTCAGGATTGTCAGCTTCCATAGGAACTTTGTTGTAATACCAAACAGGTTTTAAAGTTTTTTCATCTCGATACATGCCAATATGGCGAATAGTTGCTTGTGGCAAAATATCAATCGCTTCATCAGTAAAAATCAAACCGGCACGCAAAATCGGTGAAATTATTAAATTTATATCAGGGTCAACAGTTTTTGCTCTAAATGTCGTAAGTGGCGTTGTTACATCCCTTTCAACAAGCGGTAAATTTTTTGCAGCCTCATACAAAAGGCATCTTGTAATTTTTCTTGTTGCAATCCTTACACCTTGACTATCAGTATTTTTATCCCTCATTGTGCATAAGTTCAACAATACAACAGGATTATTTATTACTCTAACATTATCCATATACATACAAACCCACCTTCTTTTTATTATTTCTTTTTAAAATTCTTTGTCATATTTTGTTCCACTTCAAGCATCTTGTCTAAAGAACGATTAAAATTTTCTAAATCACTATTTGCATCAGCAGGAGTGACAACATTTTTCGGAACTTTTCCACTTGACGTAAATTCAAACTGACTAGCCGAATTATTCATAGTTGTGATAATCGAATCTAATTCTTTAAAGATACTATCAAACAGCCCCATAACTTTACTTAACCTTGTAGGAGCTTTTGATACAATAATTTTATCAGTCGGATTGGTTTTGTCAGGCGGATAAATTTCTAAAGACTTTGAACCGCCCAAACCTGAAGCCTCAACTGTCGCAATAGAACCAACCGGCAAAGCCAAATCTTTTTGAGTTATAGCAAATTTTATATATACGTCATTAGAAATAATTTGGATTTTTTTTACATATCCGATTTGAACACCCAAAAATTTTACAGGAGAACCAACAATCAAGCCATCGACATCTTCCATAAAAATTTGATAATTTTTAAATTGTTTTTGCTCTTGATAATGATGATACCTAAACCCCAAAACGATAGCAGCAACTACAATTAACCAAATTCCAAATTCTACCCACGCATATACTCGAATGTTATTAAAACTCTTCATAACTTTTATTATACACAAAATTATCCTATAATATAACTTGTAACAGACAAATTTATATTACTTTGTAATGGCAAATAAAATATTAGACTTTATTAAATCAATAATTTACGAATTTCTTTCAAATTTCGTACCTGAAAAATTATCATACGAAATAACAGGAGAGTGCAAAAAATGTGGCAAATGCTGTAACTATATGTACAGTGTCGACACATACACAGAAAAAGAATTTAAAATTATGCAAACTCTTTTTCCAACCTACAAAAGATTTTACATAAAAGGGAAGGACTCCGAAGGAAACTTGATTTTCGCCTGCAAGTTGGTTACCCCTGAAGGGTTATGCTCTGATTACAAACACCGTCCGCGCATGTGCCGAAAATACCCAGTTAAAAGGATTTCATACCCTGCAAAACTCCATGATGGTTGTGGTTATACGGTAAATGTAAAAACTTTTGAAGATTATTTAAAAAAGAACTAAACTATCCTTGAATATCAAGCCTGTTACCTTGGTGTTTCGCTTTTAATGCCATTGCTTGCATTTTTATTTGAGAGGCTTGGTTTGCGACTTTGTAATCCTGTCCTGATGGATCAGACGGCGCCATTGCAGCCTTGATTACAGTATTAGCATGGTCAATCGTCTGTTGAGGATTAGATTTATTCAACACAGGCATCCTAATTGGAACATGACCTGAAACAGGAATACCTTCAGCATTTCTCTCAATAGAAATCGCTCCTGCAAATTGTCCTCCAGCAGCTTTGTGTGCCATTTCATGCGCATAAATATGATTGTAGTTTCGCGCAATTAAATCCTGTTTCGCCATCGTATTTATCATATACTACACACTCCTACTAAGATTGTAGCAGGTTATACTACAGATGTCAATATTTACAAATAATTTATTTCAACAAAATCAAGCAACTACCAACAATCATAATAACTGAGCCTAAAATCTTTTTCCAAAAATCGTTCTCGTGGAAAACTTTATACCCAAAAACTACAGAAACAATTGTAGACAACTGAAAGAGAGCAAGCGCTAAACCAACATTCATTCTCTCAAATACAAAATTTGTTGAATATTGCATTAAACCAAGCATCAATGCAATTATCGCTGTTAAAGAAAATTCTTTAAGTTTTAGCAATTCAAATTTGCGTCTGAAACAGCACAATAAAACTAACGAAAACACAAGCCCCATAAAGCACCAAAGGATAAATGACTCCATTATTGAGGACATCAAAATTATCTTTTTTAACACCACAGCTTCACATCCGGAGAAGAATAATGCGCAAAATCTTAACATTATGTCTTTTCTCAATAATAGTGAGGGTTTAAAGCCACCATCGACAGTATCAAAAACATACCAACTTCCAAATATAATTAGCACTACCCCTACAAGCGCTAATATACTTGGGATTTCACCAAGTATCATACCTCCTAATATCAGCCCTACAACACATTTGTAAGAATTAACTGGTCCTAACACAGACATCTCGCCACATTGAAGCGCTTTGATTAAGCAAACCGATCCTAAAGTACACAAAACTCCAGCAAGAGATGCGTACATCCAATAAGAAATACCATACTCTGACCAATTATTTGAAATTGCAGGTGCAAGACAAAACAAACTCAAAAGTGCGTATGAATACAAGTTAATCAAAACTGCAGAATGTTTTTCTGACAATATTTTTTGCACTAAATTAGCTATTGGATTAGAAAATATCCTGACACCAAGAGCTGCAACAGTTGCAAGCATAAATCTACATCATACCTTTTCGGTTAAAAAATACTGCGACAATACAAGTTGCAACTACAGAAATTGTAATTACTATCAAGAAACCGAAATGATTGTGACCAAACGGCATAGGTACGTTCATGCCCCAGAAACTACCAATCATTGTAGGGATAGACATGATAATTGTGATTGCTGCCAAAAATTTCATCACAAGGTTCAAGTTGTTGTTAATAATTGATGCCATGCAATCCATCATGCTTTCAAGAATTGTCCTGTGCATTTCAACCATCTCTGCAGCCTGTTTATTTTCAATAATTACGTCCTCCAACATATCAATGTCATCTTCCGTAAATTTCAAAATGCTTTGCAATGATGGTGCATTAACCATTCTCAAAAGTTTTTGAAGTACCAGCTGATTATCTTTTAAAGCAGTTGTAAAGTATACTAAAGATTTCTGAATTTCCATCAGTTGGAACAAAGCCTTGTTATTTGTGGTTTTCCTAAGAGAATCTTCAATGCTCTCTGTTTGCTTATTGATTATATTCAAATATCTCAAATAAAATTTTGCAGCACGGAACAAGATGTTTAACATGAAATTTGCTTTATGTCGAGTATCAAAGAACTTCGCCGTATCAGCATTGAAAGAATTAATAATTTTATTTTCATGAGAGCATACAGTAATTATACTTTCCGGAGTAAAAATCAAACCTAGCGGCAAAGTATCAAAATTACCTTCATCGTCCATCACTGGAACATTTGTAATGACCAAAAGATTTCCGTCTTCAAAATCCATACGAGACAACTCATCCGCGTCTAACGAGTTATTCAAAAAGCTTTCATCTAAACCAAGTACCAAAGAAACTTGCTGAATTTCTTCTCGAGTCGGATTAATAAGGTTAAACCACGAGCCTGAAACAGCCTCATTTAAGTTTAATTTTTGCAGTGAACCGTTGTCCAAGGTTTTTGTGATTTCTAACATAACT
Organism: Candidatus Melainabacteria bacterium; assembly: GCA_003258735.1. GTDB lineage: Bacteria > Cyanobacteriota > Vampirovibrionia > Gastranaerophilales > Gastranaerophilaceae > Zag111. Next base: position 62,716 of record QHME01000003.1, read on the forward strand.
ACTATTCCTAATTAGCCTGACTTCTTAAATTAAACTACACATTGTCCCAAAGTGCAATAGGTTAAATTGTGGAAATTTTTGCAGTGGAAATTATGTTTTTATTGTCGGTTTGGTAAAGCCGACCTATAAAACATCAAAAAGGTCTATGTCACCCTGAACTTGTTTCAGGGTCTCAAGTATAACAAGTTTTACCTAAGATAATAGCGTTTAATTAGAGATTCCGAAACAAGTTCGGAATGACAGTTCTTTTATTCAGCCTTGCCCTCTTGCCTTCCTGCCTTCCGTAGCCCTGCTCCCACGTACATTCCCAAGATTAATATTGAAATTCATGAAAAAACATGATACAATTACGAAGAAATTTGAAAGACGAGGTTTACAACTATGAGTAAGAACAAAGCATTTATGTTTTCAATGGGTGTTATTGCAGGTGTTGTCGGCGGTATCGTTGCAGGTGTTCTGTTTGCCCCAAAACCTGGTGAAGAATCAAGAAAGGAACTAAAAGACACTGTTTGCGACCTATATGACAAACATGCTCCACAAATTGCGGATGCAAAAAAACAAGCAATGGAATCTATTGACCTTATGAAATATAAGTTAGAAAGACAATTCCGCAAATTAAACAATTCAGTAAAATCTAAAAAAATGCAAAAAGCAAAAGAATTAGAAGATTCTGAAAACGGACAAAACGAAAACGAATTTGATTACTAAATTACAACTAAAAGGATTTTTAAATGAGTATTGAATTATCACAAATAGTATTAAACAACGGTTTAACATTTTTAGCTGTAGTAACTGCAATTGTAGTTGGTACTGTCGGATACTTCCTTGTTAAATTATTGATGGATTTGTCTACATTAACAAAAAATGCTAATGAAACTTCACTAATATTAAACAACGAATTAAAACCGACATTGAAAGAATTAAACGAAACTATGCGTTCAATTAATTCTATTATCCAAAGCACAGATGAAGGTGTTGGAAACATGAAATCAAGCCTTGAAAACGCAATAATTAAAACTAAAGCTTTTTCTGAAAGTCTTTTGGGCGGATTTTTCAAAGGTTTTATGACTGTGTATTCATTGATTAAAAAGAAATAGAACTTTCAGGCAATGTAAATACAACTAATTAAGTTTATACTTATGTGAGACTAACTAAAAGGAGAATAAATATGTCAACATCAAGATTTTTAGCAGGTTTTATTGTTGGTGGCGCAATTGGTGCCATTGCAGGGATTTTACTTGCTCCTAAATCAGGCGAAGAAACAAGAAAAATTTTAGCTGATACAGCTTCTGATATGGCAAGAAGAGCAGACGAAACTGCAAAACAAATCCAAGTAAAAGCTGATGATGCTGTTTCTGACCTTCAAAAAAAAGGTGAAGAAATCAAAGAAAAACTTCAAGACTTAATTGCAAAACAAAAAGAAGCTAAAGCATCTAAAGCAGAAGAAGATGATGATGATGACGATGATGAATCTGAAGATGAAGAATAGTCATTAAATCTATCTAAAATGTATCTAAGGAGAGGTCGCGAATGCGGCCTCTTTTTAGCTATATAATTTTCTACTACAATCTAAAGCAACGATTCTGATACTTTGTACAAAATATTCAACTTCTCTTCATCTTCTGAAATAAATTGAATATTCTTATTTATCGCTTTGATATACTCTTCTTTGGAACTCAGAGTCTTAAATGAAAACAACTGCGAAATGTCTATATTCAAAGCTTTTGAAATCTTTTCTATAGTTTCAGGTTGCGGATAATTCCTTCCGGTTTCTATTTTGCTCAAACTTGTAATATCCATATTAATCATTTCTGCTAACTTCTCCTGTGTAATATTACAAGACTTACGCAAAAATTTTATTCTCTGTCCTAATTTTATTTTCAAATTATCCATAAAAACCTCAAAAATATAATACTAACAATCCGCTGAACAAATAATAGATTAGTAAGCATAATTTTTATTGACTTTTATGCCTAGCAAACATATAATAATGACAGTTAAGCATAATTTAAGGAATTTAATATGACAAATAAATCAAGAAAGGTGAGACTGGGGTTCACACTTGCTGAAGTTTTAATCACTCTTGGCATCATTGGAATTGTCGCGGCGCTGACAATTCCAAATTTGATTACAAATTATCAAAAACATGTGACAGTAACTAAACTCCAAAAAGCGATATCTATACTAAATCAGGCATATAAAATGTCCTATGATGATGTTGGAGAGCCTTCGGCAACAGAATCTTTTGCAATGGGTAGTGATGCGTATTTTAACAAATATTGGGCACCTTATATAAAAACTGCAATTATCTGCAAAACTTATCAACAATGTGGGTATAAAAGAATCAATCCTTGGCTTGGAGCAAATCATGCGGTTTCAAATACCGCGGTTGTTGCAAATAATGAAAGGACAACTTTTTATACCTCAGATGGGTTTTTATACATAATATTTACATCCCAAGGTGGCAGTAAACCCGGAACATATGTTAAAAATTCACAAGTATATGTCGATATAAATGGTGGCGAAGGGCCAAATGTCTATGGGCGCGACTTGTTTATATTGACTCGAGTTGAAGAAGAGGGTGGAGGGATACAGCCATACGGCTACAAATCTACAGCTGAAGAAGTTAATAATTCATGTTCAAAGAAAGGATTTGGATATTATTGTGCAGAAAAAATCCGCCGCGCCGGCTGGAAAATTGAAAAAGATTATCCATGGTAATAACGGAGGGCAAGAGGTCAGCATGGCAAGATGGCGGACTTTGTAATATTGTCATTCCAAAACACAGAATGACATAGTTTTTGATTTAGTTAGAGATTCTGAATAGGATAAAATCTAAGCCAAACGCGCCCACAAGATTTTTAATCCTTTCAGAATGACAGAGACCTGTGTGTTTAATAGGTGGGCTAGTGAGCCCACCCTACTTTGTATCACGTCTTATTTCAACATTTTTAATCAATCAAAAAAGTTATTGTCACCCTGAATTTATTTCAGGGTCTCTAATTTTACAAATTTCACATAAGGCTAATATGCTAAATTTGAGATGCTGAAAACCAGTTCAGCATGACAATATTAAAAAGTCATTACAAATTACACATCGGTCGGCATTTTATGCCGACCGATGTGTTAAACAATCTATCTTCAAAACTCTATGTATCAATATTTGTTGCATAAACCGCATGTGTTTGAATAAAGTCACGTCTTGGTTCAACTTTATCACCCATCAATACGTCAAACAACTGGTCACAAAGCATTGCATCTTCAAGATTTACTTTTAACAATGTTCTTGTTGCAGGATCCATTGTTGTTTCCCAAAGTTGTTGTGGCATCATTTCACCCAAACCTTTGAAACGTTGAATTTGCAAACCTTTTTGACCTCTATCATCAATAAGTTTTTGTAATTTTTCAAATGAATCAATTTCATACTTTTCTGTATCTGTTTCTAAAATTAAACCATCTGACTCTTCAATCAAGAAATCACGAATTACAGGGTAAGCTGCTTTCAATTTCTTGAATTCTGAACTCTTGATAATATTTTGGTTCAAAATTACGTGTTCTTCATCATTTAAGTGCAACATAAATGAATATTTTGAATTTTCGGGATTGTATTTTATTTCAACCTTATAATTCTCAGCCTCTTGAATATTGTAATTTTGTGCGTGATCTACCAAATAGTGATTCAAGTAATCGCAAACCTCATTCATTCTTGATTGACTGTCAAAGTCTTCCAATTTGATATCTGAACGGATTAAACCTCTCAAAAATACTGCAGGATACAAGTTCAAAATTGGATTGTTGTAAGAACGATAAAATTCTGACATGTTTTTGATAAGTTCTAATAACTCATCACCTGTTTTTACGTTTTTCTTTTCTTTATCTGACAAACTCAAGTTCTTGATACCACGTTCTTTCAACATTTTGTCCAAAACATGTTCATTAAACAAATACTCTGCGGTTTTACCTTGAGTAACCTTGAACAATGGAGGTTGAGCAATATATACATAACCGTTTTCAATAAGCGATTTTGCGTATCTAAAGAAGAATGTCAACATCAAAGTTCTAATGTGAGCACCGTCGACATCGGCATCGGTCATGATGATAATTTTGTGATATCTCAATTTATCAATCTCAACTTCTTCTTCGTTTCTGCTGATTTTGATACCGAAAGCTTGAACCATTGATTGAATTTCGTTATTGGCATAAATTCTATCAAGTCTTGCCTTTTCAACGTTAAGAATTTTACCTCTCAATGGTAAAATCGCTTGGAACATTCTGTTTCTACCTTGTTTTGCAGAACCACCAGCTGAATCCCCTTCGACTAAGAAGATTTCGCATTTTTCAGGCTCGCGGTTAGAACAATCTGCCAATTTACCAGGAAGGGTAGAATTTTCAAGAACAGATTTTCTTCTTGTAAGTTCTCTTGCCCTTCTTGCAGCCTCTCTTGCGCGTTGAGCTTGAAGAGTTTTTTCCAAAATTGATTTTGCAATTTTTGGGTTGAATTCAAGCCATTCTTGTAACTTGTCACGAACAGCATCTTGAACAGCACCCATTGCCTCTTGAGAACCAAGTTTTTCTTTTGTTTGACCTTCAAATTCAGGATTTGGGATTTTAACTGAAACAATCGCTGTCAAACCTTCTCTAACATCTTCTCCTGACAAATTAGATTCTGAATCTTTCAAAATATTATTTTTTCTTGCATAATCATTCAATACACGAGTGATTGAGTTTCTGAAACCTGTCAAGTGAGTACCGCCTGAATGTGTGTTGATATTGTTTGCAAAAGACAAAACACTTTCTTGATAAGAATCAGTGTATTGCATTGCAACTTCAACTTGCAAGTCCCCAACAACTTTGTCAATATAAATAGGTTTTTCATGAAGAACAGTTTTATTTTTGTTCAAAAATTCTACATAACTGCCGATACCACCCTCATAGTGGAATGTTTCAACTTCTTCTGAATCGTGACGAGAGAAGATAATTTTCAAACCTTTATTCAAAAATGCCATCTCTCTCAATCTGTTACCAATTACATCACAGTCAATTTCTGTAGTTTCGGTAAAGATTTCAGGATCTGGCCACCAAGTAGTTTTTGTACCTGTTTTAGTTGTTGCCTCACCTTTTTCAACAGGCGCAAGAGGTTCACCTCTCATATATTCTTGACGCCAAACATACCCATCACGAGAAACTTCTACAATATATTTTTCTGATAACGCGTTTACAACAGATGCACCTACACCGTGAAGACCGCCTGATACTTTATAACCACCATCACCAAATTTACCACCTGCGTGAAGTACCGTATGAACGATTTCCAAAGCAGACTTTCCGCTATCAGATTTGATATCGACAGGAATACCACGACCATTATCTTCAACAGTAATACTGTTGTCTTTGTGGATAGTTACATGAATATCTGTACAAAAACCTGCTAATGCTTCGTCAATAGAGTTATCAACGATTTCATAAATACAATGGTGCAAACCTCTTTGTGAAGTTGAACCGATATACATCCCCGGTCTTACGCGAACAGCTTCCAAACCTTCCAAAACCCTGATGTTACTAGCATCATATTGCTTTGAAGTATGAGTTTCAATTTCTTCATACTGTTGTTCAACTTGCTCTTGAACCTGAGCTTTCTCAACTTCTTTTATCGCTTCCATACCTTTATCATTAATAATATCTTGTGCGTTATCAGCCATATACTTCTCCCTAATCTACTGGTATATGTTACAGTATAGCACAAAAACAGGTATCTTAACAAATATGTTTACTTATGTTAGCAAAACAACAACACTCAGCCCTAAATCAATAAATTAATATTGACAATAGAGCCTTATAGCTGATAAAATTTTACTGGGTAGTTATATCCAAAATTTAGTGTACAATGTATAATAACAAACTTGGCAACGGAAGGTGAAATGGAAAAAATCAGCGTAAAAATATGTCTTGGAGAAACCTGTTTTGTAATGGGAGCAGAGAACCTTCAAGAGCTTAGCCGATTAATTCCAGAAAGATATGGCGACAGTGTAGAGCTTGCAGGAACTCCTTGCATGGGTTATTGTGCTGCGGATTGGAAAATATCAAAAGCACCTTATGCCAAAGTTGATAACGATGTTATCAAAGATGCGACAGTCGAAAAAATCATTTCGGCAATAGATGAAAAATTAGCTAAGTAAAAAATAGAAAAGGAAAAGAAATGGCTGTAAATTCACCAAGACAAACATCTCAATTAAAAAGAGAAATTCTCGTAAGATTAATTAAAGCATATCTAAGCGGTAATTTTGAAGAAAACACAAGATTAATTCCTTACGATATGAGACCAAAAGGTAGTGAAGTTCCATATAGATGCTGTATTCATAAAGAAAGAGCTATCTTGAGAGACCGCGCAATTGCAGGATTAGGTTTATCGATTGAAGAGGCTGATGACAGCGTATTATTATCAACTTACGCCAAACACGCAGAAAGCAGAAAAGAACCGGAAGAACACCCACTAACAGTTCTTACAACCGCTTGTAAGGGTTGCGTACCTTCAAGAATCTATGTAACAGACCTTTGTCAAGGTTGTGTTGCTAGACCTTGTGAATCAACTTGTCGTTTTGGTGCAATTTCTGTTCATGACGGCAAATCTCACATTGACCCAGAGAAATGTAAAAACTGCGGAATGTGCGCTCAAGTTTGCCCTTACCAAGCAATTACAAAAATTATCGTTCCTTGTGAAAACGCTTGTCCGGTAGGTGCTATCGCTAAAGACGAAGAAGGTCATGCAAGAATCGATTTTGACAAATGTATTTCTTGCGGAAAATGTGTAAGCGCATGTCCATTTGGCGCAGTACACGAAAAAAGCCAAGTTATTGACATTCTGCAAACAATGAAAGCTGGTAAAAAAGTTGTTGCAATGATTGCCCCTGCTATTATGGGTCAATTGCCTTGTTCACCAAAACAATTGAAACAAGCCATCTTGTCACTAGGTTTCAGTGATGTTGTAGAAGTCGCAGAGGGCGCTGATATCACAACTAAAAACGAGGCTGCCGAATTTGTTGAAAGAATGGAAAGAGGAGACGGTTTTATGACAACATCTTGCTGCGCAGGATACAACGAACTCGTTGAAAAACATGTTCCAGAATTAAAACCTTTCCGCTCAGAAACAAAAACACCTGCATACTACACAGCAGAATTGGTAAAAAAAGAAACACCTGATGCTGTTACAGTGTTCTTTAGCCCTTGTGTTGCAAAAAGACGTGAGGCTCTTCAAAATCCACAAATTGATTACGTTTTGAACTTTGAAGAATTAGGTGCATGGTTCACAGCACTTGATATAAAAGTTGATACTTGTGACGAATCTGAATATAGAAAAGAATCATCAGCAGAGGCTAGAAACTTTGCCGTTACAGGTGGTGTTGCAGGTGCAGTTAATGCATTGCTTGATGACGATAAAAAAGCTACACCTTATGTAGTTGACGGTTTAAATAAACAATCAATCAGAGATTTGAAAAAATTTGCCAAAAACGGTAAATGCGATTTGGGCAATTTAATTGAAGTTATGGCTTGTACAGGTGGCTGTTTGGGCGGTTCTGCTACAATCAACGCTTATAAACCTGCTGTAAAACAATTGACAAACTATGTAAAAGAAAGTCCTGAAATTAAAGATGTAGTAAAAGAATAAGGGCTAAGATTAATATTTTTTACAAGCTGGGATTTGCATATGTAAATCCCAGCTTGTTATTTAATCTATCAACATTTATTAAGTTGCCCTGAACCTGATACTATTTTTTTAATTTCCCACCACAAAACATGCACAAGCATGAGATAGTCCAATATCCTTTAACTGTGGAACTTCTCGCGTACAGATATCCGTACAACATTCACATCTTGGATGAAACTTACAACCATTAATCTGTTGAGACAATGTTGGAGGTTGCCCTTTTATCGTCTCCAATTTTTCACCTCTATTTGACGGCAGAGATTTCAACAAAGCCTTTGTATAAGGATGTCTTGGATTTGAGAAAAATTCTCTGTTTGGAGCGTGCTCAACTATCCGCCCTGAATACATAACCGCAATTTCATCAGCATTTTCACTTACAAGCGCCAAATCATGAGTGATTAACAATATAGATGTATTATTTTGTATTTTTATATCATTTAAAAGATTCATAATTTGCGCCTGAATCGTTACATCAAGTGCTGTCGTGGGCTCATCAGCAATTAGTATTTCAGCATTACAAGCAAGGGCCATTGCAATAATCGCACGTTGCTTCATGCCACCTGAAAATTCATGCGGATAATTTTTCAACCTTGATTTTGCATCAGGAATTTGGACAGATTCAAATGCTTCAATCGCTTTTTTCTCCGCCTCCACTCCATGCAAATTTTGGTGAATCTTTATAATCTCTAATAACTGGTCTCCAACTGTATATAACGGATTTAAGGAAGTCATTGGATCTTGAGGAATCAGTGCAATTTTTGACCCTCTGATATGTTGCATTTGGCTTTGTGTTTTTTCTATAAGACTCTCACCGTTAAAATAAATTTCACCGCTTGTAATTTTTGCACTTTTTGGAATAAGTTTTAAAATACTCATTGCGCTCATTGTTTTGCCACAACCGGATTCACCAACAATTGAAAGCATTTTACCTTTTTCAAGAGAAAAAGAAACATCAAAGAGTGCCTGCCTAAAGGTATCTTCACATTGAAAACCTAAATTCAAATTTTTAACTTCAAGAATTGCCATTTGTGGTTAATTATATAATTATCTAATCTGTATGTCCATAGGTAGAAAAGGGGATAGCAAAATTAAGTGGCGCGGTGGGAAATTCCACCGCGCCACTTATAAAATAAAGTAGTCCGTAAGCCGTGTTCTGTTTATAGATAATCATCTGTCTGGTATTAGGATTGCTCCTAATCTCTAGCGATTTTTCCGAAGATGGCGAACAACCTTATCCTTCGTGTCAATCTTGCATCCGACCGGGGTTTACCTAGCTGATACCTTCCGATATCACTGGTGAAGCTCTTAACTCACCGTTGCACCATCGCCTGTGATTATAAATAATCCATTGGCAGTCTACATTTCTGTGGCACTATCCGCCGACTCACATCGCCCGGAGTTTCTCCGGCGGCCTGTTCTTGGATGCACGGACTTTCCTCACTCAAGATAATCTCAAGCGCGATTATCCGACTACTTTAAACTTTAGTCCTCATCATTTGAGTTCTTTTCACTTGTAATATTCCTATTAACTTTGACAGCATTTTTTGCCCAGTCGTTAGTATCATTCACGATATCAATTTGACCGTTACCATAAATTTGCATTTGAAATCTGTCAAAACCGTTTGTTTTATCTGCACATTCATTTCCTGAACCCAGTTCAGTTGCAAATCCGCAGTTAGGGTCATTTTTACCATTAACATCAACAGTCAACATAATAGAACCACCTTTTCCTGATGATGTAAAATTAGCAGCTGAAAAAGCCCAATCCATACCATCTGTGGTACTAAATGTGTCAGTCGCTGTCCCACTAGCAGGTAAAACACCAAGTTTATCTTCAAACAATGTTTTGAATTTTGTTGCAGCATTGGCAGTCTCAGTATGAGTTTCATTCCACAGGTGACAGTTTACAGTACCTGCTGGGTCATCAAACCCAATACGCGGATTGGTGATTGCTGATGTTTTATCAGGATAGCAAGATTCGTCATTAATCAAATCACTGACAACAGATTGCACGCTGTAATATGCACGTTTAGCCATAATTGTATTTTGGTTTGGCATCATATTAAATATTACAGGTAGTAAAATTGCACACAAAATTGCAATTACACCCAAAGCAACCAAAAGTTCAGTCAACGTAAATGCTTTATTCGATTTCATCATCTTTTAAATCCTCTATCCATATAATAATAAATATATTCATATTATATCATGTTCAGTTGTAATTTTCAACACAATATGTTATAATGGTAGTAGTAGAGAGTAATACGAGGACTTAAAATATATGTTCGGATTGTAAAATTTTGTTTACATAATAGCAAAATAATCCGTTCAGATGAGTTAATAACACATCACACAAATTATAATGTGTAGGATAAACACGAATATTTAGGGTACACGAGCCCTAAATACAAGAGTATAAGGGTAGAAAATATGGTCGATAACAGGTCTGCGGGCTTTTTCGGTATCGGTGGTGCTTTCAATTTTAAAAGCGGAGATATTTCAGGAACAGCAGCAAAATTATCAGATGATAAAATGGGACAAGGCGGTGAATATTTTTCTCAACGCGGTCAGGAAGAAGAACAACAAGCCCCTGCCAACCAATATATGGATCAAAGCGCTGTTTTACGTGCTACTCTTAATTCTTTAGCAATGATGAATGTTGCAAATGTTATTAATGCAAAAAAACGCAAGCCTGTTATGGATGAAGAAGATAAAATCACAGAAGACTTGAAAGAAATTTTACGAGTTAAAAAACTCCAAAATCAGCAAAACCGCAAACACAAAGACGAAGAATTTGAAGAGTAGAAGCTCAAATATGCCCCACAGGTTATTGTCACCCTGAACTAAGACAAGTTTTATCTAAGACAATAGTGTTTAATTAGAGATTCCGAAACAAGTTCGGAATGACAGTGAAATAAGGTGAGAAAAACGAAACGCCCCACAATCGTTTCAGCCCACATGTCAAATATCGACAAAAACCAAAAGTAAAAATTCTACTTAATCAACTTATATACCATTCGTGTAAAATTTTCATCATTGTTAATTTTATTAATCAACTTTTCACGAACGACACTAATATCATCAAGATGTTCAAATTCAAAAAGGTCAGATGCTTTGCAATCAAAAATTTCCATAATCTTTTGCATTGTCGAAATTCGCGGAAAAGATTTACCATTTTCGATTTTTAAAATATTTCTCGGTTCAATACCAATAATCTCAGCTAACTTCTCCTGAGTCATATTATTACGCTTTCTCAGCTCTCTAAGTCTTTTCCCAAAAAGTATTTTTACATCTTCCATAATATTTCTTATTTTAGCCAAAAAGAGAAAAATACTAATGTTGTTAAAGTATAGCAAATCTTGACAAATGTGATGTAAAAGTATATTATACATGATGTTTATTGTCATATATGAGGTCAAAATATGCTATATAAAGTTAGGCAAGATATAACAAAAAACGGCTTTACTCTCGCAGAAGTATTGATAACATTGGGAATTATCGGAGTTGTTGCAGCAATAACTATTCCGACATTAATGACAAATTACAAAGCGCATAAGCTTCGCACCAGATATTTAAAAGCATATTCTATTGCTCAACAAGCCTTTCGCTTGATGGAAGGTGATGATGTTTCAACAGACCCATCAACTTATCGTGTTTTAGGTGATGGCAAATTTTATAAAACATATATGAAATATTTCCAAGCACCATTTGATTGTGGATATTGGTCAGGTGGAATAAATGTAAGTAACTTATGCTATAATCCGACAAATTCAAAAAAATACAAATCACTTGATGGTAAGTCAGAAGTAAGAGGTTCATACCTTGATGATGGTTCTTTTACATTGCAAGATGGCACACTTTTTATGTTAGAGAATCAAGCAGGAGTGAGTCGTTTGTGGGTATCTGTCGATATAAACGGCTACAACAATCCACCAAACCGCTGGGGGTATGACTTATTCACTTTTGATTTTCAAGAAGGAGTATTGAGAACAATGGGTGACAGCAAAACCGCATATAGTGATATGGATGCATATTGTAACCCCAAAATTTCATCTGAAATGAACGGCATTGCCTGTGCGCAAAAAGCCAAATCTGATTCTGAATATTTCAAAAAATTAGTCAAAGAGTTTAAATAACAAACGTAAAATTTTTTACAAATTGATTAGGATAAAAAATTTGTTATAATAATGATATGGCAGATTTTGATAAAAGCAATCTTGAAGAATTAAAACAAAAAGTACACGAAAAACTTGATGACACCGAACTTTACACCTTTAAAGGGTCGGTATCAAAGTTGTTGGGTTTGACTGTAGAAGTTAAACTTCCGGGGCTTAAAATTGGGGATTTGTGCTACATTGAAACATTTGACGGAAAATTAAAACCTGCCGAAGTTGCCGCATTTAAAGGCGAAGTCGCGCAACTTTCACTATTACTTGACGGTAGTGGAATTGGACAAGGTAGTCTTGTTACAACAACTAGACGCCCTATCACAATCCCTGTTGGCGATTTTTTGCTCGGAAGATTGATTGACCCTTTAGGAAATCCGATTGATGGAAAACCACTTGATACGACAGGTGCAATGTGGCGTCCGATTGAAGGTCCACCACCGGGTCCATTTGAAAGACCAATTATTACAGAACAGTTTTCTACAGGAGTACGCGCAATTGATGGATGCATGACAATGGGCTGTGGACAGCGTTTAGGTTTATTTGCAGGTTCAGGTGTTGGTAAAAGTACACTGCTTGGTATGATTGCGCGAAACTCAGATGCAGATGTCAATGTTGTTGCACTAATCGGAGAACGTGGTCGTGAGGTTAAAGAATTTGTCGAAGATTCTCTCGGCGAAGTTGGTATGGCAAAATCCGTTTTGGTATGCTCAACAGGTGACCAACCACCATTAATTCGTCAAAAAGCATTATTGACAGCAACTGCGGTATGCGAATATTTTAGAGATCAAGGCAAAAAAGTTTTCTTGATGACAGATACCGTAACACGTTGCGCAATGGCAGGTCGTGAAGTTGGGTTGTCACTGGGCGAACCACCTACAATGAAAGGGTATCCACCTTCAATTTTCTCATGGTTGCAAAAGGTCTTGGAAAGAGCAGGAAATAGTCCCAAAGGTTCTATTACAGCGCTATACACAGTATTGATGGAAGGTGATGATATTTCTGACCCAATCGTTGATATTGTGCGTGGTATTGTAGACGGTCACATTTTCTTGTCAAGAAAGGTTGCCGAATCAAACCACTACCCTGCGATTGACGTCTTGGGAAGTATTTCCCGTTTGATGAGTGCCATTGCGACACCAGAACACAAAGCAGCAGCAGGTAAACTCCGTACAATTATGTCAATGTATCGTGAAAATAAGGACTTGATTGATGTTGGTATGTATCAACCCGGTTCAAACCCTAAGTTGGATACCGCGATTGAAATGATGCCAAAAGTTAATGCATTTTTACAACAAAGAACCTCCGAAAGTGTAACGATGGAAGGCACAATCCAACAACTTGTCGACATGATGCAAGGCGTGGATATTTAGTTGATATCATATTATTTGAATATTAGAACTTTTGAATAATAACGCATTAAAAAAGAGGGTTTGGAAACCCTCTTTTTTATTAGCAAGGGAGAGACTCGAACTCTCGACCTCTCGGGTATGAGAGGAGTTTTTTCTAATAAAAAAGCTCTATTTGCAACTATTTTAGGCTTATAAAACTTTGTAAAAATCGTTGAATCTATATATCAATTACCCACACATTACCCACAACTTTTATCTTTTATATATTTATGCCTATTATTAAAATAACAAATAACAATGTATTCAAAATGTAATAATGATATAATTTAAATTCGTATTAAGCAAAATATTCTTAAATTTTTCTGCTACAAATATTCTATCCAATTTATCATCTTCAAATGGTATCATATCTACAACTCCTAATATTTAAACAGTTTAACATGAATATATTATTATGCTATAATTAGTTCATGACACAACGAGAATCAGCATTGGATGTCTATTTTTACGTAACAAGTTCAGGAAATGAACCTGTTCGTGAATGGTTAAAAGAACTACCTAAAGAAGATAAAAAGACTATCGGTTATGATATTAAAACAGTTCAATATGGTTATCCAATCGGTATGCCATTAACTCGTATTTTGCATGGTACAGACGGATTAGAAGAAGTTCGTTGCAAACTTTCTAATGGCATTGCAAGAATTATTTTTTATGTAGAAGACGATACAATGGTACTTTTGCACGCATTTATCAAGAAAACACAAAAGACACCACAAAAAGATTTAGATATTGCTATTAAACGCTACAAAGATTTATGCAAAAGATAAAACAATTCGTTTACCTAAGTATTTAGCAACTTTTTCAATTGTATTTAATGTAATTGAGGTATTTTCGGGGTCTAAAATACGGCAAATTGCAGTTCTTGAAGTTTCAAGCTCTTTTGCAAGGCGATTGACTGACATATTATCAGCTAGCATTTTTTGCTCCAAAGCATAAGCAATAATTCTTTTTATCGCAACAGCCTCAGACTCTTGAAGTATTTCTTCTTCTTCAAGAAAATTATCAAAACTAGAACCAATATGTTTTTTATCAATCATAACTATTCCTTTATTAAAATATCTTATATTTATATTGTACCAAAAATGGTGCAATATTTCAACCCTTAGACTACAAGAATTTAAAAACTTAATATGAAATTTTTAAATTTTCTCTAAATATTTTCAATTACAAAATTACAAATTAGAAAAATAGACTTGAAAGATTAGAAAAAACTTCAGAATATGTTTTTATAAATCCTAAAACAAATAAACCATATACTGATTTAAAGAAATCTTTTAAAAAAGTTCTTATGAATGCAAATATTGAAAATTTTAGATTCCATGACTTACGTCATACAGTAGCAACAAGATTAGTTGAAAAAGGAATTGATTTAGTAGTTGTTCAAGAAATTTTAGGACATTCAAAATTAACAACAACACAAAGATATGCACACCCAGTACCTCAACGAAAGTTAGATGCAATTAATATTTTAAATAATTATTTATAAATATACTTGTCCATTCCAGTCCATGTTAAAATAAAGAAAAAGGACTGGAATATGGATATTTTAGTAATTGGGAATGGTTTTGATTTAGCTCATGAACTTAAAACAACTTACAAAGATTTTTTATTAGCCTGCCAGAATGACAAATTACCAGATGAGTTTAAAAATTTTTGCAAAACTAATGTTTGGTTAAAACATTTTATAACTAGTAATGCAAATTCTAATGAAAAATTTGGAGAGACTTGGATAGACCTTGAAAAAGAAATTTTTAAAGTAATTGACCACATAAATAAGGTTATATTTTGGACTATGGATGAACGGTATTCCAATTGTAAGTCTTTAAAAATCTTTAAAAGAGGTTTTTACTTTAACTTCTTTAATATAGGGGACAATTTACAAGATGACCGAAATCATCAAGATTTTGATCAACAAGGTTATATTATTACCTATCAAAATTCAGAAGATTGTAAAATAATTTATTTTAGAAATTTAAAAGGTTTTATAAATTTTCTATATGATCAATTAAGAGAGTTTACTTATGCTTTTGAATATTATTTAGATAAAATAGTTTTATCTAATTTGAATACTGAATCTCAATATATAATTTCATTGCAGAGTGGATATAAAAGTCTGTCTGTTTTGAGTTTTAACTATACTGATACTTGTGAAAGATTATATAGGAAAGATTTTGCCATAAAACCATATTATGTACATGGAAAGATTAATTGCAGCAAGAACACATGTAAATTAGTTTTAGGTACTCATAGTTTTGATAATAAACCTCAAAACGAAAAACCAAGAAGTGCTATTCCTTATGAATTTAATGTTTTCAGAAAACATAACCAAAGACACAAATATGGAACAATAGAAGCATATCAAGAACTTTTAAAGGAATTAACGGATCATAGAAAAGTAATAACGCCTGTATTTCATGTAATTGGACATTCTTTAGATGAAACAGATAAAAATATATTAAAACATTTATTTTTAATAAACAAAAATGCGATTATAAATATTTATTATCACGATGAAGAAGCTCAAGAACGCTTAATTAATAATATTACAGATATTATTGGAGAAGAAGAAGTCATGATGAGAGTTAGATTAATATACCAACATGATGAAAATAGAGGAATTCTTAAACATAGAGATTAATGTTTTAATATTAAGTTGCATTTTTGCAATTACCCACACATTACCCATAAAATTACGCATTAAAAAAGAGGGTTTGGAAACCCTCTTTTTTATTAGCAAGGGAGAGACTCGAACTCTCGACCTCTCGGGTATGAGCCGAACGCTCTAGCCAGCTGAGCTACCTTGCCATACTTTTTGCTGTCGTGTATGTCTATTCTTACATGAAGAAAAAAATATTTCAAGTATTTTTCTCAAATTTTGTTTTTTGTGCCTAAACTATCGCCTATTTCAATTTTTTGACTAAAGTTTTAAAGTATTCTGATTCAGATTTTGCTTTCTGTGCACAAGTCATTCCATTGTTTGGCATCGTACTTTCTAAATTACAATATCTATCCATATTGGTAAATTTAGTCCCAATATCACCCATTGTTCTCAAGACACCATCGCAAAACTCAAATGCGAACAAGTCATATCCAAGCCGATTGGGCAGATTTTTTGCGCCATTTATATCAGCAAAAATCCAAATATAATTTGCACCCAGAGACTGTTCAAATAACAACAAAGTGCCATCAGGCAATGCAAGCTGCCCATCGTCAAAAAGATGATTATCTAAATCATTGCTACCATCAAGTGTTTTATACACAGGCTTGGTATAAGCTATATTTACACAAGGAGTTGATGATACGCGCGAAGATAAAACATCCCCACAATTTGTAACACCAGTAAGGTAGTTTTTAAAAACTCTATAAAAATCGCCACTTCCGCCTTTTACTCTTACGTAATCACTTGGATTAGTTGAAACATCATCAGCTTCCATTTGTTTGAAAACCTGCTGCACAACAGAATATGTCTTCAAAAACTGAGTACGAAGTCTGTTTGCCTTATAATTAGTCAAAAGTACTGGAATAGTCATTGCTGCAACAACTCCGATTATTCCAAGGGTGATTAAAATTTCAGCTAGAGTAAAACCACATTGTACATTGGTTAGTAGCAAATCTGTGCGCGCAACACTCCCTGACAGAGTAAAGTCATATGTGTTTTTAATTTCCAAAACTAAATCTCCTATTAATGTTCACATGTATGAACTATTATAGAAACTTGTTGGGGTAATATCAAGTTACAAGTTCACACATGTGAAGATATGTAACACTATGATTAGTCAAGATTTTAACAAAATTGTATGCCAAAGGATTGCACAGTTAAGAAAAGAGCGTAACATGACGCTTGAACAACTTGCTTATCGCAGTGGAATTTCAAAAGGCGGACTTAGTGAAATCGAACGCAACATGAAAGAGCCAAGAGCTTATACCATTTTGAAATTATGCAGCGGATTAGAAATTTCTATGAAAGAGTTTTTTGATTTTGATGAAATTAATGATTTTATGAATTTGCTATAAAATAAAAACCGCCCGATATCTCGAGCGGTTTTTCAAATTTATTATCTTTTTGCTGTTGTTTTTATTATATGCCAGCCAAACTTTGTTCCAACAGGGTCTGAGATTTCACCAACCTTGAGGTCAAACGCAGTATCGGCAAATTGCTGAACCATCTGCTTACGGTTAAAATACCCCAAATCACCACCATATTGACCTGATGGACATAGTGAATACTGTCTTGCAGCATCTTCAAATGTTATATCACCATTTTCGATTTGTTTTTTTATTTGAACCGCTTCTTTTCTTGTTTTGACCAAGACATGACTTGCACGAACTTCATTAACATCTAAATTCGGATTCAAAAAACCACCTGATGCAAATGCATTTAAACCTAAAAATACAACGGCTATTGCCAAAAACGATTTTATCAATTTTTTCATTATTTTCTCCTTAATTTATTAGTCATTTTACAATATAAATTTTGAAATTAAATACTACAGTTGGATTGAACGCAAGACAAAATAATACCTGTAATTACCCCAATATACAATAATGGAAATAAAATTATTATCCATATCAGAGGCCTCTAAATATGTATCAGGAATCGGCTGACGTTTAGAACTTTTTACATTTTTACCAACCACTTTTAAGAATTTTTCTCTAATAAGCTGAACTTTTGTCATTTTTACTTGTGGCAAATTATTTTTGTAAAAATCCATTGGAACCATTTCTTTTTTGTAACATGGAACTATATATTTAACTTTGCCCGCCTCTTTAAACAAAATATACCATGCACCATCATGCTCGCGTGGTGTAAGCAAATAATACCCAGGCTCAATAGCAATTGTTTTGAAAAACAATGGTGCAGTCAACCTAAAAAGCGGATAAGGCGACCAAGTTGAATACATTGTATCTTGATATTCCCCAGGATCAATATTGTGCATATATTTAAAATTCGGAACCGGCAAATCTCGATACATTTTCTCTATATCAATATCCTCTGGAGAATATTCATCATCCAGAATTTCCTGAGTATCGACATCTTCAGGATATGAAGCAGCCTTTTGTTCTGCAGAAAATGCAGATACATTAAAACAAAATGTACCCAACAGAATTATAAAAATATACACCGCTAACTTTTTCATACTCTGATTTTAATATTTTTTTGCTAAAAATCAATCATTTATTTTTATGAATGAATTTGGAACGGACATTTTGTACAGTGAGCTTTTGGGTGTAAAACAAGATTGTCTTCCAAATCGTACATTCGCGCAATCCTTGTATCTAAAGGCGCTCCACATCTAGGACATTTCAGACCTCCAGCACCATTTAGAATCAATTGTTTCAAACTTTCTATAATTTCAGGAGAAACAATATTGCTTGCAATATCTTTTTCAAGCCTTTTAATTTCAGAAGGCTCACATTTCAAAACCTTTGCAATCGCTTGTCTGATTGTAACAGGCAAAAATAATTCCTTGCCATCTTCTACTTCTTCAATCGTTTCAACAGGAATATTTGCAGCAATAGCTAACCCTGTTTGTGTTAAACCTAATTCTTCTCGTTTTGTTTGGATAAATCTTGCTAATGTTTTCATAAAAATATAATAGCATAAATTCTATAGAATATAGTTTATTAAGAAATGTAACACCATAATATCAACTGTAAACTCAATAATAGCAAGGAATTTCAAAAACAAAGACCAAAGTTGTGACTCCAGTCATGCAATTTTTGTGAAGCAAAATTGTTTATATAAGTACGGGGACAGAAAAAGAAAATCGGGGAAAAGAAAGATGTTTACCAATTTATCTTATGCGAACTTACCATACTGGGGAATCCTACCAATGGGTGTAACAAATTATGGTAGAGATACTCAAGTCTTCACTATTCCTGAGTATGCATCAGGTCAAATAGGTATGGCACTCAATCCGATAGCTCAATTTCAATTCGGAACAGCGGGTCTGCAAATGCCTTCACCATTTGGATTTAATCCAATGTTCGGATGCGGAATGATGTTTCCATTCTATGCATAACTAAAAAAAATTACGGTACGAAAATAAAGAAAATCGGGGAAAAAGAAAATGTTTACTAATTTATCTTATGCAAACTTACCATATTGGAATCAATTACCAATGACTGTTACCAACTACGGTGGTGACACTCAGGTTTCAACTATTCCTGAATATGCATCAGGTAGAATCGGTATGACAATGAATCCAATTGCTCAACAACAATTCGGTATGGGTATACCATCTGTTCAAGATTTGACTCAATCATATCTTAACCCTGCTATGAACCAAATGGCAAATACCGTAATCAGAGCCACTCAACAAGCAATCGCTGCCACTAAACAAGGTTTGAATGCAGCATTGCAGAAGAAAGACTTGAAAGAAGAAGACAAAAAGAAAATCAATAACTTGCTTGAACAATTGAAAAAACAAGAAGAAGCATTGAAAGAATTGATGCAATCTACTGAAATGAAACCGGAAGATGCATTTACAAAAGCTCAAGATATTCAAAAAGA
Source organism: Candidatus Melainabacteria bacterium (assembly GCA_003258735.1). Lineage (GTDB taxonomy): Bacteria > Cyanobacteriota > Vampirovibrionia > Gastranaerophilales > Gastranaerophilaceae > Zag111. The sequence goes on from QHME01000003.1 coordinate 82,510, forward strand.
AGTAAACAAAATCAAAACTTCTGCAAATGAGTTATTCAAAGCAATCAACAATGGCACATCAACAGACAGCACAAAAACTGACGCTGACGCAACAAAAGCCGATGGTGATGACACAAAAACTGACGGCAAAACAAAAACTGATGATAAAACTAAGACAGATGGCAAAGATGAAAAACAAGGTGCATCTGTTGACCAAGCAAAAATCACAAGTTTAGTTGACCAATTCTACGATGCAACATACCGTATCGGTACAGATGATGAGGCTTTCAACTCAGTTTGTGAACAAATTACAGATGAAAATGTTTTAGACGTAATGTTGACTTGGAAAAAATTCCACGGAACAGAAAAAGGTGAATCATTTATGCAAGCCTTTATGTGGGATGCAAATGCTGACCAAAAGAAAACTTATGGCAAAAAGATTGCAAGAGCATTGCGTGACAAAGCTGTAGCTCTAGGTATCTACGACAAATGCCGTGAAGACTTTGCTGCAATCGACAAGGAAATGAACAGTTGGTTCTACATAAGCAATGATGTTGCTAAAAACTACGACAACATCATCAAAGAAATTGCAAACAAAGAAGGCAAACCTTATGCATTAAAAGATTTCAAATATTAGAAAATATATAAATTAAGATTCCTCAAGTATATGTGAATTAGATTAATAGGTTAGAAAAGTAGTGTAGAAATTTCATCCCTGTATATAACAGGGATTTTTTTTACGTATTTTTTAAAAATTAAAAGCAATTTTTTGATGACAAAATACTTTATATATATAGAAAAATCAATAGGTTCAATATGAGTAAAATAGTTTCAGAGCAATATTTCAGGTTTGATTCGTCAGATTATGCCAAAAATTTGAGACAAATTTATGGTGATGACGGTTATAAAAAATACACGGCAAAAATGAACAGTATCATAACCAAAGGCAAAACATTCACTAACCCAATTGCCAAATCCAAAGCTGAATATATCTCAGAAAAAGAAATACAATATAAACAAGCACTTGCAAACTTGTCTAAATCAAGAAATATTTGGAACAGGTACAAAAGCAATTACCGTGCCAATTTAGATGCAACTTCAAAACAAAATAATGGAATTTCTATCTCAAGTCAACAACGTCAAGCTGCACTGGAAGGGGCTGGCGGAGGGGCAGTAAAAGCTTATAACAATTTCAATAACGCTCAAGCTGAAGCTGACTATGCCTTGAGTCTTTATAATGACGCAACCCATGACGGTATGCCGTTAAACCTGATGGGTTAATCGTTCTTAACATCATGTATTGATTTTTTTCTTTGAACATATTATTATCTATCTTGTAGAGTGCTTACGCCAATAATCACTCAACAAGAAAAAAAGGGAAACTAATATGTCAATTAACTTAAAAAACAAAGCAGAAATCGTTAAGGCTTACGGAAAGAACGAAAAAGACACAGGTTCAGCAGCAGTTCAAATCGCTATGATGACTCAAAAAATCTCTGAACTAACTGAACATTTGAAATCTAACAAAAAAGATTTCGCTACAAAAAGAGGTCTTTTGATGATGGTAGGTAAAAGAAAAAGATTACTTGCTTACGTAAAATCTCAAAATCTTGACGAATACAGAGAATTGATTAAAAAATTAGGTATCAGAGGTTAATTCTGATAGAAACTTTTAGAAAAGTCGACCATTTTGGTCGGCTTTTTTGTTTATAATTTTTGGGGTAAAATATAGAAAATTTATTTACACAAAAGGAATTTTTAATGAAAACTTTAAAATCAATGCGTTTACACATCGGAATTTTTGGAAAAACAAATGTCGGCAAATCATCCTTGCTAAACAGAATAACAAATCAGGATATTTCAATAGTTTCAGATATAGCAGGAACAACGACAGATGTTGTTGAAAAATCTATGGAACTTTTGCCGATAGGTCCTGTTAATTTCCTTGATACTGCTGGGATTGACGACAAAACAGCCTTATCATCAGAAAGAATCGAAAAGACAATGAAAATTTTAAACCGTACTGATGTTGCGGTTGTTGTATGCGATTATAATGGAATTGATGAATATGAAATTAAATTAATTAAAAAATTTGATGAACTAAAAATTCCTTATATAATCGTTGTAAATAAGATTGACGAAAAGCCCCTAAGTGATGCAATTTTAGCTGATTTGCAACAATATACAAAAAATATTCTTATAACTTCTGCAACTTCTGACAAGGATTTAGTTTACAAATTTAAAGAAACCTTAGTTAAACTTCTACCTGATGATTTTGTAAACATGCCTAAAATTGTTGGCGACTTAGTACCTAAAAAAAGCACTGTCATTCTTGTTATTCCAATTGATAAAGAAGCCCCTAAAGGCAGAATTATTTTACCGCAAGTCCAAGTTCTGCGTGACTTGTTGGATTCAAGTTGCTTGAGTCTTGTTGTTAAAGAAACCGAATTACAAAACGCACTAGACAATTTAAAGACTCCACCAAGCCTTGTTGTAACAGACTCGCAAGCGTTTAAACAAGTCGCAGACATTGTACCTGACTCAATTCCTTTGACCTCATTTTCAATACTTTTTGCAAGGTTAAAAGGGGACTTGAAAGAATTTGTAAAAGGAGCGTCTGCAATCTCAAAACTAAAAGACGGAGATAGAGTTTTAATTTTAGAAAGCTGTACACACCACGCTATTGAAGATGATATCGGAAGAGTCAAAATTCCACGACTTTTAAAAATGTGCACAGGCAAAGAATTGGTTATTGATAACATTGCAGGTCATGATTTCCCTGATATCTCAAAATACAATTTGATAATCCATTGTGGAGCATGCATGACAAACAGACGCGAAGTTTTGTCTAGGATTTTACTCGCCAATCAAAAGAACGTACCAATTACGAATTATGGTATAGCAATATCATATTGCCTCAGAATTCTTCCACGTGCAATTAAAATGTTTGAATAACCCTTGACATTCTAATTTAAAATTTACACTACACTCCTGAAACATCAGGAAGATCAATGCTTTTCAGTCTTTGTTCAATACGACGATACCATTTTAAATGTTGTTTGAACAAAATCTTGTAATCATCCATTTTACCTTGTGAAATATTTTGGAATTGCTTATCACTCGTTTCAGTAAGCTTAGCTTCTAAAAATTTTGTATAATCTCTTCTGTCGATATTTGCATCAGACAATTCAATTCTTTGTCCAAAATCAACAATAACCTCAGGTCTATTATCTCTCAAAAAGCAATAATCAATAGACACAGGTATCAAATTAACTTTGCCGTATCTTTTTACTGCATTTTGTGCAATATATGTCAATCCGGTTTGAAATTTATATGGTCTAAAATGAGGAGGTCTTATTATACCTTGCGGAAAAATACATAAAACATTTCTCAAATCGCTCAACAAATCTACTGAATATTGCAATGCTTTCATTGCAGACTGAGCAGATTTTTTGTTTACAGAATACGCGCCACCACGTCTCAAAAGCGGAAATCTATTCAATTCTTCAACCATTAAACGAATTTCTTTGTGACAAATTCTGTGGGTAATATTATACAGTACAATACCATCCCACCAATTGCAATGTGGAGCAAACAAAATTGTCGGATGTTCTTTGTCGCGCTCTGTGTAGTTTTCAACACCTGCGTAGCGAAAAGCATAAAACCTGTTTTGTAACATGTTAAAGAAGAACAAACTAGCTATAGTCAGCCAAAATCTGTTTGTTTTTGCAGGCTTAAATTTCTCTTCCTTATTTCTTAATTTTGTCGGTGGAATATCCGAATATAATTTTTCCTCAGTTGCCATAAATCTATTTTACCCTAATAACATAAATATTAAAACATTCAATTAAGAAAACTTAACCCTTTTATAATACGATTTCCATAGAAAAAATGCAAGTTCACTCGTTGATTATATTTGCATTTATTATAGCACAATCAAAATTCATCCTCAATATTGAAGGTTGGATTTTTCAACCCAACCTTTATAAACTATAAAACCTTATGACAAGTTTTACTTTTTAAAAACTTCTGCAATTGACTTATTATAATCAGGTCTAAGGATTCCTTTTTCTGTAATAATACCTGCAATAAGTTCGTGTGGAGTTACATCAAAACCAGGGTTAATAATATTTACGCCCTTAGCACAAATAGGTTTACCATTGATATGTGTTACTTCATCATGCGAACGTTCTTCAATCACAATATCATCGCCTGTTTTGATACTTGTATCAATTGTAGATAGCGGAGCAGCTACATAAAATGGAATATTGTGATATTTAGCAGCAATCGCAACTGTATATGTTCCGATTTTATTTGCCGCATCACCATTTGCAGCAATTCTATCAGCACCAACACATACCATATCAATCATACCCTTTTTCATAAAATATGAACACATACCATCTGTAATCAAGGTTACAGGAATTCCATCCATAGTGAGTTCAAGAGTGGTAATTCTTGCACCCTGCTGACGCGGTCTTGTTTCATCTGCAAAAACCTGTACGGTTGAATCGTTTGCAAATGCAGAACGGACAACCCCCAATGCTGTCCCATAGCCAACTGTTGCTAAAGCACCGGCATTACAATGAGTCAAAATTGTTGCACCTTTTGGTACAACAGATGCACCATAATCGCCAATTTTTTTGTTAATCTCAATATCTTCAAGTTCCAGTTTTTTACCATTAAATTTCAAATCATCAATAAGTGCTTGCTTATCAGATTTTGCATTTTTGATAATATTTTTTTGCTGCTCGACCGCCCACATCAAATTTACTGCAGTAGGTCTTGCACTAGCCATATAATCAGCCTTTTCCAATAATTCTTTTTTATATTCATCAAAAGTAAGGTCTCGTTTCGCAAGTTCTTGAGCATACAAAACAACTCCGTGAGCTCCTGCAATACCGATAGCCGGAGCGCCTCTGACAATCATTGTTTTTATTGCATCAAACATATCCTGCCCTGTCTTGATATCCACATAGTCAAAATGCTCAGGGAATTTGGTCTGGTCAACCATTCTTGAATATGTATCAATCCATTCTATTGTTCTTATTTTTGATGTAAATTCAGCCATTATATTTATCCTTTTCTATTTATAATCGTTTCGGTTAAAATCATTATTTGGATGTTTTTGCTCATACATATCCCTTATAAAATTAATTATATAATATGTTGCAAATCCACTAAATGCATTGGTTGTCGCACATAACACACCAACAAAAATCACAAAAACCGCCAACAACCAAATCGGTGAATGTGTAATCATAGCAGTTAGAATAAAATTTGGTGTGTAATGAAAAATCTTGTCTAAAATTACCATTATCAAAGAATACGCAATTGAAAACGAAATATTGGCACAAAAACCAGTCAATGCACCAGTCAAAATACTGTCTTTTGTCGTGGTTAAATCAAGTTTGCCATCCATTATTAGATAAACCATTACAATCGGAGCTGTCAAAAGTAATGCTATAAGTAAAATTAAAACACCTAAAAATGGAACAGCTTCAAGCAAACCTAAAATTGCACCTAAAATTAAACTTAAAATTATCAAATTTTTAATAATAAATTTATCCATATCTTTAATTATTTTATCATTGAATTATTCAAAACTCAAATTTTCTTCAAATCACCCAATGCATCTACACTTCTTGTATATGTTATTGCAATAGCGATTGAATCAACAGTATCATCCAGCTTTGGGAGTTTTTCCACACCTAAGCTAATTTTTACCATCTGTTCAACTTCTTTTTTGTCAGCGCGTCCATAGCCTGTCAAAATCTGTTTAACTTCCATCGGTGTGTATTCATATATTTTGATATGATGTTGCTCTAAAACTGTCAAAATAACCCCTCGTGCATGGGCAACAGGCATAACAGTTGTCCTATTTCTAAAGAAAAACAGTTTTTCAATTGCACAAACATCAGGAGAATATTTTTCAACAATTGATGTCATATCATCAAAAATTTCAACTAGCCTTGATGATTCTCTCGTTCCTTTTGCTGTTTGTATCGACCCTGAGTGGAGAAGTTTTGCATTTTTTCCATCAAAATCCAAAATACTGTAACCGACTATACCAATTCCGGGGTCTATTCCTAAAATCTTCATATCGTAATTGTATCAGCACAAAGCGATTAAAACAATAGTTCTACTTATTGAACATATATTCTGTCTTTGTTTTCAAATCGTCAAGAATTTCTCGATAATTTACCCCAACAACAGTTGGTTTTGAGGTTTCAATTTCTGTTAAAAATACTTGAGCATTTTTTGGTTTATTACCGTCTAAAAACACTTTTGACTCCGCCACATCAACACGTGCCGGAACAATCAGCCCACTTTTGGTAAATTCTTGCGAACTTTGTTTTGATGACAAATATTTAACAAGTTCAATTGCCTCTTTTTTGTGTTTTGAGGATTTTGAAATTGCCCATCCAGAACCATCCATTGGCACAATACTACCTGCTGAACCTTTTGGAAATTCTACAACATCCCAATCAAAATTAGCCTCTTCACGATATTTTGGAACTAACCATCTGCCTGAAACTTGCATCCCCAACTTCCCTTGCAAGAACATTTGTGCCATTGTAGCACTTGCAGAATCTTCTTTTCTTGGTGCGACTTTATATTTGTTACGCAAATCCGCATATTTATTCAGTCCTATTTGGGTTTGACTATCTTCAAATTTTGGGAGTGAATTTAGTCCGAAACTTGTTAAATATGGCAGATAAAATAATGGTTCTTCTTCAAAAGATACTCCAAAAACATTTGGTTCATGGGTAAGTTCTTTCGCAGTTTTAACAAAATCGTAATAAGTCCAATCTGGTTTAGGATATGGAACATTGTATTTTTTAAACAAATCTTTGTTATAAAAAACAACTAAATTTGAAATATCTCTTGGTACAGCATAAATTTTTCCTTGCCAGCTCAATGTTTCAAGAGATTTTGTATAAAATTTATCATAACAAAATTCCGAATTCAATTCTGACAAATCTTCCAAAACACCTGCATTTGCATATATCGGAAGATATTGATTATTCATAAAAATAACATCAGGTGCAGTATTTGAGGCAAACAACAAGTGAATTTTCGGAAAATAATTTTGTGGAATGTGCATAAAATCCACATTGATATTTGGATTATCTTTTTCAAAATTCATCAAAATGGGTTTCAAAATCTTGATTTCTGATTCTGAACCCCATGATGAAAATTGTATTGTTATTTTTGAATTATTTTTACTGTTATTTTTAAGTTTTAGCAGTCCTAAAAAGCTCATCCCTGCTATTAAACAAACAAGTAAAATGATTATTTTCTTGTACATTTTTTATAAATTATATTTCAATAAGTGTTCCCATTTTGTCTTTTGACACATCTACAAGACATTTGAATTTGCCAACTCTCACGATATAAACATTGTTATCATCCGGTCTTACTTGAATTGCTTTATCAACAACATGGTCAAATTTTTTCAAAATAAAGATATTGTCTTTGATTCTACCAACCAAAGCTGAAACACCATCCATATTAACTACATAAAAACCTTTTTCAGAGTCAATATTGTAACCTGATTTTACAATCAAACCGTTCATATAAGGCAACGGTTTATTTCCGCCAAATTTTTCCATTGGACTAGGAGCTTGTGCAATCGGATTTGTAACCCCTGAACGTCTCATTACATCAGACATTGAAGTTTTCGGATGAGACAAATTGCTGCTTACAGGACGAGCAATTGCTGTTGTTGATTTGCTGTCTTCTGAATCCAATATTGATAAATATTCATCCAAAGAAGACAATAAGTAGTTTTCATTTTCCTTGTTCATTTTCATTTCCCCATTATTATTTGTTAAATATTTATTACCTGTTTCTATCAAATCAGAAACTTCTAAATCTGACGCACCACTATGACGTCTCGTTACGCTCAATGGTGAATTTTTAAGCTTAACAAATCTACCTTCTTTATAAGATTTGTTTCGAGATAATTTTTTATCTTCATCTGCCAAAGTTCTATGAGTTTGTTTTAATGACATAGATTTTGAGAAAGATTTTAATTTGATTTCAGAGAAGTTATTCATAATGGCATCATCTTCAGATTTCACATCTAATGAAACTTCTTCCGGCTCTTTTATTGTTGGAGTTTGAGAAAGCGCATGCTCCATTTGCGAAATTTTAGCCTGCAATTTTTCTTTTACAATTTCTTCATGTGATTTTTCTGAGTTAATTACGTTCAGAGGTTTAACCTCAGAAATTTTTGATGGAATAAGTGATGAAAAATTATTATTTTTTGTAACCGATTTCACAGGTTGTGTTTCTTTTACTTCAGGCATTTTAATTGATTTTTTCATGCCTGACATATCTGTTACATAAGAAATAGTTTCTGCCGCTTGTTCAGTTTTTTGGTTACATTTTTCTTCTCTTTCAACATACATTTTGTATTTTTCTTGCCAATTCAAACCATCATTATTAGCAATGTCATAATACTCACGTCTACGACGTTTTGCTTGATTTTTAGCTGACAAATTGAAAAATGATTGAAGTCTTGATTTGTCTTTCTCTTTAGCATTTGCAAGTGCATCAAACACAAGATACATCACACCTAATGCCAATACTGAACCTCCTGCAATCAAAATCCAAATTGGGAAATGAACTGAATTATCAACAGCCTGAGGAGTATCAACCGCTATCGGTGTTTGAGCATTAGCAGAATTATCTTCGATTTTTACATTTTGAGACTGACCAGCAACAGGAGCTGTAGCCGTTTCTTGTTTCTTCGAAGTTTCCTGTACATTATGTAAAACTCTTGGTTCTAAATCAATAATACGTCTGCCATTTGAGTCAAATTTAACCTTTGGAGCATAATTACTTGAACTGTCAGCAAGCACACCAGACTGCGCAGGTTGAGCTTTTGGCTGAACATTATGCTGTGTGACAGGTTTTGATTGAACCTGTGCCTGAACTTTCTTTGGTTCAACTTTCGGTTTCAAATCTTGAATCTTCAATTTTGGCAACTCTATTGGAATGATTTTTGGAGTTGTTGGGGCAGATGCTTTTTGTGTATTGTTAGGCTTATTTTGTGCAACTTGTGGCTTAATCGGTGTAGTATGAGCAACAGTTTTTTGAGCTGTAGACTGAGGATTAGCAGTCTGAGATACAGCAGGCTTTGTCGCCACATGAGTTGCTGTAATATTTTTTGCAATAATCGCTTTTGTATCCTTTTGAGCCTGTGTCAAAGGATTCGTTTTTTTCATGTAAGTTTTGATATTAATAGGTTTTGTTGTTCCAAAAGTAACTTTTGTATACCCCCCAATACCATCATTGACGTGTTTCACATCAATATCAGTAATTAAATCTTTTACACCACCAATACTTGGTGCAACAGAACTGGAACTTGAAATATTCGGAAGTAAAACAACATATCTGTTGTTAGATTTACGTGTTACAACAGAGTTTCCAGACTCACCTGTCGTAAAAAATGTGACATCAACAGTATCTGCAACAGATGATTTTTTGACATCCATTTGCAACAAGTTATTTAAACTATCAGCACTTGCAGAGTTTACACCAACTGTAAGCATTGCTAAAACCGCTGCAACTACAATATTTTTTCTATTTCCCATTGTTTCCCATTAATCTAACAACTACACATTTCTACTTATATAATACCTGAGAGTAAAAAAATTTGCTACTTTATTAATAAAAAAACAAATTTATGTTACAATATCTTTATGAAAAGTGGATTCGTTGCAATTATAGGGCGTCCTAACGTAGGTAAATCAACTCTTTTGAACCAAATTTTGGGTCAAAAAATCGTTATTACAACAGACAAAGCCCAAACTACAAGAAAAAGAATTAAGGGTATTTTAACCAAACCGGAAGGGCAAATTGTTTTTGTCGACACACCAGGAGTACATAAACCATTGAACAAATTAGGAGAATTTTTGCTAGATGAGGCAAAAGTCGCAGTGCCTGATGCAGATGTGATTTTGTTTTTGGTAGATGGCTCAGATCCGGCAGGTAAAGGTGACAAATGGATAGCCCAAAACCTTTTGCAAACTAAAATTCCAATAATTATTGTTATGAATAAGGTTGACAAAATTAAAAAGCAAGAAAAAGTTGAAGAAAATCTGCTTAGCTACAAAACTTTATTTACAGAAAATCTTCCAATTGTCAGAATTTCAGCAAAAACCGGTCGTAATATTGATACACTAATTAAAAATATTTACAAAAAATTACCGGAGGGTGAACCACTTTATCCGGAGGATATTGTAACAGAAGAAACAATGCGTGATGTAACAGAAGAAATTATCCGCGAAAAAATTCTATTAAATACATCTGATGAAATTCCACATTCTGTTGCCGTTAAAGTTGAAAAATATTCCGAACAAGAGGACATTGATAGAATTTCAGCCTCAATTTTTTGCGAACACAAAAGCCAAAAAGGAATTCTTATTGGTAAAGGCGGAAGTTTGTTGAAAAAAATCGGCACAGAATCAAGACTTGAACTTGAAAAAATCGTAGAAAAAAAAGTTTACTTAGAACTTCAGGTAAAAGTCGAAAAAGATTGGCGTAAGAAAGAAAAAATTCTAAAAAACTTTGGATATCAACAAGAAAAAGAGTAATCAAAAATTCAAATATAATCATAAAAAACTCTACCACCGAAATTGGATGGTAGAGTTTTTGAAAATCTTTATTTTTTTAGATTTATTTTTTAGATTTGTCAGCCAATTCGCTGTCAACCCTTAAAAATACAGGATGAATCTCTTCTTTAGAAATCAATTTACCTGTTTTGATATTGTCAGATTTGATATCATCAAGTTTTTGCGTCAAATCATAAGACAATTGCTGTGCCATATCAGCTGCAATATTTGGACAATATGGATAAATCAAAGAAGAAATAATACACATAATTTCTAAAACTGTTGCCAACACTTGACCACATTCTGTCATCTTTTCTTCTTTTGCCAATGTCCATGGTGCATTATCAGTTACAAACTTGTTTGTAGCATCAACTAGTGAAATAATAGCTTGCGCGGCCTCTTGAATTTCAAAGTGATTGAAATGATTTTCAACAATTTTAATTGTTCCTAATGCTGTTTTAATTAGACTTTCTGCCTCTTTAGAACGATTTGTCAAAAATTCTTCCTTAATTTCACCATCAAAATATTTTACTAGCATAGACAAACTTCTGTTTAACAAGTTACCCATACTGTTTGCAAGATGAGCATTTACTTTTTCTTTAAAATCTTGATCAGAATAGTTGCCATCACGTCCACAAGGTGCAGATGTTGCCATATAATATCTAAACGCATCAGGATGTTCCAAATTGTAATGTTCTAAAACTGACGTTGGAGAAACAACGTTACCTAAAGATTTAGACATTTTTGTTTCATCAATTGTAATCCAACCGTGAGCATAGATATGTTTTGGTAACGGCAAATCTAAAGCCATCAAGATACCAATCCAATAAATACTATGGAATTTTAAAATATCTTTACCAATAACGTGAACATCAACAGGCCACAATTGTTTAAATTGCTCTGATGGATTTTCGGTATCATAACCAATTGCTGTAATATAGTTTGAAAGCGCATCAATCCAAACATATATAGATTGTTCAGGGTCATCTAACACGTCAATACCCCAACCTACATTTGCTTTGTTACGCGAAACTGAAATATCCTGAATATCTTCCAATTGGTTTAGGACTTCGTTAGCTCTAAAGCTTGGAATGATGAATTCGGGATTTTCTTTGATATGTTTCATAATTGCATCTTTGTATGAAGAAAGTTTGAAGAAATAATTTTCTTCTTTTACAACTTCAGGTTTTTTAAGGTGATCTGGACAAAGTCCGTCTTCTGTCAAATCTTTCGGATTCAAGAAACATTCACAACCAGAACAGTACAAACCTTCATATTCGTGTTTATAAATATCACCTTTTTCAACCAACTTTTTGAAAATCTTTTGAACAATCTTTTCATGGTCTTCATCAGTTGTACGGATAAATCTATCATAATTGATATCCAAAGCTTTCCACGCATCTTTAAATTTTTGAGCATTTTCATCGCACAATTGTTTAGGTGTCTTGCCTTGTGCAGCAGAAGTCTTTTGGATTTTGATACCATGTTCATCTGTACCTGTCAAAAAGAACAATTTGTCAGTTCTTTGAGAGTAATGCCTTGCAATGATATCACTAAGAATTTTTTCGTATGCGTGCCCAATATGAGGAGCACCGTTGACGTAATCAATCGCCGTAGTTAAATAAAATTTATCCATTTTCTTTCCTCTTTTATAGCTATAAATTTATGTTTAAATACTAGCACAAACAAATGATAAATACCCTGATGGATTTACAACCACTTTTTGAAATGGTATTATGCATGAAAATAAGGAAGATATTATGAAAAACTTTTTAATGACAATTTGTACATTATTTTTGGTAGCCGGCGCGGTTTATGCAATGGGCAGTGCTTATATGAGTCTGAAATATGGTACTTATACTTGTCCTGAAGGCAAGACTACCTGTAAAATTGACAAATTGAAAAATGGAGATTTAATTTTCAGTGAGCAATGCAAAGAAATCAGTGAAAAAATGGGAAGTTCCAAATATGCTCCAATGATTAAACTTGGAAAATGCAAATATGTTCCTGATACTAACAAATATTATTCATGCGAATACGCTGATGCCAAATGCACTGTCATACTATTTTCTGATAACAGAACCCAAACATCTTGCACAACAAATATGGTAAATAACGTGAAAATAACTTCCGAACAACGTTCTAAAATATATGAAAGAGTTGCTGCAGATGCTAAAAACGGTAACTGCCAAGAGTTATACGTAGAAGAACCTCAAACTAAGAAATAAAAATTTACAAAATACGCAATTTTGATAAAAAAATTTCCTTTATATATATGTAGGTTAAAAATAAAGGAAAAGTATTATGGCTTCAAATTGGGTTTATCCGCTGGATGTTTGTGCCGCAGCAGGAATTTTAGATTACGATGCACCGGCAGATATTTTAGAACAAGAACCACGATATATGGGCAGTCCTAAATTCAAAGATATTCCGACATTAGATGCATCTTTGTTACCTGATGGTACAAAAATGAAGGGACAACCAAAATCTGACCAATTTGACAAGTCTTCAAGTGATTTGATAAACAATCCGACATGGAAAAAATGGGCATTTGGAGCACTGGCAACGCTTGGTATTGGCACAGCAGTCGTTGCAGGCTTAGCAAGCAAAGGAAAAATAAAACTTCCTAAAATGTCAGGTATTGGTACAAGTTTGAAAAACTTTGGTACAAAAATTTGGAATTTTATCAAAAAACCGTTTGTATACATTGCCTCAAAATTCCATAAGCCATAGAAAGATGTCAAGATAGCAAGATGACTGCAGGGCAAGATGGCAGGCTTGTTATGTCATGCTGAACTGCGGATTTTGGCAAGTGCGCCGTGTGAACGAAGTGAACCCAGCACGTCTTGGCGAGAGCTGCGTTGAGTTTTGTGAGCAGAGGCTGAAAGTTGGGGCGTTCAGACCCAACTGCAACGCCGTTTAATGCGAACAAAATAGGTCGAACCGCCAATAATCCAAGACTGTTTCAGCATCTCAAATAAAACATATTAGTCTTATATAAAATTTGTAATATTAGAAACCCTGAAACAAGTTCCACTACTGTCCCAAATAAAATTTATCTAAAAGAAAGCTGGATTGCTTCGCTATCGCTCGCAATGACGATATTGAAAATACGTAACGTTATTGCAAAGGAGTGCATTTGCACGACTGTGGCAATCCATTTTTGCTATTTAATACTATTTTACGTTGCTTACGTAACTCGATTTTTAATTCTTTCAGAATGACAAATAATATAAACCACAACATAGCCTGCCTCTAGCCAAACAAAAGACCACTGTGATTGCAGTGGTCTGATTTATCTTGTGATTTATTTTAGTCTTGAATGAATTCCGATGCGTTCGGAACAACATTTTAATTAGTCTTCAATTGCTTTTACTTCTACAACTTCATCATCTTCAGATTCTTCTTTGATATCTGTACGGATTGATGCTTTGTCAGAAGAAATGTTTTTGTCTTTTAATTTTGTAATTTGTCTTGCTAATTTGTCAGCCAACAAATCAATACTAGCATACATTGATTCAGCTGCTTCTTCGCAACGGATGCTGCCTGTATTTGTTTTGCAAATAACTTCAGCGATGTGTTTGCCTTCTGCAGCAGGATTTTTGATTACAGATAATACAACATCAATACCTTGAATTTGATCATAACGTGTTGCAACTTTTCCGATTTTTTCTTTTACGTATGCTTTAATCGCTTCTGTAATTTCAATGTTTCTTCCGTTTACGTGTATGTGCATTTAAAACCTCCAATTTTCTATACTGCTTTGTCAGTATAACACAATTTGAATAATTTTTAAAGGGTAAATTTGTTATTCATCTGCTAAAAATTGTGGTAATTCTACATCCGGAGTTCCAATAACTCTTACTAATTCTAAAACGGATGCTTTCATTTGGCATTTTTGAGATGAACCGCTAAAGAAATCTCTATAAAAACAACCTTCGCAATTGCAACCTCTTTTGTAGCACTCTAATGCTGTCGTTGTCCATCTTCTAACTGCAACAGCTCTTCCCATATCCCTACTTCTAAACAATTTATATAATCTCCACTTATGTCTTGTCAACTATCAAACCGATATCCAAGAATATATATCGGTTAATCTCCCCTAAAGCCGTTCATATCAATCACTTTCGACTTCATACTTTTATTATAAAAAATAAGAGTTTTTTTTCAAGGTCGGAACATGTTGTTATGAAGTTTTGTAACACAATCCAGTATTGACGTGCTGTTCAGGGTTTTGGGATAGCAAGACCCTCTAAAACCATGTCATAACATGGTTTTAGAGTAAATATATCATGGGAAAGCATGTTATATCATGGTTTTGCATAGTTCTGCCATTAGTTAAGTTTTGTAAAATATTTTGAATATTCTCCACTTGGGCATGGTGAGATAGAGGATAGCAAAGCGGAGGCGCGACAGAATGTCGCGCCTCCGCTTGTTTACAATTACCGTAATTTTCAGGTCATGCTGTCTGAATGGTAATTGTTTTTGCACCCAGTCGCATGATTTGCATGTCCGCTATACTCGCAGAAGAAATTCGACCTATAGGATACAAAAAACTTGGTTCTTGTATTTTTAGTATAAGTTTTTTCACTTTGTTTTACATTCGACATTGGAGGGTGGACTTTTGGCGAATAGATTTTTCATTCTTTATATAAATAATTTACTCAAAAGGAGATATTTATGTCTTGTAAAATGTTGCTTTTTGATTTTAGAGAGTCAGAAGAAATCTTTTTTAAGAAAAATAATTTTAGTAATTTTGAAATAAAATTTTTCAAAGAAAACTTGGATGAATCAACCCTTGATATGTTATCTGAAGAAGATTTTGAAGAAACAATGATTATAAGCGTTTTTATCACATCAACGATAAACGAAAAAGTAATTTCAAAATTCAAAAATCTCAGAGTTATTTCAACCCGTTCAACAGGATATGACCACATTTGTTTAAACTCTTGCGTAAATAAGCATATTGCACTAATAAACGTAAATTCCTATGGTGTAACTTCTGTTGCCCAATTCACAATTGGTGTTTTGATTTCTCTGGTAAGAAATTTGAACTCTGCAATAGGAGCAGGTTATGATGATTCGTTTCACTCATTGGATTTTTGTGGCAGAGATTTGAATACCATGACCCTTGGAATAATCGGAACAGGAGCAATCGGCAAATCGGTAATAAAAATGGCAAGTTGTTTTGGGATGAAGATTTTAGCTTATGATATTCAACAGCAAAAAGAATTAATCGAAAATTTTTTGGTTGAATATGTAGAATTAGAAACTTTACTTGCTAATGCTGATGTAATTTCACTACATTTGCCTTATACAAAAAATAATTATCACATGATTTCATCAGAACAATTTGAAAAAATGAAGGATGGGGTTTATTTTATCAATGTATCACGTGGCGAACTTGTAAACACAAATGCACTTGCAGAATTTGCAAAAAATGGCAAATTTCGAGGTATTGCATTGGATGTTGTGGCATGCCCTGATGTAAATTCTGACAAATATGGAAAACGCGAAAGGTCATCGGTTTTTTGCGTAGAGACCTCAAAATCAGTTAGAGAATTATCCAAAATGCCTAATGTAATTTTAACTCCGCACATGGCATATAACACACAAGAATCCGTTGATTATATTTTGAAAGTGACATTTGAAAGCTTGTCAGATTACGTCACCGGAGGAAGGAAAAATAGAGTAATTTAAAAATTTCAAGGTATACAAGCCTAGCTATTTTTAGGTTTGCACTCTCATTTTCTTAATTTTTAATTTAAAGAATTTATTTTCCGCAAATCAAAAAGTTACCATTGCCTACTTCATCATAATTTGTGCAGAAATTATGCCAAATAAATAATCTTGCTTTTTGACATACTTAAATCCATGTTTTTCAAATTCATGAATCAACTCATCCGGATTTGGAAATTCTTCTTTTGAGTCAACCAAATATTTGTAATGGTCTGCATTTTTCTTCAAAACTTTTGCACAGAACGGCACAATTACATTAAAAATTTTACTTAAAAAATTGTGATACCCAAAATCTAAATGCAAAAATTTTCCACCACAATTTAAAACTCGATAAATTTCATCTATCACTTTAGTTCTATTTTCAATATTTCTCAATCCAAAACCCATCGTCACATAGTCAAATTCCACATCACCAAATGGCAAACTTGTACAATCAGCTTGCATAAAAACTCCATTGGGATTTTTTTTCTTGGCAAGTTTCAACATTTCTTGAGAAAAATCAAGCCCTATGACCTTTGCCCTTGGGTAAAACTTTGTTATAAGCTTTGTAAAATCACCAGTTCCGCAACACAAATCAAGAATCATTGTCCTTGGCTGAATATTAAGCTCCTTTAGTGCTAAAAATTTGAGAATATAGTGTGTACCAAATGAAATAAAATTATTCATAAAGTCGTAATAACCTGATATTTCATCAAACATTGTTTTAATTTTTTGAGTATTTTTATCGCATGCCATAATATTAATTCCGTTGTCTTAATTTCTATTTTAGCATACAATTATATTATGAAAATCGGATTTGTACCAATAGATAACAGACCTGTTTGCTATACTTTGCCAAAAATTTTATCTGAAATTGATGAGAGTATAGAATTTTTCATGCCTGAACGCAAGTATTTGGGTGATTTGACAAAATCCGCAGATATTGAAGGTCTATTTGAATGGTTAATGTGCTTGCCAAAACTTGATGCAATTATCCTATCACTGGATACTTTGGCTTATGGAGGATTGATACCTTCGCGTAGATGTCCTGAAACTTTTGAACAAATCAAACACAGAATTGAAACCCTAAAAGAAATTCTTGACGGTAAAGATTGTAAAATCTACGCATTTTCAAGCATTATGCGCATTTCAAATAACAATTATAATGAGGAAGAAAAAGAATACTGGTCAGAATGGGGCAAAAAAATTTTTGAATATTCCTATGAATGTAACAAATCAGGTGGCAATTTGAGGATAAAAAATGATATTCCACCTGCGATTTTGGATGATTACATTGAAACCAGAGCAAGGAATTTTGAAATAAACAAAATATACCTAAATTGGCAAAAACAAGGTATTTTTGACACCCTGATTTTTTCAAAAGATGATTGTGCCGAATATGGTTTTAATGTACAGGAAGCAACTATGCTTGAAAAGATGGGAGCTTTTGTCAAAACAGGAGCTGACGAAATCCCATTGAGTCTTTTATCACGCGCAATATATGGAAACATCAAAATTTGTCCAATTTTTCTTGAACCGGAATTTAAAAACCTGATATCAAATTATGAGGACATTTCGATTGAAAAATCCGTAAAAGGTCAAATTGAACTTGCAGGGTGCACTGTTGCAAGCGAAAAGGACGCAGATATCTTGTTATATGTCAACAATTTCAAAAAACAGCAAGGCGAAATTGTTATGAAAGTTGATACAGAAAAATTTGCCAAAACATTCACAACACCAGATAAACCTTATATGATTGCAGATGTAAGATTTGCAAATGGAGCAGACAACAATTTTGTTAAAGAAATTTTCAACAATGAAATTGTTGATGAAAAATTTTATGGATATTCTGCTTGGAATACTTCCGCAAACTCTTTAGGCAGTTTGATTTGTGGGGCAAAAATCAAATATGTCGCGCAAAAATATAATAAAAAAGCCTTTGAAAAACTTCAAATAACAAGATTTTTAGACGATTGGGCATATCAGGCCAATGTTCGCCAAAATCTAAAAACTCCTGATATTAAAGAGGTTTCCTTGCAGATGAAATCTTTTGAAAATGAAGTTTATACAAAATTGGGAACAAGTGCTAATATAAAATATTCATTCCCTTGGAAAAGATTATTTGAGGTAGAAGTTGAATTTCATTGATTTAATATTGCTAGGTTTGGCACTTGGCGTGGATTGTTTTGTAGTTTCATTTTCGCAAGGATTGATTTTTAAATCCGAAAAAGTGAAAAATTCATTCAAATTAGCATTAACCATGGGATTATTTCAAGGTGCGATGCCAGTTATCGGCTATATTGGAACAAATTCATTATATAAATATGTTGTTCCTTATAGCAAGTGGATAGTTTTCGGTATTTTCTTACTTTTAGGGTTGAAATTTATAGTTGAATCTTTCCAACCCAAAGAAAAAGAGGTTCAATGTATCGGATTGAAATGTCTTTTAGGTTTAGGGTTGGCGACAAGTATTGATGCATTAGTATCAGGTGCGTCTATCCGTTTAACCCAAACATCACTACCCATTTCCGTAATGATTATCGGTATTGCATCCTTTTTGATGTCGATTGGTGGATTTTATAGTGGAAATTTTATAAAAAATATTCCGTCAAAGTATTTAGAAATTACTGGCGGCTTGATTCTAGTTGCTTTAGCTATCAAATCTTTATTCTAACTTTGATGAAGAAATTTCAAACACAAAACCTGCTTTTCTTGAAATCCGATTATTGTTGAGATACAATTAACCTGTTAGTAAGATTTATTACAAACTAGTTATAACAACAGAAAAGAGCGAGATTATGAAAAAAGAACTTATTTTTTTAGGACCACCGGCTTGCGGTAAAGGTACTCAAACAGCTAAATTATCTGAACATTTGGGTTTACCTCATGTTGATACAGGTTCATTATTGAGAGCAGAAATTAAAAATGAAACAGAAAACGGCAAAATTGCTAAATCATATATTGATAAAGGACAATTAGTTCCGGTAAGCTTAGTTGCTAATATTATCAAAAACAGATTGGCTCAAGAAGATTGCAAAAACGGTTACATCTTGGATGGTTACCCAAGAAGTGTTGAACAAGCTGATTTATTAGAAGAAATCA
The DNA here is from genome assembly GCA_003258735.1 of Candidatus Melainabacteria bacterium. Lineage (GTDB taxonomy): Bacteria > Cyanobacteriota > Vampirovibrionia > Gastranaerophilales > Gastranaerophilaceae > Zag111. The sequence goes on from QHME01000003.1 coordinate 101,934, forward strand.
ATGCTGACATTGACGGTTCTGTTGAAGCTCAAATTAAAGCTATTTATTTCGACCTAAACCAAGACATCTTGATTTCAAGAATCGTAAACCGCCGTTCTTGCCCTAAATGCGGTGAAATTTACAATATCAAATTCAAACCAACAAAAGTTGAAGGTATTTGTGACAAATGCGGTGCTGAATTAACTCAAAGAAAAGATGATAATGAAGAAACTGCAAAAGCTCGTTTTGATACATATTTCAAAGAAACAGCTCCATTGATTGATTATTACAAAAATAAAGGTGTATTGAAATCAATTGATGCAGAAGGTTCAATTGACGAAGTTTGGGAAAGACTTTTAAAAGTTGTAAATGATTAATTTTTGAGAATTTTTTCTAAGGAAATTGATAAGGAGCGGAACGCGTAGCGTTCCGCTCCTATTTTTTGTTTAGAGATTGTTAATAAATGAACTGTATAAACACAGTAAAACATAAAAATTTGGTCGGCATTACTTGCCGACCAACACAATATTAAAAAACTTGACCACCTATCTTTTGGGCATCTGATATTATTTCATTGAACAAGTAATAACAAGGTCGTTGTTGTTCACTTTTGCCTCTTGTACAGCTGCATCAGGTGACAATGGCTCAATACCAGAAGATGTCATACTGCCATAAATTTTGCAATCAAGCGGAGTTCCATTATTATCAGAATTACCAATTTTGTCGTTCAATTCATCAATTCTACGATTTAGCACATCAATTTGGGTTGCTGTGTCGCTATTGTTTGTCTCATCTGTATTTTCATTAGTTTTTATCTCGTCTTGAACTTGTTCATTTTGAGCTTGTTGTTTTGCTTGCAATTTTCCTTCGGAAGCATCTTTCGTATTTGAATATATTGCAGCAATAGCAAATATAAACATACATATAACAATAATTGTTAATACTTTGAACTTATTCATACTTTCCATAAAAACTCTCCTCCAATTTTGCCTTATTGGTATCTTACCATAAAACTACCACCAAGGGCTAGTAGTAAAGATTGTAAAGCCATTACTGTTGAATTTGAGTCAACACAGCAGCTTGCTGCAAACTAATATTTTCTTCATCAGCAAACACTTTACTAATGGTTATTACAACCAAATTAACAAATAACAATATTCCTAATATAATTAAAATCGTTCTCATATTTTCACTCTTCTCGGATTTTATAATATTATAATGTATAAACTGCAATGAAATCAACTTTTTGTATGAAATAATACTAAAAGGGGCGTCGAAAATTTCGACGCCCCTTTTTAAAATCCAAACTTCTTAGCTTATTTTGCTTTTGGTCCTGCTTCAATAATTTCTTTTGGCATGTTAGGATATTTCGCCGCAAAGTTATCTGCAAACATTTGAGCAAGTTTGTTAGCTTGTTCATCATAAGCAGCTTTGTCTTCCCACATTCCGCGAGCATCAAGTTTTTCATCAGGAACACCAGGACAAGTTGTAGGATAATCTACATTGAATACATCATGGTGTTTAAATTCAATGTTATCAAATGAACCGTTTAATGCAGCTGTAACCATAGCACGAGTGTATGAAAGTTTCATACGTTTTGCACCAGATGCAGCTGAACCACCAGCCCAACCTGTATTTACTAAGTAAACTTTTGTACCGTATTGGTCAAGTTTGTCCCCTAACATTTTTGCATAAACTGATGCATCCATTGGCATGAATGGTTCACCAAACAATGTTGAGAATGTTGGTTGAGGTTCTGTAACACCACGTTCAGTACCTGCAAGTTTTGATGTGAAACCTGTTACAAAGTGGTACATAGCAGCGTTTTTATCCAATCTTGAAATTGGAGGTAATACACCAAACGCATCAGCAGTTAGGAATACAACAACTTTTGGAATTCCACCTTTTGAAGGGATTTGAGCGTTATTGATGTAGTTGATTGGATAACCAACACGAGTATTTTCTGTTAATGAACCGTCTTCAAAGTCAAATTCTCTTGTTTCAGGGTTCATAACTACGTTTTCTACAAGCGAACCGAATTTAATAGCATTATAAATATCAGGCTCATTTTCTTCTGACAAATGGATACATTTTGCATAACATCCGCCTTCAAAGTTAAATACACCATCAGGAGACCAACCGTGTTCATCATCACCGATTAACTTACGAGCAGGGTCAGCAGATAATGTTGTTTTACCTGTTCCTGAAAGACCAAAGAATACTGCAGTTTCACCTGTTACAGGGTCCATGTTAGCAGAACAGTGCATTGGTAAAACGTTTTTCTTTGTCATGATGTAGTTCATTGTAGCGAATACTGATTTTTTGATTTCACCGGAATATCTTGAACCACAAATAATAATTTCGTGAGCTTCATAATCTATAGCAATACATGCTTCAGAATTTACACCATCTACTTCAGGGTCACATTTGAAACCAGGTGCACAAAGGATTGTGTAATCAGGTTCACCATAATTTGCTAATTCTTCTTCTGTAGGACGAATTAACAATTGGTGAATGAACAAGTTTTGGCTTGCCAATTCGTTAATAACTCTGAATTTTTGTGTGTATGTTTTGTCAGCACCTGCATAACCATCAAAAATAAATACTTCACGGTTTTGCAAGTATGCTGCGATTTTGCCTTTAATAGCGTTGAATTTTTCACGGCTGATTGGACGGTTTACTTTACCCCAAGCAATATCATTGTGAATACCATCTGTATCAACAATGAATTTGTCCTTTGGTGAACGACCTGTATACTTACCAGTTGTTACAACAAAAGCACCTTTGTTGCTCAAAGACCCTTCGCCTAAACGCAAAGCTGCTTCTGTCAATTGTGCCGGACTCAAGTTACGATATACCGCCTTTGGTCCAATGATGCCGAATTTTTCGATACCAAATGTTTCCATATAAAACATCCTCCTTTTCTATAAACTGACCATAATTATTTACTATACAGGTTAAATGTATTACAAACACTATTAAATTGCAAATACTATAATAAATTTTCGTGTTAGAATATTAGCAAAAAGGGGGTTTCTTATGTCAAGAGCAATTATTATGGTGATTGATTCAATGGGAATAGGGGCTATGCCTGATTGCCGTGATTTCGGTGATATTCCTGAATGTAACACACTAAAGCATGTTTGCGAATTTAATAACGGTTTGAGTGTTCCAAACCTTGAAAAAATGGGATTAGGTAATATTCAAGACTTTATGGGTATAAAAAAAGAAGAAAATCCGATTGCGACTTATGCAACTTTAGTTGAAAAGTCAAAAGGAAAGGATACAACGACAGGACACTGGGAAATGACAGGAATCGTTCTAGACAGACCATTTGCAACATTTCCAAACGGTTTTCCACCTGAAATTATAGATAAATTTGTCAGTGAAACAAATTGCGGTGGAGTTTTAGCAAACCGTCCGGCTAGTGGCACAGCTATCATTGCAGAATTAAATGATGAACATCATGCAACAAAATTCCCAATCGTTTATACATCAGCAGATAGTGTATTCCAAATCGCTGTAGATACTGATTTGATTCCGTTAGAAACTCTTTATGAATGGTGTCGAATTGCAAGAAAAATTTTGACTGACGGCAACTATTATGTTTCAAGAGTTATTGCTCGTCCTTATAAAATTATTGACGGCAAACCTACAAGAATTTCTAAAGACCGCAGAGATTATTCAATTGAACCTGTTGCGCCAACTGTTTTGAACGAAATTAAAGACAATGGCGGAAAAGTTGTCGGTATCGGTAAAATTGAAGATATTTTCTCAAAATACGGAATTACTCATGCCATCCACACCGGTTCAAATAAAGAAGGTTTGGAACTTACACTAAAAGCCGTAAAACGTGAATTACCACTTGAAGATATCGCGTATGAAAAAGATAAAAATTATAACGACAAGGAATTAATTTTTACTAACCTTGTAGATACTGACATGTTGTACGGACACAGAAATGACGCAAAAGGCTATGGCAATGCAATAGAAGAGATTGATACATATTTAAAACCAATCATGGATGCAATGTCAGATGATGATTTGTTGTTTGTAACAGCCGACCATGGTTGCGACCCAACTGTCGAAGGAACAGACCACACAAGAGAAAAAGTTCCTGTATTAATATATTCAAAATCATTACCTTCAAAAGGTAATTTGGGCGAAATCGTTGGTTTTGATATGATTGCCCAACAAGTTAAAAATTGGCTATTTTAATTGATTATAAATGAGGTGCGCATTATTTGCGCACCTCATCTGATACCTTGATTATTTTCCTAAATTATACTGCATTGATTTATATAAATTGTAGACCATTTTTAAAAATTTTTTATCTGTTTTTATAACATCGACAATTGTATTTTCCATCTCTTTTTCACTTATTTGTTCAAAATAATAAAATTCATAAGGTTGAACTTTCAAAACTTCTCCCAGTTTTTGCAAAGTATCAGGAGAGGGCGAGAATTTACCTGTTTCCATATAACTCAAACTCTGTGGCTCAATTCCTATTAATTCAGCCAATTGTTCTTGTGTGTATTTGCGATATTTTCTTATGGTTTTGATGCGTTGCCCAACAAGTGCTTTGATATCATTCATAGATTTTCCTTCTTTTTAAGTAAATTATGAATGACATTTGAGATTAGCAAAATAAATAAAAACTTTAAATATATTGATTAATTAAAACAAATCGTTTATAATTCATAAATAAATAGTTTAAATTTCGGAGAAATATTCATGTTTTTAATTAATAATTTACCAATAAATTCAAGAATGAATACTACGCACTTAAATTTTCTACCGACTAAGGTACAATTTGGATTCACCCTTGCTGAGGTTTTAATCACTCTTGGAATTATTGGAGTTGTTGCAGCAATGACTATTCCAAACCTAATGACCAAAAATCAACAACGTGAAACCGTAACAAAACTAGAAAGAGCGATTTCGGTTTTTAACCAAGCATACAAAATGTCGTTTGATGAGCTGGGTGACGTTACACCAAATGAAGCATTGGCACTTGGGGCACCTGAATATGTCAAAAAATATTGGGCTCCATTTATAAAAATCAATTCAATTTGTACGACCTATGACCAATGTGGTTATGCTTCTCTAAATCCAATGACAACGCCAAACGGTACAAATACAGGTTCAAATATAATAAATGGTAACGCAAGAATCGGTATAACAACAATGGATGGATTTACTTATGTGATTTATACAGCTTGGTGGGATACTGTAGATAATACAGGCTTTACCAAACCTGCAAGCAGAGTCCTTGTCGACCTTAATGGGAGTGCGAAACCAAATCGCTGGGGACGTGATGTTTTTGCACTAGAAAGAGTTGAAGACAAGGGAGTCTTTCCTGCAGGGTATGACAAATCCAACGAGCAGGTAAATAATAGTTGCAACAAGAATGGTAATGGAGAGTTTTGTGCCGAAAAAATCCGCCGCGCAGGTTGGAACATTGAAAAAGATTATCCATGGTAATAACAGAAGTCAAGAGGTCGAGAGGACAGGAGGGCAGGCGTTTAAATGTAGTGTGGGGAAAACGAAGTGTCCCCACAAACATAACAATGCCAGCATAGCAATGCCGACCTACTAAAACAAACTCAGCATGACAAAATGAAACACTAAAAAAACAACCAAGCCTTGATAGACTTGGTTGTTTCAAAATTCTAATCGAGTTTTAATTATTCAACTTCAATTGCGCCAACTGGGCAAGCATCTGCAGCTTCTTTAACTGCATCGATGTTGTCAGCAACTGCAGATTCGTCTACAACTGCTTTGTCTTCAATTGAAAATACTGCATCACAAATTGATTCACAAGCACCGCAAGCGATACATTCATCATTAACTTTAACTGTCATTTTTATTTCTCCTTATTTTACATTATGTGGAACAAACTTCCACAATAAAAGTATATAACAAAAGAATAAAATTTCAAATTGAATATTTCAAAATTTTAAAACAACCACTAACTACCTTTTAATCAATACTAGATTTCCACGTTTTACAAGTTTAGAAAGTTTTACAATAACTTCGTTATCCATGCGCATGCAACCCTGTGAGGCATATTTGCCAATGCTTGATGGGTCATTGTTTCCATGAATAAATTCACCTGTCAAACTTTTTTCACCTGTTGAGGGGTCAAGTTTTTCTAAACAAATAATTTTCGGCCCATAACTCCAAGGTGTTCTACGACGTTTAGTCGTTTTAGGTGCAGTATTATAAGGGTAACTCTCAACATGACTAACAACCCTAAGCCCTGTTTCTGTATCACAACCGACTTTTCCGCTTGCAATTCGATATGCAAATATCGCCTTACCTTCATCGTTATAGTGATATAAAATATTTTTTGCCAAATCAACAATAATTGTAGCCAGTTTGTTTTCACCGATAACAGTTACTTTCGGACTTGGGGCATTTGCCAAAAATTTCGCACTATCACTACCTTTGGCGCTAGGAAATGCCAAAGAATCAACCTGCTCCAATGTTGTTGTTCTTTCAAATGTATCTGCTTTTTGAGCCTTTGCAATATTTGGAGCAGTTGCAAGCAGAACCATACCTGCAGTTGCAAGTATTCCAACTCTTGTTTTGGGTCCTGTAATTTTAGGTATATGCATATTTATTCATTCTGCTGATTAACAGCAACTTGCTACACTAAAGGATTGTTAGCTTAAAATTTCTTCTAAAATCTCAGCATTTTTGGAAGCATTTTGCAACTGCTGTTTAGAAACTCTGCGCATGTAATTTCGCAAAGCTTCCCTAATCAATTCACTTCTAGAACAACTTTCTTTATCTGCAAGACCATCTACCTTATTAAGAAACTCATCAGGCATGGTTACTAAAATTTTAGCCATAAACTAACCCTTTCTTGCAGTCATTATAACATATCATAAATCTTTTATCAAGTGAAAACTACCTTAATCGGATTACCCACCTTGATATTGTTAAAAGTAATTAAAGACAGAAAATGAATTTGAAAGGAGCTAACATGGACGAAAATCAAAAGACAGAAGAAACTATCGTAAAAGTAAAAGAGGGGGCAATGTGCGCAAACCACCCGATTATGAAGGCTATTTGCACAGGGATATTAATTTTTCTTGGGGCATTTTGTGCGTTTTATGTAGTTGCAGATTGGCATTTCAAAACTATGATGAGAGATTTCGCACCACGTAAAATGGAACATGCCATGCGAAAAGAAATGCGTTCTATGGACAATATATTTAAAAAAGAAATGCGCAAAACAGGAAACATTATCCACATGCAACAAACGGATAATTTTTACAGAGTGTACATTGATTTGAGGGCATTTGAGAATAATGAAAATAATGTTCAGGTCAGCACAAATGGGAATATTTTGACAATTGTCGGACGCTCAATCAGAAAAGCACCAAATAATGAGCAAATCTCCGAATTTCAACAGAATTATATGTTTGGAGACAATGTTAAATTGCAAGATTTGACTAAAGAAACAAATGGGAATTACTACATTATCACAATTCCGATTGAAGAGGAAAAGGTGGATGAGTAAATCCACAAAGTATAACATTTCCACTACTGTCCCGAATAAATCCTGTAATCAATATATATAGTAAAACTACGAAATAAAATAGTATTAAATAGCAAAAATGGATTGCCATAGTCGTGCAAATGCACTCCTTCGCAATGACATTACGTATTTTCAATATCGTCATTGCGAGCGATAGCGAAGCAATCCAGCTTTCTTTTAGATAAATTTTATTCGGGACAGTGGAACTTGTTTCAGGGTGACAATTTGACCAATATGATTGATTAGAAATTCAGGATGGCATTAAAAAACTTGCCCTCTAGCAGATTTTATTATATTTTATATGTATAATAAAAATTTTGAGGGATTATGAAAAAACTTTTAGCGATTATTGGTCTATTATTTGCATTTGGTAGTATTGCTACAGCTACAGAATATTACTCTACTATCGACGAACAACTACGACATGAATATTTTGAGAATAATGTAAAAAATCAAATTCAGAAATGTTGGAGAAGACCGGCTACTACAAGAAGTCAAGATAAATCAATTAGTTTAGTATTTACACTAGACCAAAATGGGAACGTCGTAAAAGCTAGAATTGCAGGTTCTTCAGGTTTAAAGAGATATGATGATTCCGCAATTAAGGCTTTGTATAAAGCTGCTCCATTTGGGAAATTTCCACCAAAATACAAAGGAAAAACCATGTCTTTTCAATATGTTATTTTAGTCATATAGATAATAAAAAATCAAAGAAAGAAGGGATAAGTATGAAAAAATTAATATTATCAGTAATTATGTTATCAATGTTAGCAATGGGAATGCCTGCATTTGCCGGAACACACGGAGTTAATGGACAAGTTAGCGGAAGGTCAGTTGGCGCAGCTGCATTATCCCTACTTATTTGGCCGGGATTAGGTCAAGCAGTAAATGACCAAAGCTACAGCAAAAATGCTACTCACGCTCTTCTTGGTTTGACAGGTGTATTCAGAATTTGGTCTTGTTATGATGCTTTTGTTGATAGACAAGGCGGTGTTTGGCACAACAGAATCTAGGATTGAGGAATAGAATTAGTAAAACAAGGTCAGTACACATGTGCTGACTTTGTTTTTATTAATTCTCCTTTTATGCTATACTTATTTTGAGAATAAACGGAGTAAGAAGAATATGAAAGAAAGTTATTTTCCACAAGAAATAGAAAAAAAATGGCAAAATATTTGGGAAGAAACAAAAGCGTTCAAAACTCCTGATGTTTCTGACAAGCCAAAATATTATGCACTATCAATGTTTCCGTATCCTTCAGGAAAATTGCACATGGGACACGTTAGGAATTACACAATTACTGACGTAATTGCAAGATTCAAGAAGGCAAACGGCTTTAATGTTTTACATCCTATAGGATGGGACAGTTTCGGACTTCCTGCAGAAAATGCTGCAATGAAACACCACGCTGACCCTGAAACTTGGACAGATGAAAACATTGCATATATGACAAAACAATTAAAAATGTTGGGTCTTTCTTATGATTGGGATAGAGAAGTTACAACATGCAAACCTGAATACTACAAATGGACTCAATGGCTGTTCCTACAATTGTATAAAAAAGGTTTGGTATACAAAAAAGAGGCTGCCGTAAATTGGTGTAACGAATGCGGAACAGTTTTGGCAAACGAACAAGTAATTGATGGCAAATGCTGGAGATGTGACAGCACTGTTGAGAAAAAATATTTATCTCAATGGTTCATAAAAATTACTGAATATGCTGATGTATTGCTTGAAGATTTGGATAAACTCCCAGGATGGGGTGATAATGTTAAAACAATGCAAGCAAACTGGATTGGTAAATCTAAAGGTGCTATTTTTAAATTCCCTGTAATTGACGCTCCAAACGGCGAAAAAATGGAAGTTCCTGTTTATACAACAAGACCTGATACTGTATTTGGTATCACTTATTTAGTTGTAGCACCAGAATACAAAGATATTGAAAAACTTACAACACCTGAAAATAAACAAGCAGTTGAAGATTATCGAGCAAATGCTCGCAAAATGTCTGAAATAGAAAGACTTTCAACTGACAGAGTAAAAACAGGTGTTCCATTGGGAACTCATTGTAAAAACCCATTCAATGGCGAAATCTTCCCATTATGGACAGCAGATTATGCCCTTGTTGAATATGGAACAGGTGCAGTAATGGCAGTTCCAACACATGATACAAGAGACTTTGCTTTTGCAAAAAAATATAATCTTCCAATGAAGGTTGTAATTTCAGGCAAAGATATGAAAGAACCGTTGTCAGAAGCCTATACAGAATCAGGTGTTTTGGTAAATTCAGGTGAATTTAACGGAATGAAAAACAATGAGGCTAAAAAAGCCATCACTAAATGGGCTGTCGACGAAGGGTTTGGTGAATTTAAAACTCAATACAGACTACGTGATTGGTTAATTTCTCGTCAAAGATATTGGGGAGCTCCAATTCCTGTTGTATACTGCGACAAATGCGGTATTCAACCTGTACCGGAGGACCAATTACCTGTATTATTACCAAAAGATGTTGATTTCTCCGTAGTTGGCAAATCTCCTATTACAACATCTAAGACTTTCAAAGATACAGTTTGTCCTGTTTGTGGCGGACACGCAGTTCGTGAAACAGATACAATGGACACATTTGTATGTTCAAGCTGGTATTATTTGAGATATTCAGATGCAAGAAATTCTGAAAAATGTTTTGACAGGGACAAAGTAAATCACTGGTTGCCTGTTGATCAATATGTTGGCGGTATTGAACACGCAATTTTACACTTGTTGTATTCTCGATTCTTTACAAAAGCATTGAGAGATTGTGGATTGCTTGATTTTGATGAACCTTTCAAAAACTTGTTGACTCAAGGTATGGTATTGAAAGACGGTTCAAAAATGTCAAAATCTAAAGGCAACACCGTTGACCCTGATGAAATCTTTGAAAACTATGGAGCTGACACCGCAAGGTTGTTCATCCTTTCAGATTCACCACCAGCCAGAGACTTTGACTGGTCAGATGCCGGTGTTGAAGGTTGCTACAAATTCTTAAACAGAGTATGGAGACTCGTTTCAACAAATCAAGATAATATCAAACTTGATTACGATTTGAAATTCCCATTAGCTAAAGAAAACGACGACTTAGTAAGAACTGTTCACATTGCAATCAAAGGAATTACAAATGATATTTCAAACGATTTCCAATTTAATACGGTAATTTCTAAATACAGAGAACTTACTAATGCAATCTATGACTGGCAAGCTAAGAAATCTGATTTGACTGAAGAAGACAAACAAGTTTTGAGTTTTGCAATCGTATCACTTTTGAAACTTATGTCTCCTGTAGCAGTTCACTTGACAGAAGAGGCTTGGCACGATTTGGGCGGAAAAACTTCAATCCATAATGAACCTTGGTGCAAGTGGGATGAAAATCTTGCTAAATCAAGTTCAATAACTTTGGTAGTTCAAGTAAATGGCAAAGTTAAGGATAGGATAGAAGTTGACGAAGGATTAGACCAAGAGGAAATGAAAAAAGTTGCTCTTGAAAGTCCAAAAATCAAAGCTTTAACAGATGGTAAGACGATAGTCAAAACGATTGTTGTACCAAAGAAATTGGTTAATATCGTTGTTAAATAATCAAAAAAGAGCCTTTGAAAAAGGCTCTTTTTTATATTGTCATTCTGAACTGACTAGTTTATAACCAAACTATACTTTTCATGCTAAAATTCTTATTATGAATATAACTGCAGGGAAATTCAAAGGACAAAAGATTATCGCACCGGACGAAAACATTACTCGTCCGACTTTGTCAAAAGTTAGAATGAGTGTATTTAACACCCTGCAAGCTATGATTGAATTTGAGGGTAAAAGCTTTCTTGATATGTATGCAGGTTCTGGGATAATGGGACTTGAAGCTTTATCTCGTGGCTTTTCATCAATTGTGATGTTAGAAAAAAACAAAAAAGTCTACAATGTTATTAAATCAAACTTGAAAAAATATGAACAAGACAATGACATAAAACTTTTTCTTGGAGATAGTTTAAAAATTTGCGAAAAATTTAACAAAACCTTTAACATCGTCTACATAGACCCACCGTATTTTTCAGGGGTATACGAAAATAGTTTAGCAGCAGCAAAAAAAATCTGTGATGAAATTATAATACTGGAACATGTCGTAGACTTAGACTTGTCTGAATATGAAGTCCTTAAACAGAAAAAATATGGTGACAAATTTATAACTTTTATCAACGCATCTTGCTAATAACTAAACTTAACAATAATAGACGAAAATGTGCTTTTGCTCTATAATAAATACTGTCATGCTGATATAGATGGGGATTTTTCAAAATGGAAGAAACAAAAAAACAAAAAGTTTTATTAATAAAATTATCATCTCTTGGAGATGTGATTTTTAATATCCCATTGGCAAATGCTTTAAAAGATGCAGGTTATGAGGTAACTTGGCTTGTGTCAGAAAAAGGAATTCAAGTTGTTGAAAACAATCCATGCGTAGATAAAGCAATTTTAGCCCCTGTTGGCAGATGGAAAAAACGTGGATTTTGTATAGAAAATTTCAAAGAATACCTTGCAATCCTAAAACAAATTCGTAACGAGAAATTTGATATAGCAATTGACTCTCAAATGATGCTAAAAAGCCTTTATTGGATGTTATTTTGTGGTGCAAAACGCAGAATAATTTCTAAAGAAGCCCGCGAAATGGCATTTTTAGGCGGTAATGAATGGATTGATAATATTTCTTACGCACCGGATTCACCAATCGTACTTAATTATTTAAGATATGCAAATTATTTAGGCATAAAACCTGAATCTATCAAAGTTTCATTACCTGCAAGAAGTGACGAGCAAATTGAAAAAGTTAATGAACTTTTATCAGGTTTAGATAAATCAAAACCACTTGTTGTTATTGCCCCTGCCACAACTTGGGTGAACAAACACTGGAATCGCGACAATTGGAAAATTGTTGTTGATAATTTGGCAAGCTCTTGCAACCTTGTTTTCACAGGTGGACCAAATGATAATGAACTGATTGAATATATAAGTGGCGGAAAATTTTTAAATTTGGCAGGAAAAACGGATATTATGGAATTAATGGAAGTTTTTTCAAGAGCTAACCTTGTTATGGCACCTGATAGTGGTAGTGCACATTTAGCTTGGGCTACAGGAAACCCTGCCGTTGTAACTATTTTTACATGTACACCAAAAGAAGTTTTAGCTCCGTTTGGTGCAAGTGACAAATACGTTGCAATGGGTGGTTGCGGCTTGCCTTGCCAACCATGTTTTAAACGAAAATGTAAACTTCACAAAAACCCTAATGCCTGCACAAATTTCCCTAATCCGAAAGATGTAGTTGATGTCGTTACTCACTTGATATTTTCATAAAAAAGTATTATAATTATATATCATATTCATATATTGCAAAAAAGGGTATCCATGGGTTTATTTGATAAATTTAAGGAAGTTACAAAAAAAGTTTCTGAAGTCGAAAATAACATTTACCATGAAAAACGCGGTTATTTAGAAATTTACGAAAGAAATATTGAACTAGAACGAGAAATTGCAGAACGTACAGAAGAGTTGAACGATGCAAATAAGCGTATGTTCACCTTGCAACATATCTGGGATATGATGAACTCTTCAACCCCATTGGAAAATGTATTGGAAGCCATTGTAAACAGCACCCAAGGTGAACTTGGATATATGCACTGTGCAATTATCAGTAAAAATGAAGATGAAAATGGTGAATACTTGCACATTATGGCACAATCAAATGATGGTTTGATTGACCGTTTGAATAACATTATCGGCTCTCCAGGGATTCAAACAAGACGTTTGCACTATTCTCATGAGAGTGTTTTTGCTGACACAATGAAACAGCGTACAATCATTCAGACTAGAGCAATTGATTTATCTTTAAAATCAGTTTTACCGGATTTACCACCTGAAATTGTTCAAAAAATTATCACAAATCAACCTGTAAAATCTGTTATTATTGTACCATTAATTGCTCAGAAAAAAGAATTTGGCTGGTTTTGCGTATTTTCTGCTCGAGAAGAACTTGCAGGAGCTGAAATGGACTTTTTGGGGCTATTTGCAAAACAAATTGAAATGGCAATAACTATTGCCGATTTGTTCCAAGCTGTACGTGAACAAGCTGTTACAGATGCACTAACAGGGCTTTATAACAGAAGATATTTTGAAGAAGCATTGGAAAAAGAAGTTCAACGTGCAAAACGTCAAAATCAACCATTTTCAATCATCGGAATTGATTTAGACTTTTTGAAAAAAATCAACGATACTTACGGTCACAATTTCGGAGATTTGGCGATTAAAACAATTGCTGATGTACTGAAATCAAATGCTCGTGCTGTTGATATTCCTGCTCGTATGGGCGGTGAGGAATTTAACGTTTTGCTTCCCGGCATTAACTCAGAAGGCGCAATGATTGCCGCGGAAAGAATCCGTAAATCTATCGAAAGCGCTGAAATTGATACAATCGGACATATTACGGGCAGTTTAGGTGTTGCAACATATTTGGAACAAAGCGATAACGTTGAAGAATTGCTAGAACTCACAGACCAAGCAATGTACACTTCAAAACGCAATGGCAGAAACCAAGTTACACTGGCTAAACCGGTATCAGAAACTTATTGGCAAGAAATTGCAGTCAATACATTCCTTGATATTTTGTCAAAAAATCGTATTCCTAAAGCAAGAAGTTTGTCAAAAGAGTTGTGCCTAAAACTCAAAGCTCCTGCAAACAAAGATGAAGTCTCTAAAGAAGCATTATATACCGTTGCTGATATGTTGACAAAATTGTACAACCCTATGCATACTTCAGGAGTTATAAAAAACAAAGTTCTAATGGCTGTAAGTCTTGCAAAACGTTTTGATATTCCAAAAGAAGATATTGATAATCTGCGAGTTGCAGTTTTGTTATATGATATTGGAAACTTGATGCTCCCTGATGAAATTTTACAAAAAGCAACTCCACTGACAGAAGAAGAACGTGAAAAAATTAAAAATCACCCAATAATTGCAGCAAGAGAGATATTGAAACCAATTTCATACATTCAAGATGTTTTACCTATAATTGAACACCACCACGAAAATTGGGACGGTTCCGGTTATCCGAACAAAATTTCAAAAAATGAAATACCATTAACATCACAAATTATTCTTATTATAGATGAATATTTTGCCCTAATTGAACAAAGACCTTATCGAGCTAAGCTTTCAAGCAAAGATGCTTTAGAAATTATAAAAGCTGATGCAGGGAAAAAATGGAATGAAAATTTGGTAAATGAATTTATTTCCCTAATTGAGCATGATATAGTTTAAATATTATGAGGGAAAAAGATTTAATATCCATAATAAAAGAAACGCTCAACTCAAAATATATCGGTGATGATTGTGCATATTTGAAAGATTTGGGTATTGTTGTAACCCAAGACAGTCTTGTTGAAGGAATTCATTTTTTATTAGACAAAATTACTCCATTTCAGCTTGGATATAAGTCTGTGATGGTAAACATTTCGGATGTTGTTGCAAGTGGCGCTGAACCGAAATACTTAACCGTTGCACTTTCTCTCCCTTCTAATATTGATGAAAACTTTGTCAAAGAGTTTTATCAAGGCTGTAAGTGCGCTTGCGCAGGAAATATCCAAATTGTCGGTGGGGATATAACTGGGGCGGATAAAGTTTTTATTTCAGTTTGTGCGATAGGAGCTACTAGAGAGCGCAAAATATCGTCAAGAAAAAATGCCAAAGTCGGATATAAAGTTGTTGTTGTAGGAAATCATGGTTCTTCTGCAATTGGATTACAATTACTTTTGGATGGGAAAAATACTCCTGAAAAGTTAATAAAAGCACATCTTGAACCTTACGCTCAGATGGAATTTGGGCAATATGTTGGAAAAAATATAAAACAAGATTACGGAATGATGGACACATCAGATGGACTTATGGATGCACTTTCAACTATCGCAAATGAAAGTGGAGTTTTACTGGATATCGATTTTGACAAAATTCCCCATGATGAAGAAATTGAAAACTTTGTAAATTGGCAAAACTTTGTCCTCTACGGAGGAGAAGATTATGGCATTGTTGCGATTGTGCCAAATGATTTTATATGTCCGTACGGCAAAATTATAGGACAAGCAAAAGAAGGTTTAGGAGTTGATTTGCATTATAATAATCAACTTATACATTTAACAAAAAAAGATGTTGAAAACAAAGTATTTTCACATTTCAAGGAGAATTTATGAAATACAGTGCAATAATTACAGCAGGTGGAACATCATCACGATTTGGCAACACAAATAAATTATTAGAAAAAATTTATGACAAAGAAATTATTAAATATACAGTTGATGCCTTTATAAATGCCAATATTGATGAAATTATTATTTGTGCAAACGAGTCAATTATTTCTCTGTTAGAAGATTTTTTTACAGATTACCAAAACGTAAAAATAATAATAGGCGGAAACACACGCCAAGCCTCTGTTTATAATGGCTTGCAGATTGTAACAGGAGATTATGTGCTTATTCACGATGGCGCACGCCCAATGATTACACCTGAAATTATTAAAAACGTTATGAACGAAGTTGCGATAAAAAAAGCAATTTCTGTTATGACAAAAACTGTCGACACAATAAAAGAAGTTGATGAAAACGGAAAAATAATCAGAACAATTGACCGTTCAAAACTCTACAACACTCAAACTCCACAAGCATTTGAAACTTCACTTATTAAAGATGTGCATGAAAAACTCAAAGGACAAACCTACACCGATGATGCCGGCATGGTTGAAGCAATGGGAATTGAGGTGTATATGGTTAATGGGGATTACAAGAACATAAAAGTTACCACCAAATCCGACTTAGCCTTGGCTGAAGTATATTTGAAAGAAAATTCGTAAGACAGATGGAATGATTAGAAGGCAGGAAGCCGAGAGGGCAAGCTTTTTATTGTCATTCTGAAAGCTTAGAAAATTTGCGTGAAGAATGAACGCATAATTTTCTTGCTATTCAGAATCTCTAATATCACGAATTTCACATAAGACTAATATGTTCAATTAGAGATTCTAAAAGCATGTCCTTTTACCTTCTTACATCCTACCTTCCCCATTCTCTTGTTACGAAAACTCGCTTATGCTACAATTGGGCTATGAAAGAATTTGATTTTTATGTAGTACCAACACCAATCGGAAATTTGAGCGATATAACTTTACGAGCAATTGAAGTTCTAAAATCTGTTGATTTGATTGCCTGTGAGGACAGTCGAGTAACTCAAAAATTACTCAATCATTTTGATATAAAAACAAAGTGTGTTTCGTACCACAAATACAACGAAAAAGAGCGTATCAATCAAATTCTTGATTTTTTAAAAAGTGGAAAAAAAATGGCATTGGTATCTGATGCCGGCACGCCATTAATTTGCGACCCTGGGTCAGTAATCGTAAAAGAACTAAGAAAAAACGGTTTTAGTCTAACATCTTTAGCTGGTGCTAATGCGGTTATAACATTTTTGTCTCAAATATCGAGAGAAGATGAAACTTTTACTTTTATTGGTTTTTTACCAAAAAGCAAAACTCAAATTGAAGAAATTGCAACTAAGTATAAATACGATGATTTTGTTTTTTATGATTCGCCAAACAGAATTATTCAGTCTTTAGAAATTATCAAAACTGTTCGCCCAAGTGCAAAAGTTGCCTTCGGCAGAGAATTAACCAAAGTGTTTGAAGAAGTTGTTGTTGATGAAATTTCTGCAGTAATTGAACATTTGAAAAACAATGTATCAAAAGGGGAATTTGTTTGTTTAATATTTAGGGATAAAAACAAAAGTGAAACTTCTGAAATTGAAGAAAAAATAAAAACCTTGCAAGAGAAAGGCTTTGGGGCAAAAGATATTTCAATAATTCTATCTGAATTGTACGGAATGAATAAAAATAAAATTTACAAAATTGCTGTTGGTAAACAGATGTAAAAATTTTGTACTTTTTAAATAATTTATGCTACAATTTTATTGGAGAATAGTGAGAGTTTGTAAGGGAATATATTCTTGAAATTAAATAAGATTACCAGACATTTAATGTTAGCTTTAATCTTAGCGATGACTGCGCAAACGCATAGTTTAGCCGTTGACGATGTATGGGGCGGAATGGGTCTTTCTGACGAGGCTGTCCAATACAATAACAACTATGCGAATACTGTTTTTGACAAATATACAAACTATTCCGATTCAGAAAAGAAAACTCCCGATTATACGTCAGGTCAATATCCTACAAATTTGTCTTCTCCAAGCATATCTTCATCAGCCCCTGCTGATAAAGAAAAAAGAACTATTAAAAAAATCGAATTCTATGGTCTAAACTCGATTACTCCGCAAGAATTGCTTGAAAAAATGCAAATGAAAGAAGGTGGAGAATACACTAGAGAAACTCTACAATCCGATTTGAAAACAATTTACGAAACAGGCTATTTCACCGAAAAAATGAAAGCTATTCCATCGAAAAATGATGATGGAACAGTTACCGTAAAAGTCGTTGTTGAAGAAAATGTTCCAGTAAAAGACTTTACGGTTGAAGGGAACACAGTTGTTCCAATTGAAGATATTTTAGCTACTCTTAACGATATGAAGGGTAAACCACAAAATATCACTAAATTGAACGCTGCAATTTCTCAAATTCAGGAATTATACACATCAAAAGGTTATATTTTGGCTAGAGTTGACTCTGTTGATGATGACCCTGATGGTACAATTAACATCAGCATTAAAGAAGGTATTATAGACAAAATTATGATTGAAGGTAACGAAAAGACCAAAGATTATATTGTTGCACGTAATATCTTAACCGAGCCTGGAATGATTTATAACGAAAACCTTATCAAAGAAGATTTGGTAAGATTATACGCTACTCAGGCTTTCAAAGATGTAACAAGAGAAATTGAACCTAGTGAAGAAGTTCCTGATGCTTACGATATTACAATAAAAATTCAAGAGCAAAGAACCGCAAGTATTTCTGTTGGTGGTGGTCTTGATACAGTTACCGGTTTGTTTGGTTCAATGGGTATCGCAGAAAACAACTTCCGTGGCAGGTGTGAAAGACTTTCTTTGACAGGCTTAGTTGGTACTGGTGTAATACTTAACGATTCATCCGTAAAAGACCACATGAATATTCAGGCTGAATTAAGCTATTTCAAACCATATTTTTATAATGCAGATACTTCTTTAAATAACAGATTGTTCTTCAGAGATTTCGGTTCATACCAAATTCCATTGGCAATTGAAAGAAGATATGGTGGTGAAATGACTGTTGCCCATAGACTTAAAAAGAACAGACATGCAACATCATCATTCAGTTTAGGTGTTGAAAACATTGATGTTAGAGAAGGTGACTTCAACGGAATTTCCGGATTATACAACAAATACAATATTCCAATTGCGCGCCGTGCGGAACAGTTAGAGGGCGGACTATTTATGTCACTGAGTCCTGCATTGATTTATGACACTAGAGATTCTGCTACAGTTACAAGACACGGAACAATGGCAAGTTTAAGATTTGATGAAAATATCGGACTTAACGGTTTTGATAAAACAAACGGAAAACTTACCGGTATGATTAAACAATATGTCCCTGTGGGTAAGAAATCATCTTTGACATTCACAGCTAAGGGTGGTGGCGCAATTCACGGTGATATTCCTGAAGTTATGGCATATCGTTTAGGTGGTCCTTATACTATCAGAGGTTTCAAAATGAGCGGTGTTGGTACAGGTAATGCCTTCATTATGGGTTCGGCTGAATTTGCAACACCAATTCCATTTATGGATAGGACAAGAATTGCTTTCTTGAATAATATCAGATTCACGGTTTGGGCTGATGCAGGTAAGGTATTTGACGGAACAATTTCAAACAAATTGTATGACAGACCTGAATATGCGGTATCTGCAGGTATTGGTTTGAAAGTATTTATTCCGGGTATGGGACCATTATCAATTGATTATGGTATTCCGCTTACAAATCCTGGAAATAGCGGTTCTAAAAACGGATACTTTACATTTGGTGTAGGTGACTTATTATATTAATATCTGAATATAGGAGGAATTATGAAAAACTTGAAATTAATGGCTTTGATATTGGCTGCAGGTTTGGCTGTTTCTATCGGAACTAAAGCTAGTGCTGAAGTTGGTTATTTGAACTATCAAAAAGTTTTAGATAACTATCCAGCTGCGCAACAAGCAGTTAAAGAAATTGATGCTAAGAGTTTGGAATTACAACAATATATGGTTGATAAAGAAAAACAATACAAAGCTTTAGATACTCCACTAAAAAAACAAAACTTTGAAACTCAAACTGCAACTGAATTTAATGCAAAACAAGATGCTTTGTACAAATTGAGAAACAGCAGAGAAACTCAAATCATGAACCAAGTTCAAGATGCAGCAAAAGCTATAATGGTTTCTCAAAAATTAGATGCAATTTTGTCTGACCAAGTTATCTTTGTTGGCGGAGTTGACGTTACAGATTTGATTATACAAAAATTAAAAGGACAATAGATAGTAAAAAGTTCTAAGTTATCAAACACTAAGGCACTGAGGAGAATAGTTTACAATTTTCTTAGTGCCCTAGTTACTTAATAACTTAGTATTTTAAGAGGATGGTATATATGAAATACTCAGAAGACGGTTCACAGTACCATATAGGTTTGAATAAGGGTGACGTTGGGAAATATGTAATTCTTCCCGGTGATCCTAAAAGATGTAAAAAAATTGCCCAATACTTTGATGACCCAAAATTGGTAGCAGATAACAGAGAATATGTTACATATACAGGCTACTTGAACGGTGAAAAAGTCAGTGTAACATCAACAGGTATCGGAGGTCCATCTGCAGCTATTGCGATGGAAGAGCTTGTTAATGTTGGAGCTGAAGTATTTATCCGAGTGGGAACTTGCGGTGGTATGCAATTAGATGTCAAGGGTGGCGATTTGGTTATTGCAACAGGTGCAATTCGTATGGAAGGCACAAGCAAAGAGTATGCGCCAATTGAATTTCCTGCCGTTGCTAATTTGGATGTTGTTAATGCCTTGGTTAAAGCTTCAGAAAATCTTGGTTATACACATCATACTGGGGTTGTTCAGTGTAAAGACTCTTTCTACGGTCAACATAGCCCTGAAATAAAACCTGTCAGCTATGAATTGATGAACAAATGGGAAGCTTGGAAACGCTTAGGTTGTTTGGCATCTGAAATGGAATCTGCTGCATTATTTATTGTAGCAAGCTATTTAGGTGTAAAAGTGGGTTCTGTATTTCTAACTGTAGCTAATCAGGAAAGAGAAAAACAAAACTTGGAAAACCCTGTTGTTCACGACACAGAAAAAGCTATTAAAACTGCAATTGAGGCAATTAAAATATTAAAAGGATAAGATTATGTTTAGAAAAAACAGAATGGAATATGTTATCAAATCATGTTCTGCGGAAGATGCTCAAGATTTACAAAATCTTTTAAACGAAATGTCGATGAACGGTTGGGAACTCTACAGCATGCACGATGTTGGAGATGAAGAAACAGGTTCTCAATTGAACTGCATTTTTATGCGTGAGGCAAAATCCGAAAATAATTCTGAAAGTGACATAATTAATATTTCTGATTTTAAAAGTCAAATGGAAAAAATGCTTTCTCCAAAATTGACCGAATATGAGCAATGTTTAGAAATTCAATCAAAAATTAGAAACCAAAAAGAGAAAATCAGCAAAATTAAAGCTGAAATTGAAGGAGAAGCACCTGCTTCTGTTTCTCGCAAAAAACTTAATGATAAAATTTCAGCAAGTTTAAAAGAGATGGAAGATTTGAAAGCTCAATTAAACAAAGCAACTTCCCCAGACTTGATGTACTCAAAACTTCATGAAGAGAAATTGACAATCTATTTGAGTGAAGAACTTTTAGGGTTTGTAGATTCCGACAGAAATAATGCCGAAGAAGAAGAACTAATTGCCGAAACCGTTAAATCTCGTTTAAGATTGACCGAAGAAAAAGGCTACGTAATCCCAAAAGTTGTATTTAAAGATGATGAAAACCTTAACCCTTGTGAATTTAGTATAAGAATTCGCGGAATTGAAGTTTTCAAAGCCGAAGTTTGTCCAAAATATTTGATGTTTTATGCTGATGATATCCATACCGACCACAAAATTAAAAATTCTGTTTCCGGAATTGATACGATTACAGAAAGAAAAGTTATTTGGATTGAAAAAGATAAAACAAAAGATTTTTGGCAGAAAGGACTTACACCTTCAGAATACATTGCAAAAGCTTTGGAGTACGTTGCAATTAAGTATGTTGACGATTTGCTAGACTATGATGATATCGACAAATACTTAGAAGTTGTCGAAAAAGAAAACGAATTTTTGATAGAAAATATCGTTCCTGATTTACTTACTTATTCTGATATCAAATACCTTTTGACAAGTCTGATTAAAGAAAAAGTTTCAATTAAAAATATTACATATATCTTTGAAAAAATTAATGATTTTGCAGAAGAAGGTAGCAAGGCTGATATTTTAAACAAAGTCAGATTATCTTTAGCAAGACAAATTTGCAGAAATTATACAAACGAAGACGGAGAAACAATAAGCGCATTTGAACTTTCCGAAAAGACTTATTCTGACATCGTTTTAGGCTGTGATGAAAGCGAAGACAGTTTGATAAAAATCGACGGAACTTTAGCTGAAAAACTAGCAACAAAAATTGTTAAAAAGGCTAAAAAACTGGGTATTCATTCACCAAAATTGATTGTTCCAATGGATTATAGACAGATTTTCTATACTTTGTTGTCTTTGTACATCAATGATATTACAGTTTTAGCGCAAGAAGAAATCGGTTGTTTGTACAAAATTGATAGTTTGGGTGAAGTATAAAAAAGAAAAGTATTTTCTAAAAAAACTCTAAGTCAAATAATTGGCTTAGAGTTTTTTTATGTTGTGCTAAGAACTTACAAAAGTTCTTTCAAATAATTAGGCAAAGCAAAACGTGCATTATGATATTCCTTGTTGTAGATTTTGCAAGTTGGAATAATTTCTGCTGCGCGTTCATCGTTATAGTATTCAAGAGGTTTTACATCAACTGAACAAAATGCCCAAGCCCAGTATCCACCAGGATATGTTGGAATATTTGAAGTATATGTTGCAACAGTTGGAAATACTTTTTTCAATTGAGTATACATTTTTTGTACAGATTCTTTTTGGGCAAAAGGTGATTCAGATTGAGCAACCATAATACCACCTTTTTTAAGTGAGTTTTTAACATTTGTGTAAAATTCATCTGTAAATAAACCTTCACCAGGTCCCATTGGGTCAGTTGAGTCAATCAAGATAATATCGAACTCATCTTTTTTGTCTTTAATATATTCAATTGCATCTTGAACAAGGATTTCAACTTTTGGATTATCCAGTTCACAAGCAATAGTTGGTAGATATTTTTTACAAGCATCAATCACCATACCGTCAATTTCACATAATACAGCGCGTTCAACAGTTTTATGTTTCAAAACTTCACGAATAGTACCGCCGTCACCACCACCAATTACCAAAACTGATTTTGGACAAGGGTGCTGCATCATTGGAATATGAGCAATCATTTCATGATAGTGGTATTCATCGCCCTCTGTTGTCATCATCAAATCATCAAGAGTCAAAACTCTGCCAAGTTGAGAATCAGATTCAAAAATTTCAACTTTCTGAAACTCAGAATTATCAGAGAACAAAACTTTTCCTGCTTTTATTGCAATACCATATCCGCCAGGAGTGATTTCGTGGTAATAACCATTTTCAATACCATTTTTCATTTTTTATTTAATCCTTTCACTTTATCAACAAAAATTGAGTAACATCATTTCAATGTTACTCAATTTTAGCATATCAAAAATAGTTTTCAAATTATGCGAAATAATTCTCAGTATCTGGTTTTTTGCCGTTTCCTACAGGACTATCCACAAAATCCGACGTGTTTTGAGTCAGTGGAGGTTCTGCTATTTTGTTTATTTCATCCGCCAAGTTAGAAATAATTTGAGGGGCATTTTTTTGTAATTCTTCTCTGGTCAGTTCTCTATCTTGTTTAATAGTATCAATATCTGTGAAACTTTTATCTATTAATTGCTCAATTTGAGCTTTGTTTTTATCATTGATTTCTATACCGATAGCTTTGAGTTGGGCAAGTATCATTGACTTATATTCTGTTGTATCAAGAGTTTTGCTGTTGTTTTTATCACTTTTCATCATTATATCTATGTCACTTGGTTTATTTGCCATTGCTGTCGCTTCTTCCATAAGGACACCGTTTTTGTTACGAACTTCTAAACTGCCATCTTTTGCGTAGGTAACATCCACATTATCACCTAATTGCTGTTGAATAGCTTGACGTTTAGCTTTCATTTCAGGAGTGATTTTTGCTGCGGTAACATCCACATTATTTAAATAAACATCAGAAATACTTGATTTAAAGTTTGGAATTGAAACAGTATCATTTGGGAAAAAACCTTTCTTACCACTGGCTTTTCCACCAAATGTTCTTACGTTATCTTTGTTCATTTCCATAAATTGTTCTTTTGCATCATTTATTTGGTCAGAAGTCGGATTAGCAAAACCTTGTTCTTTTAAAGCATTTGTGACAATTTGAGTAATACTGTCACCTTTTTGAACAGTGTATGTTTGCGTCGCATCATATTCACCCGCGGAAATAGTTTTACCCTCGGAATTTTCATAATGCGTAACAGGGTTTTTGCTTCCACCTGAATATATCGAAACTTTTTTATTACCTTTGCTATCGTATTCAAAAGTTGTCGTTGTTTCTGTCGCCAATCCTTTATTCTCTGTTTTAGAAGATGGACGATTATTTTTCATATCGTCTTCTGAATTATATTTTGTTTCAATGGTCGTTGTTGGACCATTTTCGGAACTTCTACCGGATACAATAATACTGCTTGGTATTTGTGCACCATCTGCATATTCTCTTGCAATGGTGTTGCCGTTAGAATACTCGTATTTTGTGAGAATTTCTTTATTATCACGCAATTCCATTGAAGAAACAGTTTGTCCATCAGCATTTTTAGTTATGCTTTTGTTTCCATCAGGAGTAAATGTTGTAGTCAAACCGTCTTTAATGACAGCAGTTTTTTTACCTTTTGCATCATAAGATATGATTGTACCGTCTTTATCAATATCATCTCTAGAACCGTCTTTGTGTTGAATTGTTTGCGTACCATCAGATGAAACTATCGTTGAGGAGCCGTCATCATGTTTTGTTGTAGTGTACGAATAATCATATTTTGAATCTACATCACTACGATAAATAGTTGTTGATTTATTTCCATTAGTTTCGACATATTTTTTACCTTTGCCAACGGACTGCTGGTCGGCAAGAGCTGATAGGGCACTGAAAGTATCTTTGCCAAAAGTTTTATTCATCTCTCGGTTAGAAATTTTATCATTACCGGCAGCTTTATTCATCCATAACTGCATTTGTTTGGCTTCATTTTGGTCAATGACACCGTTTTTGTCGTGGTCAAATCGTTCAAATATAGCTTTGTTTTTGTCGGTTTGCCTTAAACCTACAAGACCATTAAGGTCAATTGTTTTCTTTTGACCTTTTAGTTTTAAAATATTCTGATTCTGCGGTTGATTACCGCCAATGCCATCTACCATGTGGAACTCCATTTCTTATATTGTTAGAAATATTTTTCACTTTATGCAAAATTAGCTTTTTGAAAAGCCAAAAGTTTTGCCAAACCAAGCAAAAAATCCTTTTTTATGTTTAGGTGCAGCAGTCTGTGTATCTTGTGTCACAGTATTATTTGCTAAAGCCTTATTAGGCTTTTTACCGACAATTTCAACTTCTGGCAATGTTCCGCCATCTACTGTCGCAACATCTTTATTTGGTCTTTGTGCAACAATTTCAACTTCTGGCAAAGTTCCACCATCTATTGTCGCAACGTCTTTATTTGGTCTTTGTGCAACAATTTCAACTTCCGGCAAAGTTCCGCCATCTATTGTCGCAACGTCTTTATTTGGTCTTTGTGCAACAATCTCAACTTCCGGCAAAGTTCCACCATCTATTGTCGCAACGTCTTTATTTGGTCTTTGTGCAACAATTTCAACTTCCGGCAATGTTCCGCCGTCTATTGTCGCAACATCTTTATTTGGTCTTTGTGCAACAATTTCAACTTCCGGCAAAGTTCCACCATCTATTGTCGCAACATCTTTATTTGGTCTTTGTGCAACAATTTCAACTTCCGGCAAAGTTCCACCATCTATTGTTGCGACATCTTTATTTGGTTTTTGTGGAGTGACAACAACCTCTGGTAATGTACCTCCGTCAATAGTAGGCTCTTCGCTATTTGCACTTGACAATTTCGGTGCACTATCCCTGAATAATTGGTAGCTGGTATCGGTCTTTGTAGAATCTCCACCATCTAGTATTGGTGCGCTATCTCGAAACACCTGAAAACCTTGCGTCGTTGAATCATTTGCAACAGGTTTCTGACCTTTATCTGTAAAAATCGAAACTTTTGGCGCACTATCTCTATAAATTTTTGGGGCATCCTTTGAATTGCCATTACTTTGTCCAACCGGTCGGTTAAAATTAATACCGTCTACCATAAATTTTTATTACTCCTTATATTTAATTGCATAATAAAAGATACGGCATTATAAATAAGAATCTTTAGGAAAAATTCGGTTGTTTAACAAATCGTAATAATTACTTATTGCCCAAAATGTGGATATGAAGGTGAAAAACTTCCTGTCCGGCTTCTTTTCCCGTATTGATTTGTGTTTTATAAGATTTCAAACCGATTTTTTTTGTTACGTCTTTAACTGTTTGCAAAAGTTCCGCCATCAAATCTTTGTCCTCAAGTTCATTCAATGATGCAATATGTTTTTTCGGACACACCAACATGTGGATTGGAGCTTTTGGATTTATGTCATTGAATACAACTGTGTTTTCAGTTTCATATACAAACTCTGTCCCAAAGTCACCATTAATTATTTTGCAAAAAATACAATCTTCTGTCATAACTTTTTCTCCTTTTTACTTTATTGAAAAAATTCAAATATACACAGTAGCATAAATCAAGACTCTACTTCGTTTCACCTGCTATTCAGAATGACTGTTACGCGTCTTATCTGATTTTCTTAGCCAAAGACAAACCCGCAGGCAAAGGTAAAACTACATTTTCATAGTTTGGATTGGCATTGATATCATCTAAAAATGTTTGAACCTTTGTTGCGTGAGAAATCACATTGTCACAAGCAATATATCCACCAACTTTTAAATGTGGTTCAATTAAGTGAAAGAATTTGATATATTGAGCTTTGTTCGCATCTACAAACGCAAAATCAATTTCAAAATCTTCAGGTAAGTATTCCAAAATTGTTGCAGCATCCCCTTTTTTGGTTTCGATAATATCCGCAACACCACACTTTTCAAAATTCTCTTTAGCGATATCTAATCTTTTGTCGTAAAATTCGATTGTTGTAAGTTTTCCGCCAGTTTTTTTCAAAGCTTTGCCAATCCAAATTCCGGAATAGCCGTTGGATGTTCCAACTTCAACAACGCTTTTCGATTTTGAATCAACAATCAAATTATACAAAAATTCTGCTGTTGTTCGCGAAATATTCCAAAATTGTTTTTGAGTTTTTTCAAGGTCTTTTAAAACTTCTTGTGTCGTTTCATCAAATTTTTCTATCATTATTTTATCGTCTTTACTCTATTTGTAATAACTATTGCTCTAACAGGAACATCTAGCGGACTGGTTTTAACAATCTCTTTAATATCTGTATCTACAACAGAATACAATCCTGAAAGTGCATTTGTAATCATAATCAAATTATCACTGATTGGCGTAATATTTGTTGCAAAAGCATTTGTATTCAAATACAACTTATCCGTAATAACATCATCTTTTGTGTTCAAAACCTCAACAATATTGTCTTGCGCCCCAAGTATAAATAATTCATCTTTGCGTGCATACATATCAACAGGCTTTTCGCAAACTTCTAATTCTGATAAAAATCCTAAAGTTTCATAATCAACAATAGCAATTCTGCTTTTTGTTCTGCTGATAATATAAATTTTACCGTTTGCATAAGCGATTTTAGAAACATTTGGGAAACTACCGATATTTTTTAACAGATAATTGTTATCCAATTCAATTGCCCAAATATCATTTGTATTTCTATCAACATAGAACATTTTTGTTCCATCTTCTGACAAAGTGAATTTTTCACACATACCGTTTACTTTTAGTTGCTTTTTCAATGTCATTGTTTCAAGGCTAAAAATATATATGCTTGAATTTGAACCTGATGTAATATATGCAATTTTGTTGGATGCATCTATAATAATTTGTTCAGGACAAACATCAAAATTCACCTGTTTAATAACTTTTTCATCCATCAATGAAATAATATTCATTGTCTTGTTGTCAAAATAAGTTACAAGCAAAAACTCATTATTATAAGCTTTTATATCATTTATAACGTGTTCTTGCGCTAGGGAATATTCAGGAGTTTTAGTATTTGAATGGATTACTTGAATATTTTTATTCGCACCTGTTGAAATATAAAAAGTCTTACCGTTTAACGGTTCTACAGGTGTTGTAAATTTTCTACCTTTATTTCTTGTATTATTAATTCTTAACCCTGTTTCTTGCGCAACAGAAACATCAACATTACCAATAATACCTTTTAAAGATTCAGGAATAACTAAACCTTTCGGAAGTAAAATATCTTGTGGCAATAATCCTGATTGAAGTTCTTGCGGAGGGTCAATCATATTGATTACTGTCTTTTTACCATTTGTATTGATGACTTTTAACAATGCAAAATTATTATTCAAAATAATCATATCAGGCTTTTGTTTCATTGTCATATTTCTAGGGTAGCTTGATTTGATTGTCAAATTAGCAATATCATCTGTTTTGGCAGGGAATATCGGCAAATACATTGTTTTATCAGGCAAAATTATTGCTCCATCAAAACGGAAGTTTGTTTGAGGAAAATCTTTGCTGACAAAATCTTGCACTTGTTTTGGGACTTCTGCACCAAATACGGTTGTACAAGTTAATATAAATAAACTTAGTGCTGCGAAAAGTTTGCGCATATTATTTAAATACTCCCTTAACTTTTGACATTATTGATTTTTGAGGTTTTTTACCACCATTAATTTCGTACAATCTCTGATATAAGCGTTTTTCTTCTTCACTCAATTTTGTAGGAATTTTAATTTTCACAATAACTATATGGTCACCTCGTTGAGATGGTTTTGTGATAATTGGAACACCTGCACCTTTGATTTTTACGATATTTTCATGTTGGATTCCTGCCGGTATTTGAACTTCTTTTTCTCCATCAAGAGTTTTTATTGTAACCACGTCACCCATAACCGCCTGAGCTGGCGAAATCACAAGTTCCGTAAATATATTGATACCATCACGTTTGAAATAATTTGACGGTTCTACATGGATAACCACGAACAAATCACCATTTGGACCACCGTTTACACCGCAATCACCCTCACCTGAAACTCGGATTTTTGACATATTGTCAACCCCAGCAGGAATTTTTATTTCAATACGTTTTTCTTTATTCACCATTCCATTGCCGTGACAAGTTTTGCAAGGTTTATCAATAACTTGGCCTGAACCTTTACAATGAGGACAAGTTGTAATTTGTGCAAAATTTCCAAGAGGAGTTCTTGTAACTGTTTTTACTTGTCCTGTTCCACCACATTGCGGACAAGTTTTCTTTTCCGAACCTTTTTCAGCACCTGAACCATGACAATCAGGGCAAATTTCCAAATGGTCAAATTTAATTTCTTTATTTATGCCAAACGCTGCATCTTCAAATTTTAATTTTACATCATATCTTAAATCATCTCCGCGTTGAGGAGCATTTGGATCAGGTCTTCCACCAAAACCGAATCCGCCAAAGCCTCCGAAGAAACTTTCAAATACGTCATTCAAATCTCCAAATCCACCTGCAAACGGTCCGTTTGTATCAAATCCTGCGTTTTTTAAACCATCTTCGCCATATTGGTCATAAGTTGCACGTTTACTTTCATCCGAAAGTGTTTCGTAAGCTTTTCCAAGTTCTTTGAATTTTTCTTCTGCATCCGGTGCTTTATTTACATCTGGGTGTAACTGCCTAGCTTTCCTACGGAAAGCAACTTTTATTTCTTCTTTGGTTGCCTCTTTGGAGACCCCAAGTATTTCGTAGTAATCTGCCATATCCTCTTTTTCTATATCCTTCTACTCTTTTAATCTGTGCTATTCGGCAGTCGCAACATTAACAAGCGTTGGTCTCAAAACCTTGTCACCGACTTTGTAACCTTTTTGCAATTCTGTTATTACAGTATGTTCAGGGTGTTCGCTTGTTGGGGTTTGCATTACGGCCTCATGGAAGTTAGGGTCAAATTCTTCTCCGATTGCTTTAATTTCTTCCAAGCCTAATTTTGTAAGGACTTCACAAACTTGTTTGTGAACAAGGTTAAAGCTTTCTTTTACCTTTTCGCAGTCTTCAACGTTTTCCAAGGCTTTTCTTCCGCGTTCAAAATTATCAAGAACAGCTAATAAATTTTTCAATGCGTTTTCTGTACCATATTTGATAAGACTTTCACGTTCTTGTTCTTGACGCTTTCTATAATTATCAAAATCGGCAGCAAGACGAATGTATTGCTGATTTAATTTATCATATTTTTCTTGAAGTTCACTATCTTGTTTTGTTTCCTCTGAAGTTTCTTCAGCATTTGTATCTTCTTGTTCAGCTTTTACTTCTTCTGTCTGTTTATTTTCTTCGTCTTTAACGATATCGTCGTTACTAAACGGATTTGAATTCTTATTTGTCATAAATATTCCCCTTCACAACATTATATACATATATTATAAGGTATCAATGCAATTTAACAAGGGAAATTTATTATTTTTTAATAATTGACTGTGCATGAATTCTGAATAAAACTCTGAGTTTTACAGTTTAGGATTTGGATATTTCCGTTTTTGTAGTAATATATACCATGTAAACACGGTTACAAAAGGAAAGGATTATTAAATGACAAAACTTTCACCACTACAAATTGAAAGATTAAAGTATCAACCAAAACTTCCTTCAAGCTTACAAAATGGTGTAAACTCTTTGGAAGTTGTTGAAGGTTCTGCAACAGAATCTGTTAGAGACCAAGAACAAATTAAAACATTATTTGCTAATACTTATGGCAAACCAACTGTTACATTCAAAGCTTCATCATCTTCTAAAGAATCAGAAGTAAGAAATGTTGGCGTTATCCTATCAGGTGGTCAAGCTCCTGGTGGACACAACGTTATTGCAGGTTTGTATGATGCATTAAAAAATGCAAATTCAGCTAACAAATTGTACGGTTTCTTAGGTGGTCCTTCTGGTATCATCGACGGAAAATATGTTGAATTTGATGATGAATTTATTAATGCCTACAGAAATACAGGTGGTTTCGATATCATCGGTTCTGGTAGAACAAAATTAGAAACAGAAGAACAATTCCAAAAATCTTTGGCTGTATGTAAAAAATTAAACATCTCTGCTGTTGTAATTATCGGTGGTGATGATTCTAATACAAATGCAGCATTATTAGCTGAATGGTTCGTAAAAAATAATGCAGGAATCCAAGTTATCGGTTGTCCAAAAACAATTGATGGCGACTTGAAAAACGACCAAATCGAAATTTCTTTCGGTTTCGATACTGCTACAAAAACTTACGCTGAACTTATCGGAAACATCGAAAGAGATGCTAATTCAGCTAAAAAATATTGGCACTTTGTAAAAATCATGGGTAGAAGTGCATCTCACGTTGCATTGGAAGCTGCATTACAAACTCAACCAAATATCACTTTGATTTCTGAAGAAGTTCAAGAAAAGAAAATGTCATTATCTTCAATCATTGATTACATGACAGATATCATTGTAAGACGTGCTGATATGGGTAAAAACTTCGGTATTGCAGTTATCCCTGAAGGTTTGATTGAATTTATTCCTGAAATGGGTTCAATGATTTCAAACTTGAACGATATTATGGCATCATTGGAAAATGATTCAGCTTTCGTTAATGCTACAACTATCAGAGAAAAATTTGATATCGTTGAAAACAGATTAGACGAAGAAAATGCTAAGGTTTACAAATCATTACCTGCTTTAATCAAAGGTCAATTGTTGGCTGACCGTGACCCACACGGCAATGTTCAAGTTTCAAAAATTGAAACTGAAAAATTGTTAATTGAAATGATTTCAACAAGATTGGATGAATTGAAAGAAGAAGGAAACTTCATCGGTAAATTCTCTGCACAATCTCATTTCTTTGGTTACGAAGGCAGATGCGCATTCCCATCTAACTTTGACGCTGATTATTGCTACTCATTAGGCTACAATGCATTTGCTTTGATTAGCTTTGGCAAAACAGGTTACTTATCATCAGTAAGAAACTTGACTGAATCTGCTGACAAATGGATTGCAGGTGGTATTCCTCTTACTATGATGATGAATATGGAAAAACGTCATGGTGAAATGAAACCGGTTATCCAAAAAGCATTGGTTAGACTTGATGGACCTGTATTCAAACAATTGCAAGACAACAGAGAAGACTGGGCAATGAATGACAGATACTTATTCCCAGGTGCAATCCAATACTTTGGACCAAGCTCTGTTTGTGATATCACAACAGTTACTTTGCAATTAGAAAGAAGCAGAGAATTAGCATCTGTATAGTCTGATTGACAAACCAATTTAAACGCGTCCGCATTAAATTGCGGACGCGTTTTATATGCATGATTATCATGAGGCTATTACAAACCTGTGTCAAGGTCTTTAATATTACAAATTTCGCATAAGACTAATATGTTTTATTTGGGATGCTGAAACTAATTCAGCATGACTAAAATAAATTTTAGATATCTTGCAGATTCTATTTCACATCCAAGTTTTCAAGCTGTTTAATCTTGGTATTGATTTCGTTCATAAGGTTAATATTTTCAGTTTGGCGTGCATAGCGTTGAGCTTTATTCAACAATGTATAAGCCTTATTCAAGTTATTAAATTCCACCATAATATCAGCGGCAGCAAGATAATTTTGAGCTGTCTTTAGTGGAGAATCTGCATCTGTATAATTTTTTACCGCATTAGAATATGATTTGAGCGCCTTTTCAGGTTCTTCAAATTTCATATACGCATTACCTGTATTTGATGCTACAAACCCCTTAATATTGTGATTGTCAGTTTCTTGCGCAATATCATTTGCGACATCATAGTAATTGAATGCCTCTTTGTCATACATATCAGTATAAATATTGCCCAATTTAGTCAAAGAAGCAGATTGAGCAGGCAAATTCTCTGCCTCACCGGCATGAGAAACAGTGCTGAAATAGTGATCCATTGCAGGTGTAATTTGATTTACATCATCATAAATTTGAGCCATAGAATAATGCGCTTTAGTTTTTACATTTTCATCTGTAGATAATTGAAGTGACTGATTGTAGCTCTTTAAAGCCTGCGCAATATAATCATGGTCATCATATATTTTGCCAACTTCATAATAAATTTTGCCTGAAGTTTCAGTATCATTTATTTCTAAAGCTCTATTTAGTGCTTGCTCGAAAGACTTAATAGCCTTTTCAGGGTCGTTTGCATAAGCGTATTTTTTCGCTTGAATAAACAAAGATTTTAGCTGTTTATCTTGCGGAATTTTTGTTGACGATGTTTGTCCTGCAACAGAAATTGGAATTACGTTAGAATTTTCCTGAGTTACTTGTTGCGGAAACGCCTCAACTTGCGCAGTTTCCTGAAGTTCTTCTTGTCTTTTTGTTTGACTTGTTGAACCGTCAGGAAATTTTACTAAAAATCGTTCATTTACATTGCCTTCATCATATTTGAAATCAATGTTTTGTAAAAATAATGCATCAACCCAATTTTCTACAACTTTTGAATCTTTGTTTAATGTTTCTGAAATATAATTATCTAAAACAGTTGCAGCACTGTTTAGAGTTGTTTTGACAAGTTTTGGATTGGCTTTTCCGCTTTGAACTTGTTTTTGTACAACACCAAGATAGCCATCTACAATTTCATTCAAATCATCAGGTGTACCAATTGCAATCGCAGTATTTTTAAAATCTTTTAAAATCTGTGCAATGTTGATTTGATTATCAAGCTTGCCTGCCTGAGTTTGCTCAATATTTTTGGCTTGCGCCGTAGCGGTATTTTGTTGAGAATTTTGCGCAGAATTTATATTTACACTAGCATAACCGGTTTGTGCAGGCATGGAGAATTTTTGTTCATAAGCAGGAGTGTAAGTCGGAGCTTTTTGCTCAACATATTGTAAACCTTTACTCTTTGAATTTTGACCTGATTCTTGCTCGCGTTGTGCATTGGTGGCAGCAGATTTTTCATCCTCATCGCGTTTTTTTACACGATTTGGAAGGTCTTGTTTGACATAAGGTCTTTGATATATGTTATTAAGACTAAGTCCCATCTCTTATACACTGCCTCCAAGTCTGTATCTTACCACTATATTTCTATCACAATTGCAAGTTTTTTGGGTCATACTTTCGTATGATTTATGCCATGATATATTTAAGTCTTTTTTTGCTAATGTCAACCATGACATGCTTTGCTAAAATTTTATTAAATTTCATCTTTAACAAATGTAAATAATTTGACAAAATATCATGACAAACCAGTTTGATTAATTTATTATCAACATATATTCGGAGGAAGAATGTTAAACGAAATGGTAGAAAATAAATCAAATTTTGACTTAACCTCAAAAAGCGCATTCTCCAGTGAGAGCGATACTTTCACATCTCGTTCGATTGCTGCATTACTTGCAAAAAATAATGTGCCTTCATCTCACAAGAGAATTGCTGACAACTATCTTATTATCAAAAAAGTTTTTAAATTTCAGGCATGTATGAGCCGAATTTCTAATGTAGAAAAATCTTTGTTGGAAAAATATGATTTTAACATTTTAGAATTTACAACAATGAAACAAATGTATAATGAATTGGGACTATTACAGAAGTGGTCTCTATCTGAGGATGCAAATCTTAGGGATGTTGCTGATAATATTTTACTTATCAGAGTTAAGGAATTGAAGTTTTTGGAAGCTAGCCGTTATGCTTCAATTTCCAACGAAATTTATAATGGCTACAAAGCTTTGGAACAATATTTAAAAGAAATAAGCAAGTTCCAAACTGTTCAAACTCTTAGAACTTTGAACTTTTAAATAATAACAATACATACGAATACACAAAAAAGCGGAAAATATATTTTCTGCTTTTTTGTTTGTTAAATTTATAAATATTTTGTAATTTTACTAACAAATTATATTTTTATGTGTTTTAATCATGTCAATCAGTACAATTTACAAAAAAGAAAAGGTTAGTGAAATGCAAGTAAACATGAATCCATCTGCATCATTTGGTATGGCAGTAAAAGTTGACCCAAGCGCTCAAAAAGTTATCAAAGCTCAAACTTCTGAATTATCAGAAAAAGCATATAATAAATTTTGGAATAAATTTAATGATATAGTTTCAAAACAAGAAGAAAATCCTGTAGATATTTTAATTAGAAGATGTAAACATAGAGATGCTTTAGCTGCTGAAGTTGTTGACCATAGTGACTCTCCAATGAAAAATACAGTATATTCTCAAAGTACATTATTCCCTGGCGGACTAAAATTTATGGAAAGAGCAGAGAAAAAAGCTAACAGAATTAATGATGTAAACGATCGTATCGGAAACTACAAACCTGCAACTAAAAATGACTATACTCCAGGAAAAATGGTTGAAGAAATAGATGTTGATGGCGAACATCTTGACCTTGATGCATAAATAAATTAAATATGATAAATAATATTACTCCCTCAAATAATGCAATAAGTTTTCAAGCCTGCTACAAAAGTAAATTTAGCAAGCAGCTTGAAACTGCAATAAAAAATAATACTCCTGACCAAAAATTAATCGATGAATTTTCTAAAGTTTTTCAACAGAAGAAAAATTCTAAGTATAAAATTGGCGCAGGGAGAAATGGCGAAGTTTTTAGAATTGATGATTATTATGTGTTCAAAACTTATTTCAACGACCAACCAAAAATTGGAGAGGTAAAAATATCGCAACCAAGTATTTTCCAAACTTTAAAAACTTATTATGGCGGAATTGTTGCAAAATTTGGCAATATCGACATTATAAAAAACGTAAGTAATGATGCAAAAAAAATGCTTGAGATGGCAAGTTCAAAAAACAATGGCGAAGGTGCATATAAGTATTGCTTAGAAGAATTTTCGCAATTGCCACAATCAGCGATAGATAATTTAGCACAAGATTTCAAAAAATTAAATGAAATCCATAGTTCAAGTCTAAACTATCGATTTGATACAAATAATCCAAATAATTTTATAAAAGTTGGAAAATCAATAAGAATTGTAGATGACATTGACTGGGTTCCTTGCAAAAATCCAAATGACTTTTTGAGTTTCATTAATCCGTTTATCCAACAAGGTGGAGATACAAATTTGAAAAAACAATTATTGAAAAAATGTATTTTGGCGAGTGAAAAATATCAATTACCAATGGATGATGCATTCAAATACTTGAAATCTAAATTAGATGATATATTCAAAAGTGTTGGCATAAAAGAAAACTTTGAAGATTTTTACAAAAAAATGACAAATTTGCGAAAAAATTACACTAACCAGACCAAACGTATGAAGTTGGCAAGTGAGTATATTAATTCATTATAAAGAATATTGAAAATTTTTATTCTTGAATTATACTAAAAGCGAAAAAGAGGTATTTATGAGTGTCCAAGCAATCAGCAGTGCAAATACACCCCAAAAACAAAGACCTATTAAAAAACATTTTAATACAGTTGAAATAACAGGTTATGGTGCACTCGGTACAGGAATTGCAAGCGGAATTGCTGGAGCAAAGAAAAAAATCAAATTGCACAGATATTTAGCTTACGTTTCAGTAGGACTTGCCATAGCACATACTGCAATTATTGAATGGAATCATCATAAATATAAAAAATCAAAATAACCCCCAAAAAGGAGAAGAATATGAGCGTTTACGAAGCCGGAATGATGGTATGTTTTGGAATTAGCTGGCCAGTTGCAGCATTAAAAACTTATCAATGCAAATGTGTACATGGAAAAAGTATTCATTTTTCAATGTTAATTTTACTTGGTTATGTTTGCGGAATTGCACATAAAGTTTTAGATAATATGGACTGGGTTTTCTGGTTATATATTATGAATACGGCATTTTTACTACTGGATATGGCATTGTATTGGCGATACAAAGACAATAAAGCACCTGTCACAGATGAAAAAAATGAAGTCGATATCAATGAAGAAGTTGAAATAGACTAATTTTCATCCTTTTGAGATTTTGAGGGAATTAGCGCTACAATTGCAGGTAAGATAAACAGTGTCAAAATTAAAAGCGCAAAAAATGTAACTATTGAAGCTTGTGAATCTTTTATTGACTGACAAACTGAAACTCCTTCAACATCAAAAGTCAAAAAAGCACCTAACAACCAAGCCCAAATCACATTTTTAGAAATAGCAAAAATTCTTTTTTTGAAATTAAATACGATTAATATTTTTATCAACACAAGTGGAATAATGAACACAAAAGGGTTTAGAGCATATTTATAAACAAATACAAATAAAGCTATTCCGCCTATAATATAAATTGCAGTCAGCAAAATATAATACAAAAGAAAAAAACTCTGGCTAATTGAACCTTTTGGACTAAAAATATTATTATTCATATATATTCCTCTTTTGAAGAAATTATAGCATAAATCACACACTTGGGCAAAATCTGAACAAAAAAAGACGGATACATAAGTAATCCGCCTTTTTAAATTTTTTGCAAAGTCAAAAACTATACTAATTTAACAGTAATTGATTTTGGTTTTTGAGTGTAAGAAATTTTATCTTCACGAGATAACCATCCTAGACCCATGTAAGTGAAATTATCATCCAAATCCATATCTTTTCTCAATTTGTTGATTGTAACTTCACCCTTGTCTGACAAATAGTGGTAAATTTTACCAGCTGATTCAATAATTTGAGTTTGCATTTCTTTTTGTTCTTTTTTGCTAGATGTGAACATTTTGTATCCTCCTTTTATCACAAAATTATAATACTACTATTTTAAAATTAATGAAACTGTAATTTCTAGAATAATGCTAAAACGTTGTTTTTATAAGGTTTTACGCTCTTAACATTTCTAAATCTTTTATAATTATATATAAAAAAATAGAATAAAATTCATCAATTTGGATGATTTTTGAACTGAATTTTATAAAATATCGCCAAAATCTTGAAAAAATAGAAAATTTTTCTAATTATTTTCACAAAAAATATTTACAAAAGTATTGCCACATACGATATCCAACCATATATACCATTTAAAATTTTGGCAAAATTTTAAATTTAAAAAATTTAGAGTTCATTTCGTTGAAATTCAAAATCTTCATGTGAATTTGTCATTTTTTCTTGAATTATATGTATTGTTTTTACCAAATCTTCTTTTTCAAAATAACTTTCTGAAAAAATAACTACTTTATTATTATCCTTTTTAGTAAAGGTCAAAAGATACTCTGTGTAACCCTTTGCATACCTGTTACCTTTTACTTTTTGCCTCAAATAACTAACATCTGCAACCTCTGAATATTTAACAAGTTTTTTGGTTGACTTCATATTTATAAGATTTATTTTTTCAATTTTACAAATATCTTCAGCTTTTGAACAAACTAAAGTTTCTTGCTTATAATTAGTCAATGCGCCAACAATAACAACCATCACTACAAATATAATTCCGATTAACCAAGGTATAATTTTCTTTGAATCCATGATATTTTTCCTATTTTTTAATCAGTTTACCACTAAAATAAATTGTTTTATAATAGGAATGAGGTATTCTTATGATAAAAAACGTTATTTTTGATTTAGATGGAACTTTGTTAAACACGCTTGAAGATTTAGCAATTGCAACAAATTACGCCCTTAAACAGTTTAATTATCCACAAAGAACTATTGAAGAAGTACGTCAATTTGTTGGCAATGGAGTCGCAAAACTCATTGAGCGCGCAATTCCAAATGGGAAAAATAATCCTAATTTTGAAAAATGTCTAGAAATATTTAAACAAAATTACTCCCAAATTATGTATGACCACACTGCCCCTTATGAGGGTATTTTGCCAATGCTTACAGAACTTAAAGCAAAAGGCTATAAAATTTCTGTAGTATCAAATAAATTTGATGCAGCAGTGAAAGAATTATGCAAAAAATATTTTCCAACACTGATAGATGTAGCAGCTGGCGAAAATGAAGCACTCGGAATTAAGAAAAAACCTGCTCCTGACACCGTTTTAAAGGCTTTAAAAGAAATCCATTTAAAAACCTGTGATGCAATTTATGTTGGAGATTCTGATGTTGACATTATGACAGCTAAAAATTCTAATATGCCTTGTATTAGTGTTACTTGGGGATTTAGAGATAAGGATTTTTTAATTAAAAATGGTGGCAATCTTTTTGCACAAACTCCATCTGATATTATAAAAATTTTAGAAAACTAAACTAACCACCTTAACTAATATTAAAGTTTTATCTTTTCTCCTATTTTTAATTAAGAAAAGGAGAAAATAAAATGTCTACTGCAATTAAAGAAATCAATGCTCGCCAAATTCTGGACTCTCGTGGGAATCCTACGATTGAAGTCGAAGTAAAATTATTTTCAGGAATAAACGGAGTCGCATCAGTTCCGTCAGGAGCATCAACAGGAAAATTTGAGGCAGTAGAATTAAGAGACAACGAACCGAACAATTATGACGGCAAAAGCGTACAAAAAGCTGTTTATAATGTCAATAAAATAATTGCACCCATTTTGACAAATAAAAATGTCACAAATCAAAATTTGATAGATAAAACTTTAATCAACCTTGATGGTACGGAAAATAAAAGTAATCTTGGAGCGAATGCGATTTTAGGAGTTTCGATGGCATGTGCCAAAGCAAGTGCAAATAGTTTTGGACAACCTTTATTTATGTACCTTGGCGGTATCAGTGCCAATACTCTTCCTGTTCCAATGATGAATATTTTAAACGGTGGTATACATGCTCAAAACAATCTTGAATTTCAGGAATTTATGATTGCTCCTATAGGCGCTAAAACTTTTTCACAAGCCCTACAAATGGGAACAAAAGTTTTTCATACATTAAAAAGAAATTTAAACAAACGCGGATTATCAACAGGAGTAGGAGATGAGGGTGGTTTTGCTCCCAATTTAAAAACTAATTCTGAAGCTATAGAACTAATTATTGATGCAATTCAAAATTCAAACTACACAACCGATGAGATAAAGATATGTCTTGATGTTGCATCAAGTGAATTTTACAATAACGGAAAATATTTTGTCCGAGATTATGGATATTCAAGTTCAGAATTTGTTGAAGTTTTAGAAAAGCTTGTTAAAGATTATCCAATAATTTCCATAGAAGATGGATTATCTGAAGAGGATTATGAAGGCTGGGAACTATTGACTCAAACTCTTGGCAACAAATGCCAACTTGTAGGAGATGATTT
The DNA here is from genome assembly GCA_003258735.1 of Candidatus Melainabacteria bacterium. Classification (GTDB taxonomy): domain Bacteria; phylum Cyanobacteriota; class Vampirovibrionia; order Gastranaerophilales; family Gastranaerophilaceae; genus Zag111. Next base: position 142,118 of record QHME01000003.1, read on the forward strand.
ATTTGTAACTAACATAAAAAGACTCAAAAAAGGAGTCCTACAATCTCTTGGTAATTCAATTTTAATAAAATTAAACCAAATAGGAACAGTAAGCGAAACTCTAAATACCATAAATTATGCTCAAAACAACAACTACACAACAATAATTTCCCACCGCTCTGGAGAAACAGAAGATACCTTTATCGCAGATTTGGCAGTTGCCGTAAATAGCGGACTCATCAAAACCGGTTCGCTATCGCGCTCTGAAAGAATTGCAAAATATAACAGGTTATTAAAAATAGAACAAATGTTAGGCTCTAACGCACGATATTTAGGGAAAAATGCCTTTAATCCTAAATAAAATCTTATTAAAATTTGATTATTTTTCTTTATTTTCTATAATTTTGTTACTACGAAAATAAAAAAGGACAAAGAAAAATGATTATAATTATGGAACGAGATGCAACAGCTAACAATATTCAAGCTGTTACAAGTTTGCTAAAAGAACACGGTTTTCAAGTAATTGTACACGAAGGTGATGTACACACCGTTATTGATGCACTAGGAGATAAAACAACCCTATCCCCAAGCAGAATCGATGCAATGGATGGAGTAAAGCAAATCAAATTTATTCGTGAACCATTTAGACTTGCATCTCGTGATAGAAAATCAGAAGATACTGTTATTGAATTTCCAAACGGTGTAAAAGTTGGTGGGGCAAACAGACCTGTTTTTATGGTAGGCCCATGTTCTGTTGAAGAAGACTACGATGGGCTTTTACAAGTTGCAGTTGCAGCAAAAGAATTAGGCTGTCAATTTTTGCGTGGAGGTGCATTCAAACCAAGAACATCTCCTTATGATTTTGACGGACTTGGCGAAAAAGCTCTTAAATATTTGGCTCAAGCAAGAGAAGCTACTGGCTTGCTCGTTGTTACAGAACTTATGGATGTTGAAGACTTGGATTTAGTTTGTGATTACGCTGATGTTATTCAGGTTGGGGCTAGAAATATGCAAAACTTCCGCTTGCTCAAAGCTGTTGGAAAATGTAACAAACCTGTCGTACTAAAACGTGGACCTGCAAGCACTATTCGAGAATTTTTACTTGCGGCAGAACATATTATGTATAACGGAAATGAAAAAGTTATTCTTTGTGAACGTGGTTTAAAAAGTTTTGATAATGCATTTACAAGAAATGTCCTTGATATTGCAGCTGTTCCGGTTATCAAAAAATATTCTCACCTTCCAATTATTGTTGACCCAAGCCACGGTACAGGTCAACGTTACTTGATTGAACCAATGGCGAAAGCTGGATTGGTTGCAGGAGCAGACGGTGTGATGGTTGAAGTTCACCACAATCCGTCTTGTGCATTGAGTGATGGCAAACAAAGTTTATCAATTTCGCAATTCAAAGAAGTTTTCTCAAGATTGAACAATATGATTGATGTTTTACATCTTGAAAAAAGCACAACCTTATCTTGTGTAGAATAGAATATTAACAAATATTAAGAATAAAAATGCTCAAAATTATTGCTATTTGGGCATTTTTATTTTTTTCAAAAATAGCAAAAGGCAATTTCTCTTTTCAAAAATACTTTATAAATACATAGGTAAAAAGTGGAAAGGAAAATGTATTATGTCAGATTTTTATGGAGTAGGCTTGATTGGCGTGCCTTATAACGCAATTAAACCAAATTACAGTCAAAAAACAGAAAAATATGCTTTTGTTGACAATTCAATTATGAATCACCCTCGCAAAGAAGAAAAATCAAACACAGGTGCTAAAGTTGCTGCCAGTGCTGTTGGTTTGATTGCTGCAGGAGTTTTAGCTTATGTATTTAGAGGCAAAATTAAAGCTGCAGCTCCAAAAGTTAAGCAATTTGCAAAAGATGCTTGGAAAAATTGCAAAGATTTTGCTCAAAAAGGCTATGGTAAAGTAAAACCTTATATTGATAAAACATTGACTAAAGGTAAAGAGGTAATTGATAAAGGTGTAAATTTTGTTAAACCTTATGTAAATAAAACTATCAACTTCTTTAAGAATTTAGTAAAATAATGTTATAAAATCTATTTCTAAAACATCAATTGGCGTTTTGACTTAATATCTTTTATCTGTTCAAGATAATTTGAATTAGTTAAATCGCCAATTGTTTTGTACAATTTCAATACACCTGTTTGAATATTATCAGAGTTCATTTGAATCACATCATTTGCCATCTCAACATTAGACATTGCAAGACGTGTCATATCGCGAAACCCCGATGATGCAATCTCTAGCGCCAATTCATTATCTTGTGCAGTTTTAAATATTGCCTGTGCAATTAGCATTGGCATGTGTGAAATAAGTGCTGCAGCTTCATCATGTTTTTCAGGAGTTGTGATAACAGGTTTTGCTCCCATTTGTTCAATCAATTCAATCAATGTTTCGTCTTTGCCAAACACAGGAGTTATGACCCATTTTGCCCCTTTAAAAAGTTCCTCAAATGAATTCTCAAATCCTTGAAACTCTGTTCCTGCCATCGGATGAGATGGGACAAATTTATATGGTCTTCTCTTTTTACAAACAAAACTTTTTAGCGAACATACATCCGTTACGACAGTATCAGGAAGTAAAATTTCTTCCAATTTATCCAAAATTTCCAAAGTTTTATTCATTGCAGAACATACAAAAACAATATCGCATGTTTTTAGAACATCATAGGTTTTGTGGATATTTTCACCACTTTGCGATTGCGAAACTCCTACGACATCATAATTCAATTTAGTCAAAACTTTGAATATTGAACCACCAATCAGTCCTAAACCAACAACTCCAATTTTCATATTTCATCTCCTGAAAATTATGCCAAATCCTTGTGGTGGAAATGCTTTTTACCTTTTACATATTCATCAACAATCTGACCATTTCCATGTAGTTTATATTTATAAATAGTCAACCCCTCTAAGCCGACAGGTCCTCTGGCATGAGTTTTGTTAGTAGAAATCCCAACTTCAGCCCCAAAACCGTACCTGAAACCGTCAGCAAAACGAGTTGAGGCATTGAAATACACGCCTGCAGAATCTACTTTGTTCATAAACTTTTCTGCATTGTCAACATCTTTTGTAATAATACTATCAGTATGCCCAGAACCATAAGTATTTATATGTTCAATCGCCTCATCAATAGAATTGACAAACTTGTAGGATAAAATTTTATCACCATACTCAATAGACCAAGAGTCTGGTTCTGAAACCAATTTTATTTCAGAAAGTTGAAGAGATGCCAACAATTCATCTGTTTTAGGAAAATCTTTATGAATTAAAAGTGTTTCTACAGCATTACAAGCACTTGGGTATTGGGTTTTGGCGTCAATTATAACACGTGATGCCATATCAATATCAGCCGATTTATCAACGAATATGTGACAAATTCCGCTAGCATGACCAAGAACCGGAATACTTGTATTTGCTTTAATGTATTTTACCAAATTATTTCCACCTCGCGGAATAATCAAATTGATATAGTTGTCGCATTTTAACATTTGAGCAACATCATCTCGAGAAAAGACTTGCTGAACAACATTTTTAGGAAATTCAGGAACTTGTGACAAAGCTTCGTTTATTACTTCCAAAATCTTTTTATTTGTATTTTTAGATTCTTTTCCACCTTTTAAAATTACAGCATTAGAGGATTTTATGGCAAGAGATGAAATTTGAGAAATAACATCAGGTCTCGCCTCAAAAATAATACCAAGAACACCAATTGGACAAGAAACTTTGCTAAGTGTAAGTCCATCATCCAGTTCACGTACAAATAAATTTTTACCGATTGGGTCATCAAGATTTGCAATATCACGCACCCCTTGAATCATATCACGCATCTTATTTTCATCTAATTTTAGGCGATTGAAGGTAGATTTTGTAATTTCACCATTGGCAACTAAACTTTCAGCTTCCGACAAATCTTCTTTATTAGCCTCAAAGATTTCAGCCTTGTGAATTTCAAACATATCTGCAATTTTATTTAGTGCAGTATTTTTAATTTCTGTTTTTAAATCTGCAATTTTCAAAGATGCATCTTTCGCAGCTTTCGCAATTTCTATAAAATTTTGTACCATAATATCTCCCTACAAAATAGTAATATTATCTCGTGTTATGATTGCATCATAGTTTTTGAAACCAAGAATTTCTGCAATATTATCAGAATGCCTGCCGATAACTTTTTTACAAGAATCAGAGTCATAATTGACAATTCCGCGCGCAAATTCTTGTTTATTTTCATCAAGAATTGAAATTACATCACCTTTTTTGAATGTATTTTTAACACCGACAACACCGATTGGCAACAAACTTTTTTCTTCCTGAATAAGTGCGTGTTTTGCCCCTTCATTAACGATAATTTTTCCGATAATATTTGTAGCATAACCAATCCAGCGTTTTTTATCAGAAAGGTTTTCTGTTGAAGGTAAAAACATAGTTCCCAAATCTTCACCATCAAAAATTCTTTTGATAATAAACGGTTGTTTACCGTTTGCTATTAAAACTTTTCCACCAAATCTAGTTACAAGACGAGCAGCCTTTAATTTTGTTTCCATACCGCCACGACCGCCATCAGAAACACCTGATGCTAGTGCCAAAATTTTATCATTAACTTCTTCAACTGATTTGATTAATTTTGCATTAGGATTTGTTTTCGGATTATCGTCATACAAACCATCAATGTCTGATAAAATTATCAACAAATCTGCATCAAGTTCACTTGCTACAAGAGCTGACAACTTGTCATTATCAGAAAAACAAACCTGCATATCTTCTTTGACATAACGTAAAGCAACATCCAATGTTGAAACCGTATCATTTTGGTTAATTACAGGAATTGTGCCAAGTTCTAGCAACTTATTAAGAGTGGTTCTCAAACTCAAATATCTTTCTCGAACCGAAAAGTCATCTTCTGTAAGTAAGATTTGTGCAGCAGTCAATCCATAAGTATCAAAACCATTTTCGTAAATTGACATCAACTTACCTTGCCCAATAGCTGCACATGCCTGTTTTAATGCTGTTCCTTGAGTATTTTCCAAGTCCAAACGTTTTTTGCCAAGACCCACCGCACCGGATGTTACGACAATCACTTCTTTCCCAGATTTTACAAGAGTCGCAATTTCTTCAATAAATGTATAAACTCTCGGTAACGATACATAGCCTTCATCATTTCGCAAAACATTTGTTCCAAGTTTAATTACAATACGTTTTGCATTTATAAATTCTCGTCTGTCCACTTTAAAAACCTACTCTCTAACTTTGTTCTCTCTACCTTCTTTTAATCTTGTAATATTTTCTCTATGTAGGTATATCACATAAATTGCAGCAATCAAGGCATAAACAATATATGCAATAGGAGCATTCAAAAACCACATAATCAAAGGTGAAAGAGCTAAGGCAACGATTGAACCAAGTGAAACATATTTAGAAACCCAAGTAACAATACCCCAAACTGCAGCAATAATCAAACCTGCTTGCCAGTTCAAAGCCATCAAAGTACCAACACCTGATGCTACAGATTTGCCACCTGTAAAGTTTAAGAATACAGATTTGCTGTGTCCCAAAATGGCGCAAACAGCAGCCAAGACAGGTAGAACCCCTAAATGTGCCAATGCTGTTGCAAATAATGCAGTCAACACAACAGGCAAAGCACCTTTTAGTGCATCTAACAACATCACAATAAAGAACCACTTTTTGCCCATTACACGTTTAACATTTGTAGCACCGGTTGAACCAGAACCAATTGTTCTGATATCTTGTCCTGTAAATAATTTTACAATAATATAACCTGTTGGGATTGAACCGATAAGGTATGATGACGCGCCAACAAGCGCAATTTGTCTTAATATTTCTGCATAATCCATTAATTTATTCTCCAAATCTTTTCCACGAGGGTAATTATACCATATCAAAAGTAGTATTTCAATTTATAAAATCATTTTAAAAGCTAAGTTTTCTACAACCGCCATAAGCCCCATTGCCGGAGTCAGAGAAATTTGTAATTTTGCATCTTCCACAAACTTTATATCGCGCATTAAGCGATAAAAAAGCTGTTTATTTTCTGAATTCGCTTTCATTGTAGCAAGCATATAATTTTGAATTTGAGTAAAAATTTCCATTGGTTCATTTTCTGACATCAATTTTAAAATATTATTTTCAAAATCTAAAACTTTACCACGTTCAATTTGCCAATAATTTGAAATTACACTTTCCACTAGATTATAAGTGCAATTATCTTCCAATTTTGATGGCACAAAAAATGACTGTGCCCTTGATACAACCGTTGAAATTATATCAGTTTTATCATTTGTCAAAAATATAAATGTTGTATTTTTAGGCGGTTCTTCAAAAGTTTTTAATAGTGCATTTGAAGTTGCTTCTGGAAAATTAACCTGATTTAACGGTAACAGATTACCGTCATCATCTCTATCACAAAATATGTAAACCCTATGATAATCACTTGTCACCGCAAGTTCATTAATAATAGATTTTGCTTGACTTATATTTATATTCTTTTTGCCCTTTGTAGAATCCTCATCATCTGTTCCGTCTTTAAAATCCAATCTTGTATAAATTTTAACAGCAGGATGAGTTTGCTCTTTTATCCAACGGCAATTTAAGCAATCGCAAGCTTCTTCACCATCCTTTGAACAATTCAACAGACGTGCAACCTCTAGCGCCAATTCACATTGAGATTTTATATCAGGTCCCCAAAATAAAAGACAGTGACTAATATTTTTATTTTCATCTTGGATGCCGCTTTCAAAATATTTTAAAAGCTTTGGATATTTTTGTGAAATTTCATTATTGTAATATAGCATATTCCACCTCTCTATCTATATCCAAAGTGGATTGCCCTGATTTTATTCTATATTCAGCATTTGTAATATTTTCTTTCAATTTTACAAGGTCTTTTAACGAAACATTCTTCATTTTTTGAACTTCTAATTTCACCCTATAAGGGTGCATATTGATAATTTTTGCAATTTCGTCAGGAGAAAGTTTTGAACTGTTCGCCTTAATTTGGATTTTGCCATGTAAAATTGTATGTAATACTGATAAAATTTCTAATGGATGCTTTTTCATCAAAAGTTTTTGGTATTCTTCAAGCGCTTTTGCCTTTTTACCACCAACTAAATAGTCAATAAAGACAAATAAATCTTCATTTGTCACACAAATTTCTTGAATCATATCTTTGGTTACAGGTTTGTCACCTGCGAAAATTTTTAGCTTTTCAAGCTCAGAATCTAAAAGTCTTAAATTTGCACCAACCTGAATTAACATCGTTGCTGCCACTTCATCGGTTATTTTTAAATCCTTAGTTTTACCTTGTTGTTTTATCCAAGATTCTAACTCCGCTGTTTTGAATGATGGAATTTGTGGAAATTCTTTTGAGTTATATTTTGCCAATAATTTGAAAAACTTTTTACGTTTATCAATTTTTTTCTGACTATCCGGCAGGATTTGCGCAACAAAAATTACGTCTAAGTTTTCAGGGCAAGAATCAAGCGCATCTGTAATTTGTGCAATTTGTTTATCATCAAAACTTTTGTCTTCTGATTTACCACTTAAATAAGACAGACAATTTATTTCAATAAGCATTTTGCCAAACATCATAGGTTGAGTTTTTAGTGCTGCAACCAAATCAGGGAACTTTGGATTGTTAAAATGTTTATAACTCATTTCAATGAAATTTCTATCAAGCTTGTCTTTAAACTTTTTAATTTCATTAGAAATATTAAATTCTTCATCCCCATAAAAAAAGTAAATCATATCGCTATTTTATTAAAAAGGTGGATAAAAGTAAATAATGATTTTCATACACTTACAGGGAATTACTACGTCACTCTGTAATGGCTGAAACGAGTTCAGAGTGACTTTGAGGTATTATTCAATGACCTTAAACAGCCAGCCATCCTATCCTCTTGCATTCTTGCCATCTTTAATCACTTTATAAAAAACAACCTTTCAAAAAAATCCAAAAAACGACTTTCAGGAAATTTTATTGGCGGATAATACATCGGCGTATTGTGAAAATCTTTATACGTAGCATTTTTATGTTTTTTGATAAATTGGTCAAGTTTTTTATTTGTTGTTTTATCAGCACTATTTAGTCCGCATTTTTTGTAAAAAACTTGGGGTGCTCTTTGTGGTACTAATCCTGAACTTGCCATTAAATGTATTCTACCTTCACAACCGATTTTTTTGCTATAATTTTTAGCAAAATTTAACAGAGAAGTCCCAAAACCTTCACCTGATTTTGTCGAAAACAAAAAATCAATATATAAAGACGGCACAAAATCATTACTATCAGGGCGTAAAATATGCTCTTTAAAACAATACATCTCACCATGAGCTTTGCAATTTTGATTAGTTGAAAAAATATAAAATTTTTCAAACTTGTCACCATGCTTACAAATCGAATTACAATAAATTAATTTGTCAGGCAGACTATATTTTTTGAGTGGATATTTTAAACGTGAAATATTTAGCATTATAAAAAATATTAATGCTCTAAAAAATATTTTTTGCCTTTTTGTAAAAAAATAATAATATTCAAACTGAAATATGATTTTGTATTATAATTAAAGAATAGAAGTAGAGATAATATATAAATAGTAGGGATAAAGTTTTGAAAAAGAAATATCATTTTATCGCCATTGGCGGTGTGGGGATGAGCGGACTTGCAAAATACTTACTACAAAAAGGTTTTGAAGTATCAGGCTCAGATATAAATGACAGTAAATATGTACAAAATGTGAAAAAGCTTGGAGCAAAAGTTTTTATCGGACACGATGAAAATAATGTTCCTGAGGGCTGTATTGTAGTTGCAAGTACAGCAATACGTGATAACAATCCGGAAATCCAAAAAGCAAAACGCTTGGGATTACCAATTTGGCATCGTTCAGATTTGTTGGCTGAAATTTCTCAACATGAAGAATATTTTATGGGTTTTTCCGGAACTCACGGCAAAACAACAACTAGCGGTCTATGTTCTTATGTTTTAGAAAAAGCAAATCTGAAGCCGTCTTATGTTGTAGGTGGGATGATTCCCGAACTTGATACAAATGCAAATGCAACAAATGATAAATTTTTCATTGCAGAGCTTGATGAAAGCGATGGTACAATTGTAAAATATTCACCGAATTTAGTTGTAGTAAATAACCTAGAACCTGACCATTTAGATTTTTATAAAAACGGTTTGGAATCTATTTTGGAAACTTTTGAAACATTCCTTTCTAATATGAGAGAAAACGGAATTGTTATGGCAAATACAGATAATGAAGGTGTGAAAAGACTTGTTAAACATTTCACCCAACACGAACTTGGACACAATGCCCACTTTGTAACTTATTCAATTGGCGGAAATACTGATTACTGTGCAAAAAATATCAATTACGCAGAAGATTTTACAACATTTGATATTCTATATAAAGGTGAACTCAAAACGACTTTAAAAATTTGTTTAAAAGGTGTTCACAATGTTTATAACTCACTTGCGGTTTGGGGCAGTTTGCATCAATCAGGAGTAGAAATGAGTCTTGTAAATCCTCATTTCGCAACTTTTACAGGTATGGGCAGAAGGTTCCAAAAAATAGGAGAATTTGACGGAATCTCCATTTATGATGATTACGCTCACCATCCAACAGAAATTAAAGCTACATTATCATCATCAAAATCATTCAAAAACAGAAATGTAATCGCCGTATTCCAACCACACAGATATACAAGATTGCAAAATCTATGGAATGAATTTATGGGCGCATTTTCTGATGTTAATAGAGTTGTAGTGACTGATGTTTACGCCGCAAGCGAAGACCCTATTGATGGGGTTAATTCAAAAGCTTTCACCGAAGAATTGAAAGAAAAAATTGATATTCCTTGTGAAAATATTTCAGGCAGTATTTCAGAAGTTGCCAAAAAACTTTTACCAACATTAAAATCAGGCGATATCGTAATTGGCTTAGGTGCCGGTACAATCACAAATCTTGGTAAAGAATTAATTGCATTAAACAAGGAGAGAGCACAAGTTGGAAATTAGTTCTGAAAAAGATTTTGACATAAAAAGACTCACGACTTTCAAAATCGGTGGGAAAATCAAAGAAGTGTTTTTTCCGCAAAATTTGGAAGAATTTGAACAAATTTTGAAAGAAAATAAAGATATTAAAGTGTTTGGCAATCTTTCTAACACATTGATTTCATCTGATGGATATGATGGCAAAATTGTTTTGACAACAAAGATGAATAATATCAAAATTGATGAAACAAGGGTTGTTGCAGATGCCGGCGTAAAAGGTCCAAAATTGTCTCAAGAAGTTTACAAAAACGGTTTATCAGGACTTGAATTTATGATAGGTTTCCCTGGGTCAATCGGTGGCGAAGTTTGCATGAATGCATCAGCTAACAAACAAGCAATTAGCGACACTTTAACATCTGTTATTTGTTATTCAAAAGACAAAGGACTTGTCAAATTTTCCAAAGATGAGATGGAATTTGCTTATCGAACTTCTCGTTGTCAATGCGAAGATTTAATAGTTTTACAAGCTGAATTTGTACTTTCTAAAAAAAATAAAGATGAAATTCAAGCACAGATGGAATCCAATTTAGAATTTAGAAAGGCGCATCAACCATCGCTATCACTTCCAAATTGCGGTAGTATTTTCAAAAATCCGCAAGGAGATTCAGCAGGTAGATTATTAGAAACGATTGGAGCAAAAGAATTAACTGTTGGCGGAGTAAAAGTTTGGGAAAATCATGCAAACTTTATTGTGAATGCCAATAGCGGAACGTCACTTGACGTAATAACTTTAATGCACACGATGTACAAAAAAGTAAAAGAAAAATATAATATAGAATTAGAACCTGAAATAAGATTTTTGGGCGGAAATAATGAAAAGGAAAACGAATTATGCAATATACTGTACAAAACAAAATAGATAGAAATGCAAAAATAGCCGTTCTTTGTGGCGGTATGTCTTCAGAGGCAGAAGTTTCAAGACGCTCAGGTAAAAATTGTTTTGGAGCACTTCAAAGACTTGGATTTAAAAATGCAGAATTGGTTGAAGTTGATAAAAATATCGCTCAAAAACTTCAAGATGGTAAATATGATTACGCATACAATGCACTACACGGAAAATATGGCGAAGATGGTTGCATTCAAGGCATTTTAGAAATTTTGCAAATTCCTTATTCAGGTTGCGGTGTTATGTCATCTGCAATTTGTATGAACAAAGAATACACAAAAAGAATTCTTTCTACTCACCCTGAAATCCCTCTTGCAAAATCTGCTTTTGTAAGAAAAGGTGAAGATGTGATGGAAAAAACAAAAAATTTAAAATATCCTGTATTCACAAAACCTGTATCCGAAGGTTCAAGTTTTGGTATGACAAAAGTTAATTCAAAGGAAGAATTGAAAGCAGCTTATGATGAAGCAGTAAAATACAATGATGATGTTTTGATTGAAGAATTTATCAATGGTGTATTTGTAACTGTCGGAGTTTTAGAAAAAGATGGCAAAAATTTTGCTACAGAAATTCTTGAAATCCGTCCGAAAAATGAATGGTACGATTATGAAGCAAAATATACTCCTGGAATGTCAGAATTTATTTTGCCGGCAAATCTAAGTAAAGAATTAACTGAAAAAGTTAAACAAATTGCCGTAATAGCTCATGAAACCGCAGGTTGCAGAGGAGTTTCAAGAGTAGATTTTATGATTTCAGATGATGGAATTCCTTATGTAATCGAAATCAACACATCTCCTGGAATGACTGAAACCAGTGACCTTCCTGCGCAATCAAAAATTATGGGAATTGATTACGACAATTTAGTGGAAATTATTTTAAGCGGAGCAGGTTTAAATAAATAATGACAGATTCTGAATTTGAAAAAATGAATCATAAAGAACAATACGAAGATTTGGACGAATTCCAAAACGCCAAACGTATCGTAAAACATAAACGTATTGAAAGAAAAATCAGAAAAAAACGTAAAAAAGTAAACAATCTGAAAGCTTTCATCCGCTTTATATTGCTTGTTGCAATTATCTTTGTGACTTATCATTTTTTCAAACTTTCAGGTTGGTATCTTCCAAAAGATACATTTAAAAATCCTAATTGTAAAAACTTGGAAATCGTAAATAATAAAATTATTCCGACTTACGTAATTAACAAAGAACTATCTGATATTCCTGTGAGCCGTTTACCAATATTTTTTACAAAAATAAATCCTATAAAAAAAGAATTATACAAAATTCCTGTTATCAAAAATGTTTATATCAGACGATACGGATTCCCTGCAAGGTTACAAATTATCGTAATGGAAAGGACACCAATTGCGATTATCAAAACAGACCTCAACGCAAAACCGGCAGCATTTTTCACTCTGGATGGTGTTTTGATTACCAATAAACACTACATGAATTTGGTCGATAACAGTTCGGTTTTGAAAATTTTGACAACTCCACAAAGTTTGAAAAAAGATATTTCGGTAAAACGAGTTCTTGAAATTGAACAAATTGTCAAAGCGGTTGAAACTTATTCTAACGAAAAAGTTGAATATATTGATATGCGTAAACCAAATGATGTATTTGTAAAAATTCAAACAACAAGCATCCGTTTGGGAACACTTGACAGCACAGTATATGAACGTATCAAAAGAATTTATACAATCCTTCCTCAAATCACCAATGTAGATAGCCAAATTCAGTATATAGATTTGAGTTGGGATAAGGTAAACTACTTGAAAATGAAAAAGCCTATAAAAAAATAAAATGAACTTCCAAGAACGATACGAGAAAATCAAAGTTTTGGCAAAACCTGAACTTGAAATTATAGAAAAAAATCTAATCAAAGATGTTCACACTCGTGAGCCGTTAAATTCTGCATTAAAAAACTTTCTAACAGCTCCGTCAAAGCGTATCCGTCCTCTTTTAAGTATTCTGTATTTAAAAGCAAATGAAGAAAATTTAAGCGACAAACAGTTGGAAATTTTGACAGTGATTGAACTTATCCATAATGCCTCATTAATTCACGATGATATTATTGATAACAGTGAAATCAGACGCGGTATAAAAACTCTGTGCAAAGAATTTGACAACAAGCTTGCTGTAATTTCCGGCGATTACATCTTGGCAATTGCAATGGAAAAACTTGCCAAAATAGAAAATATACACATTTTACACAAACTATCTCAAACAATACGACAAATGTGTTTGGGTGAAATTAACCAAAATTTTGACAGATTTAAAATCGGTACAATTGAAAACTATATTGAAAAAACAAAAAACAAAACTGCATATCTTTTTGAATCCTCAATTGTTTGCAGTGCAATGTTGAGCAAAAAACAGCACAACTTTGAAAACATTACTAACTTAGGACTTGATATAGGTATAGCGTTTCAAATTCGCGATGATATTATTAATATGAAAAAAATTGACTCTTCAAAACCTTCAAATAATGACATTAAAGAAGGAATTTTTAATGCTCCGATTATACTGGGGAACAAGTCTGATAACTATCACAGCGGTATTGAAAAAACGAAGGTTTTGTTGAATAATTATATCGAAAGTGCAGAAAATAAAATAAAAATATTACCTAATAATGTTTATAAATCCGCACTGGAAGAGTTTTTGGAGCTTTTAAGTAATGTTTAATATAATCAAATCATGGGAAAATTTTAAAACAAGACAAAGAGAAAACAGACAAGCTGCTTGGATGAATTTTAAAGCAAAATTACCTGAAAAAACTCAGCATTCTCTTGACAAATTTGAAGAATGGTATAAAAACTACAAAGAATCCGCACTTTGTGAAATCATTGAAACCGTTGTTTTTGTACTTGTAATGGTGATTTTGATTAGATTTTTTGTTGTAGAAATCCGTTGGATACCATCAGGTTCTATGAAACCGACCCTTATTGAAGGCGATAGAATTGTTGTTGAAAGATTTTCAAGATTTTTTAAAGCACCTGATAGGGGGGATATTATGGTATTTTATCCGCCTTCTACAGAACTTTCAAGAAAACCTATTCCATTGTTATCTCGTTTGACAGGGATTTTATGCAAAGATGTTGCATATATCAAAAGAGTTGTCGGAGTTCCAGGAGATGAAGTAGAATTGAGACAACAAAAAGATGGTACTGCATATATCTATATAAACGGAAAAAAATACGAAGAAGACTATATCAAGAGTCCTTATGAATATCCACCATGCCCTGATAAAAAAGCAAGTATTTTTGAACTTGCGAATGAACAAGTCATGAAGTGCGGACCTTTTAAACTAGGTGATGATGAATACTTTATGATGGGTGACAATCGAGGCAGCTCATTTGACAGCAGATATTGGGGCACACTCAAACGTGACAGATTTGTTGGTCGTGCCGTTACTGTATTTTGGCCAATTAATCGAATTAAAATTTTGCCAAAACTAAAAAACACATCAGTTGATTAGTTTATTTACATAAAATGGTAAAACTTCATATAATTTGACATAATATCAGAGCTAACACCATTTGCCACATTTGCTTTGAGAACTTGTTCATGGTCTTGAGATGTTTTGTTATCAACTTTTGAGGACTCATCATTTTGTGGTCTGATTTCTTGTTGCTTTTGCGCCTCTTGAACTTGTTCAATATAATTTTCAATTTTTGCCATAACTTCGGAGTGAAGTTTTACATCTCCATCAAAAGTTCCTGTGGACTGAATTCCCGCAGTGTCAAAATCTTCAAGAATTTGCTCCCACTGAGAATAATTAGTGATATTTGAACCTTGCGCCTGTGCTGCAGCTTGAGCTTTGCGCAACTCATCAATTGATTTGATATCTTCTACATTATCCATAGCCATAGCAAACTCTCCTTATATCTTTCTTATACACATATAAAAAATTTTCAAAACAAGTTTTTTCATAATTAAAAATTTCTGTAACATGTGTTAATAAATGAAAAATTCAGAAAAGAAATGCTTTCACCAAGTCCTATATGTAAAAACAAAGGACTTAGCAACGTAAATTTTTCCTGTTAAAAAATGACAGCTTATTTTTTTGTCAAATAGACCTTACTTATAATTAATATAATCTTTCCAATAGTTATTGGATGAGGTTATATCCCTATTCTTGGCAGATTTTCCTGCACTATACCCTATAGTTGGAGCTACGTTTTCTACTGGTCCAAAGAATGGGCAAGCATCGTAGGCAGACTTCCAATTTCCATTTTTATTATTAACTTCAGTATAATTGCCTGAAAGTTTTTGTCCATTTGTGTATGATTTTTTGGGGTCAAAAACAGTATCAACTTTTGGATATGCATTCGACAAACCTTTTCTTGTGATTACATCTAAATCACAAGGAACAATTTCACCTGAATAGTTTTCAGGATGCGCTTGGTCATCATGAACCCATGCTGCAACAGCTTTTGCAGACATTGGAATAAAAGCAAAAGTATCTATATTCAATCTGTTAGGGTTTGCTGCACCATTAACATCGACACAAATTATTCTCATTTCAAAGTTAAATGTCCATAAACGCCCTTTACTATCAGACCAAATTGAACCATTATCACAAACATCACCAACTTTAGCCAATTGTCCACCGTTCAAATTAAATGCAAAAGGACCAGGATTTGCTCCTGAATTCCGATATATATTTCTTTTATCATCTGTAACATCTGTAACGCTGGTAGCTTGAAGTTTTCCTCCGCCATTCAAGCGTCCAATTACTTCTTTTTCCCAGTCACCCAGACTATTAAGTCCGTTAGCATATTCTCCAATATCGCCCTTTTCCAAATTAATCATTGCACCAATTTGTTTAAGGTCACTGTAGGTTGAACGGTATTGTTCTTCGAGCACTTTTGCACGGTAATTATATGCCAAAGTCGGAATAGTAATCGCACTCACCGCACCAATTAATCCCAAAGTAATAAGAATTTCCGCTAAAGTAAAACCGCTTTTTTTATTAAAAGAAAACACTATAAAAATCCAATCCTTATTTTGCTATTTAATATATCCATTATATCGTATTTTTCACTCAAAGTCTAGTGTGGATTGCCTCCAAATAAAAAAGGCGCTGAAAAATATTCAGCACCCAAAAGATTGATTATGATGGATGATTCGATTCGATTTTTATTTTCCCCTAGAAATTTATTTTCCCCAATTTCTTTAAATTTATTTCAGCCTTTTTAGCTTTGACTGTTTTCCCGATTTCTTTTTCTTTAAATTTCCCTTACATTTATATAAACAATTTCCTTTATAAAAAATTGCTATATATGTTATATACATCTTAACATTTATTCACATTTTGAGAAATTTTGCCTGTCTGAACCGCCTGAACCAATGCATTGAAGATAAACGGATGAACATCACCTTTTTTCACGTCACCATAAATTATTGTTAGGGCTTTTTGGGGAGAAAAAGCCTCTTTATAAACACGTTTTTCTGTCAAAGCTGAATATTTATCAGCTAAACTTAAAATCTGTACATTTACATCAGGAACATAACTTGTACCATTTGCTCCATGGTGATATCGCACCAAATCTAACACTTCACCATTTACATCAGATTTTTTTAGCAGTTGATAACCAAGTTCTGTATGCAAATCCATAATTTTATGTTCAGCATCAGTCAATGCACCATTTTTATTCAAAATTTCAGGTGGAATAAGGACTTTGCCAAAATCATGTAAAAGTGCACCGTCTTTTAAATTTTGGATATTAACCTGTTGTTGCAATGCTTGTGGGAGATTTTTTGCAATTGAAAGCGCAATATCTTGAGTATCTTGACAATGGTTTGTTTTCAAATCCTGAAGTTCTGCCATATTCAAACGGAGCGGAATTTTATTATCTGAGAGAATCTTTTTTAGCTCAGGATTATTTGAAATCATTTTGTTGATTTCACTTTCATTGAACAACTTTAGGGGCGAATTTATTTGGAAAGAGTCTTGCGGATTTTGTCCGAAATAGACCTTTCTGCCACTACCTAAGCCATTCAGTTTTATGTTAGGATTCAAGCCGAGTGCAAAGCGACTTGGATTAAAAACTTCCAATCCCACTAATTTACCACACTAAAATTTTCACACACTACTACTTACTTATATATAAAGTATTTTCGAAAAACAAAATTGCGCTCAAATTAAAAAAATGTAAAAATTTTTAATATCACAACTAAAATATGCTAAAATCAAAAAGTTATGAAAGATATAGAAAAAGTTTTAGTTTGCGGAATCGGCGCAATCGGTTCAATTTATGCAAATGCAATCAACGAATACGACAGTAAAAATTTGCGTATTTTAGTCGACAAAAAAAGATTAGAAAATTACACCCAAAACCCTAAAATTTTTAACGGAAAACCATTGAATTTTAACTACATACTCCCTGATGCAACTGATTTCAAGGCTGATTTGATAATTATTGCAACAAAATTTGACGGACTCAATGACGTCATCAAAAATATGGCAAATTTTGTTAAAAATGACACAGTAATTATCTCTTTACTTAATGGTGTAACCAGCGAAGAAATAATTTCTAAAAAATACGGATGGAAAAATTTGCCAATTGCGTATTATATTGGACATAGCGCAATGCGTGATGGTAACAATATTACTCACGATGGTGTCGGAACAATTGTATTTGGGATAAATGATAAAACAACGACAAGTGAAGAATGTATCGAGCGCACCAAAAAATATTTTGACAAAGCAAAAATTGAATACAAAATTCCTGAAGATATGCCTCATGCATATTGGTTGAAATATATGCTCAACGTAAGTTCTAACCAACCATCAGCGATTTTGAGAATGACTTTTGGCGATATGCAATCAAACAAAAAATTTATGGAATTCCTTGTAAAAATAATGAAAGAAGTCCAAGCAATAGCCAAAGCCGAAGGTATCAAAAATACTGACAAAATGATTGATGAGGCACTTAAATCTTTTAGTAAAATGACAGCAGACGGAAAACCTTCAACACTCCAAGATGTTGAAGGACATCGCAAAACCGAAGTAGACATGTTTGCAGGTACTATGATTGAGTTTGGTAAAAAGCACAATATTCCGACTCCATACAATATGGTGCTAAAAGATATGCTTGAAGTTATTCAGGAAGGGTATTAGGCAAAGAGCAAAAATTTCGTATTATTCTGAAATGATTATCAAATTCAGAATGACTAAATTCAAAAGGGTCAGCTTTACCAAGCCGACAATTTACGCTATAATCTTGGTATGTTTAGGATAAACACGGACAATATTTCTGAAAGTTATGAAGACTTTAGGGCAAAAGTCAAGCAAGGGAAAACTTTTGCAGTTACAGGACTTACGTCTATTTTGAGATTATTTTTGCTCACAAAAATAAAAGAGTACTCAAAGAAAAAAATATTATTTATTACATCCACCGAACAAAATGCTCTAAAATACCAAAGTGATTTAATTTCGGCATTTAACATAAATGCTGAGGTTATGCCGTTTCAAAATATTTCAATGTATGAAACAATTTCGCCAAATCTTTACGACTATGCTCAGCAATTAAAAATCTTAAACTCTAAGCCCAATATTATCATTTGTCCTGTTAAATCAATTTTAGAAAAATTTCCAACCTGTGAATTTTTCAAAAAAAACAAATTAAAAATCAAAGTCGGTGATAGTATAGATTTGAAAAATTTAGCTCAACAACTCATTACCCTTGGTTACAAAAAAGCAACTATGGTCAACGATATATCAGAGTTTAGCATACGTGGAGATATTGCAGATATCTTTTCACTTGATGGAAACCCTGTCAGAATTGAACTTTGGGGGGATGAAGTTGTTGATATCAGATATTTTAATAATGAAACTCAAAAATCTATAGAAAAAGTAAAATCTGTTGAAATCTTGCCAATATACAAATTTACACTAGATGGTAAAAAACAATTATTACAAGATTTACAAAAAGAAATCATTGAAGATAATGCAGATTTTATACCTGATGAATCATATTTTGAAGGAATTGAAGTTTATCAAAACTACTTTAATTCGGATTTAGTGAGTATTTTTGATTATTTTGACGATTACATAATTGTTTTTGATGAAACTTCTGAAATTTTTTCAAAATACGAATTTGTCGATGAAAATTTTGAAAAACAATTGGAAGAAAATCTCAAACTTGGATTAATAAAAAAAATCAAAGGAAAAAATCATTTTACCTACGAAGAATTTATGCGCAAAACTTCCTATTTTGAAAAAATCGGATTCAACAATTTTATTGATGGACAAATGGGAGATTTAATAGAATTTGATTCTCAACCTTTGCGCAACTTTGAGGCTAATCTTGATTTAATAACAAACTTCATAACCGAACACAAAAATTACAACATAATTATAGCAACTGACTACCCTGAGCGCGTAAAAGAAATTTTAAAAGAAAAAGAAATATTTTTCCCTGAATTTGCGGAAAGCATTATTCTTGGCGGTTGTATATTAGAAGATTTCAAAACAATTATAATGACTGACCGCGAACTTTTTAACAAGCGTTCAAAAGAAGTTACATCCACAAAAAAATCATATTATAAAGAAAAACCTGAATATATTGAAAATATTAATGACATAAAAACTGGAGAATATGTTGTTCATACAATTCATGGTCTTGGGATTTACCAAGGACTTTCCAAGCAAGAAATTGACGGACAGTTAAAAGATTATTTGACAATTGAATATGCAAACAAAGACCGCTTGCATATTCCGGCAGAACAAATAAACTTGTTATGCAGATATCGCGGAACAGGCAACATCAAACCCAAACTCTCGAAAATGGGTGGTCGAGATTGGGAAAGCACCAAAGCAAAAGTCAAAAAAGAAGTCGAAGTTGTTGCTTATGACCTATTAAGGCTATATGCAAGACGCAAAATGCAACAAGGGATTCAATTTCTTCCTGATACAACTTGGCAAATCGAAATGGAAGAGGCTTTTGAATACGTTGAAACACCTGACCAATTAAAAGCAATTTCTCAAGTTAAAGCAGATATGGAATCAGAACAACCTATGGATAGACTTATTTGTGGAGATGTCGGATTTGGCAAAACCGAAGTTGCTATGCGTGCTATATTCAAAGCCGTAACTTCAGGAAAACAAGTTGCAGTTGTAGTTCCAACAACGATTTTGGCACTTCAACATTACCAAACAATCTCTGAAAGATTTAAACCATTTGGTGTCGAAGTTGAACTTTTATCAAGATTCAGAACAAAAAAAGAACAAAAAGAAACAATCAAAAATCTTGCAACAGGACACTGTGATGTCGTTGTCGGTACTCATAGACTTTTACAAAATGGAATTGTATTCAAGGATTTAGGTTTGCTTGTAATTGACGAGGAGCACAGATTTGGAGTTCGCCATAAAGAAAAACTAAAACAACTGCGCGAAAATATTGATATTCTTTCAATGTCAGCAACACCAATTCCACGAACGCTCTATATGTCATTATCAGGCATAAAAGACATGTCCGTAATTAACACTCCACCCAAAAACAGACTACCAATAAAAACTTATGTTGGTGAATGGAACGAAAATATGGTAAAAAATGCCATTAATCACGAACTTGATAGAGAGGGACAAGTTTTTTACCTTTATAACAGAGTCGAAACCATTCAAGAGTTCAAAAATCAACTTCAAAAAATTGTCCCAAATGCACGAATAGCAATCGGTCATGGACAAATGGATGAAAAAGAATTAGAAGAGGTTATTATTGATTTTTCTAACCACGAATATGACATTTTACTTGCTACAACAATTATTGAAAACGGAATCGACATACCAAATGCAAATACAATGATAATCCACGATGCGGATAGATTTGGACTGGCACAGCTATACCAACTACGTGGAAGGGTAGGACGTTCACAAAGACAAGCATACTGTTACTGTTTTTACAAAAAATCTAAAGAAATGACAACCGATGCTGTCCACAGGTTGAAAGCAATCAAAGAATTTACAACACTTGGCAGTGGTTATCAAATTGCACTAAGAGATGTAGAAATTCGCGGAGTTGGAAACATCTTAGGCACAAAACAACACGGACACATGATAAATGTAGGTTTTGATACATATTGTGATTTATTAGAAGAAACCGTAAAAGAACTCCAAGGTGAAAAAATAGACAAAACCACTCCAACAATTGTAGATATAAACATAACAGCATATATACCTGATGAATGGGTTGGGTCTGCAGAGCAAAAAATGATAGAATATAAACGACTTGCGGATGTAAAATCTTCAACAGAATTAGATTATATTGTAGAAGAATGGACAGACCGATTTGCTAAACCACCTGAATGTGTTGAAAACTTGATAAAATTAATCCGATTACGACTTAGTGCAACAGAAGTAAAAATCTCTGCAATTCGCGAAGTTCAAGACTGCATAAGGATTTACACTCCTTATTCAAAACCTGAATGGAATATCATTCAGCACACTTTACCTCATAATATTTCTAAAAAACTTAAATTTACAATTGCACCTAAAACATGCCAAGAAGGCGCATCAATACTGATTTTAGATACATCATATGTAAATTTTAATGAAGTATTTAACATTTTGACAGATTTGTTTTATTATATATACAAGGTTAGTCATGAGTATTAATAAGAAGAAAGAGGGATATTAATGAAAGTATCAAAATTATTGGCTACAATCGCATTATCTGCGGTGTTATTCACAGGTTGCGGTATCAAAGACCAAAATGCAATTATCAAAATCAACGATAAAGCAATCACTCAAGCTGAATATGACAAAATGATGGACCAAAGTATTGCTCAATCTCCATTTGGTAAAATGGGCGATTTGAAGGGCAACAAAGATGGATTCTTATATCTGATGATGGAACAAAGAGTTGTTAATCAATTGATTATCCAAGAACTTTTAGACCAAGAAGCTGAAGAACGTGGAATCAAGGTTTCAAGCCAAGATGTAAACGCAGCTTTGAAAAAAGTTATGGATCAAATGGGCGGAAAAGAACAGCTTATGGAAACATTGAGAAACAATGGTATCAGTGTAAACGAATTCAAAGCTGATTTGAAAAACCAAGTAAAAATGCAAAAACTTGCTGATTCTGTTGGCAAAATCAACATTACAGATAAAGATTGCGAAAACTTCTACAAAAAGAACCCTGCAAAATTCCAAAACCCTGATATGGTTAGAGCATCTCACATCTTGATTGCAGCTAATGCATACCAAATGCAAGAAGATTTGAAAGCAAAAAATAAAAAAATGTCAGAAGATGAAATTAAAGCTACTGTTGAAAAACAAATGGCTGAGAAAAAAGAATTGGCAGAAAAGTTAGACAAAGAATTGAAAGCTGATAAATCAAAATTTGCTGAATATGTTAAAAAATACTCAGGTGATCCAAACAGCGCAAAACAAGGTGGCGACTTAGGTTTCTTTGCTAAAGAACAAATGGTTCCAGAATTTTCTAATGTTGCTTTCAATGCAAAACCTGATACAATTTCTGATGTCGTAAAAACTCAATTCGGTTATCATATCATTTATGTTACAGATAGAAGAGCTGCTGGTGTTACACCATTTGAAAAAGCTAAATCCGGAATCAAAGATTATTTGAGAACAGAAAAACAAATTAAAGCTCTTGACGATTTAACAGCATCTGCTAAGAAAAAAGCAAAAATTGAATATATGGATGACAGATACAATCCTGAAAATATTCAAAAGAAACTTTCAAAACAAGTAGATGATGTAACAGGCGGTCAAGCAAGCAAAGTTAGAGAAGCTACAATGAAAGATCAAAAGAAAAAATAATCAAATTAAATTAAAAAGAGAGCACCTTTGGAAAATTCCAAAGGTGCTCTCTTTTAGCAACTTTATATTTGCAATACTAAAAGCTACCTATTTCAAAATGACAAGAATATCTATTGTCCATTTACTGTTCGCCTGCTAAAACCCAAGAGCCCCTCCAAAAGACTCCTGGAATGACGTAGTTTCCTCGTGCTTTTAAAAGGGCTCAAACTTTTATTCAATTGTTATTTTATTTAGCCGATGTGCTCTTTATAATCCTTACCACCGACAATTCTCAAGTGACGGCTTTCACCTTCACCAATTGATTTACTTTCAAGGTTGTGTTGCTCAACCAACTCGTGTTGCAATTTTCTGATTTGTTGGTTTTGTGGTTTTAATTCAACATCTGTTGCACCTGCTAAAATCTTTTCAATAGCAGATTTTGCTTCATCTAATGCTTTTTCTGTTATATCGTAGAAGGTTTGACGTTCGTTAACTTCCGCAATATCTAACGCTTCTTTTATAACTTTCTGAATTTGTGCCATTGAATTTGTTTTTACATAGAAAATTTGGATTCGATTTTCTTCTGCGGTACTCAAAACCTTTGCTCCACCCTTGATAAAGTTTTTGTGTGCAATTACAATATCTGCATCGTCAAGATTTCGTGTAATTTCGGCATTCAAATCAAGTCGTTCAATAACCTTTTCTGCTATACTTCTTGATACTGCATAAAGATAGATTTTTTTGAATTTTTTAACATTTTCAACATATTTCTGACGAGAAAAGCTGAATTTTAAGCTTTCAGGATGTTCAATTTTATCATCAAGTGCATTTATTTTATCGAGTACAGTTGGAGTTTTATCTACCACAGGTTGAACAGGTGTACTGAAATTATAAACCTTGTCTACCTTACGAATTTCCGGTCTGATTGGCCATCCGCGCAAGATATAGTCAACCGCCTCTGCGGTATCCTTGTATACCGCTAAGGTATTTCTATCAAGGATTTCGATTACGATATCGAAAGTCGGCTGTTTCTCCCTTTCTAATACAGTTTTCTGTGAAGAACGACGTTTAGCCTCATCATCACCCAAAGTTACGGACTGAATACCGCCGACCAAATCTGATAATGTTGGATTCTTAATTAAACTTTCTAAACTGTTACCGTGAGCAGTGGCAATAAGCATTACACCACGTTCAGCAATTGTTCTTGCTGCTTGAGCTTCCGCTTCTGTACCAATTTCATCAACTACGATAACTTCCGGTGTATGGTTTTCTACCGCCTCAATCATAACATCTTTTTGAAATTCAGGTTGTCTAACCTGCATTCTTCTGGCATGCCCAACCGCAGGATGAGGAGTATCACCATCACCGGCAATTTCGTTAGAAGTATCAACTATCACAACTCGTTTACCAAGTTCGTCCGCCACCAATCTTGAAATTTCTCTCAACTTGGTAGTTTTACCGACACCGGGTTTACCTAAAAATAATATACTTTTGCCTTGCAAGCAGATGTCTTTAATGCAAGAAATAGTACCTGTTACAACTCTACCAATTCTGCAAGTAAGACCAACTACTTTGCCTTGTCTGTTTCTGATTGCACTAATTCTATGAAGAGTTCCTGCGATACCTGAACGGTTATCTGAGGTAAACTCTTGAACTCTTGAAGTTATATAATCAATATCATCATACCCAATTTCAGAAGTTCCAAGATATTCAATCTTGCCGTTAGAATGTCTGATTTCCGGCATACGACCAATATCTAAGACAATTTCTATCACATCTTCCATTGCACTATAGTCGATAAGTCTACGAATTCTGTCGGGTAAAATCTCTACTAATTTGTCTAAATCATTCTGAAATTGTAAGTTGCTCATATATTCGCTGCCTTTCTATTTTGATTATAACAAAATATTCTTTGGCTATTAGTCGCGATTAATATTTGTATATATCTTCTATATATATTATACTACATGTATCGACATATTTGTCATGTTTCTTTACTATTTATGTAGCAATTTTAACAAAACTTTACATTTGAAATATGGTTCAAATCGTGTAAAATCAACACTCTTCGTTTTAAAAAATCGAAAAAAAATAAATTACTCAATCAATAGATTGAACTTTGAATCAGCTTGTTACAATCCGAAATAATGGAAGTAAATTGTATTACAAGATGTTTACAATTTAAGTTAAGAATTAATCGAATAACGACTGTAAGCATTTACTGCACTATTATATAATGTCGGAATTTGAGTCACTTTGTGCGAAAGATAATAAGGATTTGTAAATGCTGAAAACACCTCTGCACCTATTGCAGTAGAAGTATTTGCAGCAATTCTGAGACCTTTGTGATTAATATCAGTTTTGTCAAAAGTTCTTCTAAATGGGTTGTTGCTCTCATATAAATCGTAAGTGACAGTGTCAATAACCTGATTCACAGGAGTTGAATCAACCCAACCTGACAATGCGGAAATATTTTGTTGAAGTCCTGATATACCAAAGATACTCATATATATATTAAATCAGAAAATAATATTTTTTGCGACAAAAAAAGGTAAAGTTTTTTGACTTTACCTTTTTATATTCAAAATTTGTCCTAAAACCTGTCAGATTCTATCTGAACAGTTTAAACATCGTGCACTATTTAACTTCTCTGAAAATCAAAGATGCGTTTTGTCCACCAAAACCAAATGAATTTGAAAGTGCTGCATGAACTTCAGCTTTAACAGCTTTATATGGAACATAATTCAAATCAGCAACTTCTTCATCTTGATTATCCAAATTGATTGTTGGAGGAACGATGTTGTCATTGATAGCTTTAATACAAGCAATGGCCTCTGCAGCACCTGTTGCACCAAGCATGTGACCGTGCATACTCTTTGTAGATGTTACAAACAAATCAGGATTAGTTTTTCTATCACCGAATACTTCTGCAACAGCATGAGATTCAGCTTTATCACCCAAACCAGTACTTGTACCATGAGTATTGATGTATTGAACTTCACTAGGTTTCATTCCAGCATCATTTAATGCAAATTGCATTGAGTGAATTGCACCTTGTCCATCCGGAGCCGGAGCAACAATATCATAGGCATCAGCTGTTTGACCATAACCCACGATTTCTGCATAAATATGAGCACCACGTTTTTTAGCATGTTCATATTCTTCCAAAATCAATACGCCTGCACCTTCTGCCATAACAAAACCATCTCTATCTTTATCGTAAGGACGAGACGCTCTTTGAGGTTCATCATTACGTTTTGACAATGTTCTTGCGGCAGAGAATGCACCAACACCAACATCACAAATAGTTGCCTCAGAACCGCCTGCTACCATAACATCTGCATCACCATATTGGATTGATCTAAATGCGTCACCAATTGAGTGAGAACCTGTAGCGCAAGCTGAAACAACAACTTTGTTTAAACCTTTAAAACCATATTTCATTGAAATGTTTCCTGATGGCATGTTTACAATCATCATTGGAACTGTGAATGGAGAACATTTGTTTGGTCCTTTTTCAATAATTCTGATATGGTTTTCTTCAAATGTTTTGAACCCACCAGCAGCAGAGCTTACGATAACCCCTACTCTATATGGGTCTTCTTTTTCTACATCAAGTTTTGAATCCTTTATAGCTTCATCAGCGGCAACCATAGCAAATTGGATAAATCTATCCATTTTCTTTGCAGCTTTTGGTTCCATGTATTCTTCAGGATGAAAATCTTTAACTTCACCTGAAATTTTTACGACGTGTTTACTAATATCTATTGATTCAGAAGTAGAGATGCCACTTTTTCCGGCTTTTAGACTTTCCCAGAATTTTTCA
Organism: Candidatus Melainabacteria bacterium; assembly: GCA_003258735.1. Lineage (GTDB taxonomy): Bacteria > Cyanobacteriota > Vampirovibrionia > Gastranaerophilales > Gastranaerophilaceae > Zag111. The sequence goes on from QHME01000003.1 coordinate 168,671, forward strand.
ACACCTACGCCAAATGGTGTTACTGCTCCCAAACCTGTAATTACTACTCTTCTTTTATCCATTTAAGATATCCCTTTTTCCTTTAATAATAAATATAATGCGAGAATGAAATTATAAAATCTCACTCTCGCATATATAAAATCCAGTTTTGAAGAAATTCAAAAACTCAAATTAGTGAGATAATTTGCTGTCAATGTATGATACAGCATCTTGAACTGTTTGAATTTTTTCTGCGTCTTCATCAGGAATTTCGCATTTGAATTCTTCTTCTAAAGCCATAACTAATTCAACTGTGTCTAATGAATCAGCACCTAAATCATCTGTGAAACGAGCTTCAGGTGTAACTAATTTTTCGTCAACACTCAATTGATCTACTACAACTTTTTTTACTGTGTCTAATGTACTCATCTTTTTTTCCTCATTAATTAATTGTATTACTAATTTAGTTTTCCTGCTACATTATACCTTGTTAAATATTTTTTTGCAAGGAATTTACATTTTATTAAAAATTATATCATCAAGCCGCCAGCAACTTCAATTGCTTGACCTGTAACATAATCTGTATCTAAAGCCAAGAACTTAACAACCTTAGCGATATCTTCAGGTGTACCAAGTCTTTTCATTGGAATAGCGCTCAAATATTCATCAATGTTTGCAAGTTCTGCAGTCATAGCTGTTTGAATAAAACCAGGACATACAGCATTTACTCTGATATTTCTTGAACCGAATTCTTTTGCAAGAGTTTGAGTTAAACCAATCAAACCAGCTTTTGATGCAGAATAATTTGCTTGACCTGCATTACCGTGACGACCTACGATACTTGACATATTGATAATAGAACCTTGACGAGCTTTCATCATGTATTTGATTACAGCATGAGTTACGCAATAAGCACTTGTTAAGTTAATTTTAATAACTCTTTCCCATTGTTCCATATCCATTCTGATGAACAAACCGTCTTTTGTAATACCGGCATTATTCAACAATACATCAATCTTGCCGTGTTCTGCAATCATTTTATCAACGTTTTCTTGTACTGCAGCAGCATCAGAAACGTCAAATTGATAGAAGTAAGCATTTGCGCCACAAGCTTTGATTTCGTCCAATGCAGGTTGAGCTTTTTCAGCATCACAAATATCATTGATAATGATATCACAACCAGCTTTTGCAAGTTCTAAAGCACAAGCCAAACCAATACCACGAGAACCGCCTGTTACTAATGCAATTTTTCTTTCTGTCATTAATCTTTCTCCTTACTTATAACTTTGTCAAATTACTTGACCTGATATTCAGATACAATATCTCTTGATAATTATACCATAAATACGTTTTTATCATATTTTGAACAGTTTTTTGTAACAATTATTACAAAACTAAGCCAATGCCATTTCTTCTTTCAAAGCATTAATTGTAGATTCAAGAGATTCCTTATCATAGATGTTGTATGATTTTACACTTGAATCAATTTTTCTGTTTAAACCTGCCAAAACTTTTCCAGGTCCGATTTCTATAAATGTATCAACACCATCTTTAATCATGTTTTCAATTGTTTGAGTCCAATGAACTGATGAATAAATTTGTTTAGGCATTTTATTTTTAAATTCCGCACTCAACATTGTTGCTTGCGCATCAACATTTGTAAATACAGGAACTTGAGCATTTTCCATATCCAAATCCTGAACGAATAATGCAAACTCATGACCTGCCTCTTCCATAAATTTAGAGTGAAAAGCTCCAGATACAGCCAAAGGTACAACTCTTCTTGCACCAGCTTCAGATAACAATTCGCCGGCTTTTTTAACAGCATTTTCATCACCTGTAATTACAACTTGAGCAGGTGAATTGTAATTTGCAACATCAACATATCCAACTTCTGAAGCCTCTTTCAAAGCCTTTTCCAAACTACCTTCAGGAGCATTTAAGATAGCTGCCATAGCACCACCTTTTGTAGCCCCCATCAAATCAGCTCTTTTTTGAATAGCTTTTAATGTAGTTTCCAAATTCATAACACCAGAGCAATACATTGCACAATATTCACCCAAGCTATGACCTGCGGTAAATGTCGGTGTAATATCTAATTGAGATTTCAAAGCCTCTAACGCTGCAATTGACATTGTAACAATACAAGGTTGAGTATTAACAGTTTGTTTCAAATTTTCTTCAGGACCTTCAAAACACAATGTTGTAATACTTTTTCCTAAAATTTTATCAGCGCTGTCAAAAACATTTTTGGCAGCCTCAAAATTATCATACAAATCTTTTCCCATACCTACAGCTTGAGAGCCTTGTCCTGGGAATAAAAACGCGATTTTTTTAGCCATAAATAACTCCCCTTCTTTTTCTACGTCTGTGTACTAATTATACAATAAATACAGGAAAAGTAAAATATCAGAAGGTTAAGAATGCTGAATGATAAAAACATAATATATAAATAAACGGTACAGTTTGAATTTCTGTACCGCTTACACTTTCGTTATAAAAAATTCCCAAAATTCTTAGCAAATACCTTCACGAAGTCTTACTACTGCAGCACCCCATGTCATACCAGCACCAAATCCGCAAAGAATAGCTGTTGAACCAAGTTTAATTTTACCCTTTTCAACACCTTCAACTAACGCAATTGGAATAGATGCAGCTGATGTATTTCCATAATACTTGATATTTGAAATAACTTTTTCATCAGAATATTGTAATCTTTGTTGCAAAGCTTCAATAATCCTTTGATTTGCTTGGTGAGGAATCAAATAATTGATATCTTCAGCTTTCAAACCTGCAAGTTCAATTGCTTTGTCAACATAATTCGGCAAAGTTGAAACAACAAATTTGTAAACATCACGACCAGCCATGTGAACTTTTGAATCAACAACATCACAAGGTTCAACAAGCGGACAATTTTCACCGGCCATATTCAATGAGATATACTGACCAATTGAACCATCAGCTCTAACATCTAGTGACATAATATCATCCACACCATCTTCTGCCTCAGTTACAACCATAGCACCGGCACCGTCACCGAAAAGAATTGACGTTCCTCTATCTTTCCAGTCAACCAAGCGAGAATTGTTATCAGCAGCAACAATCAAAATATTTTTGTATAAACCTGAACCTATTAAACCTCTTGCAACTTGCAAGGAGTAAATTAAACCTGTACAAGCAGCAGTCAAGTCAAATGAAGGTACATAATTCGGAATACCTAATCTTGTCTGAATATCACAAGCCAATGCCGGATACAATTGCGGTGGAGCGGATGCCGCTACGATTACACAATCAATATCTTCTGCTTTAAAACCTGATTTATTAAGAGCATTTTCAGCAGCTTTAACACCTAGGTCAACAGCACTTTCATTACCTGAAACAACTCTTCTTTCTTTAATACCTGTTCTTGTATAAATCCATTCATCAGAAGTCTCATACAATTTGGTTAAATCATCATTTGTTATAACTGTATCAGGTACACAGTACCCTACACCTGCAATTCTTAGTGGTTTAACGTTTTTTGACATATTTATTTCCTATCTATTTATATTTTCCGCAATTTTAGAGTTGATATCTTTGTTAAGCACACGCACTGCTGCTCTTACTGCATTTTTCATAGCGTAAGATGAACTGCGACCGTGAGCAATAACAGAAATTCCTTTTACTCCTAATAATAACATTCCACCAAAATCTTCCCAATTAGTTCTTTTCAAGATACGTCTCAAAAATGGTTTTGCTAACAAACCGATTAAACAACCAAGAAAATCTGATTTAAACTCGGTTGAAATCATTTTTAACAACATAGATGCCGTACCTTCAGTAACCTTTAACGCAACGTTACCGGCAAAACCGTCACAAACGACAACATCACATTTATTTATAAAAAGCTCTTTTCCTTCAATATTACCGGCAAATTCAATTCTACCTTGTTCATGTTTTTCTTTTAACAAAGGATAAGTCTCTTTAACCAAAGCGTTACCTTTGCCTTCCTCTTCACCGATACTCAAAATTCCGACTTTAGGATTGTCAACTCCAACGATATGTTTAGCATATACCAAACCCATTTCTGCAAACTGAGAAAGCATTTCAGGAGTACAATCACTATTTGCACCACCATCAATCAATACAACAGGCTTTTTCATTGTAGGTAACGTTACGGCAATTGCAGGTCTTGTAACACCATGAATTCTACCTAAACCAAATAAACTTGCTGCCATTGCTGCGCCAGTTGAACCAGCTGAAACAACAGCCTCACATCTACCTTCTGCAACAGCTCTGACTGATGCCACGATTGATGAATCTTTTTTCTTACGGATAGACTGTCCAACAGCCTCACCCATACCAATAACTTCAGAGGCATGCGTGATTGAATAATCGATTTTGTCTAAATCGATTTTAATTCTTCTTTTGTGACCTTTTGTACCACAATCAGAATAAATACAACCTGCAGCTTTAATTCTGTCAAGTTCCGCTTGAATTTCATCTTGTCTTCCAACTAGCTCAAGACCGACACCATATTCTTGTGCCGCCCATAATGCACCTTCAACTATTGCTCTCGGAGCGTAATCTCCGCCCATTGCATCTATTGCTATTCTTGACATATCCTTCTCTCTCCAAAGTTTGGTGTTGAAAATCAGAAGCGGCAATATTTTATTGTCGCCTCTGATTCTGATTTATTATTCTTCTGTTGTTTCTTCAGCTTTAACTTCTTCTACTTTTGCTTCTTCTTTTTTAGTAGATTTTTTAGCTGCTTTCTTAGCAGGAGCGGTTGCAGCAACTGCAGCTGCCTTGTCAGCCAATTTTACAGGTTGACCTTTGTAAGTTCCGCATGCTGTACATACTGTATGAGTTAAAACTGTTTCGCCACAGTTAGGACATTTTGTTGTTTCAGGCTTTGTAGCTTTCCAATTAGCTCTTCTGCTGCCTTGAGCGGAATGCCCTGTTCTTTTCTTAGGTACTGCCATTTTTGTTTTTCCTTTTTATTTCTTGTACTAACTAACTGTTTTTTGGGTTAATTTGGATATTTTTAAAGACATCCAGTCTTGGGTCGGTGGTATCTTCCTTAGAAAGAAATTCCCTTCCTTTACAATTAATACCACAAACTTTTTTATTTGGAAGATTTAATATTACAGATTGATACAATAAGTCATAAATGTCAATCTCTTTTTCGCCATTCAAATCCGTAACGAATTGCCCATCTTTGATTTCAAACTCTTGTCCTGACTCCTCGTACTCACCTAGTAGAGAACCTTTTGAATACAATTCATCAATATCAAAATCGATATCATATTCAAACTTATCAAGACATAAATCACATTCTAAATTTACTTTACCTTTTACATTACCTGAAATTTCCACAAAATCACCCAACGATTTTGCACATAATTCGGCATGAATAGGGGTAACACAATCTATACCTTCGATTTTTTCATCAAAAGTACAATACAGTGTTTTATTTTCGGCATTTTCTAAATCTTCCAGTGATAATATTTTTTGCATTTTAAGTTAATGAATTTATACGTATTGTTCTTCCTGAATTGCAAGTGCTGCAATTTGATTAGAAAGGAAACAAACTTTCTTCAATGGTCCTTCTGTTTCTTTTTCAATTAAAACAGCATTGCTTGACTGCATTCTTTCAACAAGTTCCTGATACAATGCCTGAGCCTCTTTTACATACAACACCAACGGCGCCGTTGACCCTTTGATAAATACTAAAACTGCATAGCGTTTTTTGATATTTTGAGCATTCATACCTTGTGGATTGAATTGTTGAGCCATAGTTTTCTCCTTTTTCTATATCTTAGCGAAAAATCCTATTAAAATCAAGAGTTATGAAATTTCAATTCGTGTTATACTAAAAATCACGAGGAGCGTCACAAATGTGGGATAAATTAAAAGAACAACTCAATATTTTAAAATTGGAAAAGAAAAAATTATTTCTTATCACAAATTCAGACAAATTTCTATCAAAAGATGAATTTTTAGATGCAATCGCATCAGCTTTGCAAGGGGGAGTAGACATTTTAATGCTCCGCGAAAAAATTATCCCTGATAATGTTATTGTTGAACTCGGACACAAAATTCGTACACTCTGCGATGAATATGGAACAACCTTTATAATAAACGATAGAGCAGATATCGCACATATCGTTGAGGCTGACGGAGTTCACCTTGGCGAAAACGACATTAGCGTACCAGATGCAAGAGAAGTTCTTGGACACAATGCGATTATCGGAAAAACTGTAACAAATCCCGATGACGTAATTCAAGCAGTAAATGACGGTGCAGATTACGTTATTATAGTAAATAATGATTCTATCGACTTTGAAATGATTAAATGGATTTATGAAAATATTGATATTCCAACATTCGTTACAGGTGCAATTGGCTTGGATGATACAGCCGAACTTGTTGCAAGAGGGGTTCAAAAAATTGCGATTACAGAACCAATCATGTATGCCAAAAGTCCTGAACATGCCGCAAGAGGGTTTTTAAGGCACTTGCCGTAGCTAGAGTGCGAGAAGGCAGGATGGCAAGAGGACAAACTTTTTAACGTCATTCCGAACTTCTAAAAATAAATTCAAGATGACAGTTATACCACTACACATTGGTAGTTAAAGATGGAGCAATTGAAATAAATTGACGAACTAAATCACTATCCCATTGAACGCCAGCTCCTTCTCTCAAGATTGCACAAGCTTTTTCAATCGGCATACCTTTTCTGTAAGGTCTATCACTAACCAATGCGTGATAAGCATCCGCAACAGAAACTATTCTTGCCTCTAGAGGAATTTCATTACCTTTCAATCCTTCCGGATAACCTCTGCCATCAATTCTTTCATGGTGATATTTTACAATCGGAATAAGGTCTCTCAAAGCTTCATTTGGAGCTAAAACCTTTTCTGCACCAATTGTTGGGTGTTGTTTCATGATTTCCCACTCTTCATCAGTCAGTTTACCCGGTTTTTTCAATACACTTTCAGGAATACCGATTTTACCAACATCGTGAAGTAATGCACCAATTTTAATTCTTTCCACTTCATTTTCTGGGAGATTAACCGCACGTGCAAGAGCTTCCGCATACCTTGAAACAGAAGTAGAGTGACCTTTTGTGTAAGGGTCTTTGGCATCAATTGCACCTGCCAAAGATGTAACCATTTCCATCAAATGAGTATGGTTCATAATTTCTTCATGATTAAATTTGTGAACCAATTCTTCTTCAAAATTTATACCAATTTGAGAATGACGTTTTGCCAAAACTTCAGCAAAAGAATTAAGCGCCATATCATCCCAAAAATTAAAGTCAGAAGAACTTACAATTGCAGACATGCCTTCTTTGTACCCTTTTGCTTGAGAAATAAACATTGCCTGTTCTGCCAAAATTAACAATTTTTCTTGATCCATAGTACATTCAGGGAATGTTGAAATTCCGACAGAAACTTTGATAGGTCCGACATCGTCCACAAAACAACAAGACAAGCAGTATGTAATATATTCTGCTAGATATTTTGCATCTTTTGTGTCTGTTTCAGGCATGATTACAGCAATTTCATCTCCACCGTATCTACCTGCAGAATCATTCGCCCTGATATTTTGTTTAATCTTTTCTGCAATGGTTTTGATAACTTCATCACCTTTTGCATGCCCTAATTCTCTATTAATTTTTGAAATGTTATTTACATCAAACATGACAACCGAAAGTGAAGTGTTCGTATCTTTCGCTTTTGCAAGTTCTTTGGCAAGAATTTCTTGGAAACCTCTATGGTTATACAAAGATGTAAGTGTATCAGTATTGGCAAATTTGTTTGTTTGCTCCTGTAACTGAATATTATGAATAAACATTCCCATATAATTTGAGAAGAAGTTTACAATATTTGTATTGATATTTGAAATATTCTGCCCAACAAGCATTACACCAATGCATTTGTTAATTGAAATCATTGGAACAATTACAGAGCTTGACTTTGCAAGATACGGAATATTCAAATAATTGATGTTGTCTTTATCTACAATAGATTTATTTTTAAAAGCCTGAATAATCGGATTGTTATCATCTGACATAAAAATCTTTGAAGAATAAGTATTTCCAGCTTTGCTATAAATTTTTAAATTGATGCATTTAGATTTTTCATGAAAAAGACCAAAACCTACAAAACTCCATTTTAATTGATTGACAAAAATGTTATTCAATTTCGAGAACAATTCAATCATACTCTTGTTGTTTTGAAAAGCATCCGAAATACCCTTCATAACCTCAAAATAATTAACATTCGGATTCAAATTGTTATTAGTCACATAACTATTTGAATAATTTCTTGGTTTCGATTTCGTTGTATTGAAATTGTTAATTGTTTCAACAATACTGTTTAAACTTGATTCTTCCGCAACAGAAAGCGGTTTTATTGTGTTATCAAGCTTTTTGGTAGTCTTTTTAGTCTCTCTTGTTTTTTTAGGCGCTTTTGGTTCTATAGGAGCAACAGTATCTTTTGGAACAGAAATCATTTTGAGACCTTCTACAGGCAATTTCACCTCACCTATTGGATTAGAACTCAAATTATTCTGTTCTTTTGCTTTAGCTTTATTATTTAGTTTTTTACTATCTACTTTTTCCAAAAGACTCTACCTATAATTTCCTTATATAAATACTGTAAAAAAATTAATTGACTTTACTGTCACAAAATTTTACATTACTCAACAATTCTACCTCATATACCAGCAAAATCAATACTTCAAACAGACGGCAAATTTGTAAATACAAATGTCGTCAAACGAGTCCTTCATACTAATTTTTCTACTACATATATAGTATGACGCATGTTTTATGTTTTGGCTAGTGGCATTGAGGGAAATGTTAATTTATGTGAATGTATTTCATTGAAGTCAGGAGGGTAAGAAGGCAAGCTATTTAAAATCGTAGGTCTGCTTTACTAAGCCGACAAATTTAAACAGGTGGGCTAGTGAGCCCACCCTACTTTAGCTTTTAGCATTAAAATCCGACAATAGCCATAAGTGAACAATCAAACAAAACGAGTAGACGATAAAAGCCGAATTTGTTTGAGGAACGAAGTGACGAGTTATTCGGCTACTATACAAGTTTTTAGTTTGATGTGAATGTTGGCGTGTCGGTGGTTTTGCGGTGCTTTTGCTACCAAAAGCACCCCTGCACGGAGTGCATGAAAAAGAATAATTTGATAGGCTTTGCCCCCTCTCCCTTCCCCTCTCCCACAAGGGGCGAGGAAACTTGTGTCACCCTGAACTTGTTTCAGGGTCTCTAATATTACAAATTCTGTAAAAGACTAATATGTCTTATTAGAGATTCCAAAACGAGTTCAGAATAACTTCAAACCCTACCAAACAACTTTTTCAATAAGTTCAATTTCATAACCGTCAGGGTCTTTTACAAATGCAATTTTTGAACCTTTTCCATTTAGGTCAAACGGTTCGTACAAATATTTGTACCCAAGTGAGGTCATTTTTTCGTTGAATTTGTCAAAAGAATCAACAGAAAAAGCCAAATGTCCAAAACCTGAACCTAATTCATAACCATTTGCAGGAGTTTCATCATTCACAGTCAATTCTAATTGAGTTGTTCCATCTTCATCATTCAAAAAATATAACCAGCAATCTTCAAGTCTTTTTTTGTGGTCAAGTTTCATATTCAAAAGTTTTGTATAAAATCTCAAACTTTCATCAACATTTTTTACTCTAATCATTGTATGTAATAGTTTCATATTGTCTCTCCTTTTTATAAATTTCGACTTCATAATAACACGAAAAAATCTCCTTTAAATAGAGGATGGTATTAATAGGTTAAACAATTAAAATATTATTAGGAGATTCTAGTAATAATTTTGGGAGGTTTATATGGATAGAAAGTTTCTAAACGATTTAGACATGTATATGCCGGCTAACGAAGAAATGTCTGTATCTATCACCCAAAATTGGACAGAACAGGCACTTGAATGTTATTCAATAAACTGTGATTGCAAAAAATGTTCTTTGCGAAACGGACACTATTCTTTCATCTGCCAAATGCCAAAAGTTATCGATACACTAATTCAGACAGTGGGCTTGCCTGAAAATGAATTAAAAACAGCATAATTTTTAGAAAATTACAACCCTGAACCAACTTCTTACTTTTAAAAAGTAAAAAAATAGCCATAAATTAATTTTTATGGCTTTTTATTTATTATGTATGTGTCTGGTAGTCGTTAATCCTTGGCAAATTCATTTTCGTGGAAGTGTAGTAACCGTGCCAAATGCCACTGTTTTGCCTGAATTTCTTGAATACGGTCTTTTATACCATCAAGTTCTTGTAAAAGTGTTTGCAGGTCTTTGTTGTGCCGAGCATACACCGCAGAAATAGGCATTTGCTCTTCTGTCGTATCTTCCGCCCAACTTGGCAGAAAGCAACCTTTTTCAAACATTTCTCTTTCGTTCATATCACATATCTCCAAAATCTAACAGCTATTATTGATCAGTCAACAATGAATGGAAAAAGTCCACCAATTTGAAATTTCCATACTTAAATGCATACGGTTTTTTCGCATATTCATTGTTAGTAATTTTGTTTAAGGTATTCATTTCTTCATCTGACAACGCGCCAAAATCAAAACTTGTCATTTCAGCATAATCTACCATCAAATCTTCAACATCCATAATCTTTTTATCTGCCATTTCTACACTCCTTAAAGTTTTTTCTGATTACAGATTTGTTATCGGATGTGTTGAAGAAAATCTTTAGAAAAAGAAATGGTTTTGTTACATATTTTAACAAACCATCGACTTTCTTTACATATTGTAACTTCTTTACAACAAACATCCCTGCTTGTATTATTATATTAGTGAAGATATGACAAAAGATTTCTTTCGGAGGCAAACTTGGTAGAAAGATTTTATATAAAAGGCGGAACCCCATTAAAAGGCGAAGTTTCGATAGGCGGGGCTAAAAACTCAGTATTAAAATTGATGGCAGCAGCATTGCTTGCTAAAGGTGAATCAAAAATATATAACGTACCTGATTTGACAGACGTTGATATTATGCTCAGCGTTATTGAACAATTAGGTGCAAAAACGAATTATGACAAAAAAGAAAAATCAGTAACGATTGATGCAACAAATATCACAAGCATTACAGCAACTTATGAACTTGTTAGCAAAATGAGAGCATCTTTCATCGTGTTAGGTGCTTTGGTTTCAAGATGTAAAGAAGCTAAAGTTGCACTCCCTGGTGGCTGCGCTATTGGCGAAAGAAGAGTTGACTTCCATATTAGAGGACTTGAGGCTCTTGGTGCAAAAATCAAAATAGAAAACGGTTATGTTCATGCAAAAGCTCCAAAACTTGTTGGTGCTGAAGTTTGCTTAGACTTGCCGTCAGTTGGTGCAACAGAAAATATTATGTTGGCATCTGTTTTGGCTGAAGGTTCTTCAAGAATCCAAAACGCAGCACAAGAACCTGAAATTGTTGACTTGGCTAACTTCTTGAACACAATGGGCGCAGATATCGTTGGTGCAGGTACTTCTGAAATCATTATCAATGGTGTTAAGCAAGATGACCTTCATCCAATCGAATACACAACAATCCCTGATAGAATAGAGGCAGGAACCTACATGACTGCAATTATTGCAACAAAAGGTAAAGGTATTATCAAAAATATCTACCCTGCTCACTTGACATTCTTTACAGATAAATTGTTAAAAATGGGTGCAAATATTAAACTTTTAGACCCAACATCAATGGAAGTTAGTTGCAAAAACAGATTAAATTCTATCAACTTTGTTACTCAACCATACCCCGGATTCCCAACAGACTTGCAGTCTATGGCAATGACACTTTTGACAACCGCAAACGGTGTTGGCATAATTACAGAAAGTTTGTACGAAAACAGATTTATGCAAGTACCTGATTTGAACAGAATGGGTGCAGATATTCATCAAGACAGAAACCACGCAATCGTGAAAGGTGTAAAAAAACTTTCAGGTACAACATTAACAGCAAGTGACCTTAGAGCAGGTGCGTCTTTGGTTGTAGCCGCATTGATGGCTGAAGGTAATTCTGTTGTCGAAAAAATACATCATATAGATAGAGGATACGAAAATTTTGAATATAAGTTAGGATTGTTAGGAGGGAAAATCGAGCGCAGAGACGACGATGCCCATGTAAACCTAACGGAGGGTACACATAATGAGTCCTACTTATAAACGTTGGTATGATCATGACCCATTATTATTAGAAGTAATTGAACTCTTGAGAAATTATCAAACAGAACTAAGAGCTCAGGCAGAGATTTTCTTGCAAAAGATTGAAGAAAAAGTTTCAAAAGAAACTATCGACAAGTTTTATGCAATGGTTAAGCCGGTTAATGCAAATAACAGATGGTATGACAAAGATCCTGTAATTTCTAAAACTGTAGAAATATTACGAATTGTCCCACCTGAGGCGCAAAGATTATGTGCTCAAAATTTCATCAAAACCTTGAAAGAAATGGGTATTGAGTACGAAAGTCCGAATGTAAAATTATAAGTAAAAATATAGGTTAGGTAGTAGGAAAAAACTCTGAAATTAAATTTCAGAGTTTTTTAATTTTTGAAACAATAACCTACGTGTTGCTAATGATAAAAGCTAAAGTAGGGTGGGCTAACTAGCCCACCTGTTTAAATTTGTCGGCATCGCAAAGCCGACCTATAAATTTAAGTAGCCAGACATCCAGCCTTCTTGCCTTCCTGCCCTCTAAACAAGCCTATTTCACGCTTATATAGAACTTATAAAGCAATCTCAAAATTTTTTCATCTGATTCAATAGCATGGACAAGTTCATGTTTTATTTCATTCGCAGGCTTTAATGGCTGAAACATATATAACTCATAAACTTCCACCCCAAAAACTTGTGCAAGTTTTTGCAACGTCTCAATTGATGGTGCGAACTTCCCAGTCTCAAAATAACTGATATTTGGAGTGCCGATTCCAACCTTTTCTGCAAGCTGTTCTTGCGTGTATTTGTGAGCTTTTCTTAGTTCCTTTATTTTCTTACCAAGTAAAAGTTTAATATTTTCCATACTACCTCTGGAAATTATTATTATAAGAACTCAAACAAAATAAAATACAATCATACATTATAAAATGTATTGACATATACTATACAATAGTATAAATTTAATATTGTACTATATATAATTTAGTTATTATACAGTTATATTAGATAAATAACAGGAGCAGACATAATGAAGGATACCGTAGCAAAAATACATCAAATAAGTAATAATTATGGCTTCACGCTGGCAGAAGTCCTTATTACTTTGGGAATAATAGGAGTTGTTGCAGCAATAACTATTCCAAATTTGATAAATAATTACAAAGCAAAACGGTTACATTCGCAGTTCTTGAAATCATATTCGACTATACAGCAAGTGATGAAAATGTTTGAATCAGAAGATATGTCGACTGACCCAAAAGATTATCCGAGTCGAACGGATTATTCAAAAGCCTTCGCAAAATCTCTACAAGCTCCGCTGGATTGTACAGGCAAAACCTCTGCTCCTTGCTATGGACACCACAATGAAGAATACAGCAAAAGGTATAAAAGTTTGAATGGTCAAAGAACTTTGAACCTATTCACCAATGACCATGGGTCATTTGTATTGCAAGATGGAACAATGATTCTAATGGATTACCCTTATTGGATAGAAAATGGACAACGAATTGAGGGAATTACAATTGGTGTTGATTTAAACGGTTTTAAAAACAAACCTAACCGTGCAGGATATGATTTATTTGTTTTTCAATTTGTTGATGGCGAATTGGTTACAGGAGGGGATTCTAAATCGTTATTTTCTGATATGGAAAGGTATTGCAATGTAAATTCTGATGACCAACGAAATGGTGCTGGTTGTGCACAAAAGGCAAAAGAAAACACTGATTACTTCAAAGCATTAATAAAGCAGTTTAAATAAAAAGACTTGTCAGCATAGCCATGCCGACCTACAATTTTAAGTAGCCCGCCATCCAGCCTTCTCGCCATCCTATCCGACAATCCTACATTCCAACAAGTAAATCTTCCAAATTATCCTCTAGCAAACTCTTTTGGAACTGTTCACACTCAATAATCAACTCAAAAATTTGAGAATATTTTGCGCTGTGTAAAACTTTTGAAATATCGTCTACACCTAAAAATTCTATTGTATAAAATGCAGAATTCTTGTCCAAAATTTTAATAAAACCAACTTCCTCATACAAAGCCAACAACATCTCAAATATTTTCAAAGATTTACCCAAAAAGCTTGCACAGCGAACAAGTTCAACCTTTCCACCATTATTGTGGGCAGCAAATTTCAACATTCCTGTAAAAATCTTCAAAAACTCTTGCTCATCAAGGATTTTGGGCTCATAATTCATAAAATGAATGCCCTTTGGCTGTGATTTTTCCAAAATCAATTCAAGAGTTTGCCTATCCGCAGGATAATCAAAAAACATTACAACGTCACACTTTGGAATATCTTGTCTAGTAAAGGTTTTTGAAGATATATCATCATACGATTTTATAGTATCTAAAGTATACTTACTTTCTGCAAAAACTCTTATATTCCACTTTGAATTTTTTATATAATCATTCACATTAGCCAAAATACCAGTTTTAGTACGATTATCATAGATTTTGTAATTACACTTTGATGGAATTTCTTCTTTTATCGCATCAGAATGAATATCATCGACAATTAATTGTACAGAAGTATTGCCGTTAAATTCATTTATCTGTGGGTGGAATGCAATATCTAAACTGTCGCCATTTGACAAGCTTACATCTCCTTTTTTCCACCAAATTGCAGTAAAATCATTCGCACCTGATGATACATTTAAACGCAAATGCGAATTATCAGCCCCTATAAGTCTTTTTTGAGTAACTTTCAAATTATCCATTTCAAAAATTGGACTAGGATTAGATGCACCAAATGGCTCAAGCTGTGAAATTTCTTCTATCAAATCAACCGTTACATCTTGTGGTTTAACTAACAAATCAATTTTTACAAATGGTTTTAATTCCTTTGTTGAAGTATACTCTCTAACTGTTTCATTTAAAGCTTTCTTAACTATTTCAAATGGAGTTTTTTCACCTGTAAAACTTAAACCTGCAGCAAGCGTGTGCCCACCAAAACCATCAAATAATTCACCATTCGCGGCAATCACATCATACAAAGGTACTCCTTCAATACTTCTTGCCGAGCACCTGTATTGGTCTTTTTCCTTAACATAAGTCATCAAAAAGGTCGGTTTATAATACTTTTCAACCAACTTTGATGCCACAATTCCGATAATTCCAATATGCCAAGCATCACTACATAAAACAATTGCAGGATTTTTATTTCCCTCCTTTTGAACCATTGCATCTGCTTGCGCAAAAACTTCTTGGCACAGAGTTTGACGCACCTTGTTCAATTCATTCAATGTAGTAACAGCCATTTCAACTTCTTGTGGATTTTCAGAAATCAAAACTTTTAATGCAGCATCCACTGTATCAAGTCTGCCTGATGCATTAATTCTTGGAGCAATTCCAAACGCCACATTTTCAGAGGTAACCCCTTTTGTAATATCATAACCTGCACTTTCCAAAAGCCGCTTTAACCCATGATGCTTGCCTCGCGAAATTAAATCAAGCCCTTTAGTCACAAAATACCTGTTTTCGCCTAACAATGGTACAACATCGGCAACCGTCCCAACCGCAACAAACGGTAAAATCTCGTAGATGAATTCTGTTTTGTTATACTTTGCCAATAAGGCTTGAGAAACTTTAAACGCAACTCCACAACCTGCAAGATATGTCAAATATTCAATTTGACGTGCAGATAAATTTTCATCCAGCGCATTTGGAGCTTTGGGATTGATAATCGCATAAGCCGGAGGTAATTCTTCCGGAGCTTCGTGGTGGTCAGTGATTATGACATCTATAATTTTAAAACTATTAATAAATCTTACAGCGTCAACATCCGAAATTCCGCAATCTACAGAAATTATAACCCTTGGCTTGACCGTTGTCATAAGCTTGATTAGAGCTTTTTTATCAAAACCATGACCTTCATTTTCCCTATCCGGAATAAAGTAATGAACATTTGCACCCAAAAATTTCAATGTTTTGTATAAAACAGAAGTAGAAGTCACACCATCTGCATCAAAGTCACCGTAGATTACAATTGTTTCGTTGTTATCAATCGCTTTTGATAAACGCTCAACAGCTTTGTCCATATCAACAAAAGCATTTGGAGAGGTTAATTTCATCTCCAATGGATGTAAAAACTCATTGATTTCTTCTTCTGTTTTCAAACCGCGCGATTGCAGTAATCTTTTTACCAACGATTTTTCACTAGTATTCTTATCTTCTAAAATCCATTCTTTTTTCATATTCCCAAGTCCCTGTTAATAAAATGATAGCACAGAAAATAAGGATATTAAATTATGTAAATTTCTTTTTATTTTAAAAAAAATAATCTAGAATATTGTATACAAATAGAGTTTACAACTATGATGGAGGAATATACTTATGAAAAATTTATCTAAACTTTTTACTATCAGTTTAGGTTTTGTGTTAATTTCTTGCACAGTAGCAATGGCAGAAACAACTCAATTTACACCACTAAACTTTAGCGACAGCTCATCAGTAAAAGCAACAACAAGCTCTTCAACAATTTCAGGAACAGAACCTAAAAAGACTGATTTGTTAGAACCAAACCAAGTTGTAGCAGGTCCAAAAATGCAAAACGCTATTTTGCAAATTGATAATGCACAAGTTGAGATGAGAAACAAGTTGCTAAACTATAGAACAAACTATACTGAAATAGATTCAAAGTACAATACAGTAAAATCTGAAAGAAAAGCTGCGAAAAAACAAATCAAATATGCTGAAAGAAAAATCAAAAACTTAGAAAGAGCAAAAACAAAAATCAGAAAAAACTTTGAAAGACAAATGAATATTTAGTTAGTTATTTGTTACCAAAAGGCTGCCAAGCAAGGTTTTGGCAGCTTTTTTGATAAAAATATTACGAAAATTATAACAAGGACTTGATTTTAAAAAATGTTTATAGTACATTTGTTCATGCGGAAAGACTAACGCAAAACATAAGGGCTGCTAGCTCAGGTGGTTAGAGCGCACCCCTGATAAGG
>QHME01000031.1 GCA_003258735.1 Candidatus Melainabacteria bacterium
TAGACCCCATACCTTTCTTATGTGCCATTTTTATTTCTCCTTTGTTGTATTACTTACTACGCTTTTCCTAAAATTAGCTTAGGAATTATTCAGCAGCTGCCTCTGTTGCAGCAGATTTTTTAGCTGAAGTTCTGATTTTTGAAATCATAACTCTAGTAAAGCCTTGTCTGTGACCTTGTTTTTTTCTGTAACCTTTTTTAGGTCTTTGTTTGTAAACGATAACTTTTTTAGCTTTGTCATGTAACATGATTTTACCTTCTACAGAAGCTCCTGCTACATAAGGTTGACCAACTTTTGATTTTTTGCCGTTTACAATCATAACGATTTTATCAAAAACTACTTTAGAATCTTTTTCACCTTCAAGTAATTCGATATCAACGTAACGACCTTCTTCTAGTTGATACTGTTTTCCGCCTGTTTCGACTATTGCGTACATGTTTTCTTCCTTTCATTTTGGGTTTCGTAACCGTTTATACGGTTTTATAGACGATTGACCCGAGTATTCACGTAAACCCATTATCACCCAGTCTTAAATTGTTGTCAAGCAGTTTTAATATTTATTAACGTTGTTGTTCAGTGAATTTGTTTGGGGTATCATTGGTTTATGATGTTTAGTAGGGAAGATTTGATAGAGGGAACAGGTGCAACTGTATTAAAATGCACTGATATTGACGATAATGCGTCTTTTAACATTTCAACAGATACAAGAACTATTCAAAAAGGTGATATTTATTTGCCATTAAAAGGTGAAACCTTTGATGGCGAGAATTTTATTGATAAAGCACTAGAATCAGGTGCTGTCGGATATTTTACAACAGGTGATGAAATTTTTAACAAAGCTAATTTTGCATTGAAAGTGCCTGATACAAAAGAAGCATATTTAAACCTTGCAAAATTATACAGAAACAGAATTAATCCGATAACTGTTGCTATCACCGGCAGTTCTGGAAAAACAACAACAAAAGAAATGGTTTATTCTGTTTTGTCTCAAAAATTCAAGACTCAAAAAACTTTTTCTAACCACAATAATGAAGTAGGTTTTTGTCAAACGGTTTTAGGGATGACAAAGGATACAGAGGCACTAATCGTAGAAATGGGTATGAGGGGACTAGGCGAAATTGAACTAATTTCAACCCATTTGGAACCTGATTACGCAATTATCACAAACTCAGGCTCTGCTCATGTCGGCAGACTCGGTAGCCTTGATAACATTGCAATTGCAAAATGTGAGATTACGTCAGGTTTAAAACAAAATGGAACATTTATTGCTTTAAACCAAGATATTATTAAAAAACACGTCAATTTTGGCGGTGAAAAAATTTATTACTCAATTGAAGATGTTAATATTTTGGACTCATCAAAATCTTACTCTAAATTTGAATATAAAGGTAATATTTATAAACTTAATGTTGAAGGTGAATATAATATAGAAAACTCACTTTCAGCTATAGAAGTAGGGTTAAAAATCGGAATGACACCAAATGAAATAGCTAAAGGGTTAGGAGCTTATCATCCGATTGAAAAGCGCTGGGAAGAAGAAATCATTGGCGGATTTAAGTTTATAAATGACAGTTACAACGCTAATCCTGAATCAATGAAAGCATCGGTTAAAACTTTTGTTGATTTATATGAAAATCCTGTGGTTATTTTAGGCAATATGGGAGAACTTGGAGAAAATGAACTTGAATACCACAGGCAAGTTGGAGAATTTTTAGCAAAACAAAATAATAAAGTTAAGTATTTAACTGTCGGAACTTTAGCTGAAAAAATTGGCGAAGTTCTATCTAATTACGGATTTTTCGTAAAAAGTTTTGATAATAATAAAGATGTTGCATGTTACATTCTTGAAAATTTGGATAAGAGTAATACAATATTTTTGAAGGCTTCACGTTCAATGAAGTTTGAGCAGATTTTAGAAGAGATTAAAAAGAGGGATATATAGATATGATAATGATTACCATAGCATTTTTGCTCGGAATGGTTTTGTGTATGCTTTTTGGCGTTCCATATATTGATATGTTGAAGAAAAAAATGATAGGTCAATATGTAAAAGAACTTGCGCCTGAAACTCACGCAAAAAAACAAGGTACACCAACTACTGGCGGAGTTTTTATCATCGTTGCAATCATTTTGGCATCCGTAACGACATTGTTATTGGCTCAAAAAATGACAACAACTGCATTGATAACTATTATAACCCTTGCATTTTATACATTTGCAGGATTTCAAGATGATTATATTAAAATAAAAGGTAAAGGAAATGATGGTTTGACACCACGTGGCAAGTTGTTAAGACAAATTGCTATTGCACTATTACCAACATTATTTTTAATTACGACTAATCCTAGTGCCTGCACTTTTTCTATCGGAAGTCTTGTATTAGATTTGAAATGGTTTTATCCGTTATTTGCAATATTTATCATCACAGGTGCATCTAATGCCTACAACTTGACAGATGGACTTGACGGTTTGGCTGCAGGTTGCGGTGTACCTGCATTTGTGGCTTGCGCTTTAATTTCAATGTCACTTGGAGAAACTGAACTTGCAATAATTTCTGCAACCGTAGCCGGTGCATTATTAGGATTTTTAAAATTTAACAAACCTAAAGCTGAAGTATTTATGGGTGATACCGGTTCGTTAGCTATTGGTGGATTGCTTGGTACATTAGCAGTTTTGGGTAAGTTTGAATTTTTACTTATCTTTATCGGCGGAGTTTTTGTAATGGAAACTTTGTCTGTAATTATTCAGGTTACAAGTTTCAAAACTACAGGAAAAAGAGTTTTCAAAATGGCTCCGATTCACCATCATTTTGAACTTTTAGGTTGGAGTGAAAAAAAAGTTGTTATTGTATTTTCAATCGTATCTTTGATATTATCAATCATTGCGATTGTCTTGTTTGAATTATTCAGCAAAGGAATTTTATAATGGGAATATTAGGGAAAAAAGTTCTTGTATTAGGACTGTCAAAAAGTGGAATTGCAGCTGCTAAACTTGCAAAAAAACACGGTGCTGTTGTTTATTTGACAGAAGGGAAAGATGTTACATCTGAAAATTTATATAAAGTTGAAGAATTAAAAAACTTGGGTATAAATGTTGAATATGGCGCTCATTCAGATGAATTTATTAACAAGGCGGATTTAGTTGTAACTAGTCCGGGAATTCCACCCCACAGTGAAATTATTCAGCGAATCAGAAAACAAAATATTCCGGTAATTTCTGAATTGGAACTTGCGTATAGGGAATGCGATATTCCATTTATTATTATTACTGGAACTAATGGTAAAACAACAACCACAGCTTTAACAGAGCATATTTTAGCAAGAAAATTAAACGTAAAAGCTTGTGGTAATATTGGACAGCCACCTTGCAATATTGCGGACGAAAATTTGGATTACTTTGTGTGTGAAGCCAGTTCATTCCAACTTGAAATGAGTACTTCTCTAAAACCGTTTATTTCTGTTTGGACAAACTTTACACCTGATCATATTGATTGGCACCAAGGACTTGAAAATTATTTTAAGGCAAAAGCAAGAGTTTTCTTAAAACCGCAAGCACCTAAATACAGTGTATTAAACGCTAAGGATGAAAGACTTTTGGAATTTGCCAAACAAGCTCAAGGCGAAGTTTTTATGTTTGCAGGAAACATTGGTAACAATTGTTGTTATGAAGAAAATGGTGAAATTGTATTTAAAAAAGGCGGAGTTGAAGAAAAAATTATAAAACTTTCAGAGTGTCCGCTACTTGGAGAACACAACTACCAAAATATTATGTGCGCAATTATTTGTGCTAAATTAACAGGAATTGACAACACCACAATAAAACAAGCTATCATAGATTTCAAAGCTCCAGCACACAGATTAGAAAAAATAATATCTAAAAATGGTATAACTTACTACAACGATTCAAAGGCAACAAATCCTGAAGCTGCAATCGTGGCAATAAATTCATTTAATAATGTTGATGTAGCACTAATTGCAGGCGGAAGAGATAAAAATACAGATTTAACAGAATTTTGCGATTCAGTTAAAAAACATATAAAAACAGTTGTACTTATAGGTGAAGCAACTGAACGTTTTGAAGAAAATCTAAAAAGAAACGGATTTAATAATATTATCAGAGAAAAAACTATGCAGAGTGCAATAGATAAATGTATTGAAATTCACCCTGACGTGGTTTTGTTATCTCCGGCATGTGCAAGTTTTGATATGTTTACAGGTTATGAACAAAGAGGAGATGTTTTCAGAGAATATGTCTTATCGCGAGTATAAATCCCCAAAAAGGCAAAGACGAGAAAGAAAAGAACGTAATAATTCTGGTGTAATACTGTCTCCTCCTGACAAAACATTAATGGTTGTTGTTGCGTTTTTAGTCATAATCGGATTTTTGGCAATTTTTTCGGCAACGGCTCCAAAATGTTTGAGAGAGGGTGCGAACCTTGCGACTTTCTTAATCAAACAGATGATTTACGCAGGAGTTGGTTTCATGGCTATGGGCTTTTTCGCTCATTTTGATTATAAAAAACTTGAACGCTATAATAAAAATTTCATGTGGACAGTTATTGTCCTATTATTCATTTTACAATTTACACCACTTGGGGTAACAATCAATGGTGCTAAAAGGTGGATAAACTTAGGCTTTATGCAATTACAGCCATCAGAACTTGCAAAACCTTTGTTTTGTATGCTTATAGCAACAATGTTTAAAGACAAAATTGACTTAAACACAGTCCTAAAAAATATGACATCAACGATTATTCCAATGGCTGTAATTTTATTGTTAATTTTGAAACAACCAAACTTAAGTATGGCAATTATCCTATGTATGACAACTCTTGTGTTGTATATAGCGGGACGTGGACCTTGGTTGCCAATTTATACTGGGACAGGCATTATGGGCTTAGGAATATTAACAATGCTACCAAAACTTTTGCATGGTTATCAGATGGATAGAATTACAGTTTGGTTAAACCCAGGAAGTGACGCTCTTGGCAAAGGTTACAACATCATCCAATCATTGATTGCTTTCGCATCAGGAGGCTTGAGCGGTGCCGGATATGGCGGTTCAATTCAAAAACTTGCATATTTACCTGAATGTCACACTGACTTTATTTTTGCGATTATTGCAGAAGAATTTGGCTTTTTAGGCTGTTTCTTTATTATCGGATTATTTGTGGCATTGGTTCATAGAGGTTTGAGAATTTCAAAACGCTGTCCTGATATGTATGGCAAACTTTTGGCAATCGGTATAACATTTATATTTGGATTTCAGGCGTTTTTAAATATGTCTGTCGCAAGTTCATTGCTCCCAGTAACAGGTGTAACATTACCATTTATTAGTTACGGTGGTACATCTATTATCGTATCTCTTGCTATGGTTGGAATTTTGTTAAATATTTCAAAACAAAGAATAAAAAGAATAAGGACTGAAATTAATGGATAAGAAGACATATTTTATTACAGGTGGGGGAACTGGCGGACATATTTATCCTGCCATTGCTGTTGCTGATGAATTACTAAAATCCGAGAACACCTCCAAAATATTTTATGTAGGAAATCCAAATAATTTAGAAGCATCAATTGTGGCGGATAAGCATTATACATTTTTACCAGTCATGTCTTTTGGCATGCCAAGAAAAATAGGTTTTGCACTTGTGAAGTGGATTTTTGTAATGTTTTGCGCTTGGATAAAATGCTGTTTCTATATTTTGAAACACAAACCTGATGTAATTTTTGGAACGGGCGGTTATGTCTCAGCCCCGGCTTTGATTGCAGGGATTACAATGAGAATACCTTTTGTTATGCACGATTGTGATGCAAATCCTGGACTTGTAACTCGCAAACTTTCCCCTTATGCCAAAAGTGTTTCCATAGCCTTTGAAGATGCTAAAAGCAAATTAAAAAATAAAAATTGTCACTTAAACGGAAATCCAATCAGAGCAGAATTTGCAACATTAACCCAAGAAAAAGCTCGTCAAGAATTAAACTTAACAAACAAATTGACTCTTTGCGTTATGGGTGGCTCACAAGGTGCTAAAACAATAAATGAGGCAACAGTTAAATTATTAAAAGAATTATCTCAGAAGTACGACTTACAAGTAATTTTCCAAACTGGGAAACGCAATTTTGAGGAAGTTTCAAAAGAATTAGAAAAAATATATCCTGAATATAAATCAGATAAAAATCTAATCATACGTCCATATTTTGATAATATGGTAACAGTTCTAAAATCTTGTGATATTGCGGTATCAAGAGCAGGCTCTTTGAGTATATCTGAACTTTGTGCCTCATCAGCAGCTCCGATTTTTATTCCATATCCATTTGCGGCAGCTGACCACCAAAGAAAAAATGCAAAGTGCATGGTAGATGCAGGTGCAGGTCTGTATTTGGAAGACTCTGACACAAATTCTGAATCACTTTTGGCAAATATATTAGAACTAGTAAATAATCCTGAAAAATTGTCAGATATACAAAAGGCAGCATCAAAACTTGCAAAATTTGATGGAGTTCAAAAAATCGTAGAACAAATAAACTCCTAGCTATTTAGAGAATTTAGGAATTCCTTATTCGCATCAAGGGACGCTTGCGTTGCCGTAATTGAGTATACAGGTTTTGACCTAAATACATTACGCGCAGTATTATAAATATCATCTACCGTAATAGAATCAAGCATAGCCAAGCTTTCATTAACTCGATTTATACCATAAATATTTTTGTGCGCATTTTTCAAGTATTCATTTTTTGAAGAATTATCTTCAAAAGAGTTATATAATTGATTTTTGATTTCTTTTTTAGCATTTTCTAATTCTTCTTCTGAAACTTTTTCTGTTGTGATTCTTTCAATATTTTCATTGAAACCATCAATTGATTTTTTGATATTATCAAAAGATTTTTCACCAGTTTCGTGGTTTTCGGTTGTTGTGCCGATAGATAAGACAAATTCCCCCATATCATCATAAAGATTGTAATTCGAATAAACAGAGTAAGCCAAGTGTCTTTGTTCTCTCAAATCAGAAAATAGTCTTGATGCCGGAGAGTCCCCTAAAATTGCATTCAACAAATTAAGACAAACATCATCTTTGAGATTGCCATTATGTTGGAAAGTATATGATTTTACAATTTGTGCTTGATTCTTTCGGTTTGGTGCTGTGAACACTTCTGTCTTTTCAATCGGCTTATAGAATTTTCTAATTGAAGTATCCCAAGGTTTTACAGGCGCAAATGAACACACACTGTTGAAAATTTCTTGTTTAAGCTCAGGATGTTTGCTAAATGGAGCAGAAACAGTAACTTCACCTTGTCCGTTCTTGAAAAATTCACTATAAAGATTTTTTACATCTTCAAGAGTTATTGAATCTAAACTTTCAAGCTTGTCTTGAGGTGTAAATTCACGTGGAGTTCCTTTATATAACAATTTATTTAACGCATCATAAGGTGAAACTTCATACCCCTTGTAATAATCTTTCAAACGCGCAATTGCCTTATCAAATTCTTGTTGATTAATATTTGGATTTTTTATTTGGTCATTGAAATTTTCAAGAGCCTGCTTTGCATTTTGAATAGGAAAATCGGCAGTAAGAGTCAACCCCATATCCCCCACGCTGACACCGGAAGATGAAATTCCATATTTGTCTTCAAATTTTGAAATATCTTCAACAGATTTACTTTTTGTTCCACTATTAAAAACGACCTCTGCCAACACATCAGCAACAGCTGCTTTTTTCGGAGTCCAATCTTTCTCACCCATTGTAAAACTGTATTCAACATTATCAGAATTTGTTTCATTTAATTGAATTTCAAAATTATTTGCAGCTCTATATGTTTTAACTTTGCTGACATCTATAGGAGCAGACTTTTTAGAACCGGTAAAACTTACATTAGCTTGCTTTACACTGTCATAATTTGAGTCTAAAGTTTTAGAATCAGTACCATGCGGATGAACAACAGTCAGGGCAACCTTATTCAAATCTAAATATTTTTTTGCAGCATTCATAACATCTTCTTTAGTCATGCTGTCAACAATTTTGTCAAACTCGTTCAACTTTTTAATATTATCATTTAAATATGCATTCCCTATTGCATTATTTACTCCGCCTGAATATTCAAAAGTCTTTTCATTAGACTTTTTCATCTTATTTTTAATCGCCATAAATTCATCATCTGTTGGCGGAACTTTTGCCAAATTATCTATTACTGCATACAAATCTTTAATAAATTGTTCTGATTTATTTTCAGGAACAATTGTTTCAACTAGCATCAATGAATGATCCTGTGGGCGCGAACTCAACCTATCAGGCGCAAAACTTATGCCAACACCATAATTTCTTTCAAGTTTAGAAGTCCTTGAATTTTTCAATCCACCTGCAAGATAATTCATTGCCTGCAAATGTACTTTATCGACAGTATTGTTATTTTCCGGACCTGCAAAACCTAAAAAAATTGATGTTGAATTACTTTCTGATTTTGGAGAAATAATATCTTGACGCACCGAATGGTTTATCGGTGTCATTTTTTCAAAATGTCTTTCACCAGTTGGAACTTTTGTCGAATTGAAGTATTTTGAGACAAGTTCCATTGTCTTTTGTGGTTCAACTTCTCCTGTTATAACTGTCGTCATATTTGCAGGATAATAGTTGTTATTAAAATATTTAACAACATCATCTTGAGTAAGCGAACTGATATTATCGGTATTGCCGGCAACCAAATCAATAGATGAAGATTTTATGTTAAACAGATTTTTTACAGTTTGGGAGTATCCTATATTTTCATTATCAGATAGACACATGTTAATTTCGGAATTAACAATTTTCTTTTCCTTTTCAAGCTTATCTACCAAAAATTTTGGTGACTGTAACATTCCGGCATGAAGTTGAATTTTTGTTTCTAAATCGCCATCTTCAAGCAAATTAGATTTGATATAGTAATCAGTGTTTGCAAAAGATGTTGAAGCGTTTGTACTTCCACCCATTTTGTGAACTTCATCAAAAAATACTTTATCACCCAAATCTTCAGAACCATTAAACAAATTGTG
This sequence comes from Candidatus Melainabacteria bacterium, assembly GCA_003258735.1. Classification (GTDB taxonomy): domain Bacteria; phylum Cyanobacteriota; class Vampirovibrionia; order Gastranaerophilales; family Gastranaerophilaceae; genus Zag111. Next base: position 9,028 of record QHME01000031.1, read on the forward strand.
TTCGATATAATGACTTATACCGCGCAAATTGTCAGGTTCATTAAACGAACCTGTATTTACATAAGTTTTTACAAAAGTCGGTCCATCTTTTGGTACAATTACAACTCTTTGACCATTAGCCAATTTATAACACTTTGCAGTCAAATCATTTGGGAGTTTTATATCTTCAACATGACTAAAACTCATTGGCACTTTGACATTATATGTTGGAATAGTTGCAGGCATGGTCGCAACTTGTGCAGATTTATTCTCAACAACCTTTTCTGGTTGTTGAGCTTGAACCGGTTTGTTTGAGTTTATTGCAACCGTTTGATTTATCGGATAATTTGTTTGTATTGAAGTCATAAAAATCTACCTATGTATTTATAAAAACACAGGTAGATTTATTTTTGCTTATTCTTTTAAGTTTTATTAAGCTTCTCTATAGATTGTTTGTTCTCTATCAGGACCTACAGAAACAATTGAAATCGGTGTTTCCAAAAGTTCTTCTAATCGTTCTAAATACTTACGGCAATTTTCAGGCAAATCTTCATATTTGCGAATATTAGAAATATCTTGCATCCAACCTTTGTGAGTTTCATAAACAGGTTCTAAATATTTATGAATAAAGACATTTGTAGGATATGAAGTATAAATTTTGCCATCACGTTTATCTTTGTATGCTGTACAAAGTTTTATCTCTTCAAAACCATCAAATACATCAATTTTTGTTAGCGCAATTGAGGTCAAACCACCTACAAGACAGGAATATTTCATAGTAACAGCATCAAACCATCCACAACGACGAGGTCTGCCGGTTGTTACACCAAATTCGTGCCCAATATCTTGGATACGTTTGCCATATTCATCTGTTAATTCTGTTACAAACGGTCCTTCTCCAACTCTTGTACAATAAGCTTTCGCCACACCTATAACTTCATCAATAACTGTCGGCCCATAGCCTGAACCTGTTGCTGCGCCACCACCAATTGGATTTGAACTTGTCACAAACGGATATGTTCCAAAATCGACATCAAGCATTACACCTTGTGCACCCTCAAATAATATAGTTTTTCCTTCTCGCTTTGCAATTTGAAGAAGTTCTTGCCAATCAGGACAAACATAAGGAGCAAAGATTTTCGCATATTCTTCGCACAATGCCCAAACTTCCTCTTTTGTGTAGGTTTTCAATCCGTACACTTCTTTTAATTGCTTGTTCTTTAGTGGAAGGATTATATCAAGTTTTTCAGATAAAGCTTCTTTTGAATAAAGGTCTTCAATCTTCAGCCCTATTCTATTCATTTTGTCAGTGTAAGTAGGTCCTATACCTTTTTTAGTTGTGCCAATTTTGCCTTTTTTAGCATTATCTTCACTATAGCCATCAACTTCGGTATGCCAAGGCATTGTAATTGATGCAAGAGGACTCACTTTAAGACCAGAGAGGTCAATATTTTCGGCTTTTAAACCTTCAATTTCTTTTTGAAAATACTCAGGCAAAATAACCGTACCATTACCAATCAAACAAGTCTTACCATTGTATAAAATTCCTGATGGAATCAGATGAAATTTGAAAGTTTTGCCGTGCGCAACAACAGTGTGACCGGCATTACAACCGCCTTGATATCTAATAATCAAATCGGCATCTTGAGCTAATAAATCTGTAATCTTCGCTTTTCCTTCATCGCCCCATTGAGCACCAACGACAACTTTGTTTGACATAATAATATCCCTTCCTTTTATGTACTTTAGCATACCAATTTTAGCACAAAAAAGGGATTAAGGGTGCTCTCGAAAAGGAATAAATGTAACAGGTTACACTGAAATTGTTTCCATATCTAAAATTTAGCTTTATTCTCTAACGACTTGAGCCAAAGCACTCACAACATCTTTGTCCCATTTGTGGTCAACTTCTGATGTAATAATCTCAAGAGCCTTGTCTGCATCCATTGCCATTCTGTAAGGACGATCTGAAGTCATTGCTGAATATGCATCTGCAACAGCAATAATTCTTGAACCAAGCGGAATTGATTGACCTTTCAAACCTTCCGGAGTACCTGAACCATCAACACGTTCTGTTTGATATGTAATATAAGGTACAACTTCTGATAAGAAATTAATGTTCATTAACAAATTAACCCCAACATTTGTGTGGTTTTTAATTTTGCTCAATTCATCCGCTGAGAGCTTGCCGTTGTTTGCAAAAATCTTTTCAGGAAGAGTAATTTTGCCTATATTTTGTAACAAACCGGCATAGTATATTAAGTCAGTTGTTTTTTCATTCAAACCAAGTTTTTTGCAAATACTTCTTGCAAGTTTTGCGGTATTTCGAGAATGGGAAACGGTATATTGCCCTTTTCTATCAACCGCATTAGCCAAGGCCTCAACAAAGTTTTGCTGATAGTCACACAAATCGCCAATTAGGGCAGTCAATTCTGCTCTTTGTTGTTTTAGTTGAATTTCACTTGTTTCTGGTGTAGAAACCAACTTTTGCGTATGGTCAATTGCGTTTTGGAGAGTAATTGTTGTTCCTAGCAAATTGGCAATACTCATAACAAGTTCTCTGAAATCTTTTTCAGGTTTTTGTTCATAGCCTATTTCAATCATCCCAACAGGCATTGTTGAACTACGCATTGCAATATATGCACTGTGTTCACTCTCAATTACTTCTTGGTGCAAAAGTTCTTCTATTGTAACAGTATTTGATTTTTGAGTATCACCAGAAACTCCGACAGGTGTCATTTTTCCATCTTTTATCAAATAAATTATACAATCATCAACCTCAAGCATTTGAACAATTGATTTTGCAATTGATGTATAAATAGCTTGTTCTTCGCCAGTTGAAAAATCTAGCACGCATAAAGTATTTTTAGAAGAGTAAATATCAATCAACTCATTAAGCTGATTTTGTAGTCGTTCTTTTTTATTTGCACTAATGCTAATTTTCTTGGCAAAATCTTCAGAAATAAGTTCTTCCGAAATAAAATCACCTAGATTAAGGGCAAACATTTCCTCAATAGGGTCACTGCCAGCTAAATATTCAGACTGACTAAATAATGAGACTCCTACTTGTTTTTTCTCTTCTTTATCCATAATTTTTCCTTTAAATACATGCCTTCTATTTTATATACGGCACAAAATTTAAAAACTTTAATCAGGATTAGAAAAATTCATACTAAAGTATGGGATTTTTTATACAAAAGTTTGAAAACGCTAAAAGAAATGAAGTGTTACGAAATATTACACCAAATATTTCTATATTCGCACTTATCGCAACTAAAAATACTTTATATCAGTAATGGGGAATTTTTAAACAAAAGGGAAATAAATGAGTCTTATTAATTCTGCAATAAAAACTGTTGCAAAGCCTTATACTTCAAAAGGTTATCGTTTGCTGTCAAAATCATTGAATATACCAACATCTAATAATGGCACAATGGATATCGTTGAAATTGCATCAGAATTTGGCAAAGGACATACTACAATCACTTCATTTAAAGATGAAGAAGGAAAGTTGGTGCAACGAACCATCGACAAAATCTGCAGCAAAGGGCATATACACACATTTTCTGAGTTCGAGGGAAATGTTACCACACAAAGACGTAAAATTTCTAGAACAAGCGTAAATGGGAAATTAACTCAAGAAACCATTACCAAAAATGTTTATTCTCCTGACAAAGGAGGAAAACTTGATAGGGAATATTTGACAATAAATTATTCACCCAATAAAACAACTAACGAAGTTCAATATTTTGAATCAAGAGCTCCGCATGGAGTGCATAATTATGTAAAAACAACTGCATCCAGAAATTCAGTTGGAGAATACACACATACTGCAATAGAAAGTAACACCTTGCCACAGGCGGAGTTAGACAAATATGCCCAAACACCTTATGTATTTTCTAAAAACTATTCTAAGGAAGATTTTTTAAAAGCTGTAGCACCTTATGCTAAAGAAAAACAAAATGTCTCCGATTTAGGGATTAAAGTTGTGAATGAAAAACTACCTGAAACATTTGGAGGTGTTAGTTATGGAGAAAGACCGAGAGTAGCTTTAGACTTAGAAAAATATGCTAATAACGATGATATTGTAGATACCATAAATCATGAGCTACGTCACCAATATCAGCATAAATTAGTATCAAAATATAGGAAATATTTTATTTTGGGTGGCAATAAAGAATGTGATAGTGTATTCACAACTCTTTTAAAAACTTTAGGCTTAAAGAAATCTACAACAATGGCACCTGAAATTGCTGAAGAAAAACGATTGGCTGGAATTTTTAGAGATAATTTTAAGCATCACAAAGACCTTCCAAAAACAAATGCTGAAATAAAGAAACATCCTGAAGCCTACGAGGCTTACTGGAACCAGCCGGTAGAAGTAGATGCAAGAAATGCTGGCGAGAAAGCTAAAGACGAATACAAAAATATATTAGCTATACTTGCTGAGAGACTTGGAATATCTAGCAAATTAAACTGGAACAAAGGACAAATTGCAATGTATGAATTTATCACAAATGCCGAAAAAGAAGGTAACGTAGTAAAAGTCGGCGGATTATTTAGCTAACACACAGAGCAATGTCAGAATTTATTTCAGAGTCTCTAACAAAACACAAAGAACATTGTCATTCTGAACTGCGGATTTTGACAAGTGCGCTGTGTGAACGGAGAGAACCCAGCACGTCCCAGTGAGGACTGCATTGAG
>QHME01000032.1 GCA_003258735.1 Candidatus Melainabacteria bacterium
CTTGAGGGAGAGAAGAAATTTCTTAGCGAATTATGTGAGCTTAGAAATTTCAGAGATGGGTATAATTTAAAGTATAGTTGTCCTGTCCAACACGAAACAGTTCTAGAACCCTCTCCCGCATTCGTAATGCTCACCGGAGTTCGCAAACGACTGCTCCCTCTCACAAAGAGAGAGGGTTGTGACTCTGTAATCAGTAGTGATTTTAAATCAAAAATTTCAATAACTAACGAAAATAATTTACCCCGTAAAGAACTTAGTGCCCAAGTGCCTCAGTATCTTAGTAACTTTTCTGAAACGGTCTTTTCACGTTTCACTTCTCACTTTTCACGTAAACGCACAGCGTTTACCCTTGCAGAAGTTCTCATAACTCTTGGTATTATTGGGATTGTTGCGGTTATTACTTTGCCAACAATTATAAATAATTACAGAGTTAAAGTTTTGGAAAATCAATTTAAAAAAGCTGATTCAATTATTCAGCAAGCTGTTCAAAAGACTGCTAATGAATATGGTTATTCTTCTATTACAGAGTTAAACATGGCTGGGAACTGTAATGGTCATGTTGCATACCCAAATTATTTGCAGTTAGAAGCTCAAATGCCAGATATTAATGAAATATGGGAACGACAATTTTTAAATGTAAAAAGGATGAATGATTCGGAAATGTACTGGAGAAATATTCCTTGTAACAGTTTTTGGGGAACAAGAATAAGTTTAAGTTATTATTGTCTTGGCCCTCATGCATCTTATATGATTTTGCCGGATGGTGTAACTGTATCTCCTTTATTTGCAGTTGATGGAGCTTGCCATCAAGTTTTAATGATGGCTGTTTTTGATATCAATGGTCCTTATAAAGGTCCAAATCGTATTGGGTATGATATTTTTCGTTATCAGACTGTCGATTATAATAAAATGTGTAATCCAAACATTGTAAATTCTGAAAACTTTAAAGGTTGTTATTATTGGGCGCATCGCAATGTTAGTCCCCAAGATAGTTCAAAACCTTATTGGGATGTATTGTATAAACCTTTGAATTATTGGAATCCTTCTAAATAAAGATATATCGAACTATGTGCGCTCTCTTTACATTCTCGCTTTACAAGTATATAATTAAGCTACAAGAGAATTAAAGGATATTATTATGAGCAAATATTTATTAGAAGTTGGGTGTGAAGAGCTCCCTTATAAGTTTATTCCATCTGCTATTCAGCAGCTAAAAACAGGTTTTGAAAACTTTTTGAATTCTAACAAAGTTGTATTCGAAAAAGTTGATGTTTATGCAACTCCAAGACGTCTTGCGGTAATCGTTTCCGGGCTTGAAAAACAAAGTAAAGATGAAGAAAAAATCGTTAAGGGTCCTATTAAAAAAGTTGCTTATGATGAAAATGGTAATCTGACAAGAGCAGGCGAAGGTTTCTGTAAGAAAAATGGAATTTCTCCGGAAGATTTGTATATAGAAAACGATTACATTCACGCAAAAATTGTAATCAAAGGAAAATCTATTGTTGAACTTTTGAAAGATAATGTTCCGGCAATTGTGTTGAAACTTCAAGGTTCACACTTTATGAGATGGGCTGAAAACGAAGTTAAATTTTCTCGTCCAATCAGATGGATTGTTTCTATTTTGGATAACGAAGAAGTTAAAATCAAAATCATCGACAGAGAAAGTTCTAACGTAACTCGTGGACACAGATTTGCTGAGGAAAAAGAAGCTGTTATAACAAGTCCTGATGATTATATTGAAATTCTTCGTAAACACAACGTAATCGTTAATCAAGATGAAAGAAAACAATTAATCATTGAAAGAGCAAAAGAAGAAGCTGCAAAGCTTGGTGCAGAGCCATATTACACTGATGATTTGTTGGAAGAAGTTACATTTATTACGGAATATCCTGTTCCGGCGGTTTGCGAGTTTTCAACAGAATATTTGAAACTTCCGGAAGAATTGGTTGTTACAGTNATGGCTGTTCACCAAAGATATTTTGCCCTATACAAAGATGGCAAACTTATTAACAGATTCATCACTATGACAAACTATATAGGTGACAATTTTGAAAATATTGCAGCTGGTAACGTTAGAGTAATAAAAGCTAGACTTGATGATGCAGTATTCTTCTTTAATGAAGATACCAAAAAACCGTTGGTAGACTATGTTGAAGCCTTAAAAGGTGTAACTTTCCAAAAAGGTATGGGTTCAATGTTTGACAAAACTCAAAGACTTATCAAATTGTCAAACGATATTGCAAAAGACCTAAATGTTGATTCTAAAGATGTTGAAAGAACAGCATTATTATGTAAAGCAGATTTAACAACAAACTTGGTATTTGAATTTACCGAACTTCAAGGCTTTATTGGAGCTGATTATGCAAGAGTTTCAGGTGAAGATGCAAAGGTTGTTCAAGGTATCAAAGAACATTACTTCCCACTAAATGCAGAAAGCGAAACTGCAAAAGGGATCGAAGGACAAATCGTTGGTATCGCAGATAAAATTGATACAGTTTGTGCTGTATTTGCAGCAGGTAAAAAGCCTACAGGTTCATCTGACCCTCTGGGAGTAAGACGTGCAGCACTAGGTGTAATTAGAACGATATTAGATGGCAATTTAAAAATCGATGTTGACAAATACATCAAAGATGCCCTAAAAGCTCTACCAGTTCAAAGAGATTGCGCTAATGAAATCAATGAATTTTTCGTACAAAGAATGATTATTTTCTTGGCTGATAAGTACAACAAAAACATCCTTGAAGCATGCTCTATGAAAAATCCGCTAACAGACATCGCAGATTACGTAGAAAGAGTAAAAGTTGTGAACGAACTTAATTGCCCACAACTTGTTGAAAACGCAAACAGAGTAATCAGAATATTAAAAGACAATAGCGAAAATTCAATCAATGAAAGTTTCTTCAAAGAACAAGCTGAAAAAGATTTGTATACTGCGATTAAGACTGTTAGCGAAACTAATGATTACAAAATGTACTTGAAAGAATTAGAAACTCTTAACCCTGTTGTTACAAAATTCTTTGATGATGTTCTTGTCATGGATAAAGATGAAAATGTTAAGAAAAATAGACTTTCTTTATTGACATTATTAAAGAAAAAATATGAACATTTAACAGATTTCAGCAAAGTATAGTGCGGATTTCAAGTATTTTGTTAAATTTTGTAAACTTCAATTGTTAAAAAGTCAATTATTTTTTTCAGGATACTTTAAAATAGTACAAGAAGGTAAAAGAAAATAGAGGTAGAAAATGTTCGACCGACTCAAAAACTTAAAACTCGTACAACGATTAAAGGAAACTGTAAGCCCAAGATTACGTTGGTTAGCATTTTCCAATAAAAATAACTTAGATAAAAGCACCACAGATTATTTAGAAACAATTAGCGGTGTGGAAAATCTAAAATCACTTTCTGACGACCTAGAGCTGGAAGCAATGGTCAGAGCCCAACTCAAGCAAGAATTTCCAAACATTGAAAGTATGAAATCTTATGAGTTGTTAGTAGATGCAGTAATGCATAATCTTAGAAAAAAACAGCTTCAAGCCGACGATAATCTCGATATTGAGTAGATTATCACTACAATACAACAAAACAAAAATAATACCCCATAAAGGGTATTATTTTTTTGCTAAAATTTTATTTTACGCATAGACTTCGCGTCAAATTATAAACCAATTCCAATTTTTCAGGATTATCGCAAATTTTAGTAATATTTTTATTTATCATTTGGAGTAATTCTGCACAATCTTTCAGATGATTTGTTGCAAACAACTCTTCTGCGGTAATATTAAATGCCTCTAAAATTTTATCCAAAGTTTCGGCTTTTACAAAATTTTCACCTGTCTCAATACTACTCAAGGCTTTTTGAGATACATCAATCAACTCAGAGAGTTTTTCCTGAGTGTACCCTTTTTCAATTCTCATACGTTTTATTTTTTTACCGAGTTCTTGTTTTATACCCATAATTACAATTTTAAATTCTTTATAATATATTTTTACTGCCTACAAGTATTATATGTAAAGTTATGTAAACCTCGAACCGTTTACTAATTCTATATTTCAGATATTTAGTATTTACAATTCTAAATTATATGAAATTTTAAGTGCAAAAATGTTTTTATATAAATGTAAGTGATGTGCATCTTTCACGAGATATTACAAAATAGAGGAGATTTTTACTATGAACATGAGAATTGATGAAACAAGATTGAACCAACTTTTGCAAAACATTAAACATGATGGGCAACAACAACAAGTTCAGCAAACAAACATCAATATGACAAACAAAACGGAAGGAAACGCTAAACATTTAAACCTTTTGGATATTGAATTATATATGATGAATGACCCATATTCAGAAAAAGGAATTAAAAATTTGTTGCAAAAAAGTCCAATAGGACTAGGAGATGCTCCAACTAAACAAGATATAGAAAAAATGGGTTATAATTTCAAAATGACAGCATTTCATATCGGCGCTCCGGTGACTTATGAATCCCCAGATGGCGGTACTATTACCGTATATGACGGCAAAGGAGATGCGAATATGGGTGAAGACCAACGAAAAATTATCTACAAAAAAGGAAATTTGGTACAAACTATGTACTATGATGATAATGGAAAATTAAGAGCAGGTAATATCACTGTAAGAAGTGCTATAACAAATTCCAAAGAATGTTATGCGGATTTCCAAGTTAGAAACAACAACATCACAACTATTGCAACACATTCATAATAAAATTTTAGATTTTTATAAATTTAGATGGCGGTTTTATTAAAAACCGCCATCTTTACTGCCCAATACTAGCAAACCAGATAATTCAAATTCTTCAAAACTCGATTTATTAATTATATATGACAGCAGTAATCGGTATAAAAATAGAAAATAGAATGGATGATTCTACAAAACTCCAAGAAATTTTGACAAAATACGGATGTAATATCAAAACGCGAATAGGACTCCACGATATGGGAGAATACAAATGCCTAAACTATGGCATCATCCTGATTGAAGTCATTGATAGAACCAATGAAATTTTTGATGAGCTTTCTAAATATTGGAAAGTACAGATTATGAAGTTTTAAATTTTGTAAACAAAACTCCTAATAAACAGCAAAAAAAATCTTGATGTGTTTTCATGCCTAAGGGACTCACTAAGAGATGATAAATCCAATCAATCAGCCTAATAGTGTAAAAACTAGCATTTTTTACATCAACGATTACCATGGCAAGTCCATAAATATGGAACGTACCATAACCGCATCCAACGCATTTGATGCTCGTAACAAAGATAAAAAAGATGTTGACACTTTAAAATTATCTTCCGGCGACATTATGATTGGTGAAGATTTTAAAACTAACCAACTTGCAGTATTATTTCAAAAAATAATCGGAATAAGGGCGTCTGCTGTTGGCAATCACGAATACGACATGCAAGATAAAGTCGGTGCAATTTTACCTTTGGTTTCATATAACCTTTTGGCAGCAAACGTAAAAATCAGTCCACAGAACCCTTGGAGCCACAAAATAGAATCTAAAATCGTGGAAGAAAAAAACGGACACAAATACGGCATAATTGGCGCATCTCCAATTGATTTATATAAAAGATCTAAAGAAGGAGTAATTCAAAAGCAGATTCAAGTCGATAAACCAAAAGAAACTGTCCTGAATATTCAAAAAGAAGTCGACAGAATGCAAAAACAAGGAATTAATAAAATAATTTTGTTATCACACCTTGGCTACACACTAGATAAAATTGTAGCAAATCAAACTCAAGGCATTGACGTTATTTTGGGTGGACACTCTCATGATTTACTTCTTGACGTCAAAGAAGGGAAAAATCTGTTCTATTCAAAAACTGGCGAACCTGTCGTTATTACACAAGCAGGAAGAGATGGAAAAAATTTGGGCATATTAAACCTTGAATTTGACCAAAATGGAGTTATAAAAAAAGTCCAAAACAACGTAGGTTACACAAGAAATTTCAAAAGATTTGCACCTGCTAAATATATTTTCGACAAAATTTTTGGAGCAAGAGAAACATACGGACACATAAAATCTGCCCCACCTCCACTTAAACATGATTTAATTGAACCTAATCCTCATGCATATTTTATTACAGACTGCATGAGAAAAGATTTAGACTGTGATATAGCAATACTTCCTTCACCTAATATTCGCGGATATTTTGAACCCGGAAAAGTCGATACAAGAATTTTGGCTGACGTTTTGCCTTTCCAAAATAAACTGTACAAAATGAGTTACAGCGAAAAAGACCTAGTTGATGCAATTAAACTTGCCGCTAAATCTTTCACAAATGTTGCAAATAAACCGGGAATTTTCTACACTTCAGGTTTGAAATACACAGTCAACACATCAGGTCATATTTTATCTATGAAATTTGTTGATAAAAACGGAATCGAAACCCCTATTGATATAAACAATCCTCGTGCTGATAAATATTATACAACCGTATTGAACGATTATTGCGCACAAGGCAACGACGGTTTTACCAAATTAAATCAACCTGACAGAGTTCTTGAAAAATATGATTTTGACGCCACAAAATGCGTTCAAGATATTTTAAAACAATCTAAAGAACCTGTTGAAATTTATGATGATGGAAGAATACAAGTTATTCCTGATTAAGAATTTTAGATTTTACAATTTTCACAAGTCCATCTAAATAAACAAACTTCAATATCGTAATAAAATATATAAACACGCAAATACTTGCCAAATATACAGACAATTTCAATGGCTCTGAAACAATTTTGTGCGCAAATTTTGAAACCCACAAAACCAAACCACAAGGCAAAATTGACAATAACAATATTCCCAAAATCAAACCAACCAAAGATAGAAAACATTTATCAATATATTTAAAAATAGATGATGGTAGTAAAACATCTTTTGAATATTTGAAATCAGATATAAATTTTACAAAAATCAAATTCATAAACGGAATTGAACAAACCAACAAAGATGCTGTTAAATAGACCAATGTTGAATTGTTTGTCGGCAGAAATAGCACACCAATAACAAATAATACAGCATAATACATTTGCCACAACACAAAGACAGGAAAAGATTTAAAAAACATCGACATTGGAACTAAATCCATTTCTGGGAGTACTGAATCATTATTCTGAAATTTAGAATATAAAAATTTACAATCATATCCGAACAAATAAATCATTAACAATATACATACTGTTAAAGTTAACCACAATTCAAACCTTGATGATGGTGCAATCGCAAAGAAATCAAAATAAAAAGCACTTGCACCCCAAGCTGCAACAACATTATTCAATAAAATTACAACAATACCTAATATTGAAAAAAGTGTTATATGATTTGATATAGCATTTTTGCCACTATAAAGTTCTTTTACCTGTCTCAAAACTTCCATAAAAATCTCTCTTACCTTTAATTATAGCAACTTTAAACCTAATTGCAAGCAATCGTTTTTATTATACAATTGAATTATGGAAACTGAATTAAAACAAGAATTAAATCAAATTACACCAAGACTAAACAAACTAAAGGAGTGTCTTTGACCCAAATAAAATACAGCAGGAATTAACCGCATTAGAATCGGAAATGCAAGATCCTGATATTTGGACAGATAACTCTAAAGTATCAAAAATCGGCCAGCAAATTAAAGATAAAAAAGAAATTTTAGAAAAATTTTCAAAATGGTCTCAAATTATAGAAGATTGTAATGCTGCAATTGAGCTTTCGGACAGCGATTTAATCTCTGATAGTTATTCCCAAATCAAAGAGTTAAATAAAGAACTTGAAAAATTTGAACTGCAACAAATGCTATCAGGAGAATATGACGAGGCTGATGCAATTTTGACAATCAATGCTGGAGCTGGTGGCACAGACGCACAAGACTGGGCTAGTATGTTATTAAGAATGTATACGCGCTGGGTTGAAAAAAGAGGGTGGACATTTGAACTTCTCGACAAATTGGACGGAGAAGAAGCCGGCATCAAATCCGCAACAATAAAAATCTGTGGCAAATACGCTTTTGGCTACGCAAAAGCTGAAAAAGGAGTACATAGACTTGTCAGAATCTCACCTTTCAATGCTAATGGCAAACGACAAACAAGCTTTGCCTCTGTCGAAGTTTCACCTATAATTGAAGATTTTGAAAAAACAATTTCAATTCCACCAGAAGATTTGGAAGTTACAACAATGCGCTCAGGTGGGGCTGGCGGTCAAAATGTCAACAAAGTTGAAACAGCAGTCAGAATATTACACAAACCAACAGGAATCGTCGTAAAATGCCAACAAGAACGTTCTCAACTTCAAAACAAAGAATATGCAATGCAAATTCTTGTATCAAAACTTTTAGCAATAAAAGAAGCAGAATATGAACAAAAAATGGCTGAGTTAAAAGGCGAGAATGTAGATATTAATTTTGGTTCACAAATTCGCTCTTATGTATTCCATCCATACAAAATGGTAAAAGACCATCGCACAGGTTGCGAAGTCGGCAATGTAGATGCCGTTATGGATGGAGACATAGATGAATTTGTTGAAAGTTATTTAAGAAAATTTAGCTAATTTGTTCAACTCATCTAATTATGCTAAAATACAACAATATAAAAATAAAAAGGGGAACTTTATAAATGGAAGAAGAAAAGAAAGAAAAAGCCACAAATCTTGAACTTTTGAGACATTTTATTGCTTCAGCAATAATTTACGGAATTATTTTATTATGTTTAATCTTTTGTCCTGCGTATTACGAAACAATCGAAGAAAACTCAGGATTTGATTATACAATATTTTTCACAGTCTTTTATCTTGGATATTTGCTAATCGCACCAATTATCTATTGGACAGTGAGACCAATATCAGTTAAAGATTCTCGAAACATGACCATCTTTGGATATTTTGCAAGACAATTTTCTAAAGACATGCCTGTTGAACACTTTTTAAAAGGACTTGAACCGACAGAAAAAGAAAAACAAGCAATGATGATAGTCTTTATGCAAACATTTTTTGGAGTTTATTGCGTAAACACTCTATGTAATAATTATCTACCAAGTTTTGGATATAATTTGGATTTTCTAAAAGTTATGTTTGAACAAGCTGTTCAATATATTACAGCCGGCTCAGGTATTTTATCAGGGATAATACAATATCTGAACGACACTGGCGATATGTGGATAAAATTAGCAATGACAATAAACTTGATTATCCTTGCTATCAGCTATTTATCAGATTTAGACCTGTTCAAAAACAAAATCAAATCAGTTGATACTACACCTCTTGGAGTAATCTCTTGTATTATGTGTTACTACCCTGTAGTTCTTCTTACTGATAAATTTTTACAAGTAACTGAAGATTCGTTACTACCTGTCAACAATTCTGCATTGCTTGCAGGATTGAACCTATTTGCAATTATTGCGAATTTCGGAATGATGATTGCTGTATTAAGACTTGGTACAAAATCAGGAAACTTAACCAATAGAGGTATTGTCACAGGTTTCCCTTATAATGTAGTAAGACACCCTGAATACTCTATGCAAATTTTCTATATAATTATCACAACAATTCCATTATATTTAGCAAGTGATATGGGTTATGGTGACAAGTTCTTTGTGACAGTAACAACTCTCGCATGGATATTTATTTATTACCTGAGAGCAATCACAGAAGAACGCCATTTGATAAAGGATTCAAAATATCAAGAATATGTTTTAAAGGTCAAACATAGATTTTTACCTTGGTTAATATAAAAAAATATATAAATAAATGTGGCACATAAATTTGGATGTGCCATATTTATTAGATTTATACTTTCATTAGGACTTTGCTATAATAACTTCCATCCAACCCATACCAAAGCTCTTTTGTATAAGAAACTCATCTTGCATATCTATTGACTTTCATAATGAATTTAAAAACTAAAAACATTTTTTTGCGCAAATATAAAATTATCAGTTAGTTATAATATAAAATTCTCATAACTTTCAAAGATTTCATCTTCCTCTATTCCAATATATCTTAGAGTTACTTCTGGTGTTGAATGGTTAAAAATTTTTTGTAAAATTACAACATCTTTAAATTTTTGGTAATGGTGATAGCCAAAAGTTTTTCTCAAAGTATGCGTACCAATCAGACCTTCCATTCCTATACTTTTACAAGCTTTGTTGATTACCCTATATGCTGCAGTTCGCTCCATTCTGTTGCCCTGACGTGACATAAAAAGCGGCTCGTCATTAGCTTTTCCTCTTGTAAATTTTACAAACATTGGTTTTAACTTTGCATTTATGGGAAATTTTTTAAATTTTCTGGTTTTCTTTTCGGTTATTTGAATAAAATTTTTGCCTTTCACATCTTCTATATTTAGAGATAAAATATCTGAAATCCTCAATCCACAATTTATACCTAAAGTAAATAACAATAAATTTCTTGCACTTTGCTTTGCTAAATATTTTTCTATCCTTCTAATATCTTTTATTTCTCTTATTGGTTCTACTGTACCCAAAGTGTGCTCCTTTCTATTAATTCCAACACTTCTTTTTTTAATAGAAAATACAATACTAGAAAAATTTCAACAATTTGCTCAACACATTTTCATGTGGGTGCCAATTTAATATTACGAATTATTAACATTACAAAAAAAAATATAGCAATAATAATTTTTATGAATCTTTAAGCAGAAAAAGGAGAAAATAAAATGCAAATACAAGCAAATAACACACAAAGAAACTCATTAAACTTTGGTTCTAAATTTGTTAGAACAAAAGATTTACGTAGAGCATTTGCGGAAGTGAAAAATTACGGAGAAATAGAAGAAAGACGTCAATTCGCCAACGCTGTAAAAGGAATCCTAAATGATGGAAAAGATGATGTTATTAGAGTATCTTCACAAAATTCGGAAGGGCGCATTCAGGTAAATGGCAAATTATATAATAAAGACAAAAGACATTGGATAAATTGGAACAAATCTCAAGAAGGTACAAGAAATGAATTAATAGAATTTGCAGAAAATGAAAAAGGAATTGCAAGAGTTTTTAAACACAATTCCCTATCAAAAGATGAAACAAATGCTATTAAAGATTTGGTTAAAGAACTAAGGGAATTAAATCCAAGCAGCAAGAATTTCATTTCAGACATCGGTCAATTGCAACTAAAAATGAAAAGCAAACTTCAAGATTTTATAACTTTAGAATTGAAACAATTAGAAAAAGAAATATTTAGCATTAAGAAAAATTAGAATGCAATTTGTGAAACTTAGCAGTCACTAGAAAAGCCACATTTTTAACCCGATTCAATCAAATCCAAATTATATAAAATTATGAATACAACAAAACGAATGCGACAATTTTACTAAATTGTTGCATGTTGTGCTATCTAGCTCATAGTCAGGATTTCAGAATAGCTTAATCATAAACTTAAAGAAAAATACAACATTTTTTAGTTATAAATTTTCAAAAATATATAAACAAATATTAACCAAGTAGCTATTTTTTATTTATTTTTTATCATGTTAATAGTAAGTTAGACATAACAAAGAATGAATGCGACAATTTAGTAATAATGTTGCAGAAATTCTTCTATAAGAAGTGATGAAGATTAAACATATAGTTGGGTTTTAGGTGATTGGATGAAAAATATTCCGATTAAAGACAAATCAGTAATTATACAAATTAAAGAAACATATCGAACAAATGGAAATGTACGTGGTCTGTTGCTGTTTTTATTGTCTATTAATTCCGGAATAAAACTTGTTGATTTATTAAAACTGACTGTAGCAGATGTGAGGGATAAAGACTACATATCTACCAAAGATAATACTGATTCATATAAATATCCTGTGAATAAGGAAATTAAGAAGTTGATTTCTAAATTTATTGATGGTCGATATGATAAGGAATTCTTGTTTAAAACTCGTAATGGAAAACCAATTGATAGGATTCGTGTATATAGAGAATTTAAAGAAATATGTAAAAGTCTTTATTTAGGCGATGGCTATTCTGTAACTTCTTGGAGGAAAACTTTTGGTTATCACTATTACAAAAAATATAAAGATTTAACATTCTTGCAATGGATGTTTAATCAAACAAGTGTTGAAGAAACATTGAAATATATAGATGTAGAGGCTGATTTTAAGTCTAAAGTTCAAGTGTCTTTAGGGTTGTAGAGGAGTTATAGAGGAGTATATTAAATATGAATAGTAGAATTAACATCATCGTTGGAGCAGGATTTAGTGGAGCTACAATTGCAAATCTAATCGCAACAAAATTAAACGAAAAAGTCATAATTATAGATAAAAAAGATCATATAGCAGGAAATAGCTATGACTATAGAGATGAAAACGGTATTATGATTCATAAATACGGCTCTCACATCTTCCATACTAATAATGAAAAAGTTTGGAATTTCTTAAGTCAATTTACCTCTTTTAACACATATATGCATGAAGTTGTAGGTATTTTAGATGGTATTGAAGCTCAAATTCCATTCAATTTTAATACTCTATACCAAGTTTTTCCACAATCAATGGCGAAAAAACTTGAAGAAAAATTACTCAACACTTTTGAATACAATACCAAAGTTCCAATCCTAGAATTTCAAAAACAAGATGATGAGGATTTGAAATACCTTGCAAATTATGTGTATGAAAAAATCTTTTTAAACTATACAACCAAACAATGGGGATTATCTCCAAAGGATGTTGATGGAGCTGTAACAGCAAGAGTTCCAGTTTATTTGAGTAAAGACAACAGATATTTTCAAGACAAATACCAAGGAATCCCGACAAATGGTTATACTAAAGTTGTTGAAAAAATGTTAGATAATCCTAACATTGATCTTCAATTAAACACTGATTTTGAATCTTTTAAATCAGAAAACAAAAATTTGCTAGAAAATGCAAGAATTTTCTATACAGGTTCAATTGATGAGTATTTTGGCTACAAATTTGGTCAACTTCCATACAGAAGTGTAAACTTCAAATTTGAAACTTATGACAGAGAATTTTATCAATCACACGCTTGTATAAATTATCCAAACAACTATGATTTCACTAGAATTCACGAATACAAACACTATTTGCAAGATAAATCAGAAAAAACAGTTATCGCAAAAGAATATTCCGAATTTTTTGAGCTTGGAAAAAATGAAAGATACTACCCTATCGCTAGTGAAGAAAACGCAAAATTATACTCTAAATACTTAGAAGAAGCAAATAAACAAAAGGATGTATATTTCTTAGGCAGATTAGGAGATTACAAATATTACAATATGGATTTAGCTATTGGTAGAGCTATCGAATTATTTGAGGAGGTTTGCAGATAATGATACTAGTAACAGGTGGAGCAGGATATATCGGCAGCCATTGCGTAATGGCACTATTAGAGCAAAATAATGATGTTGTCATTTTTGATAATCTATCAACTGGACATATTGAAACCGTTGAAACATTGAAAAAATACGGACATGTTGAATTTCAAAAAGGAGATTTGACTAATTTTGCTGATATAAATTCAGTGTTCAAAAATTATGATATTGATAAAGTTGTACATTTTGTAGCATTTTCTCAAGTTGGAGAATCTGTTGTAAACCCTCAAAAGTACTATATCAACAATGTTTGCGGAACGATTAATCTTTTAAGAGCAAT
>QHME01000028.1 GCA_003258735.1 Candidatus Melainabacteria bacterium
CTTCTAGCTCTTAAATACTTAGATAATGGTGGAGAAACAAACTACTTTAATCTTGGAACAAATGATGGTAACACAGTTAAAGAAGTATTTTCAGCTTGTGAAAAAGTTACAGAAAAAACAATTCCTGTTGAAATCAAACCTCGCAGAGCAGGTGACCCTGCAAGTCTTGTTGCTGATAACAGAAAAGCAAAAGAGAGTCTAAACTGGAAACCACAACATACACTAGATGAAAGTATCGCAAGTGCTTACACTTGGGAAAAGAATTTACAAAACCATATCTAGATATTCTTTTTGTCTTCTAACTCTGCAAATTTTGCAGCCATCGTAGGATTATTTTTCACAAGACGTTTGATACTCAAATCTTCCGCCTTGCTATTTGCTAGACGTAAGTTATTTTCAGAAGATAGTAATGCATCTTTTGTCTTTTGAAGATGGTCGATTGTTTTGTCAATTTCTTCAATCGCCTTTTGAAATTTTTCACTGGCAAGTCTGAAATTTCGTGAAAATTTGTCTTTAAACTCATTCATATCCTCTTCAAAATGAGAAATATCAATATTTTGATTTTTGATAACCGCAAGTTCTTGTTTGTACTGAAGAGCGTTCATCGCTGCATTGCGCAACAATGTAATCATCGGAATAAAAAACTGCGGACGAATGACATACATCTTAGGGAAACGATGTGACATATCTACAATTCCGGAATTATACAATTCATTATCAGGTTCAAGGAGTGAAACCAAAACAGCATATTCACAATTCTTTTCACGACGGTCTTTGTCCAGTTCTTTCAAAAAATCTTCATTCTTTTTCTTTGTGGCAGTTGTTTCCATCTCATTTTTCATCTCAAACATCACAGAAACAATTTCCACCCCATCAGGGTCATAATCCTTGTAAATATAATCTCCTTTACTACCTGTTTTTGCATCATTATCTTTTTCAAAATATGCGTTTTGAAATCCTGTTGAGCGCAATTTGTTAAACTCAATTTCGCAATGCTGTTCCAGACTTTCCCCAATCATTTTGGTAGATAATCTTGATTTAAAATCTTTGTAATGCGCAATTTCTTCATCTTTGAGCTTTAATCGCTCTTCGTATTGGTCTTTTAAAGATTGTTCTTTTAATTGACTTTCTTTTTCACTTGTTTCAATTTGCCCTGAAAGTTTCACAATATGTTTTTCTTTCTCTGCAAGTTCTTTGTCCTTTTCGCCAACAATTTTATTTACAGCAAGCTCCTTATCTTTTTCGCAAGAGTCAATTTGTGCCTTTAGCTGAGCAATTTGGGTATCTTTTTGTGCAAGTTCTTTATCTTTTTCTGCTGCAATATCACTTACAGCAAGCTTTTGTGCACTGTCTTGCGCATCAATTTTAGATTGTAGTTGAGAAATCAATATATCTTTTTGCGAAATGGTTTCATTAAACTGTTTTTCACTTTCTGCTTTTGCAAGCATGATTGCAGTTTCCTTTTCTGAGGCAAATTGAGATTCGCGCATATCTACTTCTTTTTCAAACTCTTTATCTCGAACCTGTTTTACAATAGCAGCATATCCTGACTCATCCACTTGAAAAACTTCACCACATTTTGGACATTTAATTTCTTGCATACCCCAACTCCTTTGGACTTTTTAACTTTGTAAATTATTTTAAAAAATAAACACCCATTTTGCAATAGATTATCCAGTGTCTATATCATTCTGAAAGCATAGAAAATTGGTGTAAAGTATAAACACCAAGTTTTCTTGCTATTCAGAATCTCTAATTAAACACTTAGTAGGTCGACCTTGTCAAACCTACAAATTTCACTATTCATTATCACCTGGCACAATAAGCAAAACTACAGTCAAAATGAACCATAATAAACCAGCGAATAGATTAATAAGCGGAATACAAGAACCTCCAACACAAACAATCATTAATAAGCAGGCAATTGTCTTTGAATTCATATCATCCGTCCAGCCAATATGATACAACCTATGAGCATAAGTCAATGTATATAAATAAATTAATGAAATTGCAGCAAAACCAAATCCAAAAATCTTTATTGTTATTTTGTCAATTCCGATAAGGGCTGCAACAAATGCCAACAGGCTTACAACACACAGGACCATAATATAAATTAAAATATTACATCCTAAAAATTCTAACCTGCCAATACCATAATTTTCAGTAGAAAAAATATTATGTTTTGGTTTTTCTTCTTGTTGAACCTGATTTGCATTAAATTGTTGCATATTTACCTCCCAAATTTAACGAACCAATATTATTTAAGTATATGTATATTAAACTAACAATCAATCATTTAAATAAATGATTCAAAATGACCATTAAAACTCAAAGCCAATTTGAAAATATTTTAAGAGCTTTGCATAATTGTTCAAAATTATTGCCATATCCGATACGCAAATATCTATCCAACTCCAAAGTTTCACCAGGAAGAATCATAACCCCTGTTTCATTCTGCAATTTTGCACAAAGTTCAACAGAAGACAATGGTGCATTATATCGCACAAATGCGGTCGTTCCACCTTTAGGTTCTACCAAATGTACCCTTGTTTCAGATTTTACCCAATCTGTCAGGATTTTTTTACCGATAGCAATTTTATCTAAATTTCGTTTAATAATTTTGTCTTTATTTTCAATAGCCAAACTTGCAAAATAATCATCCAAAATTCCTACACTAATTGTATTGTACTCTCTTTGATGATTGATTATATCAATAATATTTCGGTCAGCCGCAATCCAACCCAGACGTAAACCTGCCAGAGAAAAGACTTTTGACATACTTGATGTAGATATTCCTTTGTCATAGATATCCGCAATCGAAACAGAAAAAGGGTTTCCTTCATGATTTAAACCACGATAAACCTCGTCACATAAAATATAAGCGTTTGATTTTTTTGCAATTTCTACGATTCTATATAACATTTCATCAGGAATAACCGCCCCTGTCGGATTATTTGGGTTGTTTAAACAAATCATCTTTGTATCTGTACCAACAACTTTTTCAAGTTCATCCAAATTGGGCAACCAATTATTTTCTTCTTTTAAGAAAAACATTTCTACATCCGCACCAAAAGATTTAGGAATTGAGTAATGCTGTTGATAAGTTGGAACAATTGATACAACCTTATCTTTTGGCTCGACAAAAGATAACATAACAAGGTGATTTGCGCCAATTGCCCCATGGGTTATTGTTATGTTGTCTGGAGTTTGATTTGTATACATTGTTGAAATTGCTCTTTTCAATCTATTTGAGCCATGAATTGCGCCATAGTTGAGCTTTTGAGAAAAGATTTCAGACAAAATATTTTCCCTATCACCTGTAATTTCAAGTAATTCATCAATCGAAAGAGATTCTACGCAAGTATCTGCCAAATCATACACAGCATCTTTTTCATATTTGTTAAACCATTCTTCAACTTTAAATTTATCTATCTTCATAGAAATCTCCTTTGATGTTTAGTATTTATATTAATACCCCAAACAGGATGTTTTTTGTAGAGTGTAGAGGGCATAGGGGAGCAGGTGTCATTAACTGAAAATATTCGCCAAAAAGAAGCCGGCATTTTGCAATACCGGTTTAGTAAGTAAAAATATGATTAAGATTTTAAGTTAGTATGTTATAGTTTATAATTGACTGCCAGTTGCTTTATATAGTCCTATATAATTTACCAAGCAGTTGATTTTATCATTTACGACTTGTTGGTCAGTGAACAAGACATTTTCTTTCACCTGAGTCAAATCAAGTTTTGAAATTGTACCTTGATTGAATTTGTCCGTACTATAACCAAAGTCTTCTCTTTCCAATTTCGCTTGTTTTTTAGTATCTTGATATTTTTCTTCATCAAGTTTGATTGAAACCATTGCATCGTTGATTTCTTGAATAGCTGTCAAATTTGTTTGATAATAATTATTTAAAACTCTTTCGTATTCAACTTTTTTCATCTTCAAGTTTGCAATTCTTCTTCCACCGGTAAATAACGGTAAACCAAGACCACCACCAAGGGCAGCTAAAGCATTTTTGGTTGTCCAAAGGCTACCCAAATCTCCTGACAAAAACATTGCAACTGCACCGATATTGATAGATGGTAAAAATTCCTTTTTGGCAACTTTTACATCAATACCCGCTTTTTCAACATTTTTTTCAGCTTTCAAATAATCAGGTCTGTTTGTAATTACATCAGATGAAATTTCTGTTGGGATTACACCTGAATAATTTAGTTTTTCAAAAGATGTTCTTGTAATTTTATCCGCATTATTTGGATTTTCACCAATCAAAACACAAAGTTGATTTAACAATTTTGTTCTTTGTTTTTTGTATTCTGTCAAATCCGTATTACCTGCAATATAAGCTTTGTTTGCTTTCACTGTATCAGCAGTTGAAGTTAAGCCTTCTTTGTTTCTTGCAAGCATCAAATTGTAAATCGTTTTTCTGTCTTTTACAATTTCTTCTTGAAGTTCAATCATTTTGTCAAGTTTGATGATATTCAGATATGTCGTACCAACAGCTGATGCGATTGAAATATAAGCTGCTCTTTCATCTTGCAATGTTGCTTCATATTGTTTTTTTGAAGCATTTGTTTTGTCATGATTTTTCAAGAAAAGGTCAACTTCATAACTTGCAAATGCAGGCATTGCAAAAGCCCAATCAGCACTATTATTCCCAGACATTTTTGAATATCCGGAACCCAATCCGACACCTGCCATAGGCAGTTCATTTGCAAATTGGATTTTTACAGCTTGATAATATTCATCAACAGTATTAGTAGCCATTTTCAAATCATAGTTATTTTTGATAGCTTTATCAATATATCCGTTCAAGATATCGTCATTAAAATTTTTCCACCAATTATAATTAATATATTCATATTTAAACTCATCACTTTTTTCTCTTTGTTTGTGAGTTTTTGTAATAGATACTTTTTTCGGTTCGTTTGATTGATTTTTATTACCTATAGCAAAGCATGCCGCAGGAGTAATTTCTGTTAATATAAAACTAGCCAATAATAGTGTTATAATACTCTTTTTCAACGTTTTATTTCCTCTTAAAAAATATACTTGCATTTTGTATATCAGTATGATAACATAATATTGTTGCAAATGCAACACATTATTTTTACAACATAAAGAAAAATCTAAATTATATGCATAATTGTGAACATTATATTGAATCTATCTATTATCAATTGGAGCAAACTGCAAGGTATTGCAGATATTTGGGTTCTCAGATTTTCCAAAAATTGGACATGCCTGTATCTATGGATGAATTTGTCACAATGGATACAATCAGTTTGAACGATGGAATGTGTCAAAGAGAATTGGCAAAATTGATTTTGAAAGATAGAGCTAATACAGGCAGAATTTTAAATTCTTTGGAAGAAAAAGGCTATATTGAAAGATTTGTCGATACAAAGAATAACAGATTAGTCAGAAAAATGAGATTAACACCTGAAGGCAGAGAAATTACCACAAAAGTTTCTAAGGTTTTGCGCGAATATATAGAAAAATTGCCTAAAGTTCTCTCTGAAAATGATAAATTTGAAATTATGGAATCTTTGAAAAGATTTAGAGAAGGTTTAGAACAAGAAGTAGAAATGAAAATATAAAAGAGGTTATTAAATATGGAAGAACAAATTAAAGAAGAACAAAATGTTGAACAACCTAAAAAAGAAAAACCAAAAGGAATTAAAAGAACTGTAACAGGTATTGTAGTTGCAGCAGTTTTGGTTTTGGCAGGGGTTTACATTCATAACGAAATGCAATATGAATCAACTGATGATGCGTACGTTGAAACGACAACAGTAAATGTTGCTCCTCGTGTATCTGGTCAAATTGAAGACGTATTTGTAACAGATAACCAACACGTAAAAGAAGGTGATTTGGTAGCAATTATTGATGATGCGGATTACAAAATCAAGTTAGAACAGGCTGATTCAAGTTTTGAAAAAATCAAATTAGACCAACAAAATGCTAAAGCAAATCAAGCTGCAGCAGAATCTAACATTAAATTAGCTAAAAAAGATTTAGACAGATACAAAAATCTTTATGAACAAGGTGCTGTATCTAAACAAACTTACGATTCAGCAAAAGTGAATTATGATAACGCTCAAGCAGGTTTGACACAAGCAAATCAAGCCTTGTTCTCAGATAAAAGTGGAAAAACTGTTGCTGACGCAAATTTGAGAACCGCAAAAGCTGCAAAAGATAAAGCTGCACTAGATTTATCTTATACAAAAATCTATGCCCCTCAATCCGGAACAGTTTCATCAAGAAGAGTTGAAAAAGGTATGTATGTAACAGCCGGTTCTCCTCTCTTTACATTAGTTCCTGAAAATGTTTGGGTAGTAGCTAACTTCAAAGAAAACCAATTGAGAGGGATGAAACCTGGTCAAGTTGTTGACATCAAAATCGACACTTATCCAAACAAAGTATTCAAAGGTAAAATTGATTCTATTCAAAGAGCATCAGGCGCAAAATCAAGCTTGTTCCCTCCTGAAAATGCAGTTGGTTCATTCGTAAAAATCGTACAAAGAATCCCAGTAAAAATTGTATTTACTGAAAATATCGACCCAAATGAATACAATATTGTTCCGGGTATGTCAGTTGTACCAAAAGTAAAAGTTAAATAAAGGGTAACATTTTAAGAGGAAAAGGAGACAAGTTCTATAATGTATTACTGAACTTATTTCCTTTTCCCTTTTATAGAGGAATTTATGTCAGAAATAGAAAATAAAGTTGCACAAGCTGACGAGGAAGAAAATAAATATTTACCTGCCAATCCTTGGATTTCGGCAGTTCCAACATTGTTAGCAGTTTTTATATATGTAATTGATGGTACTATTGCAAACGTAGCTTTGCCACACATGGCAGGAAGTTTTTCAGCTACTCGTGATGAAAGTATGTGGATTTTGACAAGTTACTTAATCGCCAGTGGTATTATTATTCCATCAGTTGACTTTTTTAGTAAATTACTTGGTAGAAAAAATTTCTACATTATAAGTATTATGATATTCACTATTGCATCACTTCTTTGCGGTATGGCAAGAAACCTTGGAGAAATGGTTGTATTCAGAGTCTTGCAAGGTGCAGGTGGTGGCGGTATCGTTCCAATATCTCAAGCTTTAATGATGGAAAGCTTTCCTAAAGAAAAACGAGGAACAGCAATGTCTGTATTTGGTATGGGCGTAATTATTGCCCCAATTGTCGGACCGGTTTTAGGTGGTTGGATTACAGATAACTGGTCTTGGCCATGGATTTTCTTTATCAACGTACCGTTTGGATGTTTGGCTGCAATTTTAGCAAGTAAAATGCTTTATAACCCACCATATTCACACCGCCAAAAAGGTGTGAAAATTGACGGTTTAGGATTTTTCTTCCTGACAATGTGGCTGTTATGTTTACAAGTATTTTTTGATAAAGGTAATAATGCCGATTGGTTCAATGCAACTTGGATTCGCTGGATATTCGGTGTATCTTGTATTTCAGGAATTTTATTTTTCGTATCTCAAATTTTCAGAAAAAATACCCTCGTCGATTTGACCGTATTTAAGGACAGAAACTTTATCATTGGTACATTTATTCAGGTTGTAATGCAGGCAGTATTATACGCATCACTTGCAATTTTGCCTCAATTCTTACAAAGTATGATGGGATATACAGCTTTTTTAAGCGGATACTCAATGATGCCAAGAGGCTTAGGGAGCATGACGTCGATGGTTATTTGCGCACTTATTGCCGATAAGGTAGATAAAAGAATTTTGGTATGTGTAGGATTAACGCTACTTGGCAGTGCAGGCTTGGTATTTGGGTTCTTGAACTTACAAATTGCAAGCATAAATATTATGATTCCAAACTATATTATGGGCATGGGAATGGGCTTATCTATGATTCCTATTATCAACTTGTCAATGGAAACATTGCATAACGATCAAATGACCAATGCCAGCGGATTACAAAACTTGTTCAAAAATATTGGGAGTGCAGTTGGTACTTCATTAGTTGCAACAATGTTAACAAGGTTTGCTCAAATGCATCAATATATGATGGTTGGCAAGTTGAGCGACTTGAATCCGGCATTTGTTGAGCGTGTTCAAACCACAACTGCTGCTTTAGCTCAATATACACATGTTTCTGTTGCCCAACACATGGCGCAATATTCACAATACGGAACATTGATAAAACAGGCAAACTTGTGGGCTTTCATGGATTCCTTCAGAATCTTTGGTCTGCTGTGTTTCTTGTTAATTCCACTTCTGTTCTTATTCAAAAGACACAACGAAGTATAAAAATAAAATGATACAAAATAAATATTCAAGGTGTTAAATAAATTATTTAACACCTTGTTCATTAAGAACTTTTATTTATATTCAAATATTTAAAAAATGATAATGGTGGAGACGGTGGGAGTCGAACCCACGTCCAAAATGGATAAAAATAAGCCTCTACATGTGTAGATATTAATTTTCTCGCTCAACTCAGGAAAATATCAGAACCTGACAAGTTGAGCCTAGGTTTTATTTGAGGGAAACTCTAAACCCTTGACAGTTATCTTGATGCAGCTACTGCCAATCACTGCACTGCGTCTTGCATAATGGACCCATAAAATCGGCAAGCTGGACTCTATGAGTAGCTATTCGTCGAGCGATTAAGCAGCTAAAGCGTAAGCTCTAGAGAAATCAGCTTCGATTACATTATTTTTAGCATTTAATTTGTTTTGCTCGTTGATAACCGAGAACAGCGCTCGGACACGCAACCTATTTTCACCAAACATCCTGTCAAATCCAAAACGTCCCCATGAACCGTTGTTGTGCATAATAATATATTTTAATACTTATGCGCACACAATTTAATAAAATGTTTATAACTGGTGTTGTTAATGTACTGTAATTCGTATTATAATCACATTTTATCTTTTTTTCAAGTCATGACAAATTTTTATTTAGTCAAAATTTACTTGACAATCGTCTTCAATAATTTTTATCATATATTCTATTGTTTCATTTTCTTCCAAAGTTGATTTTGCAAAATTCAAGTTTTCTTCTGCATTTAAATCATCACCAAGTTTATTGAATATACATGATTTTATATAATAATAGAAACAATTTTTATCTTTTGTTAGGATAAGGCATTCTAAAGCTTTGTCATATTTTCGATTTTTATAATAAATTACCGCCATAAAACGAAGTTTATAATCAATTTCCGCAGGTGTTGTTGGTTTAAACTTTTCTAACTTTTTCAATGCAGATTTGCTATTACCTTGTAAAAAATCAATATAGGCAGTTAAAATTTGCCCAGAACCCCATTGCGGATATTTTTTGAAATTTTTTACAGCATTTTTATAATCTTTCAAATGGTAACAAACCAACCCTTTGTTGCTATAAAAACCATTGTCTAACTCATTTTTGAATAATTTTTCAGCTCTTTCTGCCCACTTTAAGGCGAATTTATATTTCCCTAAATGGATTAAATCAACAATCTTATTTCTGTACGGATACCAAGAATCAAGTCCTTTTTTAATCGCTTTGTTGTAATATTTCATAGCTTCTAAGTATTTATCTAGACAGCCATAGAAATAGCCGATATGGGTGCACAAATACTCTGGAATATAACCATCTTCTTTTAGTGAAATTTCTTCTGCTTTTTTATAACAGCTGATTGCCTCTTCGTATTTCTTCTGGTCTCCCAAAATTTGACCTTTATCCATATATTTTTGTGCACAATTTGGGTCAAGTTCAATTGCACAATCTATTGATTTGAGGGCATTTTCAAAATCACCTTTTTGACGTAAACATGTTGCTTTGACTTGGTAGATATAATATTTTTCCTTCGGAGGAAATTGAGGCAAATTTATTACTCTATCACAATCTAAAAGACTTAGGTCATAATCACCATATTCTTTTTCAAAATTTGCTTTATTAATTAAAAGATATAGATATAATTCTTTTTCAGATGAAAATTGAGAGATTTTTTCTTCCAAATACTCATAAACTTTTTCTTTGCCAAATTTTTTATAATACAAATTTGCAATTTCTGTATAATCATCTTTTTCATAAGGATAAATTGCGAGCGCACTTTCAAAGTCTTTTATTGCGCCATCAGTATCATTATTTTCTCTTTTCAATTGCGCACGATATTCATACATAAAAGCATTTTCAGGGTCAAGTTCAATCGCTTTATCAAGAGCTTTTAAGGCTGATTTAAAATCTCTCAAAAGATTATAATAGTAATAATAGTTGAGATAAGCCTGCGCAGTCGGTTTTATTTTGATAGACTTGTTTATAGTATCTTTTATTGTTTTGTCGTATTTTTTGACAGTTTTAGAAAAAGTTTTTTCACCATACTCATCAGCCAAAATACGCAACATTATACTAAAATACAGGTCATAATATTCTTGTCTATTGGGGTTTATGGCAATTGCTTGTTTGATATTTCTTTCTGCGGCAGAAGTACTATTTGATTCATTATTTTGAGCAACGATATAAAAAATTTCATCACATTTTGGATTATCAAATAGGATTAAACTTTTAATATATAACAATAGATTACCAGAATCCGGCTCATTCATAATGCGGATTTGATTAGCGCGTTTTAACAAAGTTTGCTCATCAAATTTATCAGGGTTGGCTTTAATTTCTGCACGAAACTCTTTTGCTTTTGCGATTTCTTCATCATCAACATTCGTATCAATGATTTTATCAAAGTAAATCAAAGCTTTTGAATAATCTGGAGAAAGTTTGTCATAATAACAAAATAAATCCGTATAAATATCATTTAAGAGTTCTTTTGGTGTTGAAGGGTCATTTAGGGCAAGTTCAAGCGCTTTTTGGAAAGATTTTAATGCAGATTTTGAACCTTTTTTATACCTTTTAACACCTTCTTCACAATAGTATTTCGCATCTTTTTTCATTTTCACCAACCTCAATATATTTATTATAATAATATTTATACAAATGTAAATATTACAAAATGTAACAAAAGAGTAAAAAGATTAAAGGTTATGGACTACATTGCCGACATGGTAAGTAATGGAACTTTAAGTTACGAAAGGAAA
>QHME01000029.1 GCA_003258735.1 Candidatus Melainabacteria bacterium
ATTGATACTGATAATATTCAATAAGTAAAACTCTAACCGCCTGAAATACTCAAATCATCTGTTACAAATAATCACACCATGTGTTCCTTTACATTTACTATGAAAATATAGAAAATGTGAGTTTTATAAATTTGCAGGTTTTTGTTATATATGGTAACATTTCATTAAAATTAGGTTTAAAATTTATGAAAAGTTTAATTGTGTTTTTAATATTGTTAGTGGTGTTTTTTATATCATTGCAACATATGCATGTATTTATGAAAACGCGTAATGGTATACGTTTTGAAAACTTCCAAACCGAAAGTTCAGAAAATTTGTCACCGATTTTAACTAATTATCTTAATAATGCGCATGTGACATATCACTTATACAAAATGCCTAATTATGTTGTTGATTTTTTGAAATATAACAACGAATTTTCAACCATCTACAAGAACAAGCAAAAAGCAACAATGATAATCTTTTCTCAAGATAGAAAAAGTGAATCTGCTGCAACCGGATTTTATTATAATGCCGAAAATTTATACAAAAAATATAATACTTCATATAATCTGATTGTGAGAAATGAAGTTTCACCACCTGACTATATTCAATATTATGACAAGGTTGCATATAAAGATTTGAGGGAATATTGTTCAGGGCTTTGTATTTTAAATCCTTCAAATGATACAATGTTTACTTTTAAAAGAATAACAAATAGTGAATCTGAAGCTCTTGAAGCTGTTTTTCAACAATATAAGCAGTAATATGTCTTAATGTAAAGCATGGTGCTAGATTTCTGGGTTTTGTCTTTTTTTTATCCTATACTTTAATTAGTTAATATGGAGGCTCTATGGCTAAATTTTTAAAGATTATCGGTTATGGTTTTGCGGCGATTATAGTATGTTTTTATTTGACATTTTTATTTATTCTTCCAAAAAAGATTGATTTGAATGTTTATAAGTCGCAAATTCAACAACTTGTTGCCGATAATACTGGTTTGAATATAGATTTCGATAAAGTCGATGTAATAACAACTCCTTGGTTAGAGGCTGGAATTAAAACAAAAAATATAAAAGTTACCCTTCCTGATAATTCAGTTTTGTTTAGTGCGGATTCATTTAAAGGAAAGGTGTTTTTGCCTAGTTTGCTTTGGTTATCTGTACGCGTGTCTTGTGCAGAAATTGAGTCACCTATTTTAAATGTTGAAATTATCAATGGCGAAAAATACAAGGTTGCAAAAGTTTATGAGGATTTAGTTAATAAAAAAAGAGCCGAACGCAGATTACATCCGGTGCAAGAACTCAAAGAGCCAAATACTTTCCTATTTGACCCTTCAACTATAAAATTAACTATTCCAGCTTTAACTTTGAATAATTATCAAGCAAAAATTGATGATACAAAAGCCAATCACCAATTGACGTTGAAAGGTGAAAAATTAAAACTTGGATATTTTAACGGTAAAGTTGCTAAATTGAAAACGACTGCAAGTTTTTTGAGTGACAAAGATGAAAATATTACTGCAGATTTGGATATAAATACCTTCTTGCCAAAATTCAATATGCCACCAAAGGAAGAAGAGGATGATGAAGCGGTGTTTGCTTTGCCGTTTGTCAATCCGGTTTCTGAATATAGAGCATACAATTTGAAATCAAAAATTTCTTCAAAAATCAAGGTTAGAAAAAATAATAAGAACAATAAATTGTGGGCAAAGGGGTATTTTGATGTTGATAATACAACTGTTACAATGTCAGGTCTACAGTTACCGGAATCTTATTTCAAATTATCCGCTAAGGGGTATAAAGCTGAAATTGATTCTAATTTATATGTGACATCAAAGGAGAATATCAAATTATTTGGAAAATTGAGCAATGGTAAAAAGCCTACAATTGACTTCTCTTTGAAATCTACACAGGTTCATTTTAACAACTTGTTGGCTATTACAAAAGCCTATTTAGATACTGTTCATATCAAAAATGATATTGATAATATGAGTGCTGATGGTTATATGTTATCTAATTTCAGATTAAAAACTGATTTTGATAATTTGGAATCAGATGGTAAATTTGTAATTCGTGATGGTCGCATTTATGACAAAAATATTGGTCTTTTATTTGATAAAATCAATGCAAATTTAATTTTTGATGATAATGTATTTAAAATTGTCAATACGCGTGCTTTGATTAACAAAAAGGCTCTTGAATTATCAGGAAAGATTGATGCAAATTCAATTGCTAACGTTGATATTAAAGCGGATGCGATTCCTCTTCCTGCTTTGTATTTAGCATTTGCGCCACGCGAAATCAAAAATTCTTATACCTTAAATTCTGGGTATTTGACTTTGAGTGCTAGAGTTACAGGTGAAATAAAAGATATTGCAGCTATTTGTAAGGCAGATTTAGAAAAATTTGCAATTGCTGATAAATCCGGCAACTTTGTAATGTCAAACAAATTAGCACATTTAGGTGTTGCAAATACCGCTGGTGTAATTCGTGGTAAATTCAAAAATGAGGATTTTTATTTAAGATTACCTAATTTGAATTCTGAAATTACAGACACTCAAACAGTTGCAACAATTGACGATAAAGCAATAAATATTGATAAATCAAATATCAAATTTAATAAGAATTCAAATATCGTATTCAGCGGAAAAATTACAGATTATATATCTAATCCGAAAGCAAATATTTTTGCAACAGGTGTTATTGCAACATCTGATTTGAAAACTGTTTTGGGGAACAATGTTGCTTTATATTTTGATTCAAAGGGTTCTATACCTGTAAAAGCAAGTTTTGACTCAAAAGGCAAACACATGAAATCCGTAGTGCAGGCTCAAACAACAGCAAATGCTTATATTACGCCTGTCAGAATTGATGAAATGCTGAATAAAACCTTGCTGATGCAAATTTTGGCAGAGAAAAACGATGATAATATTAAGGTTTATAAGTCAGGTATTTATGTAAGAAAACCGAATGCTGAATTTAGGGATTCACTTGGTACAAATCTTATCAATTCAAAGGAAATTGTTGGGGTTCGTGCCATGTTATCAAATTTGAATACAAAACCATTTATCAATTTGTTTAAATTGACTTTAGATAAAGAATTAAACGGTTCAATTTGCGTGTTCCCTAAATCAAGATTTTCATTCAGTGGACATTCTAATGCTTTTGGTAATCTTACAAATCCAAAGCTTAGTGGTATTTTTGATATTCGTAATTTGAGTATTCCAGAATTAATGACGACAGTCCGCAATATCAATATTGATTTTGGCAGTCGTGATGTCCATATTGCATTGAGGGATGCTACTTCAAATAGTTCTGATTTTAACATCAACATGTTGACGACTTGGAAATTGTTATCTGAAATGAAATTTGCTGAGGTTAAAGTTTACTCAAAAATGATTGATGTAGATAAATTGATGAAAGTTTCAGATGCATTAATGAAATCTTTGCCAGTAGCGCAAAGTTCACCGGTAACAGCAAATAGTGGAACGTCAGATATTCCTGTTGAAATTTTGCACGGTAATATCAATTTAAAAAGAATTAAATCCGGTAATATAATTACAAATAATACAACTGGTAGAATCGCATTACTAAAAAATATATTCTATTTGAATAATTTAAAAACCTACCCTCTTGGCGGTCAAGTCGTTGGTGATGTTTCAATGAATATTGTTTCAACAGAAGTGAGGGCAAAAGTTCAAGGTAAGAGTTTTGATATTAAAAAACTTTTATTAGATTTAGCGAATATGAAAGATACTCTAGCAGGGAATCTAAACTTCTTGGCTAATGTTTCTTTAAAGGGTTTGACTCAAGAAGAACAAATGAAATCCCTAAAGGGGTATGTTGATTTTAATGTGAAAAAAGGTCAACTTGGACCATTTGGTAAATTTGAAAACTTTTTGATGGCTGAAAATATCAGAAATAATGAATTTTTCTCATCAGCAATCGGTTCTGTAATAACAAATATCGTGACATTTGATACTTCACATTTTGAGTATTTGTATGGACATTTAACTTTTGACAACGGATTTATGCAGGTTGCTCCAATCAAGAGTCAAGGCAATGTAATGTCAATGTATATTGCAGGAAAAGTCGGATTGCTTGACAATAGCGCAGATATAAAAGTTCGTGGGAAATTGGCATCAGCATTTTCTGATAAATTAGGACTTTTGGCAAATATCAATCCAATTAATTTGGTAAAAAATACCCCAGGGGTGAATGTTGTTTTAGCTAAGACTTTTTCTGTATTCTGTCAAGCTGTGTCTGAAGATGAAATGAAAGCAATTCCGAACTTGGGTAAGGGTAAAACTGATGAATATGCTACAAAATTCCAAGTTGTACTTCATGGTGATACTCGCAAACCTCTAAAAATGATTAAATCATTCAAGTGGTTGGCATTAAATTCTGAAATTGAAAATGCTCAAAATTTCGTAGATACTATTCCTGCTCCGGAAGTAGGGGAAGAAAATCTTTCAGTTGACGAATTGATTAAATTGAGAGAAGAACAACAACAAGCTGCAGCTGAAACTGCAACTCAGCCAACAGAAGAGGTTGAAAAAGAACAATCAAAATCAATTTTTTCTAAATTGAAAAAATCTAAAGAGAAGATTTAGTTTGTTTAAAAGAGTAGATAATAGAGGCGCAAACGAAGTTTGCGCCTCTATTTAAATATTTAATAATTTTATTTTTTCTATGCTAGAATTACTTTATGAAGTTTTCAAGAGTTACAACTATATTACTATCCGCGTTGATTTTATCTACAGGTGTTGTGTATTCATTCTTATTGTTTGGTGTTCCTATGATTTTGAATTCTTCATATATGGTGGGAAAATATGAAAGTTTAATTTCTGAAAAAACAGGTTTTCCTGTAGAAATTGAAGATTTCAAATTTAAAACTAATCCGAATTTATCTTTTGATTTGAATGTGGGGAGTGTGTTATCTCAAAAAGATTCAACGATTGACGTTATAAATATAAAAGATTTGGAATATAAAACAAAATTTTTGAGCATAAAACCAAGTTATGTTGGGATAAATGATGTTTACGCAGATTTTAGTGAAATCAAAAGTTTTATGAAAGATAAAGACAAAAAATCTGAAAAAAGTTCTTTCAACCTTGATTATTTTCCAAATCTGAATATAAAAAAAGTTTTTGTAAAAATTGATAAAGAGTCAACCGTAGAAATTCAGAATTTAAAATCACAAAAAGTTGAAGATGTTGGGGTTGTTTGTAGGTTTTTTGCAATAGTAAAAACTCCTTATACAAAAAATCCGATATTTGTTGGGCGAGAAGGATATATATATTATTCGAATAATATGTTTGTTGATGATTTGTCTATCGATATTGAACACTCAAAATTGTCTCTATCAGGCGAATTTTCTAACTTAAACATCTTAGGAAAAGCTCTTCCGATTGATGAACTTGAGCGCGCCTTTCTTTTTTTTTATAAATTAAAGCATCCTAATCAGAAAAATTTTATAGAAAATTTTTACAATATGAAAGGTACTTTGGATGTAAATCTTAATTATTCATCTGATGGTTTTAAAGGTAAATGTATTGCTAATAAATTAAAAGCCGATTTTTGGGATTATAAAATTCCGATAAATTTACCAATAGTTGTTTTTAATTTTGAGGGACGTAAAGTTTGGGCCAAAACGAACGGAACATTTGGTAACGAGCCTGTTTTTACTGATTTTGAATTAACAGGACTTGCAACTCCTGATGTGAGGGTGCGTGGAGATGTCAAAACAAAATTAACAAATAATTTAGCAAAAAAATATTATAACAAGGTTCAAATCTTGGGGAAACTTGATGCTAAGGTAAAATATTTTACACATAACAAAAAAGTAGATATTTATTATTATTTGGATGTTCCGAAAGATTCAAACTTGATGAGTAATTTTGGTAATCTTGATAATTTATCCGAAAATAGGCAAATCAGTGCGCACACATTGAAGCAAGGGGATAAAATTTCGCTTGAAAATTATATTTATAAATTTGTAAATTCAGATAATTCGACAAAGAGGTTGTTTTACGGAAATGGAAATTTTGAAAAAAGAAATGGTCACTTTAAACCTGTAAAAATTACATTTAAAACTTCTGGTGATATTCCAATATCGGTAATAAAATCATTCATTCATGATTATTTGGTTACAGGTACTTTTAGTGCAGATTTGAATTTTGATTTTAATAAAAAGACATTACTTGGAAATTTGAATCTGAAAAATACAAAACACAGTGATTTCTTTGTTTTAAAAAATACCGATATTTCGATATTAAATGATTCTATAAAATTAGATTCAATAGGTACATTTTTTGAATCACCGATAAAATTGTCACTGGATGCTGATAATCATTTTATAAAAGGTTTGTTAATACATAAGTTTAATGTTTCTTTGGATAAATTTTATGTAAGGCGTGGTAATATTTCATCTGTGCAAGAGGATATCAAAAATAAATCATTGCAATTTCCAACATCTTCTGCTCATTCAGATTACAGTATAGAAGTGCAAGATGGCAGAATTGAGGTTGGCGAAATTGTTCATCCGAGATTTTATTTGCATGATGTTGTGATTTTAGGCAAATTAAAAAATGATGTTTTTGATTTTATTATTCCGGAAACTGAGTATTCAAAAGGGCTGTTGAGTGCTGTCGGTAAATATAATATCAAGGCTCACTCCTCAGATATTCAATTTTTGGCATCTGATATAGATTCAAATGAAGTTGCGACTAAAATATTTAATTTGCCTAACCAATTTGAAGGAAACGGATATGCAAGCTTGCATTTGAAAACAAAAAATAAATTGAACGATATTCATGCACATGCGACTTTTGCCATAACTGACGGCTTTTTGCCAAAACTCGGTTCGCAAGAATTTATATTTAATCGTCCAACGAAATTAAAAAAAGTTCTATTCTGGGTGCATAAACCAATATCGTTTACTCTTTCAAAAATTACAAATATTGATTTTTCAAAACCAAATGTCTTTTATTCAAATTTGCGAGGAACTTTTATTATCAATAATTCAGATGTTGAACATGTAAAAATCTTTTCTCAAAGTGATTATCTTTCTATGTTTATTGAAGGAAAATATAATATTGATAGCCAAATCGGAGATTTGTGCATTTGGGGAAAACACAATAAAATTGCAGAAAAGAAAATAAAAATCTTCAGGATACCGTTGAGTATGCTTTATCGCTTGATATTTAGGTCAGAGCATACAAAAGATATTTATCAGGATAAAATAAAAATGATTCCTGAAATCAAAGCAAAACCTTCAGAAATGTCTATCTTCAAGGTTAATATTGATGGCGATTTGAACTCAAATAATTTGAATGTAAAAATGAAAAACTTAAAATAGATTAAGTTTAAAAGCCTTGTTCTTCTTCTAGTAACAATACTGGTTTTGGAATAGGATTTTGAGATGTTTCACTGTCCCATCCGCCTGCATTTTCTATATCGTTTTGTGCCAAGTCTGTTTGTCCAAGTTTTTTATAAACTTCGGCACGTTCTAGATATAGTCTGTCTTTAAGTAAGAAAATTCTATCATTTTCAGCTTTTACAATTAAATCATTGTAAAGAGATAATGCCTCATCATAGTGTTTTATGTTGTATAAAAACTGTGCCTTATCCCATTGAAATTGGTCTCTTTCATTTTCGTTATCCGCATTTTTAATTTCATTATCAAAATCTTTTAGCGCGCTATCATACTCCTTCAGGTAGTATTTTATATAAATTTTGTTGTCAAAATTCATAATATTAAACCCATCTGCGCCAAGTCTATATGCTTTATCAAAATCTTTTATTGCACCTTCATAGTCACCTATTTGGAATTTTGCATATCCGCGCAAAGAGTACCATTCTTGTGCGATAGGAAAAACTTTTGAACCAATTGATGTTACCTTGATTACTTCGTTGTAGCGATATTGATTAAGCATTTTTTTCGTTAGTTCAAATGGAGTAACTAATGAAAAAACTCCAACAAGAACCAATATTGCAAACATTGCTTTTGTAAGTTCTATTTTGAAAAGTTTGTAGTATTTTAAATCTAGTTCTTTTGATAGTTTGAATTTCGTTTTGGAAAAATTCCCAAATCTTTTTGATATTCTTTTTTCAAAAATTTTTGTACAAATTGTTGTAATTATATTGTATACAACAAAGACTAAAGCAAGTATCAATGCGGCATTGTAATACCACATATTATTTACAAAAATAGTAAAATTAGGGAATATTATCAAGTATAAAAGAGCAACAAAAAATAAAAAGATAAAAACCGTCGACCATCTTTTGTGTAATTTAATTTCGTTCCATACAAAACTAATTTCTTCAGGTGTAAAAATTTTGTCAAATTTATACCCTAAAGATGTGTTGTTTGTAGATTTTATTATGGTTGTGTTATCTTCTATTGTATAAAAGTTCATAGGCGAATGTTTATACAATACTTTTAGTATATTTATCTTAATCATTAAATATAAATTCCCTCGTGAATTTATAATATCATAAAATCCAAAAGTTTTATTAAGAATATTTCTGTTTTGGATTTTTGTTATTATTGTTGAATTTGGGCATATATAAAAGTTTGCTTACTCTTAATATTTTGTTACATCAAGCAAAAATCTTCAATTTTCTGTGAAATTTCGCTTTCTGATAGACCTTTGTAATTTATCCCTGAAGATGTAATCGGTTGTTTATAATCATATTTGTTAATAGAACGAGAATCAACAATTACAGATGGTGGTAAAATTGACCATTTGTATAAAGCTGTAGACATCCTTCTATAGAATTTGTTGAGCCATTCAATTTTTTGTTCTTTAGAAACTGTGTTGCTTTTTTCATACAAAAATTCAGACTCTAACATATCATAGTAATGTTCTTTTTTGTTTTCAATTCTCCAAATAACTTCGTCCAAAAATTCATAAGGCATTAATGCATCTTCAGCAATCAATGGTTTTCCTGTTTTTGGGTCAATCGCAAGTTCTGCTCCGGGTTTTTTGAGGATAATTGCCTCTGGGATGGCATCTTTGACTGTTCTATTTTTATTTAGCCATCTTGCAAGTGCAAAAAGTTTTGTCTTAGGTACATCCGCAATTGGTGCAAAACCGCCTGACATATCACCATTAATTGTTGCATAGCCCATATAAAGTTCTGATTTGTCTGATGTTGCAATCGGCAAACATCTGTCAAATTCATTACTGATACCCCACAAGAAAATAGCCCTTGAACGAGCTTGGATATTATCCATTGTGAAAGATTGTTTATATCTGCAATTCCATTTGCTTTCAACCGTTTTAAACAAATCTTGAAGACAATTGTTTGTTGTTTCAACCATATCTTTTATCGGAGCTTCTGTGAAATTAATTCCTAAATTGTTGGCAAGTTTTTCTGCATCAGTTTTACTTTCTTTACTTGTAATTTTTGATGGCATACTTACCCCAAAAACATTTTCAGCACCTATTGCATCTGCTAATAACACTGCGCAAACAGTTGAATCAAGACCGCCCGACAAGCCTAAAACCGCACGCTTGAAACCTGTTTTGTTAAAATAATCTCTAATCCCTTGAACAATTGTTTTGTATGTCCTTTCTAAGTCAGGTTCATATTCAAGGGTGTATATTTTAGCCTCTGTCAAAGTTTTTTCCAGACCTTTTGTCAGAGGATAAATTTTGCCTAGGTTTTGATGTGGATTTACAATCAAAAATTGTTCAGTGAATGATTTTGCACGAGCCAAAAGTTTTCCGTTTTTATCAAAAACTCTGCTAGAACCGTCAAATGAGCTGTTATCAATTGCCCCAACTTGGTTTACGTACACAATAGGGGTTTGGTATTTTTTAGAAATAAATGAAAGCATATTATGTTTTAATTGTTCTTTTTTTGCTCTTGTTGGGGAAGCCGAACAATTGATAAACACATCCGGATTTTCTTGTGCCAATTCTTCAATAGGGTCAATCGAATAAAGTGTTGTGTCATTGAAAAATTCTTTATTATTCCAACAATCTTCACATATTGAAATTCCGTATTTTAATCCGTTTATTTCGTTTGTTTTTGGACAATTTTCAATACTGTTTTCGTCAAAACTCCCTAGAGTTTTAGGTTTTTGACTGCCTACAACAGGAGACGGCTCAATGTATCTGTAATCGTTAAATTCTGAATATGTCGGAAGTAGAGATTTTCGGATTATTCCTGAAATCTTTCCGTTTTGCAAAACAGCAACAGAGTTAAAATACTTTTTACCTGTCAAATGGTCGTATTTTCTAGGTTCTACAAAGCCGACAATTGCGGTTGTTGATGTTGTTATTTTGGCAATTTCTTTTAACCATTTTATATTCTCTTCAACAATAATAGGATGTCTGTCAATTGTATCTTCAATCGGATATCCCATCAAAACAAGTTCTGGAAATACAACCAAATCCAGTCCAATATTTTGTGCGTGTGTAATATATTTTACGACTTTTTTCGCGTTATATTCGATATTACCTGCAATTGGGTTAATTTGAGCCAAACCGATTGAACCTTTTTTGAAAGGTCTTAAAAGTTCTTTTAATTCTTTTTCTATAACTTTTGCATCTGCGCCATTGTCATATTCTTCAGATAATTTATAAATTCGTTCTTTAATATTTTCCATCTTGTACCTTAAACCTCTTGGTTTAATTATATATGAAAAATGAGATAAAAAATAGTTTTACCAAGGATAATCGTTAGGAATTTTCCAATCACTCATTTGGATTACCTAACGTGTTGTAAAAAAATAATTTGGTGGTAAGATGAAGACACAAAGCGGTATCGTCTAGTGGTTAGGACGAGAGATTCTCATTCTCTAAACAGGGGTTCAATTCCCCTTACCGCCGCCATTTATATATTTTTTGTACATTCTGTGGGAATTTCACCCCACGGGGTTCAACCTCTCGGAAAACGATACTTAATCGTTTCCCTCGGCAGAGTCCTTACCGCCGCCATTTGTATATTTTTTGTACATTCTGTGGGAATTTCACCC
>QHME01000008.1 GCA_003258735.1 Candidatus Melainabacteria bacterium
CAATCGGTAAACAACTTAATGCTACAATATTAGGTACAGATGCTCCTGGTACAGCTGATGCTCCTGGCTTGAAACAATGTATGGGATTTATCGATGTAAACGGTGCTACATTACCTAACAAAGAAGTTACATGTTCAGCTCCTGATGCTAGAAAAGACCACGCATCATTAAACGTAGATACTCCATGTACAGTTAAAAACGATGCTAAACACATGACAGATGTATTCCCAATCGTATTCCACGATGCAACTGTTGAACCTGCATCAGATGCTGCAAAATATATCTTGACAACTTCTAAATAGTAATTGATTGAAGTTTGGGCTCTGCTCAGACCGAAACAACTAAAAAGAGTTGAAAAGCTTTTTCCGAGGGCGGAAGGTGTACACCTTCCGCCCTCGGTTTATACTTATGTCACCCTGAACAGCAGGAGCAGAGTGCGAAACGGAGTAGAGTCACGTTTTATGCGACTGCGTAGTTTCAGGGGCTCTAACCTTGCAAACAATGTCATTGACTAATGCGTTATATTTGAGATTCCGAAACAGTCTTGGATTATTGGCAGTTCGGAATGACTGTTCTACCATCCTGTCATTCTGAAAATCCACAACAAACTTGCAACCTCAAACAAAAATAAGTATAATAAAATTATGCAAATAAGAAGATTAACGTGCTTTGACTACCATAAATTGAAACGCCTTGTATCGTATTTGTGCAATGACGAAAACGACAAATTGGCAAAAACAATCATGGAAGAACCTATCGGACTTTTGAATACCATATTGCCACTGCAATTAAAATTCAAATCCGAATCGTTTATTTTGGTAGAAAACCACGAAATTTTGGGACTAATCACAACAGCAAGAACCGCAGGAAACCCTTATAAAATCAATATTACAAGACTAATTTTTAAAGAAAACCTGTATGACGCAGGCAAACAACTTGTGGAGTTTGTAATCCAAAAGTTTGGAGCGATGGGCGCAACTTCGTTTGCGGTCACAATTGATGAATGCCATGACGAATTGTTCAATTTATTTATTAATGGTTGTGGATTCAGGCAATGTGCATCCGAAACCTTGTGGAAAATAGAACACCCTACACCGGAAAAATCTGATTTTCACTGGCGATATGCTCAAAATTCAGATTCCAAAGCTATTGCAGAACTTTATAACTCTGAATTGATAAATATCTATAAACCTTCAATGACACGTCACCCAAAAGAGTTTCAGGAACCGTTTTTTGCAGGTCTTAACGATTTTTACAAAATCAGATATGTAATTGAAGAAGACAAAAAGATTCTTGGATATTTTTCAATTACAACAAGCGATAACTTGAACTATATCTTTGATATTACGACAAATAGCGGCTACGACTTTGACTACAGCCAAATTATTAATGTAATGCTATGCGAAGTTGCAAGAAAAAAACACGCATTTTACCCTATTGTAAAACAGAAAAAATACACAAAGAAATCAGAATCTTTGGGTGAATTTTTAAATAATCAACAATATTTGCCAATTCAAACCCAACAAATTTTGGTAAAAGACTATTATAAACCAATAGCTCAAGAGTCAAAGAATTGGAATGTATTCCTGCTGGGCGAAAACCAAGTTGGCTAGAAATGTCATGCTGAAAGAGGTACAACAAATTGGTCTACTTATGTCACCCTGAATTGCAAAATGACCACACTACATCCTTGTCATTCTGAAAGGATTAAAAATCAAGGAGCATTGCGACGTAGATTTTTTCCTGTTCAGAATCTCTAATAATACAAAATACTCTTTTGCCTAAAATGTTCAATCTAAGATACTGAAACAAGTTCAGTATGACAGTACGTCTATTGCAAAATCCGCAGTTCGGGGTGACTGTACTTTCATCCATGTCATTCTATTATTAAGCTACTCACTCAGCATTTCATACAAGCTCGGAGCCTCTTGCACAGAAACATTACCGGTCGGAACCTTCAAAACCTTTGCCTTTAGTGTTCTATTTGCATACTCTATCGAAATAATATCGTTTTCTTTGATTTGTTTTGCAGGTTTTGCTTGAGTTCCATTAACAGAAATTCTACCCATGTCAGAAACTTCATTCGCAACAGTCCTGCGCTTTATCAATCTTGAAACTTTTAAAAATTTATCTAATCTCATGCCCCTATCTTATCACATATTTTGATTTTATGATATAATTTGCTCAAGGGAGATTGTGAAATTCTATGAAAAAGTTATTACTACTATTGTTTAGCCTATTTCTTATTTTTGCACTAAACACAAAAGTTTTTGCAGAAAATATAAAGTTTGCACAAGTTGCAGATGCACATTTATCAGTTAATTCTGATTTTTCACAAAAAGTTTTAAAAAGCGTTGTTGAAGATATTAACAATCAACAAGGAATTTCTTTTGTAATCTTCACTGGTGACAACATCAACAATCCAAAAGAAGAAAACCTCAGAGCGTTTCTAAAAATCGCTGACAAACTGAATGTTCCATATTATTTGGCGCTGGGCAATCACGATGTCTACAAATCTGGCGGTCTTTCAAAAGCAAAATATTTTGAAATTGTAAAAGAAAACAACATCTTTTTCCCTCAACGCAAACCTAACTATGCGTTCAAAAAAAATGGTTTTTTATTTCTAATTGTTGATGGTGCAAAAGAAGTCATCCCCAGTTCTGTCGGCTACTACAGAGAAAATACTCTAACTTGGCTTGACAAGCAATTAACTAAAAATAAAAAAACTGATGCAATTATAATGCAGCATTTTCCGATTTTAGCGGCAGACGGCTCTATTGGCACATCTCAAAACTGCAAGACCTACAAAGTAGAAGCCTACCAAGCAATTCTAGAAAAACATAAAAATGTTCTAGCCATTGTATCAGGACATTTACATACAAACGCAGAAAACATGAAAGACGGAGTTTATCACATCATATCACCGTCAATCCTTTCAATGCCACAAGCTTACAAAATCATAGATATTGTAACTACTAAAGAGTTTTCACCAATAATTTACACTCAACTTAGAGAATTTGAAGTTAAAGACTAAGTTTTTGAAAACAAACTTTTTAACTTGCTCCAAAGTTTTTTGCGACAAGTTACAATACCTGCTAAAAGTCCTGCACCGATTAAGATTTTCAGCACCATAGGAAATTTACCCTTACTAGGCTTTTTGGTATGTTTTTGAGTTTGATAAATGTCATACTGCATCTCACTATAGATTCGCTCAGCCTCTTTATTTGAATAAAGAACTCGTTTTGGCAAACTATTAGGCACAGAAATTGTACCCACAGGGACTTTGTCTCCATAGTGCATATTTCGATTTGCAGGATTGTCTATTTGTTCTACTACCATATATTAATAAAAACACAAACCTTCGAAAAAATGCGCAAATTTTGTAAATAAATATTACCAAAATACAACAAATCATTTCCACCACTTGCATTTTTGTTATGTTTATTCTAACCTAAAAATATGGCCGCAGACAATTAGCGGGGTGCAAACCAAGGGTGCAAGGTAGGGTGCGATGGGCGCCGAAACTACGAAGTTCCTAACGGTTCGATACTCCTTAATAAATCAGCTAATCGAGGTTACACAAGAGTACAAAACAAGAATGAATTCTTGAATAGTATAAGCCGAATATGTATAATATGACGACTTGAGTGTAAGATTTTGCGGTAACCGAAAAAGCAAAATCTTTTTTGGTATTTAACAGGTCGATAAAACAAAAGATTGAATAATCAATCACAGAAAATTACTAAAGGAGCT
Source organism: Candidatus Melainabacteria bacterium (assembly GCA_003258735.1). Classification (GTDB taxonomy): domain Bacteria; phylum Cyanobacteriota; class Vampirovibrionia; order Gastranaerophilales; family Gastranaerophilaceae; genus Zag111. The sequence goes on from QHME01000008.1 coordinate 3,754, forward strand.
AAAAATGGCAACAAAAGCATTCAAATCAGAAAAAATAGATGCTATTAAATCAAAAATCGAAAAAGCTCAAGTAGCTATCGTTACTGAATACCAAGGTTTCACAGTTGAAGATATCACTAAATTGAGACGTGAAATTCAAAAAGGTGGCGGTGACTATATGGTTACTAAAAACACATTGGCTAAAATTGCTGTTAAAGGTACTGAATATGAACAATTAACAGACAAATTGACTGGTCCAATCGCTATCGCTTTCGGTTTTGAAGACCCAGTAAGCCCTGCAAAAGCCGTTGCTAAATTCATCAAAGAATCTAAAAAAGGTACTATCGTTGGTGCTGTTTTAGATGGCAACTGGTTGACAGACGCAGAAACAAAAGCTTTGGCAGAACTTCCTTCAAAAGAAGAACTTTTTGCAAAAATGCTTGGATCTATCAATTCACCAGCATCTGGTATCGCAAACTCTATCAATGCAGTTATGTCTCAACTTACAAGAGCTATGGCAGCAGTTCGCGACCAAAAAGCTGCATAGTTTTGCAGTACAAATATTTAAGCCTCTGTGCTTAACACTAAGTTAGAAAACAAAACAAAAAAACAATAAAGGAGAAAAACAATGAGTGTAGAATCAATTTTAGAATCAATTGAAAAATTAACATTATTAGAAGCAGCTGAATTAGTTAAAGCTATGGAAGAAAAATTCGGCGTATCTGCAGCAGCTCCTGTTGCAGTAGCAGCAGCTCCAGCAGCAGCTGCAGCAGCTGACGATGCTGATGCTGAAGTATCAGTTGTATTAGCTTCAGTTCCAGCTGACAAGAAAATCGCTGTATTGAAAGAAGTTAGAACTTTGACAGGTTTAGGCTTGAAAGAAGCTAAAGACTTAGTTGAAGCAGCTCCTAAAGCAGTTAAAGAAAACATCAAAAAAGACGAAGCTGAATCAATCAAGAAAACTCTTGAAGCAGCTGGTGCTGTTGTTGAAATCAAGTAGTTTGATTTTCAATAAAGGTTATCAAAAGGCGGTCGCTACGCGACCGCCTTTGTTTTTACAAATTTAATCCACTGTTTGATTTTTAAAGTTGAATATGTTATTATGTGCTGGTAAATTTAATTTTCTAATTAAAGGAGCTTTATATATGGATATGACATATTTTTATGCAGCAATCGCTTTTATGTTAATTATAATTGTTCGAGAATTTCTTAAAAAGAAATACAATTTTGACATCGACAAAATCAATGTAAGGCACCTTAAATCAGGACTTAAAAACGAAATTAGTAAACATGGTGCACATATAATCAAGAAAAACACAGGAGATAAATCCTTGGTTCTTGTAGATGCAGGAACTAACAAAGCAACGGTCATGGCAACATTACGCCAACTTACAGGATTTGACTACAACACAGCAAAAAATATTGTTGAAACCGCCCCATCTAAATTTATGGTGAATATTTCTGAAAAAGAAGCTGATATGAACAAAAAAGCTCTTGAATTTGTTGGAGCTAAAGTAGAAATCAAATAGTTTACCTTGCGTAAATTGCATTTTTATCTACATCTAAAACTTCAGGTTCATAATTTTGCAAATAAGATACCGCATCATTTGGAGTTTTTGCAACATAATAAATTTGGAGCATATTTCTATTCGCAAACTTCTGCTCAATTATGACTTCAAAAAACTCAATCAGTTTGTCATAAAATCCATTTGTATTCAATATAATGATAGGTTTCTTGTTATATCCAAGTTGCTTTTGAACAATCATTTCAGATAATTCTTCAAGAGTTCCAAACCCACCAGCAAGTGCAATAACAGCATCCGAAAGCTCATCAAGTTTCGCCTTGCGTTCTCTCATTCCTTTCGTCACAAGAAACTCATTACACCCTTTGGTAAACACACCCATATTATGAAGTTTTTCAGGCATTATACCTGTAAGTTTACCACCAGTGTTTTTTACTTCGCCAGCGCAAGCCCACATCAAACCAAGATTACTTCCACCATAAACAACATCATAACCGTTTTTACCAAGTAAATTTCCCAAAAGTCTTGCATCTTCATAATAAACTTCATCCAAAAAATTTGAAGATGACGCAAATACACAGACTTTTTTAATATCGTTATTCATTAAAATCTCCGCCAATTCTGTAATAATGAGAACAAGAAACACCTGTTCCTGATTCTGAGCAATCTTTCTTCAAGTCTTCTAAATCCCATCCTGAACCAATAGGTGTAATATTACCGTCTACAAAAATATTGATTCCGAATATATCTTTTCCCCACGTATTTGGAGCTTTTAACCCATTCATATCAAACATCATAATAAATGCAGGATGAAAAACATCATCATCTTTGATATCTTTTATACCAACAATTTTATTTTTAGATGTTAAATAAAGATTATCAAAATGAAACTCGTCACTTGCTTTGACTTTTGAGCCATTCAAATAATACGGATTATATTTTTTAGTCAACTCATCCTGTTCACTTATTCGCAAATAAGGCTTTACTAAATTCATCATCAGTTGCTCACGCTCTTCATTTGATTTTGCGTGTTTAAAACTCTTGATAATATCAGCATCTGCCTGCGCATTCATTGCTGTAAAAATGTAATCCATTTTTGTAAATGTCTCATTCCACTGCGAAATATATGTAGCTTCTTTAGATGCCATAAATTTTGACGGAATCAAAAGCAGTACAATTGCAAATATTACAAATATAGTTATCGAATATTCAATTTTCCAAAACCGTTTTCTCATACTGTCTCCGATAAATTATGCCATATCAATACGTTTTTTCTCTTCAATAAGTTTTTCGTAAACCCACTCCGGCACAAAATTCTTACCCAAGATAATTTGACCGTTCATTATATTTGGAGTGTGAAAATCTGAACCACCTGTCACAATCAAGCCAAGTTCTTCCGCCATTGATGAAAAATATTCAACACACGCAGGCGAATGTTTTCGGTGATAAGCTTCAATCCCTCTCAAGCCATAATTCATAAGCTCTTTAATTAAAGGTTCAGCGATATCAATATCATGAGGGTGTGCTATTACAGGAATTCCGCCTGCATCATATATAATCTCAACGGCATCAAACGGAGTCACTGTCTTTCTCTGCACATAAACAGGGGAATCATCATGAATATATTTTGCATAAGCATCCATAATATTATTTGTTCCACCTGCATTAGTGATAGCTTTTGCAATATGCGGACGTCCAATACTACCGCCTTCTGCTACTTGTTTTTTAATATCTTCAAACTTAATTCTGATACCTTCTTTTTTCGCAAGTAGAGCTAGAATTTCCTTAGTTTGTTTAACTCTGGCTTGTTGCTGAGCTTTTATCAAATCAAGAAAATCTTTGTTTTTCGTATCCATGAAGTACCCCAAAATGTGAACTTCATAGTTTTTATACAAAGTATTAACCTCAATACCGCGAATAACTTCAATTTTATCTTGCAAACCTTTTTCATCAATGTATTTTTGGGCGACATCATAGGCTAAGATATTGTCGTGGTCTGTGATAGCTATAGCTTCAAGACCGACATCTACAGCGGTATCCACTATCTTTTCAGGAGAAAAAACTCCATCCGAGTAGTAAGTGTGGATATGTAAATCAGCTTTCCTCTTCACTTTCCTTTTCCTCTTCTATTTTATTCTTTCTACAAAAAATTCTTTTAATAGAAATTGCATTGCCAGTTTTCACATCAATATCAACCTCTACCGCATTAACTTGGGTAGAAGTACCGGCTGCAACTTCATAACGTTCAGGTATACCTGTCAAAAATCTGGTTATTGAGGTTGAATATTCCATCCCAATAACCCCATCAGATGCTCCGCAAAATCCGGCATCTGTAATGTATGCCATCCCTTCAACAATACTTTCATCAGCAGTTTGCACATGGGTATGAGTTCCAAAAAATGCACTCATACCAAGTTCTGCGCAATACTTACCAAAACAAATCTTTTCTGCCGTTGCCTCAGCATGAAAATCCATAACTATAATTGGAGTAATTTCTTTTAATCGTTTTATTTCTTGAGCAACAACGTCCCATTGTGAGTCCAAAGGATTCATAAAAACTCTGCCTAAAGCATTCATTACTGCAATTTTAATCTCTCCAACTTCAAAAATCTTACTGCCTTCCCCTTTAGTACCTTTTGGATAATTGATAGGACGGATAAGACAATCAGAGGAATCGATGTAGTTATATATATCTTTTTTATCCCAAATATGGTTACCGCACGTCATACAATTGATTCCGTATTCTTTGAAATCTTTGTAATTCTTTTCGGTTAAACCAAAACCATGTGATGCATTTTCAACATTCGCAATAATAAAATCATATTTTTTGAAGTTATCATTTTCAGACAAAAAATCTCTGACAGCAAACCTTCCCGGTTTACCGACAATATCTCCAAAAAATATAATTTTTATTATGTCTTTCATAAAATTCCCTTATTTATGTTATAAACGAGGCTCTGCCGCATTTATATGCTTTAGAGCCTCATCAAATTTTATTTTGCAATTTCCGTTGTTCTGAACTCTCTAACAACCGTTACCCTAATTTGTCCAGGATAATCAAGTTCATTTTCAATTCTTTTCGCAACATCTCTTGCTAGTTTTCCAGATGCCAAATCATCAAACATTTCAGCTTGAACAATGATTCTAACCTCACGTCCTGCCTGTACAGCAAATGATTGTTTGATACCTTCATAACTATTCACTATTTCCTCAATTTTTTGAAGACGTTTGATATAGATTTCTAATGTATCACGTCTTGCTCCAGGTCTGCCTGCAGAGATTGCATCGGCAACTTTCACCAATACCGCCTCGATTGTGTTTGCTACAACATCATCATGATGAGCCTCAATTGCGTGAATTACTTCAGGTCTTTCACCATATCTTGATGCAAGTTCAACTCCAAGCTGAATATGTGTACCTTCTTGAGTTTGGTCAACAGCTTTACCAATATCGTGAAGTAAACCTGCTCGTTTTGCGATTTTTTCATTCGCACCCAACTCTGCAGCAAGCATGCCAGCAATATGACCAACTTCAAGTGAGTGTTTCAAAACATTTTGTCCATAACTTGTTCTATAATATAGGCGTCCTAAAGTTTTGATAAGTTCTTTATTTAAGCCCATTACACCCATTTCAAGAGCAGCATTTTCACCTTCTGACCAAATCTTTTTATCAATTTCTTCTCTTGCTTTTTCAACCATTTCCTCAATTCTTACAGGGTGAATACGTCCATCAACAATGAGTTTTTCCAAAGCAAGCTTTGCAATTTCACGTCTTACTGGGTCAAAACTTGATAATACAACAGCTTCAGGAGTATCATCAATAATCAAATCAACTCCGGTCAAGGTCTCTAAAGCTCTAATATTACGACCTTCACGACCAATTATACGACCCTTCATTTCATCATTAGGCAAACCAACAACTGAAACAGTTGTTTCTACAACCTGTTCAATCATGCAACGTTGCATTGTTGTTGACAAAATTTCTTTTGATTTTTCTAATGATATTTCTTTTATTTTTGCTTCATTTTCACGAACAAGCTGCATTTGCTCTTGAGCTAAATCATTTTTTAATTGCTCCAATAAAGTTTTTTTGGCATCTTCACAAGACATTCCAGAAATTCTTTCAAGCTCTTCTGTTTGTTTTTGAACAAGTTCAGCCAAGTAATCTTCCTTTTCCAAAAGCTGATCCATTTTCCTTTGAGTTTGGATTTCCTTTTCGGTGTACTCTTGGATTTTATCCTCAAGCATATCCTCTCTTTTAGCTAATTTTTGTTCTTGTCTTGCAATTTCTTGCCTGCGTTCTCTTTCTTCTTCGTTTAATTGCTCTCTGTCTTCTTGAAGTTCTTCTACGGCTCTAATTTTAGCCTCTTTGTAGAGAATTTTTTCTTTTTCTTCCAGTGCTTTTTTATCTTTTTCAACTGATTCAATAGCACTTTTGACTTTGTTTTTTTGAATAATTAGCATTGCAACTAAGACCATTACCGCAATAGTCGCAATAACTAAAAACAAGGTTGTTGCCATAAAGTAATACCTTATCCTTTTCTATTTTTTTATAATATAGGCAATGTCGGGTACATGTATCCTACCCGAGCGTTTTTGACTATTTGATTATAATAAACTTCATTGCATATATATTAAAAAATATTTCCTACTACATCTGTATATATGATACCATGCAAATCCAATTTTGTATAGTAGAAATTGTCATCTTGTTGTTGTATTTTTATGACAAATTATTTCAATCCAGGATCTGAATATGAACCCGTTGTAAGCTTGATAAACTTATAAGTTGCAGCAGGCAAAACTCCGGCAAGTAAGAAACTTGAAATTCCGACATTTGCCAAAATATTAGCGCATTTTACATATTTAGCTCTCTTGGCAAATTTTTCGATATTTTTTGAAGCTCTCGCAGAGTCAATAAAACTTTCAAATTCTGTTTTGAAATCACTCAAATCATTCATATCAACAAATTTTCTTGGGTCTCTTATACCTGATTTCAAATAAGAAACTTTTTTCATTTTTTGAGCAAATTTTGAAAATAAGCTATTTGGTTTAGAATCAATAAAATCCATCAAATCTTTTGGACTATTTGATTTTGGAAGTTCAATTTTATTTTCTTTTATTGTTGAAATAAACTCTTCGTTATCTAAAATCAATGGGTCAAGATTCACATTAATTTTGAACAATTTGTTTGCAAGCTTATCCAATCCTTTCGCAATATAAACAGGAGTCACAAAGTTTAAAATCATAGAACCAATCATCCTAAAAGCATTAGCATAGCCTTCTTCTTTGTTTCTTGAGGTTGAAACCCTACCAACAGTTAAACCACCATCAGAAATAGCCATTTTATCAACTGTTCTGAGGCTTGCTATAGTTGAAGTTAAACCTCCGGTAAAAACGATATCTTTATTTTGTTTTTCATAAAAATCTGAAAATTTTGTTCGATTCAAAGATGTAAAGCTTTTTGTTGGAGCATTCAATGGTAATTGAGTATTTCTATTTTCTTTAACTTTTCTGGTTAAAGCGAAATTAAGTTTTGGCAAGACAAATCCCATAATCAATGTTGGAATAATAGTTGCAGCCGCAAATTTCTTTGTCAAAAATTTTTCATAAACAGCTTTATTATCACGAACCTTGATTAAATCTGCAACTGCATCTTGAACATCCTTGTTACTATACTGGCTAAATTTTTTGATATTGTATTCAATACCTTGAACTAATGATGAGCCATCTTTTTTCCCTTCACCAAAAAGTTTAATATTTACATTCGGATTATAACCTTTTTTAGAAATATATTTATCTGCCAATTTTTCTACAGCAGGAATACCTCCAAGCCAAATTGCTGATGTTGCGTATTCATCAATAATTTTTTCTCTTGTTGCATCATTTGCTTTTATTTGAGATTCTTTTGAATTTTCGCGTCTTGCAATTAATATTTTAGATGGCGCTTCAATACAACAATCTCTTACAAGTAGGGGGTAAATACTGCTATTATTACCAATAGCGGATATGATATTTGTTATTGTCATTATTCTTTCCTCAATTCTTTAACTAAAAACAACTTCTTCGCTTAAATATCCTGAAGAAGTTGTTTACAAGAATTGAATTATTTTTACAAGCGCATCACCAATTCTACAACCTCTTCAGGTTGATATGTACGTGATGATGATGTTTTTGTAAAATTGATTGAATCATTATTTTTCCTTTTGTAGACGATTATATTTATAATAAAAGGCAAAGTCAAGTGTTAAGTAATGATACCTATTATGTACGACTTCATCTTCAAGTTGGCATAATCAACTATCTGTTGCCTTTTTCAATTGATAAAACTTTTAAATAATTATTTTTGCTAAATTCCAAAGACATTGTAAAGATTGTTTACCTTATCCTCATCCATAGTTTTAAAAAGTATTGTTTTTTCTTTTGAAGTTTCACCTTTCAATATTTCAATTGAAGTTTTTGGGATTTTAAAATTTTTAGCAAAAAACTCTACAAGTGCTTTATTAGCTTTTCCATCAATAGGTAAAGCGGTTATTTTAACTTTTATAATATCTCCATCTTTTATTATCTCATTTTTCTTCGCATTTGGAGAAATCCTGAGATTTACTATAATTCCCTCATTTGTTTTTCTAATCATAGGTAGAGTATAGCACAAAAACTGAGGTTAAATTTTCACTCAACCTTTTATATGAAATTTTTCAATTCCGCTTGCTAATTAAGATTATAATATATATCATTATTCTATTATGTCAGACATAGAAACATTTAAAGAAATCAAAGAAATATTAATCTCTCAAAAGTACGCGCAAGAAGACATTGCGCTAATTGAAAAAGCATACAAGTTTGCTAAAAAGTTACATGATGGACAATTCCGTGTATCTGGAGAACCTTATATCATCCACCCTTGCGAAGTTGCAAAAATTCTTGTTGGACTGGAAGTTGACACACATACTCTTATTGCAGCATTTTTGCACGATATTTTGGAAGATACGGATACCAAACCTGAAACCATTGAAGAACTTTTTGGAACAGATGTTCTTAATCTTGTTCAGGGAGTGACAAAACTTGGCAAACTGCAATTTAAATCAAAAGAAGAACGTCAAGCCGAAAACTTTAGACGACTATTTATTGCAATGGCAAATGACATACGTGTAATATTCTTAAAATTGGCAGACAGACTTCATAATATGCGTACTCTTAATTTTATGGAAGAGGCTAAACAGAAAAAAATTGCAGGCGAAACATTAGAAATTTTTGCTCCACTTGCTAACCGTTTAGGTATCTATAAAATCAAAGCCGAACTTGAAGATTTATCGCTTAAATACTTAGAACCTGACAAATATTATGAAATCGCGCAACTTGTTGCTCAAACGAAAGCTGATAGAGAAGAAACGGTTAATCTTCTTATTGATAAGATTTCACAAGACGTTAAAAAAAGTGGCATAAATGCTCAAATTACAGGAAGAGCTAAACACTATTACAGCATTTATGCAAAAATGAAACGCCAAAATATAACATTTAATGATTTATATGACATAACTGCAGTACGTGTAATTGTTGATACGGTTAGGGAGTGCTACGAAGTATTGGGCTTAATCCACTCTCAATTTAAACCTATTCCCGGAAGATTTAAAGATTACATAGCAATGCCAAAAGGGAATATGTACCAATCTTTGCACACTTCAGTAATTGGACCGCGTTCTAAGCCTTTGGAAGTTCAAATCAGAACTTGGAAGATGCACCAAATCGCGGAATATGGTGTTGCTGCCCACTGGAGATATAAGGAGAAAGGTTCTCAAAAAGCTGATAATGCATCAGATTTAAAATTCTCTTGGATGCATAAGCTTGTTGAATATGACAAGGAAATGAAAAATGCCGAGGACTACGTAAAGAGCGTAAAAATTGACCTTTTCTCAGATCAAGTATTTGCCTTCACTCCAGGTGGAGATGTTTTGGATTTACCAAAAGATGCTACACCTGTCGATTTTTCATACCGTATCCACTCAGATGTTGGCCATAAAACTGTTGGCGCGTTAGTAAACGGCAGAATTGTTCCACTTAACACAAAACTTAAAAACGGTGATATCGTAGAAATTCTAACCTCAAAAACACCAGCACCACGTCTTGATTGGTTGACATTTGTCGTTACCAAACAAGCCTCCCAAAAAATCAAACAATGGTTCAAGAAAAATAATAGAGAAGAACATGTCAAACTGGGCAAATCAAACCTTGAGCACGAACTAACAAAAGCAGTATTTGATGAATATATCAAAAACGGTGAATTTGACAAAGTTGCCAAACAAATGAACTATCAATCAGCCGAAGATTTGTTTGCAGCTGTTGGTTATGGCGAAACCACAGGGAACAAAGTTTTAAACAAACTTAAAAAACCTGTTGATAAGAAACCGGAAGATGCATTCCACTCATCAACCAGAAAAGGCTCAAAAAAAGATATTGAAGGTTTAGAAGATTTAATGTACTCATTTGCAATGTGTTGTTCTCCAATTCCAGGAGAGCCTATTGTTGGTGTTGTTACTCGTTCGAAAGGTGTTTCTGTTCACCGTGCGGATTGCAAAACTCTTGAAACAATACCACCTGAACGTTTAATGCAAATAAAGTGGGCTGGAGTTAATACAAATAAAACATACAATACTACAATAAGAATTGAAACCGCTGAAAAATTAGGATTATTGAAAGATGTAATTTCAGCAGTTTCAGATAACAATACAAATATAGTAAATGCCAATATTAAAACCAAAAACCATGTCGGTATAATTGAAATCGGCTTGGAATTGGACAATATTGATACATTAAAAAAAGTTATTGCCTGCATCCAATCTTTGCCTGATGTTTATAGCGTAAAACGAATTCAAACCTCATCAAGTATGTTGAAGAAAAACTTACCGCAAAAATCAAGCAAAGGATTCAGACAAAAACGCCACGATAACAACAAAAATAAAGATAAATAAAGGAGAGCTTTAATATGGTAATTCCACCGATTACGGCAGAAAATGCTTGGAAGATATATTATTATATCGCAATATTTTCAACAATTTTATTCGTTTTGAAACTACTTTTATTTTCGGTTGTCGGAGGAGACAGCGAGGTTTCAGCCGATTTCAACACTGAAACTGATACCGACTGTTCATTTAACTTTTTGTCAATCCAATCTGTAATTGCATTTTTTATGGGTTTTGGTTGGATGGGCTATGCCGGATTACAACAGTTTTCATTTAATCATTTAATAAATATTTTGAGTGCTTTTAGCGTTGGTTTAATTTTTATGTTCACAACAGCATTTTTAATGTTCTTAACTAAAAAGCTTGAAAAAAATATAAAAAAGGATAAAACAGAGGCTATTAACCGTACAGGTAAAGCTTATACAAACTTTGCACCACATTCTAACGGTCAAATTGAAATAGAAATAAATGGTCAATTATCAATTGAAAATGCTTTTAATGATTCAGATGAAGAAATTAAAGCTTTTGAAATGGTAAAAGTCATAAAAGTTGCAGATAATTTATTATATATAAGCAAATAGTAGTAGACAAAAGGAGAAAAACATGTTCGGATTGATGATTGCTGGCGCTTTGGTCTTGATTTCAATATTTGTTTTTATTGCAAATCAATACAAAAGATGTCCTTCAAACAAAATTATTGTAGTTTATGGTAAAACTGACGGAGAAAAAACCGCAAAATGCGTTCACGGTGGCGGTACATTTGTCATTCCTTTAATTCAGGACTTTGGAGTATTATCACTTGAACCTATGACAACAGATATCGACTTGAGAGGGGCACTTTCAAAAGGAAATATCCGTGTTGCAGTACCTTCTACATTTACATTTGGTATTTCAACAGACCCTAAAATTATGATTAACGCAGCAGAACGTTTGTTGGGTTTAACTAAAAACGATGTAATAACACAAGCTAGCGATATCATTCTTGGTCAATTACGTTTGGCGATTGCAACATTGACAATTGAAGAAATTAACCAAGACAGAGAAAAATTCTTGGAACAGATTAACGCTAACGTAAACACTGAGCTTAACAAAATCGGTCTTGAAATTATCAACGTAAATATCAAGGATATTACAGATGAATCAGGATATATTGATGCTATTGGTAAAAAAGCAGCTGCAGAGGCTATAAACAAAGCTAAAGTTGAAGTTGCACAACAAGAAAAACTAGGTGCTGTCGGTGAAGCATCTGCAAACAAAGAAAAAGAAGTTCAAGTTGCAGAACAAACCGCGCAAACTCAAATTGGTAGAACCAATGCAGAAAAAGAACAACGTATCAAAACAGCTGAACTTGAAGCTCAAGCAGTTGAAGGTGAAAACATTTCAAAAGCCAATATTGCAGAATATAACGCAACATTATCAGTTAAACAGGCTGATGCTTACAGAGAAGGTGAAGTTGCAAAAGCAAACGCTCAAAGAGATGTATTATTAGCCCAAAAAGAACAAGAAGAGGCTAAATTGAAAAAAGAAGAACTTGCAAGACAAGAAGTTGAAAAACTTAAAATTCAAGTTCAGGCAGATGCTGAGGCTGAAAGAGCAAGACGTATCGCACTAGGTGAAGCTGATGCAATTAAAGCTAAATACTTTGCAGAAGCTGAAGGTGTAAAAGCAGTATTGGAAGCTAAAGCAAAAGGTTACCAAGACCTTGTTAAAATTTCTAACAACAGACCTGAAATTGCTACAAGTTTCTTAATGATTGAAAAAATTGAAAAAATCGTTGAAAAACAAGTTGATGCAATTAAAAATATCAAATTTGACAAAATCACTGTTTGGGATGGCGGAACAGGTTCTGCTAACGGCTCAACTACAGCAAACTTTATGAAAGATTTAATCAAAGCATTACCAGCAATGCACGATTTGGCAGGACAAGCAGGAATTGAACTACCTCAAATCTTAGGAAAAGTTGAAGGTTCAGAAACAGCAACACCTGTAACTCCAAAAGTCGAAGATGCTGAATAAGAAAACCTTGAATAGAAGTTTAAATATGGCAGTTTACAATATTGTAAACTGCCATATTTGTAATAACAAATTAATTTGCAGTCAAAATGTATAACAACTTCTCCAAACAGATATTATTCTAAAAATTATATATTTAAATCACTACAAAATTCCCCATCAAAAACTCTAGCCAAAATCAATGATTTGTTGTATAATTTCTGTAAGATTTTATATAAGGAGAGAACCATGGGATATAAAATTTTATCAAAAAAAGAAATTTGTCCTAACCAATACGAAATTACTGTTGATGCACCTTTTGTAGTAAGAAACGCTCAAGCCGGACAGTTTATTATATTTAGAGTTGAAGAAGAAGGTGAAAGAGTACCTTTGACTATAGCTGATGTAGACAAAGAAAAAGGTGAATTAACCCTTGTCTTTATGGCAGTTGGATATACAACAAAAAAATTAGCACAATTAAACGTAGGTGATGAATTAGTAGACATCGTAGGACCTCTTGGCAAACCTACACATATAGAAAACTATGGTACTGCTGTATGCGTTGCTGGTGGCTACGGTGCAGCTCCTTGTTATTTAATTTCAAAAGCATTGAAAAATGCAGGGAATAAAGTTTATATGATTGCGGGCGCAAGAACAAAAGATTTGTTATTCTGGGAAGATAAAATGAAGGATGCTTGCACAGAATTGTTCTTAACAACAGATGATGGTTCTTATGGCATCAAAGGCTTTGGCACAACAGTATTAAAAGAGATTATGGATAGAGAAAAAGTCGATTATGTAATAGCAGTTGGTCCAATGCCAATGATGAGAGCAGTTGCAAATCTAACTAAAGAAAAAGGTATATACACCGAAGCCAGTATGAATCCAATTATGGTTGATGGTACCGGTATGTGTGGAGCTTGCCGTGTTACGGTTGGTGGAGAAACCAAATTTGCCTGCGTAGACGGTCCTGATTTTGATGCCCACCAAATTGATTTTGATGAAGTAATAAACAGAACAAAAATCTACAAAGACCAAGAACGCAAAAGATGTGAAGAATGTAATTTGTTAAAACAAGCAGACAAGATATAGGAGAATTGTAAAACATGGGAAAAAATGATATTCCAGTATGTCCATTAGTAAGTATCGGTTCAGGCATTGATATGGTATGTAGCCAAACAAAGTGTGCTTGGTATGTTCCAAGTGTTCAAAAATGTGCAATGTACTTAATTGCGTATAATGCATTACTTGATGCAAACCAAAAACAACGTGCGGCAAAACAACATCAACAATAATAAATTATGAAAATAGCCTTATGCGTAAAACAGGTTCCTGATACCACAGATATCAAATGGACCGAGAATAATACAATGCAAAGAGAAGGTGTAGAAAGTATCATCAATCCATTTGACGTATATGCTACAGAACTTGCATTGAAAATAAAATCAGCTGTCCCTGATAGTACAATAACAGTTTTCACTATGGGACCAAATCAAGCTGAAAAGATGTTGCGCAAAATTTTGGCTCTTGAGTGTGATGATGCAATTTTAATTTCAGATAAAAAATTTGCAGGCGCAGATACTTATGCTACAGGATTAACCATATCAAGAGCTATTCGCACAATGTTACCTGATTTCGATTTAATCATTTGCGGACAATTTGCAGTTGATGGTGATACTGCGCAAACCGGACCAAGTATTGCAAATTTCTTAGATATTGCACAAGTTACTTATGTAAAAGATTTTGTGAATTTTACGGATAAAAAACTAACATTGACAAGAGAAGCCGATGATGGAATTGAAACAATCAGAACATCATTACCGACATTAATATGTGTAATGAAACAAGATTTTGAACCTTCTAGACCACTAATTGAAGGAGTAATTTCCGCATCAAAAAAAGAAATAAAAACTTGCACAATGACTGATATTGGTTTAACTTCGGACAAAGTTGGCATAAAAGGCTCACCAACTTATGTAAGTAAAGCTTTTCGCAATATTTCAACACATAATGCACAAAAATTCAAAATGAATGTTGATGATAGCGTAAATTTGTTATCTGAAAAATTATTATCATTAGGAGTTCAAAATGACTGATAAAAATGAACATACGGGTATTCTAATTTACGCGCAACTTACAAGGGACAATTATATTCACCCTGTATTTTTTGAACTGCTTTCTAAAGCTAAAGACTTATCCCAAAAACTCAACAATTGCAAAGTCAATGCTGTAATATTTACTAAACCTAATCAAATTAACTCATTCAAAGAATCTTTTCAAAATATGGGCGTAGACAAGGTTTATTACTTTGAAAACGAGGTATTCAAAGATTATTCAACGGATTATTATTCGAAATTAATTGTTAATTTGGTAGGTATTGTAAAACCTGAAATTTTACTTATTGGAGCAACTAATCAAGGACGAGATTTAGCGCCCAGAGTTTCAGGAGCGCTCAACACAGGATTAACAGCAGACTGCACAGAGCTTGATATCAATGAAAAAGGACAACTTGCCGCAACACGTCCAACATTTGGCGGTCAACTAATGGCTACAATTTTATGCAAAAATTATCCACAAATGGCAACTGTTCGCCCAAATGTTTTAAAAATCACTCACCCTGAAACCATTAAAAATACTGAATTAATATCTTGTCCTGCTAATATTGAATGTTTAAAAAACAGAGTAGAACTCCTAAATTTCTGCAAGACAAATAATTTAGAGATAAATGAACTTGATTCTGCCGAAATAATTGTTGCTGGCGGCAAAGGTTTAAAAAACGAAAAAGGATTTGAGTTATTAAAACAATTTGCCAATAGTATCGGTGCAACAGTCGCGGCAACCCGCGGAGCTGTTGAAATGGGCTTAGCTCCTGTTTCAATTCAAGTCGGTCAAACAGGAAAGACAGTCCATCCCAAAGTATACATAGCTTGCGCGCTCTCCGGTGCAATTCAACATACTGTCGGAATGACCGGTTCTGACTACATTATAGCAATAAATAATGACGAGACCGCTCCAATTTTTGAAATTGCAGATTGTGGCATTGTCGGTGATGTTTTTGAAATTTTACCAAAATTTATAAATAAGAAGAACTAATATCATTCAGAATAACAAGAAAAACTTATGACTTAGCCTAAAATATTAAATTTTAGACAATGATTTACGTAAAAAATTTTCCTATTTACTTTAGTTTTTTGTGATAGAATGAAACCATTAGGGAAATGAGAGGTGTTTTATGGAAGATTTAAAAATCTATCTTGACAAAGATATTAATCAGGATTTAATCAAGTCTAAAAAAATAGCAGTTATCGGATTTGGTTCACAAGGATATGGACAATCTATGAACCTAAAAGATTCCGGCTGTAATGTTGTTTTGGGGCTTAGACTTGGCGGAAATTCTGATAAAAAAGCGAAATGCTACGGATTTAATGTTATGACTATTGAAGATGCCGTAAAATGGGCTGATATCATCCAAATTTTAATTCCTGATGAATTACAAGCAGAAGTCTATGAAAATCAAATCAAACCTAATATGCATGCAGGTCAATATTTGATGTTTTCTCATGGGTTTAATATTCATTACAAAAAAATTGTTCCACCTGCTGATATTAACGTAATTATGGTTGCTCCAAAAGGTCCTGGACACACTGTAAGAAGTCAATATGAGGAAGGTAAAGGTGTTCCTTCACTTATTGCTATTTATCAAGACCCATCAGGTGATTCAAAAGAAATTTCTCTATCTTACGCTTCAGCAATCGGTGCCGGACGTGCAGGTATAATTGAAACAACATTTAGAGAAGAAACTGAAACTGACCTATTTGGCGAACAAGCAGTAATTTGCGGTGGGGTTTCAGCATTGATGAAAGCAGGTTTTGAAGTTCTTGTCGAAGCAGGATATTCTCGCCATATGGCATATTTTGAAGTTCTACACGAAATGAAATTAATTATTGACTTGGTAAACCAAGGCGGACTTGCTGATATGAGATATTCAATATCAAATACTGCTGAATACGGAGATATGACCCGCGGTCCAAAAGTTATCGGTGAAGAATCTAAAAATGCAATGCGTCAAATCTTAAAGGATATTCAATCAGGCGAATTTGCAGAAGAATTTACCAAAGAAATGGCAACAGGTTGCAAAAACTTCAAAAAATTGAGAGAAGAAAATGCAAACCACTTGATTGAAAAAACAGGTGAAGAAATTCGTTCTTCTTTCGTTTGGGGACAAGAAAAAATTATCAACAGAGACAAAAATTAATAAAGGAAAAATAATGTTTAACACAGAAGATATTTATGAAGTCGTAGTTTTTTCTATCGGAGACACAAAAGCCGGCTCAAAGATGGGAAAACTCCAATTAAGAAATACAAAAGATGAGTCACTTTTGAATTGTATTTTATGGGAAGAAACCCTGAACAGATTTGATAGCAAGATTTTCAGAACAGGAAACCTTGTACAAATTGTTTCTGCAAGTTTCAACGAAAAATACAACAATTGTTTAATCTCAGCTCTTGCATTGGTAAAAGAGGCAAAACTCGGTCTTGAACCAAATGAAATAGATAAATATTGGACAAAACTTCAACATTATATAGAAAAAATTAAAGATGATAAACTAAAAAGCTTTGTTTCTAATTTGTTTGAAACTCATAAAGAAACATTTAAAATTATGCCTGCTGCAAAACTTATGCACCACAACTACATTGGCGGACTTTTGGTTCACACTGTCGAATGTGCTGAATTCGCAGAATTAAATATGGCAAAATTTACATACAAAACAAACGAAGATGAAATTTATGCAGCCTGTTTGTTACACGATTTTGGCAAAATTTTTGAATACACAATTGATACCGAAACTGGTTTAATTGATTATGCTCAAGGATTTAGGGAAGAATGGATTTCACACTCTCAATACGGATTTTGTATTTGTATGAACGCTGGGTTCAAAAAAGTAGCCAAAATGATAGCAGCTCACCATGGTAGAGCTGAATGGGGTGCAATTATTGACCTCGACCAAAAAGATTTAGAACCAGAATTATATCTTATCCACTTTATTGATAATTTATCAGCAAAATTTGGCAAAATTAGCACTAGATTGCTTGAAAATGAATAAAATCAATAACTTTTGTAAAAAAGTTTACAAATATCAAAAAAATTTACGTTGTGAAACATTTTGAGTCATGGAGCATGGTTTATGCTAAATTTAGATTTGTAAACGGATATATTTAAGAATAGTTTTTAGTAAGGAGATAATGAATGTCTGAATACTTGAGCAAGGAAGAGATTAAACAATGGAGAAGCTCATTAGAAAAGATTACATTAGAGGAGTTCGCTGCTAGATTAGGGAAAAAGGTAGAAGAAAAAAAAGAAACTAATGACCTTATTGATATCGTCTTACACGGCAAACCTGTTGTTTCTAATGAACCGGAATGGACAGGGAATAAAGTTGAAAGACTTAGCGCAATTGCAGATAGAGCTTATGAAAAGGAAAAAGAACTTTACGTTTCACCATTCTCTGCTCAAAGCTTGAAAATGGATGATGCTAAACCTGCTAAAGAACATAAGCATACTTCAAAAACTGAAGCTAAAAAAGTTGTTGAAAAAGAAAAAGTAGAAAAAGTTAAAAAGGCTGCGCCAAAGGCTAAAGCTAAAAAAGCAGAAAAGACATTGGAAACTGTAAAAAAAGCTATTGAGAATACTAAAACAGGTGATTCTTTAAGAGACGAAATCAGAGTTGTATTCAAAAAAGCTTTGACAGATAGAGAACAAAAAGTATTTGACTACTTTGCAGCTCACAAGAACAAAATCGTTTATGCAAAAGATTTAGCTACATTATTAGATTTGCCAAGAGATTATGTTTATAAATATATCAAAAATCTAAGGGCAAAAATTGATGGTGAGGCACTTAAAAATGCTGATAAAGGTGGATTCGTTCTAAATATTTAAAAATATTCAAAATAATATAAATAAAAAACGGTTGAAATTTCGACCGTTTTTTATTTTTGCAAAAAATAAACTATAAAATTTTCATATAATGTTACAGAAATTTACTGCAACATTTGGTCATTTGTGGTAAAATTAAGGCAAATAAGGAGATTGTACAAATATGGACCAAGAATTAAGAGACAAGTACGAAGTCGTAATCGGCTTGGAAGTACACGCACAATTAAAAACAAAATCAAAAATATTTGCACCGGATAAAAACGAATTTGGTCAAGAACCAAACTCATTAACTAGCCCTATTACATTGGGTATGCCTGGGGTTTTACCGGTATTGAATAAAGAGTGTGTTAATATGGGTATTTTGACAGGTTTAGCATTGAATTGCGAAATTCCTTCAAGATGCAAATTTGACAGAAAACAGTATTTCTATCCTGATTTGCCAAAAGGTTATCAAATTTCTCAATATGATGAACCAATTTGTGTAAACGGATATTTGGACATCAACGGAAAGAGAATCGGCATCACTCGAGCTCACTTAGAAGAAGATGCAGGTAAACTCGTTCACGCAGGTGCAGATGGGCTTGCTGGCTCAAGCTACTCCTTAGTTGACCTAAACAGAGCTGGAACTCCGCTACTTGAAATCGTATCAGAACCTGATATGAGAAGTTCTGAAGAAGCTCGTAACTACATGGAAGAACTTCGTGATATCGTTAGATATATCGGAGTTTGCGATGGTAACCTTGAAGAAGGTTCTATGAGATGTGATGCTAACATTTCAATTATGCCAAAGGGTTCTAAAGAGTTTGGTACTCGTGCAGAAATCAAAAACGTAAACTCTTTCTCTGCTTTGCAAAGAGCCATTGAATACGAAATTGAAAGACAAATTGAAATAGTTGAAGAAGGCGGTCAAGTTGTTCAAGAAACAAGATTGTGGGATGACAACTCTCGTGAGACTCGTTCTATGAGAGGGAAAGAAGATGCTCACGATTACAGATATTTCCCTGAACCTGATTTGATGCCACTAGAAATTTCAAGAGAATGGGTTCAAAGAATTAAAGATTCTATGCCTGAACTTCCTGCTCAAAAACGTGCAAGATATCAAGGTTTAGGCTTGAGCGAATATGACGCTAACGTAATTGTTGAACAAATGGGCTTAGCTTTATTCTTTGATAAAGTCCTAGAACTTGGGGCAACTCCAAAAATCGCAGTAAACTTCATTATGGGCGAAATTGCAGCATATTTAAAAGAAGACCACATTGAAATTACTGATACAAAATTGACTCCTGAAAATCTTGCTGAATTAATTTCATTGATTGAAAAAGGAACAATTTCAAACAACATCGGAAAACAAATTATCATCGAAATGATGAAAGATGGTACAAAGGCTTCTGCAATCGTTGAAAAGAAAGGTTTGAGCCAAATCACTGATGAAGGCGCAATTAAAGAAATCGTTCAAAAGATTGTAGATGCAAATCCGGCTCAAGTTCAAGCTTACAAAAACGGTAAAACTAACTTGTTAGGATTCTTTGTCGGTCAAGTTATGAAAGAAACTAAAGGCAGAGCAAACCCTAAAACCGTTAATGAATTGTTGAGAGAAATAATCGGTTAATATTATTGCAAAAGGGTACAAATACTAGATTTGTGCCCTTTTTTAAAATTATGAGGAAGATAATATGTTTAATTTTACAAAGCACAAAAGAACGAGTATGGAAGCTGAAATCCTTGCACAAAGCAAAATTTCGGAAATTATTTTAGATGCATATCTTGGACAACAGGGTGAAATTAATATTGATGTACCTCATGACATAAACCGAATTATAATTGTTGCGAGCGGTTCTTCTTACCATTGCGCAAGATACGCAGCAGAACTTTTCAGTTCAATTTCAAAAATCGAGGCTAGAGCTGTTTATTCAAGTGAATTTTTATTAGAAGAAACTATAGCTCACCAAGATGGAATTTTGTACATCTTCATAACTCAATCAGGTGAAACAACCGATACAAATAGTGCACTGGAAAAAGCTAAAGAATTTGGCGTAAAAACTCTATGCATAACAAATAAAGAAAATTCTACAATTTGGAATGCCTCTGATTATAAAGTTGCCTGTCACGCAGGAGAAGAAAAAAGTATAGCAGCAACAAAATCTTTTTCTTCTCAACTTCTGTGTTCAACATTGCTAGCCCTAAAATTCGCTCAGAATAAGGGGATTGATGTCTATGACTACATTTTAGACTTAAAATCTATTCCATCGTTTATTTCTGAGACATACAAATTACAACCTAAAATTAAACAACTGGCTAAATTCTTATCAAAATACAAAAATATTGTAATTACTGCTGATGGACAATCCTATGCACTAGCAAAAGAAGCTGCATTGAAAATAAAAGAAACATCATACTTGAATGCGACTTCTGCAATTCTTGGAGAATTTATGCATGGTCATGTTGCAGTTCTCAATAACAAAAATACTGTTTTGATATATGTTTTGAATGACAATTTGACATATACTGCAATCAAAAATCTTGATAAGATTAAAGATAACTACAATCCTCCGATTTTCATTATCGGAAACCGCACAAATCAGGTAAAATCTACTTATAACTTAAATATTGAATGCGAAAAACCACTTGTAAAAACATTCTGTATCGCGGTGATGATTCAATTGTTGGCACTAAACACAGCCCTTCGCCTTCACCGCAATGTCGATAAACCACATGGTTTGAATAAGGTTGTAAAATAAGGAAGTATTGGACTCCCGAGTTATATGGCACTACAGGCTTGTTTTAGCCTAATTGAGCACATCTGTCTTTAAACATGACTCCATGTCGTTTCGTTCACTGTTCCTGCTGTTCGGTGTGGCAGTTGATTGTTATTTTACCTGAATATTCTCTGGGGTTATCATAAAAGTTGTCCCTAATCCCGTTTTATCAGGAATAAATTCAACAGGAACAACTACATTTCGACCACAGGCATTAACCACCCAATCTTCTTTCCATTTACTACTGGCATATCGTTTTCCTTGATATACTTTGTTGTATTCAGGTTTTGACTTTAATATCGTATTAGTAATATTAAAATTAGAGCAATTAGATTTCAATACAAAAGAAGATGCTGCATATACTGTACCAATTGTATCTGCTTGCAACTTTGTATCAGCAATAGATGAACCTGGAAGTCTACCGTCATTTGCGAATACAGAAAGTCCTAATAGTATCATTGTTGAAATTACAACATATTTTTTCATAAGATAAACCCTTTTAAAAAATGATGCACAGACAAATATTATCATATTATGCAAAATCGGTCAAGATATTTAATCTTGACCGATTTTGTAATTTCCAAAATTATAAAATCAATTATAATTTTTCAGCAACCATCAATGTAGTTTCAGCTAATCTTGTAGAATAACCACATTCGTTATCATACCAAGAAATAACTTTAACCATGTTGTCGCCCATAACTCTTGTTAACAATGAGTCAACAGTTGAAGATTGGTGAGAACCGATGTAGTCAGTTGAAACTAATGGTTCATCTGAATAGCACAATACGTGACCATCAGCAGCTTCTTTCAAAGCAGCGTTTACTTCTTCAACAGTAACTTTCTTTTCAGTTTCGAATACAACGTCAACCAATGATACGTCTGGAGTAGGAACTCTCATTGCGAAACCATCCAATTTTCCTTTTAATTCAGGAAGAACTAATGCAACAGCTTTAGCAGCACCTGTTTTTGTAGGAACAATGTTCAAAGCACCAGCTCTAGCTCTACGAGGGTCTTTGTGACCAGCATCCAAAATTCTTTGGTCGCCAGTATATGAGTGAACAGTTGTCATCAAACCTTTAACGATACCGAATTTTTCGTTGATAGCTTTTGCAACTGGAGCTAAGCAGTTAGTTGTACAAGAAGCCATTGAAATAACGTTGTGTTTAGCTGGGTCATATTCTTTTTCGTTTACACCCAAAACGATTGTTTTATCTTCGTTAGAAGCAGGAGCTGAGATGATAACTTTTTTAGCACCAGCATCGATGTGAGCGTGAGCTTTAGTTGCATCTGTGAAGAAACCAGTTGATTCAACAACAACTTCAACACCTAAATCTTTCCAAGGTAATTGAGATGGGTCTTTTTCAGCGAAGAATTTGATTTTTTTACCGTTTACGATAATACCTTCTTCATAAGCTTCAACAGTACCATCGAATTTACCCATAACTGAATCATATTTGAAGATTCTAGCAGCATCTTCAGGTTTTAGACCTGGGTCATTGATTGCTACATAATTAATTTTTTCGAAAATACCTTCTTTGATAGCGGCTCTCAAAGTGTTACGGCCGATTCTACCAAAACCGTTAATTGCTACGTTTACCATAAGTTTTTACTCCTTCTTTATGTGTAACATTTCCTACTACTATAACATGCTGATGTTAGCATTAACAAAAAAAGTAATCAAGTATCATAGACAATTGAATAATTAAGAAATAATTAAGGTTTGTAAAATAAATAAAAAAAAATAGCAAATTCTACCATTCAGAGAGTTTATATTGAAAACAAATAAAAGGCAGGTATAAGAAAATGACATTAAGACTTACTGGAATTACCCCAAATGGTAACAAAATTTATCAAGCATTAGAAGATGGTGTTCGCACAATATTGACAAAAACAGCTAACGAACGTCCAATTCAAAGTATTCAAATAAGACAAGCTCATGAAGGTTTCAAAGGTTCTTTTGTAGATGTAAAAAACCTAGAAACAGGTATCACACATTCTTTAGGAGATGTCACAGACCTAGAATCGGACAAACTATACAGAACAATTACAAAAGGTACAGTTGATGCAAAAGGTAACAAAAAAGAAATTTCAGTAACAAGAAGTGCTGCAGGTGATAGTTTTGAAGTTTGCCACATGCAAAGCAAACCTAACGGTGAAGAATTTTGTCATATCCAAAATCAAACACAAACTCCAACCGGACTACGCACCATTGAAGAATTTAACACAATGGGGTGGACTAAACCAAACGGAAAAGAAATCTTCGGTCGTTATCGAAAAGATACAATGCAAGAAAATGGTAACACATTTGTACAAATAACAGGTGACATTAACGAAATTCCAAATATTAAAGAATTATAGACAGAAAAAGCGAACATCTGTAAAATGTTCGCTTTTTTATTGTAAAATTTCATATCTCAAAATTTTAAACAAAAAAAAACCCTTTCTTTAAGAAAGAGTTTGGAATCTTTTTCAATTCCTCGTGTGTAGAAGGTTAGTGTGTAGTAGGTAGTGTATAATTTATGTCTCGTGTTTATTTAATCTTGTTTTATTGCTTGCTTATCGCTTACATATTAATAAAGTATTTCAAGAGTATATAATTGCCATATACGTTCTACTTTGTTACAAAAGTTAATATATTATTTCATTCATAAGTTTGTTCTGAATCTCTAATAGGACATATTGTTCTAAGTGTCACCCTGAACTCGTTTCAGGGTCTCAATGACCTATGTGTTTAAATACCCTTCCCTACTCTTCGATTTTTTCAAACTTCAAATCATACCCTAAGACTTTAGCAAAAAACTTCATTTCATCATATTTGATGGAATTTCGAGCATGCTTTTGAGAAATGCCAAAAACTGTATACTTTTTGCCGGATTGTTCACTTGCAAGCCTTGCAAATTCATATTCAGCTAAACAGTTGGAAAATTCCAAAAGACTATCCTTGGTAATATTTTATGTACATTTGCCCCCATTTGTAGTAGAATGAACGTATGGAAAAGAAATGTTTATTTAGTGGAAAAAGTGTAAAAATCGGTCCTGACTCAGGATATGATAATTATATTATGGCAATTGAATCAAGTTGTGATGAAACGGCTTGCGCTATCGTAAAAAACGGTCGTGAAGTAATTTCAAACATCGTAGCTTCTCAGATTAAAACTCACGAAAAATTTGGTGGAGTTATCCCTGAAATTGCAGCACGTGAACACTTGGATTCAATAAATATAGTTGTTCAAGAAGCCTTTGAACAATCAGGAATGAAACCTGAGCAAATCACAGCCTTTGCTGGAACTGTAGGCCCTGGTTTGGTTGGTTGCCTACTCGTTGGTCTAAACGCAACCAAAACACTTGCTCTAGTCCATGATAAACCATTTATCGGTGTAAACCATCTAAACGCGCACCTTTGCGCTAATTATCTTGATACTGATTTAAAACCTCCATTTATGGCTCTTTTAGTCAGTGGTGGACACACTCAAATTATTGATGTTGAATCCTATTCTAAACAAACAATCTTAGGAGAAACCATAGATGATGCAGTAGGAGAGGCGTATGACAAAGTTGCAAGGCTTATCGGCTTGCCGTATCCCGGAGGCCCAAGACTTGATAAACTTGCTCAACAAGGCAATCCTCACGCGTATGAGTTACCGGAAGGGAAAGTTGATGGTTTCAATTTCAGTTTCAGCGGACTAAAAACCGCAGTATTGAGATTGGTTAAAAATTTAAAAAAAGAATACTGCACAGAAGAAAACCAAGAATTACCAGAAAATATAGTAAAAGATATTTGTGCAAGTTTCCAAGAAGATGTATCATCTACTTTAGTAAAAAAACTTAGGAAAGCAGCTAGTCAAAAAGGTTACAAACAAATCGTAATAGCCGGTGGAGTTGCAGCAAATTCAGAAATAAGAAAAAAAGTTTTCGATTTAGAAAAAGAAGGTTTCAGAGTAAATGCACCTGCAATGAAATATTGTACAGATAATGCTTCTATGGTTGCATCTTGCGCTTACTTTAACACGAATACTTTTGATGACGTAGATATTGAAGTTTTTTCTAGAGTAAAATAGATAGCAAAAATTTATATTTACAAACTTACTATGCTTATGCAAATAAGTAACAATACTAATGCTCCGAAATTTAAAGGAATTTTTGTAAAATATAATAGTTTTGATGAAATTAACACAGTTGCACGCATGCTAAAATACAACGGCTACACCAGACTTGGTTACAAAGATTGCTATGTGCCAAATGGTAAACATTTTTACATGCAAGAAAAGGCTCGCAAGTTAAGAAAAATTGGACTAAAAGGTTATGAAAATGAATTTGGAGTGGTAAATTTCCCTTGGCTAAAACAGGCTTGCTTTATTGCTGCACATAAAATTGAACCTGATATGTGTAAAATAATTCAACGAATTTTACCTGATGCAAAACTTGATATGTTTGCATAAATGTAGGGTAACATAGCCCTATGCGTTAATAGTAAGATGCCAAATCAGCTCAGATAAAAGTAGGGTGGGCACCTTAAAAAATCAATGTCGGCTTGGTAAAGCCAACCTACTGACAGACTTCTGTGCACTATATTCCAATCAAATTAAAAACCAGAGTCAATAAATTTATCGACTCTGGTTCAATTTTTGATTTTTATTCAACTACTTAATGTTAGAGAATGTCCAAGCATCAAATGTAGGAGCTTCCGTAATCTTCATTTCTTGCTTGTCTTCACCAGTACATTCATCGTCATGAGCAATTGGTTTATACAATCTATTGTAATATTCAATAACCATACGATCAGAGTTGAAGTAAGCTTCAGATGTTCTGATAGCTTGACGCATCAATCTTGCCCATTCCATTTTGTTATCATAGTATGTTGGAATGATTTGGTCTTCAATAATGCTCATTAAGCACTTGTGATCTTTCCAATGTCTTTCTTCCCATGACATTTCATCGTTAATTTCAGGATATTCAATAGCATAACCATTAATACCTGAGAAAGTACCTTCAACAGTCCAACCATCAAAGATTGACAAGTGAATTGCACCATTAGCATTTGCTGACATACCTGAAGTACCTGATGCCTCAAATGGTCTCAATGGAGTATTCAACCATACATCAGTACCACGTTTCAACATGCCTGACAATTGAAGTTCATATCCAGGAAGAACAACAACGTTTTTCAATGAGTGAGAACGATTCAACAACTTGTTGAACATTTCTTTACCCATAACATCATCTGGGTGGAATTTACCGGCAAAGATAATTTGAACTTTGTTTTCATCTAACAATTTACCGATTCTGTCTTTATCCATCAAGATTAACCAAGCACGTTTGTAATCTGCGAATCTTCTTGCCCAAGTAATTGTCAAAACGTCAGGGTCAAATCTTTTACCTGCAACATTTGCAATATATTTGAACAATTCTGATTTCATTTCACGTTTAACATCTAACAATTTTTGAGGATCATTTTGAGCTTCTTTAACCCTCTTATCTTGCCAATATTGAAGATTAACAGCGTTAGTGATAGCTCTGATTGGACATCTACCATCAACCCATTCCCACATCTTGTTAGCAACAAGACCATGCAATTGAGATACAGCATTAGCAATTCTTGACATTCTCAAAGCAGCAACTGTCAATGAGAAGTTTTCACCACCCAAAGCTACAGCAGTTTCACGAGATGCACCAGCGAAGAAACCGCCTTCTAACAATGTATCAACCCAGTGAACTTCGTTACCAGCAGCAACAGGAGTGTGAGTTGTAAATACTGTACGTTTTTTAACTTCATTCAAGTCACCGTTGAATTGTCTCAACAATTCAAAAGCGGCAGGAAGAGCATGACCTTCGTTCATGTGGATTACATCAAAGTTGTAACCAATTTTTTGAAGGATTCTAATACCAGCAATACCCAAAATTGTTTCTTGAGCAACTCTGATTTTTTCGTTACCATCATACAATTTGTAAGAAATACTCTTAGCCCAGTCGCTGTTACCTTCGATATCTGTAGTCAACAAGTAAACAGGACAAGTTCCGAACAATTCAGGTTTTACTAAATATGCTTTAACTTTAACTTTTTCACCAAAAACATCAACTTCTGTTTCGGCATTGCAATCTGTTAGAAAATCATAATATTTTCTAATGTATGCAACTTCAACATTTCCTGAATGGTCGATACGTTGATCATAATAACCGTAAGACCACAACATTGTAACCCCAACCATAGGCATTTGCAGGTAGCCTGCAGATAACATGTGTGAACCTGCCAAGAATCCTAAACCACCGGAATAAGTGCTTAGGGATTGGTCCATAGCTATTTCCATAGAAAAATACGCTACATTTGGTAATGCCATAATTTTTACCTCACTTCTTCTTATAACTTCTATACACTAAATTTTTCATGTACACATTTATATGTGCCCTGATATTGTAACATACAAAAAAAAAATTGAACAGTACCCAAACTCTAGGCATGGAAAATTTCATACATACGTAAGTATTCAGGTAGGTTATAAAACTTTACAAAAACTTACTGTCATTCTAACAAGTTCAGAATGACAATAATAGTTTTAAGGACAAGTTCCTTCAGATAAAGAACTTAATCACCTATTCAAATTTCTTTTTATGACCTTGTGAGTCGAAATATGTTCCATCCTTATTCATTTGTTTTACATCTGGCAAAGGTTCATAAGTATGAGTCTGTTCGTTCCATCTATAATGCATTTTTTTAGACTCACTATAATAAACATTGTCATTATAAGTTTTTCTTAAACCTATTTTCTTTGCAGCATAATCTTTATTCAGATAAGCTTTTCCTTCAGAATTTCGAGCCTGAATTCCTGTTTCATTATCCTCACTATCAGTTGTTGTAGAAATTACTGAACCATCAGCAGTTTTAATTTCATAACGTTTTGAACCATCATTTCCAACATATTTCAAATTCGGAATTTCTTCAAACTCACCTGTTTCTTCGTTATAAGCCATGTGGACTTTTTTCTTCTCATCGTAATAGATACCATCACCCCAAGTGTTGCGATACCCTGCATCTTTAGCCTTTTTATCGATATTAGAACCTTGAGTTTCATCCGCTGAACCGCCGGCAGTTGTTGAACTTCCAGCTCTTGCAGCTGCACCTTTACCGTATTTTGCAGCCCACGCATCTATTTGCTCTTGTGAATTGTTTTTATTTTCCAATTCACCTTCAAGCTTTACTTCTGCCCCAACAAGTAAAAATTCAACACCGTTTTTAGCGGTTTTTACAGTGTCAGGGTTATTTTCTTTAAACTTATCCTTAGCCTCTTGAATTTGCTCAGCTGTTGGATTTTCTATACCTTTAGCCTGCAATGAGCGTTTGATAACTCCTGTAAAACTCTCATCCATTTGGACAGTGTAGGTATATGTTTTATTATCATCCTCTCCAGATGAGTCTTCTTTTTCAACATCAGTTACTGAAACTTTTTCAGTGTCACTATTTCCTAGTTCTAAGACATGAGAATAGAATGATTTCAAATCATCAGCTTTAACTTTAGAATTTTCGTCAGCACCTTTATTTAAGTCATTAGCCAAAGCTTCAAACTCTTTATCCGAGATTTCTTTATTGCCACCAGAATCATATTTTTTAACATTTGCAAGCATTTGCACTAATTCTTTAGAATCTAACTTATCATCTTTTGTTGTATTGTATTTGTCAAAGATGAGATTCATAGCCTTGTTATCTTCTATTGATTTATCTTTTTTCACTCCGTTTTTCGAAACTTGAGAAAAATCGAAACTTTTACCATTAATTTTAAAATCTTCACTCATTAAAAATCCTCAATTAGAATAAAGCACACATTGCTTACATATTAATTAAGGATTTACTTTATATAAAATTGATATATCTTTTATCTACCTGTTACATTTATTTACATTAGTTCTTGGAATTTATTTTGTCTAAAAACTTTGTAAGAGCAATTTTCACATGCGAATAGTTCAAACCACCTTGCATATACGCAACATAAGGAGACCTCATAGGCCCATCAGCTGAAAGCTCAATAGTAGATCCCTCAATAAATGTTCCACCTGCCATAATAACTTGATCTTCATAACCAGGAATATATTCAGGTATTGGAGTAACATATCCGTTTATTGGAGATAATGATTGAATTGTTCTGCAAAATTTTTCTAACGGTTCAGGAGCTCCAAATGTAATATTTTGAATAATATCAGTACGTTTTTCGTTATATTTCGGAGAAGAATCATAACCGATTTCATCAAATATTTTTGATGCTAAAATTGCACCCTTAACGGCATCTGCAACAACCGATGGAGCCATAAAGAAACCTTGAAACATTAAACGGTGTTGGTTAAACATTGCTCCACCTTCACTACCTATACCGGGAGCTGTTAATCTTGTTGCTGCACGCTCGACTAATAATTCTTTACCGGCGATATATCCGCCTGCTTCTACAATTCCACCACCCGGATTTTTAATCAAAGAACCTGCCATTAAATCTGCACCAACTTCTGTTGGTTCTTTTGAATCAACAAATTCGCCATAGCAATTGTCAACAAAACATATACAATTGGGATTTTTAAATTTTACAACTTTACATATCTTTTCAATAGTTTCAATTGTTAAAGATTTTCGTGTCGAATAACCTTTTGAACGTTGAATTAAAACCATTGTAGTTTTGTCATCAACCATTTTTTCCAAAGTTTCAAAATCAATATCAGTACCATTTAATAATGGAACTTCATCATACAAAACACCATTTCCGATTAGAGAGGAACGCCTTGTTTCTTCATCTCCCATTGTCCCTATAACCTCTTGCATTGTGTCATAAGGAGTTCCTGCAACTGATAACAATTTGTCACCGTATTTCAAATTTCCAAACAAAGCACAAGCCAAAGTATGAGTCCCTGATGCAAAATGAATTCTTACCAATGCTTTTTCCGTTTTGAAAACCTGAGCAAAAACTTTGTCTAAAACTTCACGTCCCAAATCATCATGTCCATAACCTGAAACAGTGTAAAAATGCTCAGGAGCAACCCTGTTATCAATAAAGGCTTGTAAAACTTTTTCCTGATTTGCATCTCTTATTTCATCAATTATTTCAAATTGTTCTCTTAAATCTTTTTCTGCTTGTTTTATAATTTCTCTATTTGTAGTCATATACTATTCCTTTTCCTTATATATTCAATAATATTACAAGCAGAATTAAATATAAAGTTCAAAAATTTACACACAAAAACCGCCAATATGTATAATTAAAATTCAGATTAAACATATTTAAACTTCTTGTATGAATAAAATTTTACTAAGCATTTTAATATTGTGTTTTCTGAGTTTGCCAACAATTCCATCTCAATACGGATTGCACACTCCGCAAGAATTTAAAAACAATTTTGAATCTGAGCAAGGAGAGCGAATTTTATTTATCCTAGATTTTTCAAACAGTATGACAGAACCTCTTGAAGGTTCGCGAAAAGTAGATTTGATGACAAATACAATGAAAGAAATTTTGCCCAAAATACCGCAAAATGCATGGGTAGGATTGAGAATATATGGGCACAAAATGGGATTTACTCCAATGGAAGCTTGTAGAGCCTCTACACTGATTAGCCCAATTTTGAAAAATAATGCACCATATATTGCACAAAATCTACAAAAAGCTAAACCACGTGGAATGACACCAATTACATTTTCATTAAAGCAAGCCATAAAATATGACTTTATGGGCTTTTCAGGTAAGAAACATATAATTTTACTGACTGATGGTGGAGAAAATTGCGATGAAAGCCCTTGCACATTTGTAATGAATTTAATCAAAATCAGACGAGATATTTCTATTGATGTAATCGCCTTCAACGTTCAAAATGATGAGGATTTGGAGCAACTAAAATGTACCGCACTTGTAACAAGCGGAAAATTTTATAACGCACAAACCTCTGCCGAATTACTAAACGGATTTAACAACTCAATTGATGGAGTGAAAAATGTTGAGGCAAAAATTCTTATACCCAAAAACTAAAACTGTCCACATGGCTAATAGAAACAATAGCTAAGCCATGTTTCTATATACGTGATTAGAAAAGGGATAAAAATATGAAAAGATTTTTAGCATTATCAATTTTAGCACTTGTTATCAGCACAGGTATCAGCTACGTTGCAGTTTCTCAAAACGTAATACCACAAACAGTAGAAAGAAGTGGTTGCTGCTCACATCACGGTGGAGTTGCATATTGTGGGAAAAATGGATATTATATTTGCAGAGACGGCAGTCAAAGCCCAAGCTGTCGATGCAGATAAAAATGTTGAGGCGATAATACGCTCAATTATGTCATTCTGTAAGGATTAAAAATCTTGCCAACTTGTTTGGCTTAGATTTTATCCTATTCAGAATCTCTAACAATACAAAATTTACAGGTGGGCTGGTGAGCCCACCCTACATACTCCTTCGCAATGACGTTACATATTTTTAATATCGTCATTGCGAGCGATAGCGAAGCAATCCAGCTTTCTTTTAGATAAATTTTATTCGGGACTGTAGTGGAAACAAGTTGTAAAGTGATAAAGTAGGGTGGGCTCACTAGCCCACCTGAAAACTAGAATACACTAAAACTCAGGGTAACAATATTATACACATGAGATTAATTTAGCCTCACAGTCCGCTCTACATACCTAAATTCTTATCAAACTTCATAAAATCAATAATTTCCAAAATTGAATTGATTTGTTTGTATATAGTATAATATTGCTCTGCATCAAATAAACTTCTTTTTGTATCAACCTCAAAGAAATCATTTCCTTTTGGCACAAACAGATAAACAAAACCCCCAACAAACGCCACAGCCACAGCATCATCTTTTGCATCACCAATCGTATAATCAGCAAGCGATAAAGCTGATGATACTTGATTTGTAGAATCAAGTCCTCCGCCCACGGTTGCAACAGCATATTTAAAATTATCACCAAGCTTGCACAGTCTATCCATAAAACCTGTAGTCAATAGATATCTTGCCTCAATTTGGTCAGTTGAATAGACTTTATGATTACGCATAAATGCAATCGATTCTAATAACACCTCTTGAAATAACTTGTTCGGTTTTCTACATTTGCCAGAGATACCAACAAAAGTTTGACTAGTAAAATTCTTTTTCATTTGAATTTTTATAATCAAACCACTAAAATCATAAACTCGCTCCAGACGAGCTTTCCCACTATAACTAGATCTGCGAGATTCAATGTGATATAACCCACATTCGTTTATTAAAAAATTACAACCTTTATATAAACCAATAATTACGTCATCATCTGTTTTTCCTTCTGAAGATGGAAAAAGTCCCCAAGCTTTAATATCACCATAAGGAATTGCATTTTTAGAATCTGAAAAATATAAATTTCCAAAAAGTAACAATATTTTAGAAGTTATTTCTTTTTTAAAAGATTTGTGAAACTGATCTTCCAAAAACCAAACATAAAGAAATGGTATTAAGATAAGTACAAGCAGAATACAGCCCAAGAAATTGTCTTTGGCTAACAAATATCCGCAAAACATTATGGTTATAAAACCAAATGCTACCGCAGCAGCCTTCTTGAACTCAAGACTTACACGTTTCTTTTCATACGGAGCAACAATCGGCTTTATTTTTTGTTCATAAAAATCATTAAATTCTTGTTGATATAACCCAACCATAATAACTCCTCTAAAATTTCAGTAATACTTGCACTGTGCTAATCAACAGAGAAAATTTCTCTAATATCATCCATAGTAAGTGATTTTGTAATATTTCTATCAACAGAAATTACGCTATCAACAAGGTTACGTTTAATTGTTTTAAGTTTTTGAATTTTCTCTTCAACCGTATTTTTAGTAATAAGTCTATAAACAAATACCTTTTTGGTCTGTCCGATACGATACGCACGGTCTGTAGCTTGATCTTCAACAGCCGGATTCCACCATGGGTCATAGTGGATTACATAATCTGCACCGGTCAAGTTCAAGCCAGTACCACCGGCTTTCAAACTGATTAAGAAAATCGGTATTGTAGGGTCAGAATTGAATCTTTCAACTGCACCTTGACGGTCTTTTGTTTTACCTGTCAAGTATTCATACTTAATACCTGATTTTTCAAGCCATACTTTGATAATATCCAACATATCAACAAATTGACTGAACAACAAAATTCTATGTTTTTCTGCAATAATCTCTTCCAACATTGATTTAAGTTTTTCAAACTTACCTGATGAAATAACATTTTTAACATTATTTTTGTCATACAACCTTGGATGACAACAGATTTGACGCATTCTAAGAAGAGCTGAGAAAATAGACAATCTACTCTTTTCAAGTCCGTTTTGCTCAATAGATTTGAATAATTCTTCTTTTGTACTATCAAGAACTTGCAAGTAAAAGTCTCTTTGGTCATCTGTCAATTCACAGTATGCAATATTTTCAACCTTATCCGGCAAATCTTTTGCTACATCTCGTTTCATACGACGCAAGATGAATGGATAAATTTGCAATTTCAAGCGTTTTTCAACAATTTTATCCTGACGTTCCATAATAGGATTAACATATCTCGAATTAAAATCAGCCATCGAAAACAAAAATCCAGGCATTAAGAAATCAAATACTGACCATAATTCCTCAAGTTTATTTTCAATCGGAGTACCTGAAAGAGCCAATTTGTGCTGAGAGTTCAATTGCTTAACCGCTTGTGCTGTTTGGGATGTAGCGTTTTTGATATTTTGAGATTCATCCAAAATTATATAACGGAAATTAACATCTTTTAATTTCGCAATATCACGTCTAACCAAAGCATAACTTGTAATTACAACGTCATATTCAGGAATTTTCTTAAAGAATTGCTTTCTTTCTCCACCCTGCAACTTCAAACAAGATAAAGTCGGAGCAAATTTTTGGATTTCAGATTCCCAGTTAAACACAACCGTTGTAGGAGCAATAACAAGGGTTGGCATCGGTCCATCTTCCTCTTTCGCCTTTTGCAAAACCGTCAAAGCCTGCAAAGTTTTACCAAGCCCCATATCATCAGCCAAAATCCCATTCAATCCATATTTATACATGAACCACAACCAGCCAAAACCTTTCATCTGGTATTCACGGAACTCAGCATTTATACCTTTTGGCAAAGTAAGTTCTTCAACGGTTGAAAAAGTAGACATTTGTTCCCAGAAAGTTTTAAATCTTTCGCTCAAAATAAGTTCTACACCAAGGTTTTTCAATTCGTTGATTAACCCAGCACGATACGTTTTGACGGTAAATCTGTTATCAGGATTTCTATAAACATCAAATGAGTTAAACGACCTCATCATTGAATAAATATTTTGAGCTGGATATTCAACAAAACCCAAGCTCCTTATACGTGCGTATTTTTCACCGCTTTGAATTGTTTCATAAATTTCATCAAAGTTGATAATTTCATCTCCGGCTTGACCGTAAATATTTATATCAAAACTGTCAGGTTGTTCATCTGAAAAGTCAATTTTTGCGCACAATTTGAAAGGTTGATCCATCAATTTAAAAAACGACATATCATCTTTTTCTTCAAATCTCCAACCTTCACCGGCTTGTTTCAAATAATAGTTGTAAAAATCAATTGCATTTTCTTTTTCCAATGCCAAATTATTTGTCTGCATAGGCACAAATCTACAAGCCAAAAGCATTGCATACGCTTCATTTTCATGTTTAGGATTTCTTTTTACCCAATAAATTAAATCTTCATCAGACTTTTTAACCGTAATATATTGAGTTTTATCAGTATTAGATTTTGAATACGGAACTCTGACACCATCATACTCAAAGTCTAATGATGCTTTTAAACTCTGGTCATAATCTATACCCATTGTTACAACATTGACCGGCGGTCTTTGTTCAAGCATCAATTTTGAAATTTTTTCATCTACAACAACATCCATCACAGCTTGAAGTTTTGGCAAATCTTCATAGATAAATTTTCCACCTTCAGAGTCTTTCAAATCCGTAAAAGATGATTTTGTAATATTTTGCGGAATATTTTGAATCGCAACATTTGTAGGGAAAATTATGTTTTTATATCTGCCCCATTTCAAATGTCTTGAAAAATATCGAACTTCCTCAAACGGATAAACATCGTCCTTATCAGGTCTTTGCCATTCCAAAGACAAAAGCAAAGTTCCTGCAGTATTTGAAGTATTTACATAAAGAACCAATTTCCATTCTTTATCAGTAAATTTCAAACGCTCTTTTGTTTTTTCATCCAAGACTTCATCCGCTCTTGACAACAAGTTAAACATAGGTCCGAATTTTGAAATCGGAATATCATACCAACCGGCTTTTTTATCTTGCCTTGAAATTTTCAAAAGTTGTTGAAAAATCATGATTTCAACCTTTTGAGAATCATTTAATTCAAAATTCGCATCTTGTTTTTGAGCTTCAATTACGGCACGCAAAATCGGTTCAATTTGTCTTACGATTTTGCCGGTTTCTCTTGAACGCACTAAAACTGAGAAGAAATTAGCTTTTCTTTTCGGATTAAAATGAAAAATATAACTGCCTGTAGGTTCAGTTGTCAATGCAGTATTTTCATCAGGAAAATCAAATTCCATACCAAATTTTGTTTCAAGCCAATCTTCATAAGCATGCTCATCAATAGCTTTTAGCGCAACCGCAACAGCATGCTTACACCACTCTTCTTTCAATGGACAATTACATCTTGCTTCAACTTTATTTTTTTTGAAAATTAAATCTGTATTATAATGATCCTGAAAATTTCCTTTTACTTTACCCATATAAAAATTCTTTTCAGGATAATTATCAAAAACCATATCTTTTGTATGGTACTCATAACCTCGACGCCAACTACCAGCGCTTGCGTTATCTTTTATATACTTGTAATTAAATTCCGTTGGACTCATCTAAAGGAGTTAATCTCTTTCTTTTATCAAGGGAACAACATCCATTACGAACAACTATTCGTAAACCCTCAATCTACACAAAAATTATACATGACAAAAAACAAAAAGGCAAGTAAATTTTCTAACTCTGGAGTAAAAAAACAGACTATATTTGAAATTTAACAAACATCTTATTCACAAAACTTTACATTAAAGCAAAAAACATGTAAATAAATACTTTTATATAATAGGTAGAAATTAGGGAAGTTACGTATTATGCAAGTCTCAAATCAAAGTAATATTCAACCACAAAGTAATATAGCAGGTGCAACAAATCCGATAAATAATCAAACTCAACAAGTACAAACTCCTGTTCAAGTTCAACAACCAACGATACAACAGTATCCGCAAGGTTATTTGCCACCTCAAAATATGTATTACCCACAATATCCACAACCGCAAGCTACACCTCCAACAGCCTCTGCTGTTAATATTCAAATTATGAATCCGACAGTTGGCGGAGCAGGCGGAGTTGGTGCTGGCAGTTATGCTCAAAATGGTTGTAATTGTGGAATACCTTGCTATCCTTCAGGATATTACACCGGAACAGTAGGTGCTGATGGAAGACTTTACCCAAACTACAACCCTAATGCGCAAGCTCAGGCAGGTACAACAAATGCCCCAACACCACAAGCTGGTGGTGGCAGTAATGTTAATAATGGAGAACAAAACGGTAACGTAAACAACGGTACAAATAACGGAACAATTGGTAATAATAACAACAACACAACGACTACCAATAACACAACAACAAACAACAATAATACAACCACAAATGGTGAAAACAAAGCCGAAAATGGCGACAAGGCAAATTCTGCAAACAATGACGGAGATAAAAAGAAAACCGAAAAAAGAAAAATTGTGGAATTGACTGACGATTATATAAGAAATCTTGAAAGTTATTTAAACAGCCAAGAAAAAGAAGTTCGATTAAATGCTGCAAAAGAAGTTTATGCAAGACTGGCTGAAGATGAATCAAGACATGATGATAAAGCTTTGACAGCATTAATTAACAAGATGTTGCAAGACCCATCAGAAGAAATCAGATTAATTGCATTGTCAGCTCTTGAAGGAAGAATAGTTACAGGTGATGATTACACAGTTGGAGTGCTTCAAAAAATGCAACAAAAATCTGACGGATACGGACAAGACGCGGTAGATGCAAGCAATATTCTATTAAAAATGTCAGGAAAACAAGTTGAAAAAGAATTTGAAGTAAAAGATAATCAAAAGAAAGAATCTTCTAATAAAGAAGGACAAAAACAAGAAAGTAAAAAGGCATAATTATGACAATAATCTCAAGTTTAACAAGTCCATTTAAAAGCCCAATGAAACTAATCACAAAAGGATTAGGAATTGGCGCATTGGCAGCTGTCGGATACGAATCACATTATGTCGGCAAACTTCAAGCTGACCTTTATGCCAGTGAAAAAGATGCAAATGCTGCAGCATATTATTTGAACAATGATATGTACCTGACTGATATGAGCAAAATTTCAGAAGGCATAAAAGATAAAGCTTACGAAATGGAACTTGACCAAGGATGGAGAAGGTTTTTCAATTCTGGTATCGGATATATCAAAGGATTCAATTCTAAACTTGTAGATAATGTAATACCACTTAGCTTGGGACTTGGTGCACTATTGACTAAAGGAATGCCTGCAAAAGCATGCGCAGGAGGTTTAGGAGTTTATGCAATTGCAAAAATTATCAAAAACTTCTTTGGACTTGGTGTCCCTGGCGGTCCAATTAAGTCATAACATGGAAGTTCAGCATGACTAAAAGCAGGTCGGTTTCACCTAAAATGATTCTTTACTTCACGTTTTTTACAACCCAATTAAAAATCAGAAAAACTAGAGGTATAACTCAAGAAAAATTGGCAGAATTGGTCGAACTCGATACTTCAAGTATAAGCCATATTGAAAACGGCAAATATTATCCGTCTGCAGAAAATCTTGAAAAAATACTGAAAGTCCTTAAAATTACTCCAAGTGAACTTTTTATGATGGAGGCAAATGCTCCAATTAAAGACCTGATTGAAGAAATGAACAGCGCAATGCAAAATAACGAAAATTTGACGCGTTTGATGTATAAATTTTACCGCAGTATTAAAGACTAATTATTTTCTTTCCATTTTTCATACAAGTCAGGACGACGGAGCTTCGTACGTTCAATTTGCTGATTTTGACGAAATTCATTTATTTCTTTATGATTACCGTTTAACAAAACTTCCGGGACTTTATATCCTCTAAAATCACGTGGTTTAGTGTATTGCGGATATTCTAACAGTCCATTGGAAAAACTATCGTCTTCTGCTGATTGAATTTTACCTAAAGTTCCATTTAGTTTTCTGCTCACAGAATCTAGTAGGCAAAGAGCAGGAAGTTCTCCTCCTGTTAACACAAAATCCCCAAGAGAAATTTCTTTTGGTTTAATAATTTCTCTGATTCGTTCATCAAATCCTTCATAATGCCCACAAAGCATAATTATTTGATCATATTGGGCTAAATCTAAAACAAGTTTTTCGTTGAGCGGTTCTCCCTGAGGAGAAAGCATTATGGTTATTGAATTTTCAAGTTTCTCAACACTATCATAAGCATCTATATAAGGTTGTGGCATCAAAACCATCCCTGCACCACCACCATAAGGAGTGTCATCAACCTTGTTATGCTTATCCAATGTAAAATCGCGTGGATTTATTGTATTAAGTGAATATACGTCCCCTTTCCTAGCACGTTTCATAATACTCACATTGCAATAAGACTCGATAATCTCAGGGAAAAGAGTTAAAACATCAAACCTCATTCCAAAAGTCCCTCGATATTATTTATCATAATTTTCTTGTTTTTGATATCTACAATAGGCACAATAGCCTTAACAAATGGAACTAGAGAAATCTTTTTTGAATTTGTTTTAATAGAAATTAAATCACTTGCACCGTTATTAGAAACTCCTATCACAAATCCAAGCTTTTGACCATTTTCATTATCAAAAACTTCAAGTCCGACAAGCTCGTCAATCAAAAATTCATCTTCATTTAGATTTTCTCTAATTACAGATTCTTCCACAAACAAAAGCTTACCTTTTAACTCTAGTATATCATTAATTGAATCAATACCTTCAAATTTGACAATCATCATATTTTTCAAAGGTTTTGCAGATAGAATATGCAATGATGTATAGTTATCTTTATCTTTTAAATAAACAGTATCCAAAGATGTAAAAAAGTCTTGCTGATTTTTTGAATAACCGACTTTCGCTTCACCTTTAATTCCATGGAAATTTACAATTTTTCCAACTGATACATATTTATTCATAACTATTCTTCCGTAGGAGTATCTTCAACTACTTTTGGCTTTCTTCCACGTTTTTTCTTTGGAGCTTCTTCAACAGGAGTTTCCTCTACAGCTTTTTCAGTTTCAACAGGAACTTCTTCTGCTTTAGCTTTTGTAGCCTTTTTTGTAGTCTTCTTAACAGGTTTTTCAGCCTTATCAGCCTCTGCTTTTTGGTTTTTAAATTCTTCAGGAGCATCAGGTCTGTCTTGATTCCAACGTTCCAAGCCCATTTGAGCACGAACCAAACCTATACCTACGTGAACTCTCCATTCATCCATTTTTAATTGCGCTGCAATAATCTTGTGACAACCAATTGGAGGCAATGGCAACAATGGCTCATACAACATTTTAATAGCATTCAATTGGTCAGGTGTAATAGCCAATTTACGTTTAGGGAACGGCAATTTTGGCAACATCATTTTTTGTCTTACCAAATTTATTCCAAAGAATACTTTTCTTGGTTCTAAACCAATTTTTTCACCAATAACTTCGTGAGCATCAGGGTTTGGAAGTGGCAACATCAACTTGTATAACAATTCTATTTGTTCAAGTTGTTCTCTACTTACCAACAATTGTTTTGGAGCAGCATTTCTGTTATTTGGTCTTCTGTTGTTATTAAATCTGTTATTTTGAGGTCTGCGTTGATAACCGCCAGCTCTATTGTTATCACGGTTGTAACCACCTTGATTATTGTTGTAACGATTGTTGTTATAACCACCTTGACGATTATTATTATAACCTCTGTTATCTCTATTATAGCCGCCTTGAGTATTGTTGTTATATCGGTTATTGTTGTAACCACCTTGACGATTATTGTTATAACCTCTGTTATCTCGGCTATATCCACCTTGGTTATTATATTGACGTTGAGGTCTGTACGGTCTTTGACTATTATCGTCGCCACCACTTGAATAACTGCTATAGAATTGTGGTCTGTTTTCTGTTGAATAACTACTTCTTGCTTGTTGCTCCTGACTTCTTGCAGGAGCTGGAGAAGAAGGGGTATCTGAACCAGTATTATCGGCACTAACCATCATTTTTTTGTCTGGGTATAAACAATCCGGACAAATTACTCTTTTAGGGTTTTTTGTTTCAAACTCACGACCGCACTTAATGCACTTGTTTACATACATAATAAAAGCCTCTTAATTAAAAAATAACTCATAATAAAAATAAATTTAAGGTAACATCCTCACAATATAAATCGATTTCAAATAAAAAATATAACTTACTGTTATATTTTAACATGACTTTTGATTATGTGCAAGTACCATGAACTATTTATTTTTCAACCATAAAAGTAACAGGTCCATCATTAATCAGCTCAACATCCATCATAGCACCAAATTTGCCTGTTTGGACAGGTATATTAAAAGATTTTACCTGACTTATAAAATATTCATAAAGCTCATTCGCAATTTGTGGTGGTGCTGACTTGTCAAAACTTGGTCGTGTTCCTTTTTTACAATCACCACACAAGGTAAATTGAGACACGATAAGCATTTCACCCTCTATATCCAATATAGAATGATTCATTTTTTCATTTTCATCCTCAAATATTCGAAGTTTCGAAAGCTTATCCGCCAGTTTTTCCGCATTGAGTTTATCATCACCTTTTTCTACCCCTAAGAAAACGAGCAAACCTTGTCCGATTTTTGAATACAATAAACCATCAATAGTAACAGATGCGCTTTTTACTCTTTGTATTAATGCTTTCATATCGCTTACTTACCTTGCCCTAATAGTTCTGCTCTTGTAATTTTTCGTCCGCAAGACTTATCTTCATCACAAAAACCTAATCTTTCACACTTCGGTACCAAGTATTCTTTCAACCAAGGTTCTTCAACGATTAAAGCATCACACATACCTTTTACCAGACATCTGATTTCATATTGCGCTCTTGTACACAAACGTAAATTTGCAAGATGAATCATTTCACGCAAATTCAAACTTGCAACAAGAGAACTTGCCGCAGCATTTGGCATAACAAAACGCGCATCTTCCGCAGGAATACCTGCATCTACAAACTCTTGATACTGGTCTGAAATTTGTCGCATAAAATTGATAAATTTCTCCCTTAATTCAGGATTTTTCTCAATAGTTGGCGGGATAATATAATCAAATTGACCTTTCTCTTTTACATATCGTTGAGATTTTTGAGAAAATGACATGTGTCTATGCCTTACTAATTGATGCGTACATGCTCTTGATACATTTGAGATAGCAAAGCTTACCTGAATATGTTCAATTGTTGAGTAATGACCTGAACCGATAACCCTTTTGATTAGTTTTAGCATTTTTTCTTCATCAGTTGCATTTTCATAAATATCAATCGGATAATCTGCACTATAGCATGTTCTACATGCTGTATAAATCGTTTTTAGCATATTATCAGGTTTTGATATCAAATTTACTATCGGTTTATTATTATTTTCCATTACCCATACTCCTTTTTACTATCCTTTTTTGCATGATAGACAAAACATAGAACATGTGCAAAAGATTAATCAAACGTAAACAATTTTGAAGGCTCTACCTCCAAAGCTGTCATTAACTTCCACAGAGTTTTAAATGTGATATTTCTTGTACCACACTCAATATCACTGACATAATGCGAATCTACACCCAACTTTTCTGCCAGTTTTTCCTGAGTATAGCCTTGCATTAATCTATAATATTTTAATCTGTTTCCAAACTTCTTACTTAAACTCTTATAATCCATTCTATAATGATAAATTATTCTAATATTCAATAAAGGTTATTGTAAAATACATAATTGTATATTATAGTATACAATCATGAGTCAAGATAAACGATTTAACCTTAAAGAACAAATAAAAATATATATAGCAAATACCACACACTGTGAAAAAAAAGCCAATTCTATACTACTAAAAATACTAAAAACCGTACTTAAATTAAAGGATTAAAAAAAGACCATCCGTAAAAGATGGTCTTTTTAAAGCTATTAAAAACTTATTAGTTTTTCTTTCCGTATCTTTTGTTGAATCTTTCAACTCTACCTTCAGAGTCTAAGATTTTTTGTTGACCTGTATAGAATGGGTGGCAATTGTTACAAATTTCAACTGTCAAACCTTCTACTACAGAACCTGTTTCGATTTCGTTACCACAAACACATTTGATTGTAGTTTTCTTATAATCAGGATGAATTCCTTTTTTCATGATTACCTCTTTCCTTCAAGATTCCAAACTTGAATATTGATTTACATTCGACTAGAGCCATAGTACAACGGTAAATATAAAAAATCAAGTAAAGTTTACAAATGGTTAATAGTAAACCATTAGAAATTCTAAATAAAATTCAGAAAGACAATTAACAATAACTAACTTATTGCATTCTTTCGTTGAACCTTTTACTTGAAAAATCTTTGTATTAAAAATATGTAAAGGAATAGATTTATTATCTTGAGCGTGTATAATAAAATGGGATATATTTAATATGGATTTGAAAAAAATATGCAAAATACATTAGAGAGAAAAGCTATTAAAAATATAGATTTTAACTGCGACTTGGCTCAAAGCTTTGGTATCTATAAAAACAGTACAGAATCAAGACTGTTAGACTACGTTAGCTCAGTTAATATCTCATGCGGATTTCATGCCGGTGACCCACTTACAATCAAAGAAGCTCTTTTAGAAGCAAAAGCTAAAAATGTTGTAGTTGGTGCACACATTGGTTTTGATGACATTCAAGGATTTGGTTACAGGCAAATGGAACTTGATTCTGATGAGCTTGAAGCACTTGTTATGTACCAAGTTGGTGCAATCATGACATTTGCAAAAGCTTACAGCATGGAAATAGAA
Organism: Candidatus Melainabacteria bacterium; assembly: GCA_003258735.1. Classification (GTDB taxonomy): domain Bacteria; phylum Cyanobacteriota; class Vampirovibrionia; order Gastranaerophilales; family Gastranaerophilaceae; genus Zag111. The sequence goes on from QHME01000008.1 coordinate 46,981, forward strand.
CATGTAAGACCACACGGTGCAATGTACAGACAAGCTGCCGAAAATATTGAAACATCAAGAACTATTGCAAGAGCAATCAAGAAATGCTCAAAATGGTTGATATACTATGGTGCAACAGGTGATAATTTGGCGCAAGTCGGAGAAGAAGAAAATCTCCAAGTTGCTCATGAAGTTCACCTTGAAAAGATTTATGACACTAATGGAAATATTGATTTTTCTGCAAGGGACTTGGAAAACACAAATGTATCTATCCAAAGATTAAAAGACTTATTACAAAATTCACAAGTTTCTAATAATGTTGGTGGGAAAACAATTGTAAGAGCGGATTCAATTCACTTCTCTAACAAATTACCAAATGCTAAAGACTTGGTAATTCAAGCTAGGGGAATAATTGAACCTTTGCCGTACAATTACAAAAATGCTCAAAAATCAGGTTGGGTTGATTAATATTACATATAAAAAGGGATAAGTATGATTAAGAAAATAAAAATGCCAAAACAAGCAGGCTGGTTAATTCCAGGCTTACAAGTAAAAAGATGGTTTGCACTTATTTTTGTCGGCGCATTGTTCATGACTGTTGGTGTATTGATTTTGTTTGACTTACAGCCAATATATAATACTATGCAATTTATCAGTAAAATTGCAACTAAAATTTCAACAGAATGGCTTGCCTTTGGTATTGTTATGATTGGTGCAGCTATATTTTTTAAAGGCTGGCAAAAAACAAACTTATCCATTTTGGACATTGATGAAGATAGAAACAATGATGTACTTCTTGAAAATTTATACAAGAGAAGAAAATTAAACAGAGGACCAAGAATAGTTGCAGTTGGTGGCGGAACAGGTTTATCTATGTTGCTTAGCGGAGTTAAAAACATAACGAATAACTTAACTGCAGTAGTTTCAGTTGGAGATGACGGCGGGAGTTCAGGCAGACTTAGAGAAGAAATGGGTATATTGCCTCCTGGAGATATCAGACACTGTATCACCGCATTAGCTGATGATGAAGATTTGGTTAATAAATTATTCAAATACAGATTTGATAACGGTGCAGGACTTGAAGGTCATAGTTTTGGAAACCTGTTTATTACCGCACTATACGATATTACAGGCGACATGGTTTCAGCTGTCAGAGCATCATCAAGAGTTTTATCAATCAGAGGTAGAGTATTACCTGCAACATTAGATGATATGAAACTTGTTGCAGAAATGGAAGATGGCAGAATTATTCACGGTGAATCTACTATTCCGGAAGCTCACGGTAAAATAAAAAGATTATTCACTGAACCTGCAAATTGTAAAGCCTTGCCAGATGTAATCCAAGCTATCCGAAATGCAGAACTTATCGTTCTTGGACCTGGAAGCTTGTATACAAGTGTTATACCTAACCTTTTGGTTAAGGAAATTGCACAAGAAATTGTTAAATCTAAAGCTAAAAAGATTTATGTATGTAATATAATGACTCAACCTGGGGAAACTGATAATTACAAAGTTTCAGATCACTTGAAAGCATTAATCCAACATGCCGGTTCTAACAAAATAGTTGATGCAGTATTAGTAAACGATTATTTACCTGAAAAACTGGCAGATAAGTATCAGAAATCTAACTCTTACCCAGTAAAACTTGATATAGCAGAAGTTAAAAAAATGGGTATTAGAGTATATGCTCAAAAACTTATCGAAGACAGCAAAGAAGGACTTGTACGACACAGCTCAAACAGAGTTGCCAGAGCTTTGTATTACTGGTTCAGAAAAAGTCAAAAGAAATCTTCAGGATTTTTCAAATAAACATAAAGAAAACGGATTTGCGCTATGGTAAAAAAAATAACAGTAAACACACTAAGAAAATATAAAGAATCTAACGAAAAATTTTCTGTACTTACGGCTTATGATTACTCAACCGCAAAATATATAGATGAGGCAGGTATTGATGTCGTTTTGATTGGAGATAGCCTTGCTATGGTAGCTCTTGGATATGAGACAACAAATGCTATCGGAGTAGAAGAAATGTCAATATTTACCAAAGCTGTAGCAAAAGGGGTAAACCATGCAATGGTTATAACAGATATGCCGTTTTTAAGTTATCACACAGATATACCTACTGCCATAAAAAATTGCGGTCAAATGATTAAATTCGGTGCAAATGGTGTTAAAATTGAAGGTTTCAGTGAATATATTTTAGAAGTGATTAAACGTTGCGCTGATTCAGGAATACCGGTAATCGGTCACTTGGGCTTTACCCCCCAATTTATGAATACGCTTGGTGGCTACAAAATTCAAGGGAAAAACCAAGAAGCAGCCGAAAAAATTTTAGAACAGGCAAAACAACTTGAAAAAGCAGGAGTTTTTGCAATTGTTCTTGAAATGATTCCACAAGAGTGCGGCAAATTTATTACAGAAAATATTAGCGTCCCTACAATATCTTGCGGAGCCGGTAAATATTGTGATGCTCAAGTTCTTGTTTGCGATGATGTATTTGGAAAATTCTCAGAATTTAAACCAAAATTTGCACGTAAATATGGAGATATGAAAAGTTTGATACGAAATTGCGCAAAACAATTTGATGAAGATGTGAAAAGTGGAAAATTTCCTAATGAGGAGGAAATTTTTTAATAAAAATAAGCGTTGTGCATAATACCCCATACTAAACGTAAGCACAACAGAAAGAAGGAAATATGTTATTACACACAATAAAGGAAGTAAGAGAACAAGTTAAACAATGGAAAAAAGAAGGTTTGACAGTTGGTTTAGTTCCAACAATGGGAGCTCTTCATAACGGTCATCTTAGTCTAATAAAAAAAGCTGTCGAAAAATGCGATAGAGTAGTAGTTTCTGTATTTGTAAACCCTATCCAATTTTGTCCCGGAGAAGACTTAGACAAATATCCTCGTACACTTGAGGCAGACCAAAAATTATGCGAAGATGCTGGTGTTAACATAGTATTCGCCCCATCTCCTAATGAAATGTACGGAGATACTCAAATGAGAACAAACGACTTTTTAACTTACGTTATTCCACCATTTTTCTATGTAAATAAACTTTGTGGAAAATCAAGAGTTGGTCACTTTGATGGAGTTTGCACAGTTGTTAATAAATTATTCAACATAGTCCAACCTGATTATGCATTTTTTGGTCAAAAAGATGCTCAACAGTTAATCATTATAAAAAAGATGGTTAAAGATTTAAACATACCTGTAGAAATTATTCCTTGCCCAATCGTAAGAGAAGAATCAGGCTTGGCACTAAGTTCAAGAAACAAATATCTATCAGAAGAAGACAAAGTTCAGGCTCTTGCATTAAGTAAAATTTTAAACAACATAAAACAATGCTATAAAAAAGGTATAACAGACGTTGAGGCGCTCAAAGAAACAGCTTACCAATTCTTAAATGAGCACCACGACCTTGAATACCTAGAATTTATGAATGAAGAAAATCTTGATGAAATGAAAACCGCAGACAACCAAACAAGAGTATTTATTGCTTGCAAAGTCGGCGGTGTAAGATTAATTGATAATATTCTACTTGGAGAATAACGTATGAAAAAATTTACAATTCTAGCACTAATTACAATAGGTACAATTTTGCCAGCGAATGCAATATTAGAAAATGTTACAAATCCTGAGCAATCTCCAATCAAGGTTTCTGTTTGGTGTACACCAAACAGAAAAATGTGTAAAATCGGTAAATATACCCTTAAAACAACAACTGAAGAACCATTGTATATTAAAGAAAACCTTGTGTGTACACCTGATAAAAAAATGTGCTCAGACGGTACAAAATCTGTACGCTCATCAAAACCATTATTCTAAATTTCAATACTAACAATATAAAAAGCCTCTGTGATTCTTTCAGGGGCTTTTATATTGAGCATTTAGAAGGGTATTTAAATTAACTATTTAGCACCCCATACTTTTGTCGTATTTTTTTATTTCTGACATCCTCCGATTAAATTATTAAAAATTTGACACTCAAATTAATCAACCATGCGGTCAAAGCATGATTTAGAGCATGATTGAGAGTTTTTCTAAATCAAAAGATTTAGATTAGTCCTTCAATCTTGGAAATATCAATAATCAATCAGTGCATGGATTTAAAAACCCTCTAAAAAGATTAGTATATAAAGTGTAGAGAGCAACATTAAATAAACGCGGGGGAATAAAATAATGAGAGATTTTAACAAAAAATTGAGAGTTGTACTTATAGATGACAATGCTAATCACTTGAGAGGGATAAAAGAATTAATCAACCTTGAAAGCAGCTTTGAAGTAGTAGGAACAACAACAAGTGCAAACTTGGGTATCAATTTAGTAAAAAAATATCACCCTGACGTTGTATTAATGGATATTAATATGCCTGAAAAAGATGGTTTACAAACTATTCAAGCAATCGAAAAACTAAATCTTTCAACAAAAATTATTGCCTTGAGCGGTTATGACGATTCAGATTTAATCTACAGAGCAATGAAATTAGGTGCAAAAGGTTATGTTCTAAAAACAATGGCATCTGTTAAACTTATCAATGCAATTGAAGAAGTTGCGGCAGGTAAGATTTATCTTCCATCAGTGCTTTCTACAAGATTTTTCGAATACTTCCAAACTACAGCAAAAGAAGAATCAAAAAATACAGAAGGCGAAAACTTGCTATCTAGTTTAACTATCAGAGAAAATGAAGTTTTAGAACTTCTAACCGAAGGAATTAACTACAAGAGTATTGCAGGAAAACTAATTATCTCTGAAACTACAGTTAAAACTCACGTAAATAATATTTTCCAAAAATTACAAGTAAATGACAGAACAAACGCTGTATTATACGCAATCAGCCATGGTTTCAAAACTGGCAACAAAACAGCAAAAACACAAGCTATGAGTGCAGTATAATAATCTGACAGATATAGTAAAAGGGTTCTGCTATTTTAGCCGAACCCTTTATTTTTAGAGGTATTATGACTATAGAATTAACAAAAGACCAACTTGAACAACAAATCAGATACGTATCACATGAAATTAGAAACCATCTTTCAATTTGTGATATGTATTCTCAAATAATTAAAAGAAACCTTGAAAAATCTGGAATAGAAAACTCTTCTATCGAAAACGCCATCAACTGCATACAAAATTCTGTAAAAATTATTGGAGCAAACCTGCTTGATTTAAAATCACTTAACAACTACACACCAAAAGTTGTAGATTTAAAAAACATTGTCGAAAAAAGCGCAGAAATGGGTGAAGCATACGCAACCGAAAAAGATATTGAATTTGAGGTTTATATAAAAAATAGTGCAAATATCGAAATTGATGATTGTAGATTTTTAGCCTGCCTTGTAAATATTATTAAAAACGGAATAGAATCAATTGAAACTCGCGGTAAAATCCAAATTTTGGCAGAAGTAAAAGAAAATTTTGCGACAATAAAAATTGGAAACAATGGTAAAACGATTCCAAAAGAAAAGCAAAAAGATATATTCAAACAGGGTTACACCACAAAGAAAAACGGATGTGGCATCGGACTTGCGCTATGCAAAAATTTTTTAGAAAGCCAAAAAGCCACAATTACGTTAGCAAAATCAACCAAAGCAATTACACAATTTGAAATAAAAATACCTGTGAAGGGGTAAAATGTAATGCCGAGAGAAGACCGTTTCATGAACAATAATTAGACACTCAGGTCTATGTCACCCTGAATTTATTTCAAGGTGACATAACATACTTGATAAATTAGAGATTCCGAAATAAATTCAGAATGACTGTTAAGTTTTTTGTCATACTGAACCACACAACCCTAATCCACTTTTCCACGCAATTGACCACAAGCAGCATCAATATCTGCTCCACGCTCAAGTCGCACAGTAACTTTCTTTCCGGAATGCTCCATCAAAGACTTAAATTTCATAATTGAATTATTTGAAGGGCGCTTATAATCATTCTTTTCTGTTGGATTATAAGGAATTAAATTGATATTACATTTAATATCCTTTAAGTATGTTGCAAGCTGTTTTGCAGATTCAACAGTATCATTCAAGTCCTTAATCAAAAGATATTCAATAGTAATTCTTCTGCCAGTCTTTTCAACATAGTATTTTAATGCTTTATGCAGTTCTTCCATAGGATATTTATTTTCAATTTGCATCAACTTCTTACGAGTTTCGTGGTTTGACGCGTGCAACGACAGAGCCAAGGTTGATTGCATATCAAGGTCAGCAAGTTTTCTAATTTGCGGAATAATACCAGAGGTTGAAACAGTCAAACGCCTAGCACCGATTTGAAAACTCTCATTAAATAATTCCATTGCTTTTAAAACATTATCCAAGTTCAACAATGGTTCACCCTGTCCCATAAATACAACATTTGTAACCTTTAATCCGGTATCCCTTTGGATTGTCAAAACTTGTTCAATGATTTCTTTATAAGATAAATTTCTGATAAAACCGCGTTTACCTGTTGCACAAAACGAGCAATTAACAGCACAACCTACTTGTGAACTTACACAAGCAGTTAAATTTGCACGATTATCAAAACGCATCAAAACAGTTTCAACGCAATCCCCATCAGGATATTCAAGCAAATATTTAATCGTACCATCAGAACTTACCTGTTTTACTTTTATTTTTATATCCGTAACTTTTGCTACAGTTTTTAATTCTTCTCGAAATTTTTTCGATAAATCAGTCATTTCATCAATATCTTTAACTGATTTTAAGTAAATCCAATTGTGAATTTGTCGCGCTCTAAATTTAGTCGCACCAAGTGAATCGGTTATTTTTTCAATCTCTTTTAAATTTAATCCTGATAAAGTTTCCATACCTCAATTATCACATGCTAAAAATATTTAGACAATCTCAAGGAGTTTGGTTTTATAAAAATGTAGAATCTCAGATTTTGCATTAAGTTCAAGCATTTTTATTTCAGATTTTTGTTTCCAGCCCATATATCCGCATAACAAGGGCAAAAATGCAATCGGATTATCCGGAAAATCTCGACAAATTTGCGGTCTTTTCGCATAATCTGGACACTTGTTTTCTCTTGTAACCTTTAGACAATGATAAAAATAATATTTTCCATCAGTTTCACTATTTTGCAAAAATTCCACATACTGGGGAAAAACTTTTTTGACTTCATCTAAATTTTCATAAGGAACAAAAGTTTTTATAAATTGAATAGCAAAATTATCTCCCTGATTAGCTTTTTGTTTTAATTCAACTGGCGAAAATTCACTCACCGCAAATTTACAACAAACCCCACAGCAAGCACAGTGAAAATTTTTACGCAAATCTTTCACTGCCTGTAATTCATTAGGTATTTTTGAAAGTTCGCTATCTATAAGTTTCAATACTGACAATTGCCAAAGGTTGCCATCAGAGTTTTTTGGGTATTTATCAAAAATTTCACCATCAAGACTTTTTGGTCTAATATCAACAATCTGAGCCAACAAACTATTTGAATATTCTAGAAATATTTTCCTATAATTTGCGTGCAAATCAGCTAAATGTGAACTCAAATTTTCCATTGACATACCAAACTTAGATATGACGCTCAATTGGGTTTAATAACAAATCAGCAAGTCTATCAGCTCCAACAAAACCTCTTTGAGACATAATTTGAGCCGCTAAAACATTATCATAATCAACAAATCTGTGACGAACCTCAAATGAACCTTGAGAAAAATCAACAATCGCATAACAAGCTTTTGGTTGAGGTGTCATAGGACGTCCAACACTACCTACATTTACAACCGTTTGATTTGTATTTGTTTGATAACCGCAAGGGACATGCGTATGACCGCAAAGAATCAATTTTTCTGTAGTTCCTTGAATAATTTCCTCAACAACATCAATTGGCATCTCCGGCAAAATATCTTCATTATTTGCACGAGGAGAACCATGAACCAATAAAACGGTACAACCTTCAACTTCAAAGCTTAACATTGGAGGGAGTTCTGCCAAATAAGCTCTGTGCGCATCATCCAAAGCCAACACATCGTCAGCAATAGCATTTGCCATAACGGGATATTGAGCCTCTAAAAAATCAATAACCTCTGGACCATATTGCGCAATCATCTTATCTGTATTACCTTGAATTACTGTCCAAGTATTTTGAGCCATTACGTAATCGGTAACTTCTTTTGGTTGAGGTCCTGCCAACGCGATATCACCCAAACAAAAAACATGCTCACAATTTTGATTAACTACATCATTCATAACCGCCTCAAGTGCTTGCACATTAGCGTGTAAGTCAGATAATACCGCAATTCTCATAAATCTTTCCCTCTCTTTTTTATGTGATACAATTATTTTATGATAAAAAGAAGAAAATCGAAAGAAATTTCAATAGGAAATGTAAAAATCGGTAATAATAATCCGATTAGCGTTCAATCTATGTGCAACACTGACACAAGAGATATTGAACAAACTTCACACCAAATCAAAGAATTGGCCAATGCCGGATGTGAACTTGTAAGACTTGCCGTATTAAATAAAGATGCAGCAGAAGCAATCAAAACTTTGGTAAAAATTTCACCTGTGCCATTGATTGCAGATATTCATTTTGACTACCGTTTAGCAATTCAATGTATTAATAACGGAATCTCTGCATTGAGATTAAACCCTGGAAATATCGGCAAACGTGAAAATGTTGAAAAAGTAGTAACTTTAGCCAAACAACAAAATATTCCAATCAGAATTGGCGTAAATGCCGGCTCTTTAGAAAAAGACTTAAAAGAAAAGGATATTCCGCTTTCTGAAAAAATGGTTGAAAGCGCAATGAAACATATTCAAATCTTAGAAGATTTGGATTTTGATAAAATTAAAATTTCGCTAAAATCATCAGATGTTTTGACAACTATTGAGGCATATCGCCTTATGGCTCAGAAGGTTGACTATCCGCTCCATCTTGGAGTAACAGAAGCCGGAACTTTAAAAAACGGCTTAATCAAATCCTCTGTCGGACTCGGTACACTCTTAGCCGAAGGTATCGGTGATACAATAAGAGTTTCTTTAACAGAGAATCCGATAGAAGAAGTTTATGCAGGATTTGAAATTTTGAAAAGTTTAAAATTAAGACAACGCGGAGTTAATTTTGTATCTTGCCCAACTTGCGGAAGAACTCAGATTAATCTGATTGAACTTGCCAAAAAAGTCGAAGACAGATTTAAGAACCTCAATGAAAACATTACAATTGCAACCATGGGCTGCGCAGTAAATGGTCCGGGAGAGGCTGCAAATGCCGATTTTGGTATAGCTGGCGGTATAAACGAAGGTTATATATTTAAAAAAGGGGAAATTATTGCAAAAGTTCCGGAAGCTGAACTTTTGGATAAACTTGAAGAAGTTATTACAAAATCATACAAATAATATATGACACTTTTTTGTAAACAAATTATAATATTGTTGCAATGGTTATTAAAAAAAAATATAATTAGGTATAAAAAAGAGGTGACTATGAAAAAATTATTACTGATTGCAATAGCAGCAGCAATTCCTACAATCGCAAGTGCTGCAGTTTCAGTTGACCAAGCTTCAGCTCCTGCAGTTTTGCAAAACAACGGCTACTCTGAAGAAATGACCAATATGGTAAATATGAGTAAAGCAAGAGCTATGGGGCAAGAATATTACACTAAAGACGAAACAGCTTTCAAAAAACAAAATAAATTTGTAAGATTTTGGAGAAAATTGTATGTATATACAGACCCTGCAGCAGAGGATTATTCATTCTATCATCACAACATTGATGCAGCGCCAAAATACTCTGATTTATAACAAGAAATTTTTAACAATCCTGTTTGGTGCTTTTCTTATTTTGGGAAGCACCTGCAGTTTTGATAAGAGTTATGCCGTAGAATATGGTGCAATAAAGTATAATGACGCATTTATTGATTATTCCAAAATTGATAAAGATGAAACTTTAAAAAAAGCCGATTACTATTTTAATAAAGCACTAACAACTAGGGAAGAGAAACAAAAGAAAGATTTTTTATTAAGAGCAAGCGGTGAGTATTTTATACTGACGCAAATTGACCCAAAGGATTTGTACCCAATAGTCCAAATGGCAAGGGTTTATGATTATGAAGACCAAAACAGTTATGCAAAAGCTTACTTTTTTAAAGCTCTGAAAATAGATAAGCTCAATGCCGATACAAACTACTACTTTGGGGAATATTATTATTCTAGGGATGATTATAAAAGAGCATTATATTTTTATAACATAGCTTTTGAAAATGGAAGTAAAGAAAATTTCAATGTGCTAATCAAAATGGCTTTGATGTACGAAAAACTGGGCGACCTGCTAAGAGCCAATCAATATTATAAAAAGGCATATTTAATGAAACCAAACAGCAGTGCACTTCCTGACAAAATTAGAGAACTTGAAGAATTAAAATATAAAAACTCGGGATATTATAGCAAAAGAAGGACAAAATAATGAAAAAAATATACTTAACAATTCTACTTATCGCATTATTTTCAGTCAACTCTTGCGCTCAAGCAGAAGATAATTACCCTACGGTAAACTTTCCGCTTGATATAACAGAACAAGTAAACGCATTTACACCTCTTAACATTGACTCTAAAGAAGTCGTATTCAAAAAAAGTACAACTAAAATAAATTCTATTGACCCTAGTTACAGTGCAAGTTTCTACCCTGGTGGACGCGGAGCAAATAAACTTGTTGTATACACTCCAAATTTTGGTATCCACACAGGGACTAACGAATTTGGAACAGAGGCAATTGTGGAAGATAATATAGTTACCTCATTAAGCGGAGCTGATTCTACTATTCCGAAAAACGGACTTGTAATAAGCGGCCATGGTATCGCCAAAAATTGGATTACCCAAAACATTACAGTCGGTTCTAAAGTGTATGTTGATATATTAAATAGCACATTGACAGTTTACACAACATCAGATAGCTATACGTATGAGGCAAAAGCAAAAATTAAAGAAGCTCAATCTATAATTGATTATTACAAAAGTTCCGTACCGAATTACAACAACCAGCTACCGGAAAGCCATATTCAAACCGCAGAAAATTATTTGAAAATTGCTGATAATGAAAAACAAAACAGCACTATTCTGCGCCAATACACCGAAGAGGCAATTGACGCAGCCAATATGGCAATCAAGACATCTTTGCCATATATTAAAACAGAATTAAAAGGAACATGGATTAGACCAACAGAAACATCTAAAGAACAAATAATAGCTACACTTGATAACATCAAAGCCGAAGGTTTTAACAGCGTATTTTTGGAAACTTATTTTCATGGAAAAACCATTTTTCCTAGCAAAACAATGAACAAATACGGATTTACAGTTCAGAATGAAAAATTTGAAGGCTTTGACCCTCTTGATGTTTGGATAAAAGAAGCTCACAAACGCGATATAAAAGTCCACATTTGGTTTCAATCTTTCTATGTTGGGAACCAACCACCTGAATCTAATCCATCAAGCATCCTTTCAGTCCGCCCTGATTGGGGAAACAAGATAAAGAAATTTGCATCATCTCCAACGGCAACCAAATCGGTATCAGAGCATAACGGATATTTCATTGACCCTGCGAACCCTGAAGTTCAAGAGTTTTTGCTTGAATTGTTAGACGAAATAATCACAACATACAAACCTGATGGAATAAACCTTGATTATATCAGATATCCTAACGCAACAGCAAACAACGACCAAAATGCTTGGGGTTTTACAGAGTATGCAAGAAATGATTTTAGATCTGTTTACGGAGTTGACCCAATAGATTTAACAACAGCAGATGCTAATTGGTATGACTGGAACCAATACCGCAGAAACAACATAACAAATTTTGTAAAAAAAGTTGGGAAATTAGGAAAGGAAAAAAATGTATATATAAGTGCAGTTATTTTCCCTGATTTGGCATCAGCTCTAGCTTCAAAACAGCAAGATTGGCGAACTTGGTCTGCTAACAGTTATATCGACGGTTTCACTCCATTATTTTTGACTTATGACCCTAAAATGCTTGCATCTATGATGAATGATGTTATGCGAATCAAAGCTCCATGCACAGACCTTTATGCCGGACTCTTTGTAACATTTATGGGTGGAGCACCTGAAGATTTAATCAGACAAATTTATCAAACTAGAATAATGAACGCAAATGGTGTAATAATATTTGATTACGCACATACTACTCCAGTATACGCATCAACATTGATGGCTAGCGTGTTTAATGAACAAAAGCCCCAAACACAAACTGTTGCGCAAAAAAAAAAGAAGTGGTGGAAGAAAAAAAACAAGAAAGAAAGCCTTCAACAGGCAGGGTAATAATGTCCACCAACAATAAAGGTTTTTGGGTGTTTACTAAGCAGTAGTTCAGTGTGACATAGACTTAGTTGTTCTATTCCCACCTATCCTGCCTTCACTCCCTCAAAAGAATATCTCTTTACATCAAACTTTGCTTTTACTATAATTTTAACAGTTAAAGGAAAAAGATAAGGATATAAGATGAGTATTTATTTGTTAGAAGTAGGAACAGAAGAGTTACCATATAAGTTTATTCCACAGGCTATCAGCCAACTAAAAACAGGATTTACAAACTTTTTAAATGATAACAAAGTTAAGTTTTCAGATATCAAAGTGTATGCTACCCCTCGCAGACTTGCAGTAATCGTTGATGGTTTGGAAAATAAAACTGCAGACGAAGAAAAAATCGTAAAAGGTCCAATCAAAACAGTAGCATTTGATGAAAACGGCAATCTAACAAAAGCCGGAGAAGGTTTTGCAAGAAAAAACAATCTGACAAAAAACGATTTATACATTGAAAATAACTATGTTCACGCAAAAATAGTTATCAAAGGAAAATCTATTGCTGAACTTTTAAAAGAAAATGTCCCGACTATATTTATGAAACTTCAAGGTGCTCACTTCATGAGATGGGGCTACAATGAAGAAAAATTCTCTCGTCCAATCAAATGGATTGTTTCTATCTTGAACAACGAAGAAGTTAAAATCAAAATCATAGATAAGGAATCTTCTACATACTCAAGAGGTCACAGATTCGACAAACAAGAAGTCCTAATCACTGACCCTCACAAATACGTTGAAACAATGAAAAATGTTCACGTAATTGTAGATCAGGAAGAAAGAAAACAAATCATTGTAGAAAAAGCAAAAGAGGCAGCAGCTAAACTTGGCGCAACTCCATACTATACAGATGATTTGTTAGAAGAAGTTACTTTTATAACAG
>QHME01000009.1:0-1765 GCA_003258735.1 Candidatus Melainabacteria bacterium
AATCGGCTATGGTTCACATTTGATTATGACAAACAAAATAACAAGTGGTAACTTTGTATCATTTATTACTGCATTAATCCTGCTTTATACACCTGTTAAAAATATTGGTAATAATTTAAATGCAGTACAGTTTTCATTTTTTGCAATTGAACAAATCTTTGATTTATTAGATGCACAACCAACAATTAAAGATACCGAAAATGCAAAAGTCTTAGAAGGACATCCACAAAATATTAATTTCAAAGATATTTGTTTTGAATACGTAGAAAATACTCCTGTACTAAAACATATTAATCTTAATGTAGAAAAAGGCGAAACAATCGCATTTGTCGGAAACTCTGGTGGTGGGAAATCAACAATAGTCAGCTTAATCCCTCGTTTTTATGATGTTAAATCAGGAGCTATTACAATAGATGGTACAGATATCCGCAATTATACCTTGAAATCTTTAAGACAAAGTATAGCAGTGGTATTTCAGGATAACTTCTTGTTCTCCGGTACAATTAGAGAAAACATTATGCTAGGTAATGAAAATGCAACAGAAGAACAAATGCAAAAAGCTATTCAGATGGCATATTTGGATGACTTCATTTCCACTTTAAAAGATGGTGTAGATACTCAAATCGGTGAGAGAGGAATTTTACTATCAGGCGGACAAAAACAACGTGTTGCAATCGCAAGAGCCTTCTTAAAAGACGCTCCGATTATTATCTTGGATGAAGCAACAAGTGCACTAGATAACAAAGCAGAGGCAATTGTACAAAAAGCGATAGATAACCTTATGCAAGATAAGACTGTATTTGTAATTGCACACCGTCTTTCAACAATTCGCAATGCAGATAAAATCGTTGTGATTAACCAAGGAGAGATAGCAGAACAAGGCACACACGATGAACTTCTACAAATAGAAAACGGAGCTTACAAAACTCTATACGATATGCAATTCAAAAAACAGGAAGTTGAGGCATAAAAATGGAAAACGAAACACAAATGTTGAATAAATCATTTGGCTTGAAACTCCAAGAGTTGAGAAAAGGACAAAAGATATCCAAACCTGAATTTGCCAAGTATATAAATGTATCATTGGAGGATTTAGATAAATATGAAAAGGGTGATGCTTTTCCTCCAGAGAATGTAATCGCAAATATTATTCAAATACTAAAAATAGAGCCAAGTGAACTTTTTGCATTTAACCAATATATTGAGCAACTAACGAACAACCAAGAGTATGCAAGAATAAAGCAATCTTTAACACCAAGAGAATTTCAAGTGTTGTGGTATATGTGTAGAGGTTATGACAATCCTGAAATTGCAGAAGTATTGGAAGTCTCAACACATACAGCCAAAGCTCATGTAGCTGCAATCTTGAGGAAATTTGGAGTGAAAACACGAACCGCAGTTGCATATATTGCAGGAAAGAATTATATGGTGTAGGTGGATGGAAAAACTAGTTAAATTTGCCTCAAAGAACCCAGTGAGGTCGTTCTAGTTGTGTCTTGAGGTCTTGCGCCTAGTCTGACACGTTGTTCCGGAGTCAATTGTTTAATAATTTTTCTTTCAGGTTGAACTGTTGAATTGTTTGCAACTTTCACTTCTGCTCTAGGAGTAACGCTAGAAACTTTGTTATTTACCCTTTGAACTTTTTCAAGTGGTTTTCCTTCTTTGCCGATAGCCCAACGGAATCCTGCAGTTAGAGAAATACCATTACGTCCACCATTTTGAATCATAGCTTGACCAAAAGCCATATATCTGTCTTTGAATCGTT
>QHME01000009.1:1795-59884 GCA_003258735.1 Candidatus Melainabacteria bacterium
GTTTGATACTCATTTCAGGTAATCTAACGTCGTCAGCTGAAACTTTAGATTTGTCTAATAAGTTCCAAATCATGTTAACGCCGATATATGGTTGCCAACCGTTTTTGGTATTAGCAATGAATTTAACCCCAGGAGCAATTTGGATTGCGTGAAGAGGGTCGTTTTTGATTTTAACGCCAGCAGCGTTAGTGTAGTCGAAAGTGTTAACGAAGGTATAGCTTAACAGCATACTAGGTTGTATGATAATTTTTCCTTCTTTAAATTCAAAGTTGTAACCAGTTTTGTTACCAACACCAGCCATAAGCATAGTGTAATTATCTGTTCCGTACATAGTTCTATTGTCGCCAACAATAGCACCAGAAGAAATGGTTGTAGCGTTGAAGAAGTTACCTTTGTATAGAGTTAACGTTCCACCAACAAGACCGCCGTTTTGAGTGGCATCTACTCCAGAGAATCTTTGGCTCGCACCGTTGTAACCGATATATCCAGTCCAAGTTCTATCCCAGCCATGTCTGATAGATTTTATTGGAGTGTCAAAACCAACTAAAGTTCCGTAAGTAATGTTAGAAACTTTAGGACCGTTTTTAAGTGGAATATTTTCAAAACTTGCATAAGGTTTTACCCAAGCACTAGATGTTTCATTTTGAGCATTGAATAGTGGTGAGAAAGTTCCAACATCTGTTGCATCTCCAGTTGGAGATAGTGCGTATCTGTTTGCAGTTTTGATTGCGACACGTTCAAGATATGGAATAGTCATGAAGTTATCTGAGTTTTGGAATGCGTAGTTGAATGTTTGGTTCATAGTTGCATTTGCACCAGCTTGAGAGGCAACTGATGGTGCGAGTACAGCAGGGTTATATGCATCAGATGAATTTCCACTAGGAGTAATAGTTATTCCTCCACCGCCATTAGGGGTAAGGATTTTATCTCCTTTTGAGAACATGAAATAACCACCATCATCTCTGTTGTCATAAATTGCGTTGTATTTGTAGATAGGAGTGTAGAATGTTGTTTGAGCTGAACTTGGAAGGTTGTATCCTCTGTTAGCTGGCATACCGTTAACAACATTGTCTTTCAATCCTTGTTGAGCAAAATAGATTTCTGTAACATCTTTTGTTGAATCAGATAACAAATTCATACCAACAACGTTCAAGTTACCTTGGTGAGTGCCGTAAGTGTTTGCAGTAATTCTATCCATTTGCTCGTTAGCTAGGTCAACATCTGCAACGAAGTTAGTATTTCCAGAAAGAGTTACGTTATTTAATGATGCAACACCAACTTGGTTGTTCACCATAGACAAAGTTCCAGATTGCAAATCTAAATTGTTTCCATCTAAAACATTATCTCTCGCTCCAAGATGTAGATTTGTACCACTTAAAGAAATATCCATATTTTCAATATTATTATTCAATTGAACAACACTAGAAGAATCACCAGTGATTTTTAATTCTGGATTAACAGAAACTTCTGTTGGAGTATCTATGTCATTATAATCATCATCTACATATTGTGGTATATATCTACGAGCATTAGGATCCCAAGTTTTATCATAATATTTATTAATAGGAGTCTTTGTTGTTTCACCAGTAATTTTATCGTTGAAGATAATTTTACCATTGTTTATAGAGTTAAGTGTTACTACTGTTTTATGTGTTTCATTTTGATAAAAATAATGTGAATGCTCGCTGTTATACCCAAGGTCTTTTTCTTCAATTATATTAGTTACAAATATTGCTTGTTGATCTTTATTTTCTCCATTTTGAACGTAGTTTCCAGAGAATATGGATTCTCCATTATCTGCAACGATATTCAAATCTCGATTGCTCCAGATAGCACCACCTTGAACAGTTCCAGATTCAGATTTAGCGTAGTTTCCTATGAATGAGGTATTTTGTATTTTGCCAATTCCTGAAACTTCACCTTTACCTTCATAATGACGCGTTATTGTGTTATAAATGGCTCCACCAAATGCATTTCCTCTTTCAGCTTCAGCATAGTTGTTTTGGAAGAGAGAGTTTGTAATACTGTCTATTCTTCCACCATTGTATATAGCTCCTCCTAAAGCACCTATACCTATCTTGTCACCATAGTCTTTTATAGATACATAGTTGTTTAAGAATGTGCCTGAAATATTAGCGATATAGGAAACTTCACTAGAATAGGTATCAGCATTATAAATAGCTCCACCATGTACTGTTTGATTGTGATAACAAGGGGTTGTTATACTGATAGAGTTTCCAATAAATGAGCCAATAATATCTGTAATTCCGCCATAAATGTTGGAAATTCCTCCTCCTTGATTAGCTATAAAATCAGCAAGAATTAACTTTATTAGTGTCGAATTTGTCGTGTATGAAGTAGCATTAATAATACCAGCTTCTTGGTTGTCGTTGAAGTCTGAGGTCTTATTACTAGGCACAACTTTATCGTTTGAAAATGTTCCTTCAATTTTATCAATGGTACCATTGTTGTATATTTGCGTATTTCCGATAAAATTGGCTTTAATGTTATTTATTTTACCGTAATTTTTTATGCCTCTTAGTTCTTTATTTTGAACTATAAAATCTCCAATTATATTTTCAATTTTACCCGTATTTAAATTTACGATGAATGAACCATAACTATCCGAAGTATTGCTATCCTGTATAAAATCTGCAAGAATTGATTTGATAATACCAGCATTATTTATTGTAGAAACACTATCAGAATGTGTAGCAACTTCATTATTTACAAAAAGACCTTCGATTTTATTTATTGTTGCATTTTCATTGTTATTTATCACCGCATTGTATGTTTTATTTATCGCAAAAGTACCTTTTATATTGTCAATATGACCTTTGTTATTAATTAATTTACCGTTTGAAGAAGATAAGCCGTTTGCAATAAAATTGCCTGTAATATTGTTAATAGTAGCATTTTCATTGTTTAAGATTAAAGTCCAATTTGTATTATTAACAAAATCTCTAGCAATATTTGCAGAAGTGCTATCATTAGTAATTGAACCATCTATGGTTTCACCTTGATTATATGTATAGGTAACCAATGGAGAAACTGGATTTTGTGGGTTTAATTCCCATCTGTATTTAGTATCGCCATTTTGTTGATATTCTACTTTTCCAAATGTTAAAGTCTTATCGCCGTCTGGATTACCAAATTGTGTTTGGTAGTTAATTTCATAGTATAGAGGAGAAAGTGAACCCGTGGTTTTGTCATAGTCGTATTTAGTAATTATATTATCACCAGCAGGTTTAGAGCCATCTGAATTAGCTTCAACATTCGTCATAGTGTAGCTACTTTGTGGAATAGCTACTTCTGTTCCGTTTTCATCTTTGATTTGAACATTGTTATCATGTAGATAATCAAGTATTGGCGTATCAATAGGCTTTTGTGACAAATCAACTTCATCAAGAGTTGTAGCTTGAGCTTGTCCAACCCCAATAAAAGATAAACCCGCAATCGTTGCAACTGCTAAGGTTTTAAATGTTTTATTTTCTTTTTTTACACTAACACGTTTCATACTTCTTCTTTTCATGTTAGAATATCCTCATACTTTACCTATCGATATTTTTCATATCGACAGAATTGGCTAGTATCTTTAATTTTTTCTGGTAAATGTTACAATTGTTAATATTCTTAATTCTTTTCTAATAACAACCTCATTTTTATTATAATACTTTTTTATTAATAATTCAACTCTTAATCGAAAAAATATTGTAAAAACATTAAAAATGTGCTATACAATGAGTATTATGAATATTGAAATTGAGAAAGCTTTTAAACAAGAGTCAGTCAATATCGTCTTTGCAACAAATGATGATTACGCTTGCTATGTGGCAGTAGCATTGAAATCTTTATTTGATAATAGAGATGTTGAAAAATTATATGACATTATCATTCTTGAATCAAATGTAACGAATGAAAACATGGCAATGATTACTTCAATGTGCGATAGCGAAAAAGTATCAATTAGATTTGTAAACTCCGATGATATATATGAAACAATGGACACTAGCAAACTATTTTGTCATTTACATTTTTCTAAAGAGATGTATTTAAGACTATTTATTCCACAGATAATGCCGACATATAAAAAAGTCATCTATTTAGATTGCGATACTTTGATTACTGGAGATATATCAAAACTAATGGATGTTGATTTAGGTTCTGATTATGTAGCTGCTGTTAGAGATTACAATACAATTGTTAATTTCAGAGCGTTCCCAAACGTTAAAACTTATTTTTCTGTAAATCTAAAATTAAAAGATATTAATAATTACGTAAATTCTGGGGTACTATTAATGAATATTCCAGAAATGTTAAAAATTGATATGTCAAAAGAAATTTTTGACCTTCTTGATTATTACAAAGAATTTTTGTACCCAGACCAAGACATATTGAACCTTATTTGCGAGGACAAAATTAAAATTATTCCAAATTCGTGGAACTACGTTGTTATTACTAATACTCGTCTTATTCAGGATGACTATTTTAAAAATTTAGCCGTAGAATTCGTTCAAGGAATCGCCAATCAGTATGTAATACATTTTTTGTCAGAAATTAAACCTTGGAAATATCCAAATATGTACTATGGTCATATTTGGTGGGATTATGCGAAAAAAACACCATTCCTTCAAATTTTGATAACTAAATTTAGGGAATTTGAAAAATTTGAACAAGAAAATGCCGATAAACGACAAAAAGAAATTGAAGAAGCCATAAAACTTAGCAATGAAGCTAAAGCACTAAATCAAAAACATTAGTGTCTAACTCAGGGCTTTAGTATTCTCATTCGAAATATAAAAGTTTTGTTTATAAAACAATTACATTGTTGATTATAATTGTTTAAGTGTACTCTAACGAACAGTTGATTTTTGCTCAGAATTCTGTTCGTAAATCTTCAAACTTACACTTTACGAATGTTCGCATAAAATCTTGACATTTACGAATAGCGCGTTAGACTGTAGATGCTAAAACTCAGGCAGGGAGATGAATATGGCGAGTATTAATTCTAAAACATTTGGTTATTGTAGGGTATCTTCAACCGACCAAAAAGAAGATAGACAATTAGAATTGCATTTATTCTTCCAGTAAATAGAATGAAACAACTCGATAAAAGTGAGTTAAAATTTCTACAAATTGAAAATATGAATGGCAAAATTCAGATTTTGATAACGTATAGCTTCTCAATATCATAGTTAATTTAATTCACAATTCTAGCTATGGAACAGGTCGCAGAATTTCATATATGAGCTTTGCAGAGATTAATTACTCATTTACGTAAGAAATTCGTTCGGTTAAAATGTCTAAAGGATTTGATGACGTGGATAATTTGTTGAGTTTTGTATAATACAAATCAATTTTATCAGCTTTCATTTGAAGAAAATATTGTTTCAAGTCATCAGAAATTTTGTCATTCTTACAAAAATTGTTTAACATTTTCAAAAAATCATTCATATTATATTTTTCATACGCAATTGGTCTGTAATAATTCGCCAAATATTGTTGGTTATATTCGTATGGAAACAAAGATTTTTCTTTTAAGTCTTTATCTAAAACAGCCATCGTACGTACCAAGTTAGTAAAACCTTGTGCGTTGTTAAAGTATTTTGAATTTTTTATCTCTAAAAAATCCTTGTTATTTTTGTAAGTTTTATAAACACTTTCGCCATTTACATTACAAAAATCATTCCCATATTTTGCAAGTAAATCAAGTTTATTTCGATTAAATAATAATTCATTTCGTTTTTTCGTATCAAGAATACTTCTTTCATCCGGAGCTAAATCCGAATAAATTGTGGCAAGTTTAGAATTCAAATCACCAGTTGGAATACCGATTTGTGGCATCTGTAATGGGTAAGAACTGTATCCAATTGCTTGTATCATATTAAATCCTTTCCTTATATTAACCCCTGTCCATCATCAATCAAACCTTCCCATGTTTCATACAAAACACTGTTAAAATCTTTATTCGTAGTAGTTATTGGGAATGGATTTCGTTTCAATGTTAAATGTACTGGGTCTAAATTCTTTATTACAGCTCTTGAAAATTCTTCCGCAAATAGTTCAGGGAGCAAAGTGCTGCCATATCCACTTGATTCTTTCATTGTATTACGTACAGAGGTTGAAATGAATTGATTGTTAGTTATATTACCATCCTTATCATAAATTGGAAAATTTAATTTTGACATTATATCATAGACTTTTGGATTATAGGTATACCCTGGAGCAGGGTCTGGGCTGCCAAACTTTGAATATAAATGATGGAAGTGGGCATTATGCGCAAATTCATGTATTGTAGTTTGCAAAAAATGGTATGAGGAATGATAACCATTTTCATTACTTGTTGATTTTGCATTTACAATAGCATTTTCCCAATCATATAAAGAATTGAACGTAACTGCACGTATCGGAAAGGTTCTATTCCCCCAAAAACAACGAGCAATAGTAATACCTTCCCCAGATTCTTGAGCAACTTTTTCTATTCCAATCATTGTGGGCAATGGTTGTTTAATTTGTCTGAAAATCATCGCTGTATGGAAACAACAATACCCAATGACTTTTGCAGCAGCCTCTGATACTCCCGACAGGTCAAAAGGAATGTGGAATTGTTCATTAAATAATTTATTTAATAAATCCAAGTCTAACCGCTGCGCTTCCAGCTGATGCATAGCAAGAGTTGTATCATTTAAATAATCAAACAAAAGATTTTTACCACCTGTAAAATTAACAGGCAGAGAATTTTTTATACCAGTATCTTTAATTCCTGCAGGTCTATTCTTTGGAATTGGTCTCATGCCGACATTTGGTCTATTATATGGTCTTATCGCTGATATTTGCATTCTGAAATTAGTCCCTATTTAAAATCCATCACTCAAATCAACATCTATATCCGGCTCAACATCTGGGTCAATATCTATGTCCGTATCAACATCCGTATCAACATCCGGCTCGATATCAGTTTCAGGTTCAAAATCAGTTTCCGTGTCAATATCTTGTTCATGAGTTTCAATATTATCAGATTCTATATCTTCGTCATCAAAAGGTTTTGCAGTATCTTCCGAGTTATTTACATCATCTTCTTTAAATTCATCATCAACTTTTTGGGTATCGTTATTTTGAGCAGATTTACCATCTTTTACTTTTCTAACAACTGCTTTTGCGCCTTCTATACCGCCTCCTGTTGTCACTCCTGTTACCGCACCATCTACAGCTCCATTTCTTGAATTATACTGACTGATATCACGTTGAGGGTTTTCAGTGCGATTATCATTATAATTTTGAATAATTATAGTGCTACCGTCTGTCTCAGCCTTTGTAAAAGTATCAGTGTTAGGGAAATTTCCACCTTTTAACTGTTCTGATACACGTCTCATTGATTCATTAATTCCCCTAAAAGTTACAATTGGAGTTGTATAAAATGAAATTTTCATATATTACCTGCCTTTCGTTATTAACAATCCATATGAAAAAATAACATTATTGTTTTTTTTATTGTTCGATAGGATTGTTTTTCTTTTTGCATTTTCATTATTTTATTAAAACAACTTTCGTAGTTCTTAGAAAGATTATTCAAACTGGTTTTTAATTTAGTATTCCTTTTTATTATATTATCTTTACAAGTTTCTAAATTTTGCAACATCTTTTCTCTAGTCGGCGTCGATTTATCTATGTATGAAACATATTTTATTCCTTCTGATAAATAATCATTTAATTTGCAATAATCATTTACCATTGTACAAATTTGCTTATTGTAATAGGTATCTTTTATATCATTCTTTGTACTTCTTATTTCATAAATGTTGCATTCCAATTGTGCTTTAAAAATGTCTGTTAATACAGTATCATTGTATTGTTTTAGAGTACCTATAATCGGAATTTTGGAACCTGATGGGTTGGAATTTACAATTTCTCGCATTTTTATTTTTGAATCAATAGTAAAATGTTTTACAACAACAGAAAGTCCATTCATTGCTTCTTTTATATGCTGCTCTTCTGTTTTTAAAGCGTTATAAGCCGCGGTCAAACCTTCATCCGTAGTTGTGGCATTTTTAATAATGTTATCAATATCTTTTTCTTTAAGTTTTATTTGATAATTTAGGGACTCTCGAATTTCAGGTGTTGCATATATTTTGTAATCCATATTACCGGTAAATGTAGGCTCAGCGGATTTTATTTTATCTGATTTAATCCAACCGTGATAGTTATCATATTTGTCAAAACATTTCTTCAATTCGTCTTCATTTGAAATGGCATTATTTTCTTTCAACAATTTGACTAAATCTCTTCTGCCCAACAGTGCAAATCTTAAAATTGCAGTATTTCCATACTTGTCTTTATGATTAATATCAGCATTATATTTTAAGAGTTCTTTTAATTCTTTTTCATTATCAATAAAAAATATCGGAGTTTGACCTTTTTTATTAGTCTTGTTAGCATCGGCACCAACCTCCAACAAATTGCTAAAAAACTCAAAATCCTTTGATTTTAGAGCTTTAATTAAATAATTATTATAGTTTGGATTTGTTCCTGCAACCAGTAGTAAGGTTTTAATTCCGCCATCTTGTGCATAATCCATAGGAATAAAACCGTTTTTATCTACAATATTTGGATTAATTTTATTCTTTACAAGAAAATATACCGCTTTTAAATCATTTCGCTTCACGTACTTATGCAAAATTGTGGTGCCATTAACTAAAATATTAGCATCCGCACCGTTTTCAATAAGCAATTTTGTCATTCCAAAACTTTTTGAATAAGCAATTGCCGGCAGATTTTCAGAATTTTTTATATTTGTATCTGCATTATGTTTTAATAGGGCTTTTGCAATTGCACCATTATTATCCATTACACTGTAGTGAAGTGCAGTATTATGCTTTTTATCTGTAAGATTAATTTTTGCACCATTGTCACTTAACCAATCAATAGAGGCAGGTATTTTGGCATAAAATAATGGAGATTTACCCAAATTATCTTTGTAATTAACATCAGCATTGTATTTTTTGAGTATGGCTGCTATTTCCATATTTTTCTTAATCATAGCCTCATGCAAAAGCGTTTGTCCGTTTTTATCAACAGTATTTGGATTGATTTTATGCTTCAAAAACACTTCAAGACTGTTTGGATAATCTATAGACATACGGTAAGGGGTTTGGCTAAAAATGTTAGCAGAATGTGGATTTGCTGCATTATTCAATAAAAGATTTACAATTTCAGGGCTTTGAATTCCACGGTGGAGCGGAGTATTTTTTAAATTATCTTTAGTATTAATATCAATATCATAAAGTAAAAATGTTTCTGCAAGCTTTGAATTTAATTTGGAACATGCTATAGCAAAGGGCGTTTGTCCATTGATATTTGGACAATTAGGGTCAAGATTTTTACTAAGAAGAAATCTTGAAATGTTGACTTGATTTGCTCTTGCAGAACTGTGCAATAAGGTGTCAAATTTTTTATTTACAATAAATAAATCAGGCAAAGTTTTAATTTGTTCAATTTGCCCACGCTTAATATGTTCATTTATTTCATCATAAGTCAAAGGATGACCGGAAAACCGTACTCCGCCTTTGGTGTATACAATTGAACTTATTGATGAAATAATCACTAATACTCATTCCCCATAAATTAAATATTTCTAGGAGTAATGTTCCAAAAAAGATTTTTTTGCCAGTTTATTTTTAAATATTAACAAATATTACAATTTTATAATATTACTGGTAAATTATATTTTTACGAGTTTAATAAAATACAAAAAGGAGGATATATGTTTATTTCACCAATAAGTGGTTTCAAAACAACTACATATCATCAGAACGTTAAAAAATATCCGCAAAATTCATATTCTTATGGCGTTTCTTTTAATGGAAACCAAGATTATTTTGATTATGAGAAACATTTAAAAGAAGAACTTGATAAAAGGGCATGGATTGAAAAAGTTTTTAGTTGGGGCAAAGGTGAAGCAAAAGAAAGAGTTAATCAAATGCTCATTGGTTTCAACCTGAGCCAAGCTGCTGTAATTGCAGCTAAAAATGCAACATTAGATGAAAAAGAACAGAGATTGAAAGAAGCCGAAGAGCATAAAAAAACTTTGATTGAAAAAACAAAACTTCTTCAAGAACAACTTAAAATGGCTCAAGATAGCCATCTAAAAGATGATATTATCAAGGATTTACGACAAAAACTCCAAGAAAATCAAACTAAAACAGACAAAATTGCTGAAAATATTGAGACTCAAAAATCCGAAGTTGATAAACTTAGAAAAGAACAAGAAATCCTTAACCGTCGAGAAGCAGGTAAAGGTTGGGATAAAATTGCCGGCTATGAAGTCCACAAAATGACAGTTGGTGAGGCTTTTATAAACAAAATTGCACAAGAAAGAGCCGGACTTGATGTAAATATGCCAAATGGAATATTGCTTTATGGTCAGCATGGTACCGGAAAAACTCGTTTTGCTCAAGCCTTTGCAGAACAAGCCGGATGTGAATTTGTAAAAATAGACATGCTGCAAGATGATGACGATATAATAATGGACTTAGAAAGAGAATTAAAACTATCTAAAAAAAGATACAATTCTCCAGAAACCCCGAAAAAAAGAACAATAATATTACTGGATGATTTTAACTCTGTTGCTCAGATAAATCCTTTTGAAAAAGAAGCAATTGAAAACGGTAGCAGCGATTTTAGTGAGACAAATGTAGGTCAATTATCCAAATTATTGGCAAACTGCTCTGACAAATACAAAGCAACAATTCTTATGACAACAAACCATCCAAGAAAAATTGATTCTACTCTTTTAAATGCAAATTTAATTCCTTATCAAATTTATCTTGGACCACCAAACGCATCAGATGCGGCAAAAATTTTCAAATATCATTTAAAAGGATTTACGGAACAAGATATTGACTACACTTTATTAGGTCAAAAAGTTATACAATCAATGGCAAAAAATGAAGCATACAGTGCTCAAGGTATTGTAAATGTCGTGGATAATGCAAAAGAAAATACTTCAGAAGCACAAATTACAGAGCAAGATCTGCTCAAAGCGATAGAGCAAGTTAAACCTGATATTACTAATAAAACGTATACAGCCTTTTTAGATGACATAAATGAAATTTTAGAAACTTATTATAAAAACAGTACAGATGAGGGAAAATGATGATACTACCGGTCTCAAGTTCAGAATATTCTGTAAGAACAGCGCAAGTAAAATTTACAAACAAAAACACAATCCCACCTGCTAATACAAATACTGAAATCAACGAAATTTCAACTAAGAAAAAATTGACTATAGGTGGTGTTGTTGCAGCTGGCACTACGGCGCTTTTTGGACTGGTTTCAAAATTCCGCAAACCTTCTGGCATGTCAGCAAAACAACTAACCAAACAAACACAAAATCTTATAAAAAAACTTCAACCACAAAACAAGGAGCTTGCACAAGAGATGTTTCCTTTGTTCATTACGCATGCGGAAAAACTTGGTATTGTTGAGCAAGACTTTAACAAACTTCTAACAGGTATAAATGAACAAAATAAAGATTTTATGATTGCTGAAGGTTTTAGCTCAATTTCCGGTAAAATGGAAAAATTAAAAGAATTCATAACCTCACCAACAGAAGATATAGTTACCCTGTTTGAAACTCTGACAAAGAAAAATAAACACATATTTGAAAGAATTACACAAACTCCGAAAGATTTTAAAGTTGAAGACATTGACGATATAGCAATGTATTTGACGGACTTAAAACCGAAAAACAATGAATATATGTTTGATGAATTATTTCCTATGCTAAAGAAATATGAAGAACCGCTGAAGTTAAACATGGCAAGCCAATACGTAAAACTATTAAACAAATTTACCAAAAACACGCAAAATGTGGTGCAAACAGTTGCAGAAGCTGATAATTTCAGAAATAAGAACATTAACCGCTATAATATTTTGATAAATGTAAATGACCAAAATTATACTTGTGTTACACCAATTATACAAAACTGCAATAAACTTAAAGATACTGAAAAAGAGATAATCCAACTTTTGCAAACATTCAATAATTCAAATGCTCACAGTATAAAACCAATTTTGAGAAATTTAGAAAACCTAAACGAATTAAAAATAAAAATTCCGGAAATTTTAAAATTCCTAAAGGTTGAAGAGGATTCAAAAATATTTGATATGGTAATGAAAGACCCAAAATTATACAACATTGCAGAACTTTCAGAAATCAAACCGTATTTAAAAGACTTAAAAGGTAAGGATTTAAAATTCTTATCCGAAACGGTTGAACCTAAAATCAGACAGTATAAAGAGTTATATAGATTAACTTGCCCAGACCATATTTCAGAAATAATGAGTACAATGACACCTGAAACTGTTCAAAGTTTTGACGATATCGCCAAATACACTGATAAATTAGGAAATAATATTTCTTATCAAGCATTGTTGCATGCATTAACAAAAGATAATATCAAAAACTTGGAACAATTTTTGAAAAATGTTCGCAAAACAGAATTATGGGGTGATACAATGGTTTGGGCTGGAGATTACAAACCATATTTAGACGGTATAAAGGAGCTCTAAATAGTGAGGATAAGCGGAATCTATAATAATTATCGACCTTATGGAACTGCATATCGTTCAAAACCGTCTTTTCGCGGAGAAGAGTGTGAAGAGGGTTATGGACCGTATGTTGTTTCTATGGCAAAAAAATACTTGTATGTTAAAGATAATTCAACTTGGATTTGGAAAGAAGTTTATGAAGATGATGATATGGGTTTTACCTACAATGACATAATAGCTCTTATCAAAAAATTAAAAACTACTTATGCAAACAAAGACAAAAAAATCCAGGCACTTGAAACAAATATAAATAAAGCCAATAGCGATAATGAAACAGAACTGGCAAAACATATTAAACTGTCAAGAGAAATAGATAAGGAAAATGACAGTCGTGATGCTGAAAGAATTCAGGTTAATAAACTATTAGTTAAAGAACTCCGTAAAAAACAAATTTTTAAAGAGTTATATTATAAATACATCAAGCTAAATGAACTGGATGAAAAGAATTACCCACATGGAATAATGATTTTAGGGCTTGATGACAAAGATGCACAAAAAGATGTTATAAACTACCTAAAAAACAACGATTGCAATGTTGTACAAATAGATTTTAACAAAATTCCTCTAAGAACGGTAAACAAAGAATTTCTTACTCATTTGAAAAGAAATAAACAAAGTGACGAACATTCAATAATTTACATTGACAATTTTGACAAATACACTGTTCCAACAGATGAAAATTTTAATATAATAAATAAACTAAAATCCACCTTATGCACTTGTTCTGATGAATATAATACAACAGTTCTTGTTTTTGAATCCAATCCAGAACGACTTGATGAAAACATCATAGGCGGACACAGGTTTAAAAAGAAAATTGATGTACGAAACATCAAAGGTGCAGAATTTATCGCATTTGTTCCAAAGTATGACGGATACACGATGCACTTTGGAGCAGATGAAAATGACAATGTAGACTTGTATTTAGGAAGCTTTGGCTCCAACTTTAATACATTGTGGATAGACACAAGTTCAACGGAAAAAATAAAAAAAGTCCTGCAAAACATAGATAAAATTAAATCCAAAGAATTATTTAAAAATATAGAATACGCTGAAATGCCGAAACCTGATGATGTTAAATCTATACCAAACCTTATCCCACTTGAGCGCAAAACAAAAGATTTCAAAACTATATATAGCATAGAATTGTTCAATAAATAATCAAACCATATGTATATTTACAATGTTTTTTACCTTTACGTTTTGGAATACCGTTCAAAAGAACATAAGCATTAAACTAACAATTATTCGAGTATAGCTGACCATAAATAAAATTGAAATGCAATGATTGCGATAATACGTTCTGAGATTGGCATTGAAAACCAAATAGCGTTTCTACCAAAAATTTGTGTTACCAAGATAAAAGATAATGAATATCTGTTGATTTTTTCAGCTTCTCTAATTTTTTGTTGAAGTTCCGGTTCTAAACTAGAAACCAAGATTTCATAAGAAGTTCCACCATTGACTTTGACTTCACGATATATATATTTGCTTTCTGGTTTATTAATTTCTAATCACAAAGAACGAGTGCTTTTTAAACCTT
The DNA here is from genome assembly GCA_003258735.1 of Candidatus Melainabacteria bacterium. Taxonomy (GTDB): domain Bacteria; phylum Cyanobacteriota; class Vampirovibrionia; order Gastranaerophilales; family Gastranaerophilaceae; genus Zag111. The sequence goes on from QHME01000009.1 coordinate 15,948, forward strand.
TGGCTTCTGCTATTTGTTTTATAGGGACGAACGAGTTAAGAATGGTACTTGTACCAATTCTTTCAACGAGTGAGGAGCTAAAAGCTTTGCTTATATTTATTTCATCAAGGAACACATTAGATCCGAAGATGATACAAAACGGACAGGCTATATAATAATAAGAAAAGCCCTAAACCTAAATGGCTCGGGCTTTCTAAATGGAGGAAGAGGTGGGATTCGAACCCATTTCTATAATTTCCGTAAACTGTTGTAAATTGTCAAAAGTCTTGTTCTTACGAGCATTTAGATACAATTTAATACTGTAACTTACTGAAACCTATAGTCCCCTTGCGTAAAATTAGTCCCCAAACAGTCCCCTAAAAAATTTTTATAGTATAATAATTTTGGAAGATGAGGTGTATATGTCTAGAAAAATAGTGCGTCCTGCAGTTAAAATTAAACAAGGAAATTTAATTATTTTTGCAACATCGTTTAAGGTTAGAGATTTAATAAGAGATAATTTTTATAATATAGATCGTCTTGATCCTCAAAAATTAGAAAATGAGGGCTATCAAAGATTATTAAATAAAAATAGAGCGAAAAAACTCGCAGATTATATTATCGCAGGGCAGGAGAAACAGGATGCTTTTCTTCCTACAAGTATATTTATGGCAACAGATAAATCAATAAATTTTAATGAAAATAACAACACAATTGATTTTGATCTTGATAATATAGGTTCTTTTAGTATCGTTGATGGACAACATAGAATTGAAGGCTTGAAAATGGCAGCGGAAAGAGATGAACGTGTCTTAGACTTTGAAATTCCAGTTAATATTGCTGTTAATCTTGATAATATTTCTCAAATGGCACATTTTCTTATTGTAAATACAACTCAAAAGGGAGTTGATGAAGGTTTAGCTCAAAGAATAAGAGAACGATTAACAGATATGGTTGATGTTGAAGTATTGCCAAGCTTGCCACAATGGATCGAAAATATGATAAAAAAACAAGATGACAAAAATGCGTTACGTTTTGTTGATTATTTAAACACAGCAGATGATAGCCCATGGCAAGGTAAAATAACAATGGCGAATGAGGCAAAGAAACAAGATGCTATTAATCAAAAAAGTTTTGTTACATTAATGAAAAAACATTTTTTACTACATAATAATCCTCTTATATATGGAAATTTTTCTGAAGATAAACAACTTAAAATCTTTTTAAACTACTGGAAAGCAATAACTAATATTATTGAACCAAACAAAAATAGTGTGCTTTATAAGTATAATGGGGTATGCTTATTTTGTATGTTTGGTGTTCCCTTTATGAACAAGCTTATCAATTCTACTGATTTCAAAGTAAGTACAATGCAAAAACTATTAGAAGATATTTTTGAAAATGCAACTGATGAGGCTACTGGTATTGGATATGAAGATTTTTGGAAAAAAGGTGGTAAAGCTGGAGGATTTAATGCAACTGCTTTAAATAAAATATGTGCTAACTTAGTAAAAACAATGAGTTCGTTGAGTATGCAATATCAGGATATTGAACTATGAAAATTGAACAAATGCACTTAAAAATAAAGAAGCGTGTTAAATTTGATTTGGCATATTATAAAGAGTTGAACAAAATTTGTGGATGTTATATATTGACAACATTTGACGGTACTATTTTATATATTGGAAAAACTACAAATTTGTATGAACGCTTTCAACAACATCTTAAAAATCCTTTAAAGACTTCTCCAACAAAACTCGGTAAAGCTTTTTGGTTCTATTATTTAGAGTTACCCTTATTAGATATAGACAGATTTGAACGCACTTTGCTAAATACGTATGAATGTCAAATAGGTACATTACCTATATTAAATAATATTCATTCCCCTGTTGTTTAGGCTTAATACACCTCAAATAATGCTCGTTGAAATCTTTACAGCCACAAGTCAGGCGGATGTTTTCAAACGGATATTTGGCACAGATCTTATTTGCGATTGGTCGTGAAACTTCATCATTATCAACAAAAAGATAATGCTTTTTGTATTTATCAAATTCTATGCGGTCAATATGTTTTAGCATAGAATTTATTCCGTTTGTCGGCGTTACAATATGATATTTGCTTGATTGTCCGTGTTCATTCAAGTGTTGCCATAACGCGTAGGCATCCAAAAATCCCTCTACTATACACAAAATTTCTGTATCTTTTGAATAAGAATTTACTTCAGAAAGATTATTTGGGGAGCCTTTTGAACGACAAATTCCTTTCTTTGAAAAATCTCTTGGACGAAGTTCATAACCTAAAATATTCATGCCCCCATCAGTTCGATAGCCATAATTTGGGAAAACCCATTTGTCATCTTGCCAACTAAATCCAATATTCATAAATTCAACAGTCTTTTTTGTAATGCCACGTTTTTTATAAATTAATTCTAACAATTCATCATTATCCAACAAGTAATCATTGCGAGTGTCAAATGCAAATGCATAGTATATCTGTATATCTGGTGTTAAAGAAATACAATCATCTTGGTACTCATATTGTGTCGGTAGACTTAAACTTCTTAATCTAGGATTGCTCATAATCTTTCTAAAAATCTTTTTTGAATGTTCTGGATTGGCAAAACAATGCAATATTCCTTTCTGCTCATTAAATTTTAAGTTGTCTTTACCTGTATCCATGCAGTAAGGACATTGGAATATAAATTCATTTCCTTGAACCTTATTAAAATAAGGTGTTAAGTAATATAAAACTTGTCCAATATTTAATTTCATTTATATAAACCTCCGTTAGTGTTGTTAAAGTTGTAATTGTACCGTTTGGGAATCATTTCGACAATTCCCGCTATTCGTTGTCGTCGCAACTATTGTCAAGAAAGACATTGACAATAGTAACGACAGTAACGACTATTAAATTAAATCATCAAGAGTTTGCGTATTTTTGCTTAATTCTTGTGATTCTTGTTGAATTAATGTATATTTAGTGCCTGAATTACGATTAATTGTTTCTGTTTGCAATATGTAACCTTTTTCAAGTGCCATTTCTCGCAAAGAATCAATATAATCGTCAAAACGATCCTTAAATTTATCTCGAGATATTCCAAAATCTTGAAATTTATTATATATAAGTTCACTTCTAGTAAAGCCTTTTCCTAAATTATCTTTAAAAAATCCCCATAACTTATCATAGGCATCACCTTCGATTGGTCTATAATTACGGAATGTTTTAAAATCTTGGGATATGAATTCTACAGTATCAATAGCCTGTTGCATATCATTCGTATCCACAATTAATTCAGTTGGATGATTTAAACAAGCATAAAGACAGGCTATTTTTATTGCTTTATGCTGTCTGCTTTGGATTTCCTTTTTTCTTAAAACATCTTCTGTTGCATTTTCAAGTTCTTCCATTTTTACTTTATAGGGATAATGCACGTCTTTTAATGCTTCATCAGTTATTTCATAAGTCGCATTTGTTGGGATTTTGTTAAACATTTCCCATAATTGTTCAGAAAGTTTTTTGCAATCTTTATAAAATTGTTGCTCTTTTTTAAATGCGATTTCTTTATCATATTCAATTTCTTTATTTCTTGGTTTTTGAAATGAAATAACGCATCTCCTGCTTAATCCTGTTTGCATTAATAGATTAAACATATACCTCAAATTTCCGCCAGAAAACAATGATGGATCAGAAAGTAATAGGCAATTAATCGGTACATTTTCAATATTTGCTTCACGTTTGCCATATTTTATTGATTTAGAGGTAATTTTCCCATCATAACCGTCATATAAACAACTAAGGAACTGTTTTTCTGAATTTTGTGCTGCTTCCAAAAACAAACCAAATTCCGACATTTTATATGTAATTGCTCCAAACCCTGCATCATTAAGAACTTTTGCATCTTCAAACAATCCTTCTTGCGTACCATCAACAACTTCTAATATTGGACAACGAATTGATTTTTCGGCTTCTTTTATTAATGCTTTTATTTGCTTATTTTTGCTATTAGTATATTCTTCGTGTATTTCTTGTTTCTTTTTTGCATAATATTTTTCCGCATTTTCTTTAAACCAATCTCTAAATTGTTTAAAAATAAAATTATCATATTCATTGGATAGCCTATCTTTACCACCACCTGATGGAAGAAAAACTATCGTATAATAATTTGGAAAATCAATTTTTTCAAATTCTTTATACTTAACTCTTTTGTTTGTTAGCATTTGAGCCATTTTTAAGACCTGAATTGAAATAATAACACTTTTGTCTGTGTTTTTATAACGGTTTGCAAATACGTTTAATATTTCACTCATAATTTTTGGTAGATTAATTTCTGTCATGGTTTTGTTCTCCTTTTCTGTAATCTTTCATATTTCTAATGGCTTCCATTCTCAATGTTGATTCAAACAATTCCGCATCAATAAGGTATTTCCCACGTTTACCACCAATCTTGATAGCGGGATAAACTCCTTGCCTTATTCCCATTCGTATTGAATACTCTGAAATGCCAAAATATTTAACAGCCTCCTGAATTGTAAACATTTGTTTTGGTGTAACCTGTTTTATTTTTTTGTTTTCTGTCATAAAACCTCCTTTTGTCCTAAGTTGCCAATTATATAATTGACAGAGAGAATTTCCCTGTGTTTTAATTGTGGATATAAAATATTTTTATCCACAAAACTATTAATGCACGAAAAACCGCTAATCTACTGGTTAGCACAATGCGAGATAATTATGGATAAAATAGTTATATTATCCACAAAAAGGGAATATAAAAATGAAAAATAGTAGAATACTTCACGAAGATTTTTATACAAGACTAGAAGATACAATTAACGATAGTAAGAAAAGTTATGTAGAACTTGAAAAAATTACAGGAATACCTGATTCAACATTAAATTCATATGTAAATTATCGAAGAGGAGCAAGTGTTGAAAATTTAACAAAATTCTGCTCTAAGTTAAAAGTTTCATCTGATTTTTTGATAGGTTTAAGCCCTTGTAAAAGTTTAAAAAATTATCCAATGGTTAATACGACAGGATTGACCGAACGCTCATTAAATGCTTTGGAATCAATGAACAAGTATAATCCTGAACAAATAGAAACATTAAACTTTCTTTTAAGTTCAGATGTTTCAGGTATTCCGTTTGCGAATTTCCTATACTATCTTGGAAAATATTTGAAAATTTATAAAAAAAGCCAATCTAATAATAAGCGAAATTTAAAAGCAAGGAGGATTTATGCAATAAGACATAACATTTCATATAAAGAAGTACTTACAATGGATCTCTATAAAGAACAAGAGTTCTTAGATATTTTAGATTCACTCCCACCAGAAAAGTTTGAAGATAAAATGGATATTTCAATGTACAAAGCACAAAGAGCATTACAGCGACTTATAGATTTTTCAATAAATGAAATGCTCAAAAAAGAAAAGGCACAGCCACGAATAAAAAAACGTAATAGAAAAAGTGAGGACAAAAAATAATGGCAAGCATAGAGAAACGTAAAGACGGTTCTTACAGAGTTATTGTTTCTTGTGGCTATGACGTAAGTGGTAAAAAGATTCGTAAATATAAGACAATTGAACTACCGCCTAATTTAACAGAACGTCAAAAACAAAAGGAACTTGAACGGCAAAAAATATTGTTTGAAAATGAAGTTCTAAACAAAAATTATCTTGACGGTGAAAAAATAACTTTTGCAGAATTTACGAAAATATGGATTGAAAAACATGCAAAAATAAAATACGCACCTTCTTCATTAAAACCCTGTTTAGCAAGATTAAAAGATCGAATTATACCTGAATTAGGACATCACAAACTAAGCAAAATTCAAACCTATCACTTAGAAGAATTTTATAACAAATTAAGAAATAATGGTTCTCGTCTTGAAGATTTTTATACTCCGACAAAAAATATGTCGGAGTTTTTGTCTAAATATAAGACTGGTGAACTTGTGCAAATAACAGGAATTACAAATAAAACTTGCCTGCGATTAAAAAATGGCGAAAAAACAAATTACAAAACCGCTCAAAAAATTTGCAAAATATTTGACTTGAATGTGCAAAAGATGTTTAAAAGAACGAATAACACACCTTTATCAGATAAAACGATTAAAAACCATCACACAGATATTAGTTCAATATTTACTCTTGCAGAAAGATGGGATTTGATTAGTTACAATCCTGCTCAAAAAGTTGACTTAGGCAAGATTTCAAAAAAACAAGTAAAATATTATGATGATGAACAAATAGCCAAACTCTTTAAAGAACTTGAGAGTGAACCATTAACATACAAAACAATTATTCACCTTGCAGTAGATATTGGTTTACGGTCTGGAGAACTATGCGGACTAAAATGGAAAGATATAGATTTTAATACAGGCATTCTGACAATTAATAAACAACGTCAATATATCAGTACCTATGGAATAATGGAAAGACAGCCAAAAACAGAAAATGGTAATAGAACTGTTACATTATCATCTCAAATGCTTACAATGCTAAAACAGTACAGACAAAAGCAAGCAGAAGATAAATTAAAACTTGGTTCAGCATGGAAAAATGGAGAATATTTATTCAAACATGATGATGGACAAGATTTGCATCCAACAAGACCTTATAAATGGTTTATGAATTTTTTGAAGCGACATGGTTTGCCTAAAATTACATTTCATGAACTTCGTCATACAAATGCAAGTTTGCTTATAGCAAATGGTGTAGATGCCGTAACTTTGAGTAAAAGACTGGGACATGCAGATAAAACTGTAACATTAAATACTTATTCACACGTAATTCAAAGCAAAGAAACTCAAGCCGCAACTACAATGGACAATATATATTCAACGTTAAAGAGAAGATGTCTTTGAAGTCAAAGAAGATACTTTTTGAGGTAACGACACCATTCAGTAGCCAAGAAATTATCAATAGCCCTTTCTAAGTCAGAAAAATGCCTTTCTTGAACCAAAAATAAGTAATCCCTCACAGAATACCTTGAAGCCCTTAAATAAAACATTTTTGCATTTTTCGTTTTTTCCATATCTTTAAACCGGTAAAATCTTTTTAAATATTCCCTTTCAGGCTTTCTATCCCTATGATTATAAATAATTACCGTTGAACTCTTTTCATAATAATCTGCAACTTCCTGATAAGTTGTATATTTGTTTCCGTTTTTTGAATACGGTTTTGTACTTTTCACTTCAAGCCCATTATCGGGATCTAAAAATATTACATCTTGCTTCTGCAATTTCTTTAAGGCTTCCGAATGCCACTTATCGCGATTTTGGGATTCTAACATTTTGTTCCAAAACAGGGCGTTTTCAAAAAGTTTCGCTCTTTCAAGCCTTGCAACTGTTCTATTTTTGCTCAATCCGATTTTTTGTAAGGCACAATGTAAATCAATATCAGGAGTGTCGCAATCGCATTCTAAAAATTTTGTGTGCTTACCGTCAGTGAAGGTTTTTGAGTGTTCCGGTTCATCCGGTGTTAGATACCAGTTTAAACCTATACTGAAACCTGTTTTTTCAAGCCCTCTCAAAATTCCTAACTTTGTATAATCACCGACATCACCTGCATATTGATTTTTCATAACCCACCTTTCTTATTTACGTTAAACAAGGATTATTTATAAATAAATCCTTGTTATTTGTTACTAATCTATAATAAACAACGATTATTTGCAAACCGTATAACCTTAAAAAGTGTTTATAAGAATCGTTGACCTCATAACATGAAAGTGGGATTTATCATGAAACTTAAAAAACTACTAGGAAAAAGAATACAGGAATTAAGAACTAAAAACGGCTTAAAGCAATCGGAACTAGCCGAAAAAGTTGGTATTGCAACAAAACATCAAAGCTGTATTGAAACAGGAAAGAATTATCCCTCTGCAGAATTGGTTGAAAATTATGCGAAAGTATTTGATGTTGATGTAACGGAAATGCTTGACATAACGCATATCAAAACAACAGATGAACTATTAGTAGACATCTACTCAATGCTCAAAACAGCAAACGAAGAAGAAATTCTCATTGCTCATAAAATTTTAAAAGGGTTGTTACATTAGTTACATTAATATTTGTAATATAATAAAAAAAGCTAGGTGGTAGTTTATGGTAAAAAATAAAAAAGATCCCCTTTATGAAATAATTAAAGTTAGAAGAACATTGCAAGGTAAATTCGCAAAAGATAAGACTAATATAAATACTCCCACTATCTATCATTATACATCACCTGAAGGTGTATTAGGAATTTTGACTACCCATAAATTATGGTTATCAGAAATTACTTACATGAATGATGAATCAGAAATAACATATACTTTTGATTTATTAAAGAATATCTTAAATGAAAATAGTGATAATATTTCTCAATCTTTTAGAGAGGCAATTGAGAAAAGAGTAAAAAAACGAACTCAATTACCTTTAAATTTATTTGATTATGTGAATAGAGATTCTATATTTGTAGCTTGTTTTTCAACAAAAAATGACGAATTATCTCTTTGGAATTATTATACAAAAACTGGTAGTATGGCTGGATATAATATTGGGTTTAAAGTTGATAAGTTAGTTGAAAAAGTTAAATCTGAACTTAAAGTTATGTATCATTTTATATACGGAAAAACAATTTGTGATAAATACAAACAAGAAGGCTACATTAAAGAAGCAATTGAAGAATATAACTTGCTTTATCAAAAAATGCCTACAACAGAGGATAAAAAAAATGTTCTGAAATCTTTTTGGGGGCTAATTCATATCTTTTCTTTATTTTTTAAAAAAGAAGCTTTTAAAAATGAAAATGAATATCGCTTTGTTATAACAGAATATACAGATATTTTGCAAAAACGAAATAGAGCGTTTCAAATTAATAATCGGATTCAAAATGGATTAATAATTCCATATATTGAACTTGATTTTGATAAAGACTCTGTTTCTGAAATAACAATATCTCCTACAATTAAACAAATTTACTATAAGGCAGGAGTTGAAAGCCTATTACACCAAAATGAATATCATCAAACACAAGTAAAAATGTCAGAAATTCCTTTGAGATATTAAACTCTTAAATTGCCGACATGTCTAATTGTATAAAAAAATTCTTATCTTATTATTAAAATAAGATGAGTATGATTAAAAGAATTGTTAAATTAAATAATTTTGGAAGTTTTAAAAAGTTTACTGCTGGGGATCAATTAAACGAATTTCAACAGTACAATCTAATTTGGGGTCTAAATGGAACTGGTAAGACTACATTGTCAAGATTCTTTGAATGCTTAAATCTTGGATTTGTACCAGATGAGTATGATTCAAAGGATTATAATAATGATTTTTTAGTAAAAATTATTGATGAAGATATGCAATATCGTACTTTAAATACATTTAAAGATAATTTTTATATCGGAAAAATTAAAATATTTAATAATCATTTTGTAGAAACTAATTTATCTCTAGATAGTAGTACCGCAAAAACAAAAGCTATAACTTATACCATAGGTGAGACTAATAAAGATTTAAAAACAAAAATTGGTAATTTAGAAAAAGAATTAGAGTCCTATTACATAGAACAAAAAGGTAAAAAATTTAGAAAAATCGATTTTGATATTGAAAATGCAGAAAATAGTATAAATAACGAATGTACCAATATTGCTGCAGAAATCAGGGCAGATTTATGCATATCTAATTCCCAGAGTTATAAAAGAGATCATTTTTTTGTTGATTTCAGTGGTGAACGAGTAGATGGGAAACCCGAAATAACTAAAATGCAAAAAGAAGAAGCTCGAAAAAAATATACCCAACCAAGTAAGGAAAAACTCGCAATCGATTTTGATGAACTAATATCAGAAAATGAAATAAATACCATTAATAATTTATTAAATCAAACTGTTACTCGTAAACAAAATTGTAACGATGAACTTATTAATTGGTTAGCAGAGGGATTAAAACATAAAACAAATACTAAATGTCCATTCTGTCACCAAGATACTGATAACATTTGGAACCTTCGTTATAATGAAATACAAGAATTACTAAAAAAAGATGATTCTTATCTTAAGTTAGAAAACGACATACTCAAAATGATTGATACTTTAAATCAAAGAGTACAGGTGGCAAATACCAACAAAATATTTAATCTTAGAATTACAGATTTTATCAATGAAATAGATGATGAAAACCTTAACAACTATAAAGCAAGTTTTAAAAAATATATAGAAAATGTTAATAGTATAATCAATATACTAAGAAACAAGCAAAAAAATAAAGATTTAACACCAAATATTTCTGATTTTATATCTCAAATAAAAGATTTTAATAATATAAAATCTGAATTTGCTCAAATAATAATCAACAATAATAAATCTATTGAAACATTTGAAAAAGACAAATCTCAAGCGATGAAAACAGTTATAAAATATTATATAGCTGAAAATTTTGATAATTTAAATTCTCAAATTAGTAATATTGATAGTTTAAATAAACAAAAAGAACCAATTATAAAAAAAATTAATAATATTAAGTCCGAAATAGATAAATTAAAAGCTGAATTATCAAATCAAAAATTACCAATAGCAGAAATTGAAAAATATATAAATATCATATTTGGTTATAAAAAATTTCAAATTGAATTTGAAGATTCAACTAAATCATACGTAATAAAAAGAGATGGCAATAAAATAGCCAAAAATTTAAGTGAAGGAGAAAAAACGGTAATAGCATTTGCCTACTTTTTAGCAACCTTAAAATCGAAAGATTTTGATTTGTCAAAATCCATTATTGTTATTGACGATCCTGTTAGTAGTTTAGATCAGCAATACTTATTTAATTTACTGAATTTATTAATGAATAAATTTGATAGTCCTAAAACTTTTTCACAATTATTTATCTTAACTCATAATTTTTATTTCTTCAAAAAAGTAAGAGCTATTTTACTTAATAAAAACAAAGAGTATAATAATAATCTCAAAAGTCAAGCAGAACAAAAACAAGAACCTTTTCAAGAGCATTTACTATATGAGGTCTTTCAAATACAAAAAAATGATACCTCATATATAAATAATGCTGACAAATATCTTAAGGACTTTGATTCCGAATATTCTTATACAATAAGTTATTTAAGAAAAGCATTAAAACTTCCAGAAGAAGATTTAAAACAAATTCCTTTAGGTAACTCAATCAGAAAAATATTAGAGATTTTTCTAGCATTTAGATGTCCTAGCAAAAAAACAATTTTTACAAGATATAATAACGTAATTAAAGGATGGGATGAAATAGATAAAAATAAATTCAAATATCTACAAGATATTGCAAATGCAACGAGCCATACTGAAGGTTGTGAAGACTTAGAAGCTCTGGAAGAATTTAAATTATTTATTGGAAAGAATGAAATAAATCAACTATTTGAATTTATTGAAAAAGTTGATGAACCTCATTATAAACAATTACCAAAATAATTTCATAATATTCTCAGTCCCCACATAGTCCCCAAAGGGGATATTGGAGATATATTTACAAAAATGTTTATATGCCCAAAAGCCACTAAAAAAGCCACCTTTCAAGGTGGCTTTTAAATTAGGAGGAGGTGGGATTCGAACCCACGGAACGCTCGCACGTTCGACGGTTTTCAAGACCGCTCCGATCAACCGCTCTGGCACTCCTCCAAGCAATTGCTTCGAATGTATTATTATAATACCAATTCAATATTAAATGTCAAGAACTAATTTATAAATTATTCGTATGATTTTTTATTTTCCAGTAAAATCTATAATTTACAGTATGGAAATCATAGGTAATAATACCGAAAATATTGCAATCAGGCGAACCTCCACTCTCAAATTTATCATTCTGACAATCGTCACACTAGGCTTATATTGGTATGTTTGGTTGTGGAAGTTAATAACGGATATAAACAAACTATCAGATAAAAGGCACATACATCGCACAATTTGGTTTCCAATACTGATATTATTGGAAAGTTATTCCACATGGTTAAATATAAAGGGATTGAATGGAGATTTTCTAGTAAACATAGCCGATTTGGCATGGAGTATTTTACAACTTTGTTTAGCATTACAAATTTTGAAAAACATTGAAAACTATATACTTGAAGAATTTGAAATAAAAATAAAACACAATATTTTTTACTGCCTACTATTCAGCTCATTTTACATAAATTTCAAAATAAACAGGCTGCCCAAAGACATAAAAAAAGCTTATACCAAGAAATTGGAAAAAATAAAAGAAAGTCAAAACAGCTAGATTTTCTCTTTATGCTAAAATTAACTTATGGAAGTTATTAAAAATTTATACGAAAAGTGGTGTAAAATTCCTGATAAAATACGATTTCTTTTTATTGGCGGAGTGAATGCTGCCATTTCATACATAATTTTTGCAATTGCACTATATATTTTGGGTGACAAAAACTACCAAGCATGTGTAATCCTGCAATGGACTATTTCATCAGTATTTTCGTATTTTAATCAAAAATTCTTTGTTTTTTGCACCAAAGGCAATTATCTGAAAGAATATTTAAAATGCTGTTCAACTTGGGCGGTGAGCTATCTTTTGAACGTTATCATTTTGGAATTATTAGTCAGATTTGCAATAAAAAATGTCTATCTATCACAATTCGTTTCAATTTTCCTTGTATCAGTTGTAACTTATGTTTTGTTCAAATATTTTGCGTTCAAAACCCACAAAAAATAGTTTCTAAAGATTTTTATCAGACTCTTTAATTGGTGCACCAACAACTCTCTCAAGTTCAGCTGCGTTTATATTGTATTGCAAAAGATTTGAATAATAGTCTAATTGTGCATTAAGGTAGGTATTTTCAGAATCTTTAAATTCAATTGCATTACCTAAGCCGACTTGATAACGTCTAAACGCTTGATATTGTTGTTCTTTAGCCTGTTGAAGTGCTAGTTTTGAAACTGCAATACTGTCATGAGAATTCATCAAATTGATATATGCACTTTTTACATCCAAATACACATTTTGACGTTCCTGCTCATAATCTGCCACATATTTTTTATAAGTAGCTGTTGCCTCATCAACTTGTTTTTTCAACAACATCAAATTCAAAGCCGAATATTGAAGTTGAACACCAACTTGATAACCATAGTCTGCATTTATTTTCCTACCACCATGATTATATGAACCAAAAGCACCAACATCAGGAGTAAATGCACGTTTTGCACTCCTAATATTTAATTCTGCGGCATCCATTCTTTTCTTTGCAGCAAGAAGTGCAGGACGAGATGTTTGAGCAAGTTGAATCAATTCAGGAAAATTAACTGCATATTCTTTTGAGTTTAGACCATCTTTTAACACAACTTCCGCAAGTTCAGGAATACCAACTGCATTTGCTAATTGAACAGCAGCCAATTCTTGTGTATTTTTCGCCTTAATCAAATTCAACTTTGCTTTCCCCAAGTTATATTCAGCATAAGTAACATCAATTTTAGCCTTTTTACCAATATCATAATAAGCTCTTGCCTGTTTCAATTGAAGTTCATAATCTTGTACTGTATTTTCATAAACTTCTTTTTGTAATTTTGCAAAAACCATATTATAATAAGCTGCTTTTACGTTATAAATAACAGTTTCAATACTTGTCTCAGCATCAAATCTTGAAGACTCATAATTCTTTTTAGCAGTATCTGCGGCAGCCTTTGTTTTACCAAAATCAAATAATAGCATATTAGCAGACAAAGTTGGGACATAGTACATATCGTATTTTTGAACCATCATTTTTGAGAAATTTCCGCCCATAGTATTAAGCATATCATTTCTTGAATAGCTTACACCAGCTGAAATAGTTGGAAAATAATTTGCCCAAGCTTGTCCTATACGAGTTTTATAGATTTCCGAATTGCTTATAGCAGACATAATCGCAGGATGGTGCGTAATCGCAAGCTTGATACAATCAGGAAGCGATACCTCACCATTCATATCAGCATATTCAATTTGGCTGTTGATTGTAGGAAATTTTGTTTCATACATACCTTCTGCCTCTTGAGATGATTTAGTTTTTGTTCTTTGGTTTGATTTTAATTTTTTAATTTCTGTTTTTTGATTAACTTTAACCTCTTTTTCAGGTTCAATAATATGAATTTCTTTATCTTTTGAGGCTATCAATTCAGAATCAGATGGTTTTGCCTTTTTGGCAACAGCAAAGTTTGAGCTCAAAACCAAAACCGATGCTATTAAAATTGTATTAAAAACCTTTTTCATTTATTACATCTCCAAATCTTTTTCAGTTATTTCTTTTTTAGGGAACTTATCAACAAATTCTTGAACTAATACATAAAATGCCGGAGTCAAAGCAGCACCTAATGTTGCAGCTGCAACCATACCACCAAATACTGTTGACCCAACAGATATTCTTGAATTTGCACCTGCACCTGATGCAAATATCATCGGCAATACGCCTATAATAAAGGCAAGTTCAGTCATCATAATTGCCCTGAATCTCAATTTTGCCGCTTTTATTGCAGCTTCTCTTACAGACAAACCATTTTTCTCATGTTCTTCTTTCGCAAATTCAACAATCAAAATAGATTGTTTAGCCGCCAAACCAATCAATGTAATCATACCAACTTGTGAATAAATATCAAAAGATTGGTTAATCATCATTTGGAATAACAATGCGCCTAAAGCTGCAATCGGAGATACCAACAATACCGCAACTGGAATTGTGTAACTTTCGTATAATGCTACTAGGAACAAGTATACAAATAGTAGTGCCATCGCTACAATTACAATTGTTTGACCTGACGCTTCTCTTTCTTGAGCAGAAGTACCTGACCAATCAAATGTCATATCTGAAGGTAATGTCTTTTTCGCAACTTCTTCCATTGCCTTCATTGCATCCCCTGAACTTTTACCTGCAGCCTGTTGACCTTGAATTTGGACAGATTCATACATATTATATCTTGAAATAGATGCTGTACCAACGGTCTGACGCAGGGACATTATTGACAGTACAGGAACTTGTACTCCATTTTTATTTTTTACATATATACCTGATAAATCAGCAGCTTTATCACGAAATCTACTTTCTGCCTGAAGTTGAACTTTGAATACTCTGCCGTATTTATTAAAGTCATTTACATAGTAAGTACCAAGCATTGATGATAATGTTGAATAAAGTTCAGACAAATCAACATTTTGAGCCAAAGCTTTTTCATAATCAATATCAACAATATATTGTGGTACGTTTGCTTGGAATGAAGTATTTACACTTGATAGTGATGGATCAGCATTTGCAGCAGCAACAAGTTTATTTGCCCAAGATTCCATTTCTTGCGCGGTATAATCACCTTGTGATAGCATTTGGAACTCAAAACCACCCATCATACTCATACCCATAATTGCCGGAGGTGAAAATGCCATAATTGAAGCTTCTTTTGTATTACCGGCAATCTTTCTGACTTCTGATAATATCGCAGTGTGAGAAAGATTTGTTGGTCGTCCTTGAATTTTTCTTTTTACCCAATCAATAGGTCCAACTTTTCTATCTGCATAATCATCCAACTGAATAATCGCAGTTGCTGAGTTTACAGCACCGTTTCCACCAAAAATTGTAAGTTTATTGGCATCAACACCATCCAATGTCTTTACTTGGTCTGCGAATTTTCTTGAAACTTCCTCTGTTCTTGATAAAGATGCACCATCAGGAAGGGTAATTGATGCAAGTAAAATACCTTGGTCTTCATCTGGGATAAAACCTGTTGAAATAATTTTAAATGAGCCCAATGTCAAACCTACAATTACCAAGTAAGTAATTATTACAAGTTTCTTGTCATAAACAAATTTTGTAACAAACTCCATATAAAAATCTTCTAACTTATTAAAATAACTATTGAATACTTCAACAATCTTAGAAGTTCTTTTATTTATTTTTTCCTTAATATGTTCTAAATGAAGTTGCAAAGGAGTTTTAGGAGTATTTTGTATATCATCCTTTTTTTGTCCCAAGAAATGAGAACACATTGCAGGAGAAAGTGTCAATGCACAAATTGCAGAAATCGCAATGGATACAGCAATACAAACCGCAAATTGTTTGTACATAACACCTGTCATACCACCCATAAATCCAATTGGCACAAATACAGCCATCAAAACAAGAGCCATAGCAACAAGAGATGAACCTACTTCTTCCATTGTCAACTGGGTAGCAATAATTGCGGATTTACCTTCATCAATGTGTCGTTTTACGTTTTCAATTACTACAATCGCGTCATCAACTACAACACCAACTGCCAACACAAGCGCAAACAATGATAACAAGTTGATTGACATTCCTAAAGCATCTAGAGCAAAAAATGTACCGACTAAAGATACAGGAATTGTTGCACAAGGCACAAGAGTAGCCATCCCATCACCTAAAAATAAGAAGATAATCAATACAACAATTAAACCTGTCAAAAGGATAGTAAATTCTACTTCCTTCATTGATTCTTGAATATATTCGGCATCATCTTTTATTGTCATAATCTTGATACCGTTTGTCATTCTTGAATTTAGTTCATCTATTTTAGCGTGAACAGCTTTTGACATATTAATAACGTTGGCATCCGGAAGTTGAGATATCATAACAATTGCAGAAGGTTTACCATTTACTAAACCTAAGTTAGAATATGATTGCGCACCCAATTCTACTCTCGCAACATCTTTAATTCTGACATTTGAACCATCCATATTTGAACGAATAATAATATTTTCAAAATCTTTTACATCAGCAAGTCTGCCTTTTGTTTTTAAGGTTAATTGCAAAGCCTGCGCATCATCTGTAGGCAATTGTCCTAACGCACCTGCTGTTACCTGCGTATTTTGGTTAGAAATAGCAGATTTTATTTCACTTGTTGAAATATTTAACCCTGCCATTTTTTGAGGGTCTAACCAGATTCTCATAGAGTAATCGCCTGCACCATAAACGGAAACATCTGCTACACCTTCAACACGCTTCAATTCATCCTTAATATAAATAGACCCATAATTTGTCAAATCTAACTGCGACCAATTGCCTGATTCTGGGTAAAGAGTCAAAATCAAAGCACCTGAACCTGAAGAACGGCTAATTGCAGTAACACCTGTCCTTTGTACATCTTCCGGCAACTGGGTTAAAACCTGCTGAATACGGTTATTTACGTTCATTAAGTTGATATTTTTATCAGAACCAACCTTAAAATACATAGTTAGCGAATAGCTGCCATCATAAGATGTTGACGACATATAAGAAAGATTTTCAACACCGTTTAATTTATTTTCTAAAACTGTAGCAACAGATGACTCAATAACTTCCGCACTCGCACCTTGATAATTTGCACTAACCATGATTTGCGGAGGAGTAACATCAGGGTAACTTTCTTGTTTCAAACCTGCTAACGAAATTAAACCTATTATAACAATACAGATTGAAATTACTAATGCAAATCTTGGTTTTCTTATGAAAAAGTACAGTTTTTCTTTATCAAATATTTTTTTTATCATTATTCTTTACCTGCTTTTTCTTTTTTAGCATAAGTTTCAGCATCAATAACCTTAACTTTTTGCCCCTGCGTTGCAATATTTTGAATACCTGAAACAATTACTTGATCAGATTTATCCAATCCACTATCTACAACCCAGTTATTATTAATATCATCTGAAACTTTAATATCTTTTCTTACTGCTTTGCCATCTTCGACAGTCCAAACATAATAACCGCTCATTGCATCACCTTTTGCACAAG
The DNA here is from genome assembly GCA_003258735.1 of Candidatus Melainabacteria bacterium. GTDB lineage: Bacteria > Cyanobacteriota > Vampirovibrionia > Gastranaerophilales > Gastranaerophilaceae > Zag111. The sequence continues at coordinate 33,649 of QHME01000009.1, forward strand.
CTTGCGGAACTGTCATATACTCAACTTTTTTCGGTGCAATCAATGTAACCTTCATATAATCACCGGGAACTAACCATCCCTTTGAGTTGTCAAAAACTGCTCTCATTTGCACTGAACCAGAGTTTTGGTCAATTTGATTATCTACAAAGTCAATTTTACCTATTTTGTCATAAATTACACCATTATCAAATTGAGCTTTTACCTGAACATCTTTAAATTTGTCACTGGCTTTCAACAATTTAACAAAATCTTGACTTCTTAGTGAAAATGTTACATAAACAGGATTCATGCTTGAAATATTAACCAAAGAACCTGATGTAGCATCGACATAATTGCCTTCAGTGATTTTCACCTTACCAATTCTACCATCAATCGGAGAATGAATCCTTGTGTAGCTCAAATTAACCCTTGCCAGTTCAAGTTTTTGTCTAGCAGAATCTAGCAAAGCTCTATTTGAATTTCTCGTAGCCAAACTTTGATCAACATCGGAATGGCTTATCAAATCTTCTTTAATAAGCGCATTTGCTCTATTTAATTCCTGTTGAGCATTTTTCAAAAGTGCACCATACTGATTTACGGCAGCTTGAGAATTATTAACTTCCAATTGATACTCTTTTGGGTCAATTTGGAACAACAATTGTCCTTTTTTCACAAAATCACCTTCTTTAAAATATTTCTTTAGCAAAAAGCCTGAAACCCTTGCAATTACATCAACCGAGTATTTAGCTTCTACACGTCCGGTTGATTCCACAGAAATATTAACTTCTTCTGTTTGAGGTTCATTTACAACAACTTCCTTCGGCTGCATCATCGCCTGACGTTGAATCAGCCCCATCACAGTTCCTGCCAATTTGTTATATACAATAGGTACAATAATAACTAGTAATACTAATATTGCCATCTTTTTTCTTGTCATTTTAAATTTCATACTTTTCTCCATGCTTATAAGGGTAGAATTTTCTACTATAATAATAAATTTTCTGGAATATTGTCAAGACTTGCTTGAATTTATACATCAGCCATAGTATAATCATACCGTACTGGTAGAAAAGGAAACACGTATGACAAAGAACGCAAATTATTTGGACCTATTAGAAAATAATCTTCCTTATCAAATTGAATACACTGCAAACTTCAATAAGTCTTTCAGAAGAGAATTTCAGGCTCGTTTTATTGGGGATGAGGTTACACCTGATGAATTTTCAATACTTTATGCAATTACAAATGTTCCTGATATTTCGCAATCTGAAATTGCGACATTGCTGTTTAAAGGAAAAGCCCATGTGGGTAAAATTCTAAACGATATGGAAACTCGCGGAATAATCAAAAGAATAGCCGATACAAAAAATAACATTATGATTAAAAAGAATATCTTAACAGATAAAGGTAAAGCAATTTTTGCAAAAGGAGATGTTGAAATAAACAAAGTACGCCACCTTATGGAACGCGAGTTTACACCACAAGAGCTTGATAAATTTATTTATTACCTTAAAAAGTACCGACAAATCCAAAGTTCTATAGTTGATGTTAAGTTGAAATAAAGTGTTATGTATTTTTTATGAAGGAGCGGCAGTGCTAAAGCACTGCCGCTCCACAAATTTCTAGAACTTTTTATTTAGAAGATTTATCTTTCCTTTTAAATAAATTCTTAAAACTAAACAGTTTCTTTTCTTTTTGAGCTTTTGGTTTTACTTCTTTTTGAACTTTATCTTTTTTAGGTTTTGACTCAACTGTTGTTTTTTCATTTTGTTGCTCTACAACATTTTGTGAACTTTCATCTTCACCCATCTTGATTACTGGAGTTGATTTTAAATCACCTTTTTCAAGTTCCTTTTTCTCTTCATCTGTCATAAAAACCTCAAAATGCTCAGGCAATGTCGTTATTCCATCTTTTATATTTTTATCAACCTTATTTTTTTGAGCTTTTTCCGTTTTTTTAGGAGAAGAAACAACTTCTTTGACATTATTGCCTGAATTTTCTTCAATATCTTCAATCACTTCTGCTTCAGGAGCTTTTGTCAATTTTTCTTCTTCAATGGAATTTTTCTCAATTCTAGATTTTTTAAACTTTTCAAACCAAGATTTTTTAACTTTTTCAGTTTTTTGTTCTACATTTTGTACTGGAACTTCAACTGGTTCTTGAGGAACATCAATAATTTCAGCTTTGCCTGAAATATCTTTTGTTATAATTTCTTCTTCCGGCAAATATGTATTTCTATTTCGTTTAAAAAATCCAAATAATGATTTTTTCTCAGTAGACAACTTATTCCCTTTATTATCAATATTTTCAGAATCATCAATAACAGAAACCGCTGGAGGAGTTGCTTGTTCTTCTGTTTCTACAATTGTTTCCGCAGCTTGAGGAGTCAAACCGACTGAGCGTAAAATTGACTCAACAGATTCTTGATGTTTTGATTTTTTCCTATCCTTGCGAGATTTTTTGATTTCAACTTGTTCTGTTTGAGAAACACTTTGATTATCATTTAAAAATTCTTTTAACTCATTTTTATCTTCAGAAATTTTATCATCTATAGTCGGCGATTCAACATTTTCAGATAAAACATCTTTTAGGCGTTTTTCCTTTTTAACTTTTGCTGGTTTCACCTTTTGAGTTTCTGTATCCTGAGTCAAAATATCATCCAATGTCTTTTCTTTCTTAACCTTCATCGGTTTTTCTTTTTTGACTTTTTTGGTCTTAACTTTTTTTGTTGTTAAAGTTTCCTCAACATCTACAACATCCAATTTATTTGAATTAACCAAAGTATTATCTTCAACTTCAACTCCTGCTGCTACCTCGTTTTGAGATTCATCTTCTTTTTGATTTTCAATTAAAACCTTATCCGGATCTACTAAATTTGTAGTCGCATTTGTGGCATCAGCAACTTTTTCAGTTTCAACTTTAGCATCGGAAATAATCTCAGGTTCAGGTTGATTTGAAGTATTTTCACTAGGAGATTTTTCCGCAACCGCGTTTGACGTAGCATCATTTTCTTGTTTAAATTCTGCAAAATTATCAGTAATTTTATTAGTATTTAAATCAAAAGACTCATTTGCCAACCTATTTTCTGCATTTTGAATAAATGATTTTGGTTCTAAGACTACAACCTCATCATCTTCTCGTATTTCAGGAATTTTTGCATTTGGAACATTAAACTCTTTTAAATCAACATTTGCATGTTTTTCAACAATTGTTGATTTTGGAATATCAACTTGTGCTGTTTGTTCTTGCTCAACAGACCCATTTTTATCTGGTTCGACTTTTTCAGTTTTAGTTGAAACTGGCATTTTGGCAATTGTTACAGATTTTTCCGATTCCGTCACTTTTGTGCCTAAATCCTCTACTTGCGCTGTTGATGGAGTCTTTGTTTCTACCTGATTAATATTAGTTTTTTGTTCAGCAATCGGTTCTGATTTTTCTTCAACTGCAACTTCGTCCTTTTGCACATCGTTATATGAAATTACAAATTTTTGAGAGTCTTTAATTTCAGAGGCAACCGCTTTGGTTGAAGTTTGTTCTGTTGGAATTTGACTTTCTTCTTGAGGTTTAGTTTCAGTTTCACCAAACTCTAAATTTTCGATTTTAGAAGTTGCATCATTAGCAACTTTAGGTTCTTCATATTTTATTTCAAAAGACTCTGATTTCTTTTGCTCCGGTGCAGTAAATACAATTGTATTTGGGTCAAATTCCGCTACCTGTGCTGTATTATACTGATCTTGGTCTTTTGGTTCAGCTACAATCTCTGTCTCTACTGCCGATTCTTTTGTGGTTACGGTTTTATTTTCTATGGCAGCTACAACATTTTCTTTTGGTTCAACTTTTTGAACAACCTTTTCAGATTGTGGTTCTGTTACAACAGTCTCTGAAACAGGAGCATATTCAACAGTTTTAACGACATCAGAAATTTCAACAGGTGAATTATTATTCTGATTTTGCACGACATTCAAAGATTGACTTGCTAACATTTGCGCAATTGAAACCTGATTATCCGCAGATATCATATCGATTGGGTCAGTTGATTCTTTCAAAGACTGAACATCTGTTGAAACAGATTCTGTCATATTTTCAGCCGTATTTTTTGCAGCAAGTTCTGCAGCCACAGGACTTTCTTGAGTTTTTTCTGCCTGAATTTCAGTAGATTTAGGAGTTTCGATGGCAGTCTTGCTATCTATTGAAACCAGTTTGTAATCAGGATTTAAGTATTCAAACCAAACTCTCAAATCACCAAAAGTAGTTCTAATATAATCATACTGGTCTTCAACATCATTAGCTGAAACCTTCAAAGCTGAATTTGCCAAAACATTACCTTTTGATAAAAGTGCTATAATTGGATTTTGATAGGCTTTTGCCAAATCCACTTTTGCCCCAAAACCTCTTTGTTGAAGAATTTGAGCCTTCAAATAATACAAATATGGCGCAAGAGTCATTTCTTTTGATGATAATGATTTGACATCAGTATTATAAATATCATTCATATTATTATGAATTTTCTCTAAATCCGCAACAGCAGCATCTGAATTTCCGGATTTAAAATATGCCAAAGCTCTTAAATATAACACCGAATTGTAATTTGACACATGCCTGTACAAAAGCTTTGTCGCACCATCTACAACCGCATTATAATCGCCTTTCAATTGTTGCGCTATCAATTTGTAATACATACTGTTATAATCATTCGTTTTCAATTTTATGGCACTGTCAAAACTCACAATAGCTTTGTCATAATCGCCTAATTGCAACTGATTTAGACCGATATAAAAATGGTATATATAGCAATTTGGATTGTATTTTAGAGCTTTATTGAAATACTCAATTGATTTTAGCGCAGCATCCTTTGAAAAAGTCTTTTCAGCCTCGCTATAGTAAACCTGTCCTAAACTTGCAAAAGATTCAAAATCATAAGGATTGGCTTTTAACGCGGATTCAAAAGCAACAATTGCATCCTGTTCTTGTTCTAAACCTGACATTGCAACCCCTGTCAAATAGTATCCTAAGTAATATTTTGGATAATTTGATGTAATATATTGAGTTTTATATGCCGCCTCATTGAAATTTCCTTTTTCAATATCTGAAATCGCACCGTAAATATACGAATCAACACCTTGCGGATTTAGAACTTTTCCATATTTTTGAGGACAGTTAATTTTTGCAATATCGTCTTTTTTCGGTTGTGGTAAATAAATATGAGAATTATATTGAAAAGCCTTTTGGAAGGTTGATTCATAAGCCGGATTATTTAGAGCTTTTTGAGCATACATCAATTTACCATACAAATTGCCCAGTTCAGGGTTTTGGTATTGGTCTTGTTTATCCGCACCCAAAACTACAGCACCCAAAACTTTTGTACCTGTGATAAATTTATCATCAGAAGATTTTAATTCTATAGCCTTTTGAAAATCAGCTTGAGCTAGTCTATACTGCCTTAGCGCATAAAAAGCTTCCCCACGCATTTTGTAGGCTTCGTATTTTTTAGGTCTATTATTTATGTATGCAGTCAAATATACAATTGCAGACTGGTAATCTTTATTTGCAATAGCATTTGAAGCTTTTTCCAAAGTTTCACGATTTACCTTAATTTCTTCAGTTTCAACCGATTGATTTTCAACAGGCTCAGATTTATCTGCTGAAAACGCAGGTATATTTATATTTGAGATGCTTAGCATCATTATCGCAACTAATAACCCTAAATTCTTCTTATTTCTCATAATTACCCCATATTTCTGAATTCTGCTAAGATTATACAATAGAAAATTAAATTAATGAAGAGTTCTTGAACTTTTATTGTACAATACAACTATGAAAAGATGTTTTTGGGTGGATGAAAAATCCGACATATATGTAAAATATCACGATGAAGAATGGGGAGTTCCAAAGTATGATGACAGAGAGCTTTTAGAACTTTTGATTCTTGAATCTTTTCAAGCCGGATTATCCTGGATTACCGTCTTAAAAAAGCGTGAAGCCTTTCGCGCAGAATTTGATAACTTTGAACTTGAAAAAATTATCAACTATGATGAAAATAAAATTACCCAAATGCTCAACAATCCTGCAATAATAAGAAGTCGAGGCAAAATTACAGCAGCAATAAATAATGCTAAAATTTTCAAAGAAATTCAAAAAGAATATGGAAGTTTTTCAAATTATATTTGGAGTTTTACTGATAACAAAGTTATCAAAAACACAACAGGCAAAACTATTGTAAGCTCCCCTCTATCAGATAAAATATCAAAAGACCTCAAAAAACGAGGGATGAAATATGTCGGAACAGTCATTATTTATTCTTATTTGCAAGCCATTGGAATAATCAATGACCACGATACAGACTGTTTTAAATATTAGGGAATATAAAAAAAATGTTAAAATTTTCAAAATATATAGCAAAAAATTTTTTCTTTTGTTTTACAATACATGTTGGTAATAACCTAAAATACAATAATTAAGATTTGGCGGAAGAAATAAATGTCACTAGGTAGTGGAATAAAAAGTGCTTTAAAAACCTTGGGAAAGAATAACAATCCGGCGTACGTAGTTGTCGCAATCGCTACAGTAAAGGGGATTTGCAGACCGATGTTCACAATGATGGACAAAAATGAATCACCGGAAACAAAAAAATATGCAGCATTAAGAGAAGGGTTGACAGAAGTCATCGCAATCCCAACATACTTGACTTGTGGAGCTTTGGCAGGTAAAGGTGCAGCCCTATTTAAAGACCCGGCAAAATCTGAAATTGCAAAACATAACTTGAGATTTGCTGGTGTTTGTGCCGCAGCATTATTTGTCATTCCTGGGCTTTGCTCACTTGTTATCAAACCGTTTACTGATAAAATTTTAGGCAAACAACCTGACAAAAAGCCAAATACTAAAAATTTAGATATTACATCAAAAGTTGAAGAACCTGCATTAAAAAATCCAATTGCCGCAACCGGAAAAATCGGAAAACTTCCGTTGCAACAACCTGTTAGCATTTCAACTTTTACAAATTCAGGAATGAGGGTCGGATAATATGATAGGAGCAATTCAAAACCTTATAACAAGTCCTGCATTATACAATGCGACTCAAAGCACTGTAACACAAGTTACAACAGAAACATGTTTAAAAGCTATAGGCCGTCCTTCATTTATTTTAATGGATAAACAAATTGACCCACAAACAAAGAAATTTTCTGCAACAAAAGAATTTTTATATCAAGCAACATGTTTGGCTATATACTTAGCAGCAATCACACCATTGGCTAAAAAATATGCATATAAAATTGCTCAAAACAGTTACAAAGATGAGGCTGTATTTAAAGCTTTCGGAAGCGTAAAAGAATTTATGAATTTTCATCAATTAAAAACCGAAGCCGAAAAAATTGCAAAACTGGATGAATTAAGCAAAAAAATGGGTGTAACATTCACGAGAGAAAAAGTGTCAGATGCAGAAAAAGCAATAAAAAAAGAAATTTCTCAAGATGGTGAAAACTTGGCAAGAGGGGTAATCGAGGCAGGTTCAATTTTCGGTTCTGTAGCCGGTTTGGCAATACTTGCTCCAATTGTATCACATCCGATTATTCACCCTGTAATGAAAGCTTTAGGGTTTGATGCTCCGCAAAAGCCTGAACAAAAACCACTAGAAGAGAAAAAGTAAACTTTCTGCAAGCACAGCATAAAAAATGTCATTATGAAGAGCATTTACATACGAATATCACATACGCCTTAACAGAATGACGTAATAATCCCCTTCAAATATCACCAATGATTCGTAAAAATCATTTCAAATAATCTAAATTCTTATTATGTAAAACCCAGTAAGGACAACCCCAACCACTAGAGGTCTTAGTACATTGATCTTCATATCCAGACATTGGAGCTCCAAGCGGATATAGTCCTTTATTTTTAAACCACGAAATACAAAACATATCTCGACCAATAACATTTGGAGGTCTATTACCATTCGTATCCACATAAAAATCTATTCTTTCGCTATCCGACCAATGAGCAATAGCCATTGATGTGCCATTCATTAAAACTATTTTATAAATATTGTTTCCGCCGTATGCTCCTGCGTAATTTCCATTCAAATATTTATAGCGACCAGAATAAAAACAAGAATCATTTTGAGCTGTACCACAATCAAGTGCAACTTTCATGGCTGGCAAAAGCTTTTGAGCAATTACCTCAGAATCATCTTTTTGATAATAATTTCCTGACAAATTCCACTCATCAGGTGTGCCTTCATCTTCCTGAACACTTCTTATTGCTTGCAATAAAATTGAATAAGTTTCTGTTAGACGCGCAACAGTTTGTTTATCTCTATATCTTGACATCAGTGTCGGAATTGTAATTGCAGCCACTACACCAATTATTCCAAGTGTGATTAAAACCTCTGCAAGAGTAAAACCAAACAATCTTTTTATGCTCATACAAATCTCCTGTCGTTATTACAATATTTTAGTCATTTTAAAGTCTATATGCTCAATATAGCATATTGTCGTTATAACGTCAATATGCTAATATTACGACATTATGAGCAATATATCAACATTAGCTAAAAAATTTGCAACTAGAGTACGATTTGAGCGAATTAAACGTAAATTTTCTCAAGAAAAGTTGGCAGAACTTGCAGGGATTGGGCGTTCTACTCTTACACAAATTGAGGCTCAAACATCTTCCCCAACATTAGATATTGTTGAAAAAATTGCATCAGCCTTGGGTTTTGAACCTTATGAATTGTTAATATTTAAGAATTTAGAAATATAAGATTTATCATTATTTAGCAAATGATAATATTGATAAATAATGATTATGGAAAAGATTCCGAAACAAGTTCCACTACTGTCTAGAATAAAATTTATCTAAAAGAAAGCTGGATTGCTTCGCTATCGCTCGCTATGACGATATTGAAAATACGCAACGTCATTGCGAAGGAGTGCATTTGCACGACTGTGGCAATCCATTTTTGCTATTTAATACTATTTTATTTCGTAAATTTACTATATATATTGATTACAGGATTTATTTGGGACAGTAGTGGAAACGAGTTCAGAGTGACAGTTTATTCTTTATAGTCATGCTGAACTGACTAGAATATGAGTTGAGATGAAATCGAAACGTAATATTCTGTTCCTACTTGGTGTTTCAGCATCTCAAATCTAGCATATTAGTCTTATGCGAAATTTGAAATATTTGAGACCCTGAAATAAATTCAGGGTGACTGTAAGATTAAAAAGTCGAAATTGATAGCTTCTGAACAGCAAGAAAATTATATATTCACAAGTAAAGCTCATATAAATTTTATAAGCTTTCAGAATGACATTTTTATACTGTGCTCGTAATCTCAAAGGGTGGCGCACCCCACCCAAATTTGTCTAACGAACAACAGCCATAGTTTGTTCTTTGACTACATTTCGTTTAACCTTGCGAGTTGCTGTACGTGGGAACGGCTCTTTACGAACAACAATATTTACAGGACGCTTGTATGGCGCTAATTGTACAGACAAGTTTTTAACCTCATGTCCGATAAATGCTTGCAAGTCATTTTCATCAGGATATTTTGCTAAAACTTCTTCTGTCGGCACTATAACTGTCATAATTTCTTCTGTACCATCTTTTGCTCCTGAAGTTCTTGTCGCTCCGAATACACAAACCTCTGCAAAATTCGTATTTTGTTCCAAGACAGATTCTACCTCTTCCGGAAAGACTTTTTTACCACCTGATAACACAATCATATTCTTAATTCTGCCTGTGATATATAATCTTCCATCAGAGTCAAATTCTCCAATATCACCTGTATGCAACCATCCATCTTCTTCCAAAACCTCAGCAGTCTTTTCAGGATTTTTGTAATAACCTTTCATAACTGATGGACCTTTCACAAGCAATTCCCCTGTTTCTGGGTCAATTTTTGCATCATAAGAATCTAAAACCAAACCTACAGACATTAGTTTTCTATCATCTCCCCTATCTACAGAAATAATAGGGCTGGTTTCTGATAAACCATAGCATTGGAAAACTTTGATACCAATTCTTTCGAAAAACTCACCAACAGATGGATCAAGCGGAGCTCCACCGGTAATAAAGCCATAGAAATTTCCGCCAAATTTTGCCAAAATACTTCTAAACAGCTGACGACGAATAGAGTAATCTGTGATATATTCTGCGGCAGCATAAGATTTTTCAAACAAAATTTTCTCATCTTCCGGCAATACTCTAATTTCTGCCTCAATCGTGTTTTTCAACAATTTCATAAATGCCGGAACAACAATCATAAAATCAATTTTCTTTTCTCTCATATCACCCAAAACATCTTTTGGTTTCAAGCTTTGAGGGTAAAAAATTGAAGAACCCCTATTCAAAAATGTTGAAAAACCTACAGTCAATTCAAACAAATGGTTCATTGGCAAAATTGAAAGCAAATTTACATTTTCGTGAGGAAGAATTTCAGGAAGAATTTTTGACATTCCCCAAACCTGACAAGTCATATTTCCGAAAGTAGTTTGAACCCCTTTCGGCGCGCCTGTAGTACCTGACGTATAAATAATAAGCGCAGTATCTCTTAATGAGCGGTGACGCCATTTACATTCTCTACCTGTTGGCAAACTGTATAAACTTGGATATTTTGAGTCAAATGTAGGCTCATCCATAATGACAATATGTTTAATTGAAGGGATTCTTTTTTGTAATTCCAAACCTTTATCTAAATTTGCTTGAGAAACAGCTAAAACAGCAGGTTCACAACTCGAAAGAATTGATTCTAATTCATAAATTGTTAATTTATTATCAAGAGGAACAGTCACCATGCCTGAAATAACAGACGCAAACACGCAAGCACCCATCTCCGGCATTGACTCTGACAAAATCGCTAAACGCTCACCTTTTTGCATTTGTAAATCTGTAATCAAATAACTTGCAAACTGTTTTGTCAACAAACTCAAACCTTTATATGTAAGCTCTTTCCAGCCATATCGATTTCTTTTACCAAGAGCAATTCTTTCGCCATATAATTTTGTATTCTTATCCAACAAAGACAAAATATTCTCTTTCATATATTTCTCCCCTATATTTTAATAAACATTTTATGACAGCTTGTAGTATATCATAGTTCAAAAAGTTTTACCATGTTTTAATAATATGTAACTTTTAGCAAGCACAACTCATCTCCGGTATTCTTATTTTTTATCAAGTGCTCTGTCGCTAAATTTTCATAATCATATTTAACCTGAGAAATAATTTCTTCCCCATACTTCACATCGTGTTTAAAATAAACATCAATAGTTTTTAAATTGTGCGCACAGCGAAAGTCATAATCTAAAGCCTCCAATGCCCAAGTAATATAAACAACATTATTCACATGGTTATTTATATCCATATCTTCATAACGGACTTTAAAAACTTTTTCGCCATCGACAGACCCTAAAGTCTTCAACTTTTGCAAAACCAAATCCTCGTCACGTTTTTCATAACGTAAAAAGTTCGGAAACTCTTGTGCAATATTCACCACAGACTTATTTTCCAAATTAACAATAAACCAACTTGAGGCAGCCCTCAAAATTCTTTCACCTGATTCATTATCAAAGATTTCAAAATCTCTAAATGAAGTCATCCTCTGACATCCGCGACTTTCGGTTTGGAGTTTTATTTCTTTTACATCTTTCGGATATTCGTCAAATTCAACGCGATATCTTATTATAAACCACCCTAACCCATTTTTAGCCAAACCATCACAGCTATATTGATGTCCGTAAGTATCAATAGATTTCGCGGCTAAGTCTTGCATAAAATTAAACAAAACCGAAATTTTTATTTTGTGATTGCAATCAGTTTCAGAAATTGATATTGGGCAAATTCGCTCTAACGTGCAAGCTTTATTGGACTCATTAAAATGTATTGTCATAATTCGCCTACAGATTTATTGGGTCTACCGCATATTTTGCTCTAAATTCTTCAACCTGCCCTTTAAAATCACCAGTATCTGCCTCTTTCAATTTATTTTTCAAAATATGTTTTGGTAATGATGAATTTATTGACTGAATGATATTTGTAGCAATATTTGAACAGTGGTCTGAAATTCTTTCCAAATCATTTAAAATTTCAGCATAAGCAAAACTCCTTTTGATATGAGATTTGTCTTTTTTTACACGCTTGATATGATTTTTCTTTGCGAAATAGGCAATATCATCAACTACTTGTTCTAATGGCTCAACGTGATATGCTAATTCTAAATCATGGTCAACAAAAGCATTAACCGTAACGTCAAACACCTCTTTAACCGCATTTACAACATGTTTCAATTCTTCGATAGTTTCAGGAGAAAAACTCCACTCTTTACGGTGAATTTTTGTTGCAATACTCAAAATATGGATAGCATGGTCTGCAATTTTTTCATAATCAGAAATTGACAAAAACAATTGAGAAATCTTATTACTATCTTCATCTGACAACTCGCGCCCTGATAATTTTTGCAAAAAAGATTCCAAAGTATCTTGATATTTGTCTATTTTAATTTCGTTTTTATTAATAACTTCTGCGACTTTCGGATTATATTGTTTCAACATACGAACTGACATTACAAGTGTTTCTCTTGTGATTTTTGCCATTGTTGCAGTAACTTTGTAACATTGAGTAATTGCAAATGATGGGGTCATCAGCAATCTTTCATCCAGAATAACTTCTGACTCATTTTTATCATCTTTAACAACAAGTAAAGCCAATTTTTCTAAAAGTTTTGCAAATGGGAATAACATTAAAGTTGTCGCAACATTGAATATAGAATGAACAACCGCAATTCCAAAAGGGTTTATTGATTCACCAAAAGGATAATTTATCAAATAATGTCCAAGTTCGTACAACGGCAAAAATATCAATGCACCTAAAATATTAAAAGCAACGTGGACAATCGCAACACGCTTTGCATTTGTATTTACACCAATGCTTGATAACACTGCAGTAATACAAGTACCTATATTTTGACCGATGATAATCGGAACCGCCATAGCATAAGAAATACTACCGGTCATAGATAGCGCTTGCAACATACCAACTGATGCGGCAGAACTTTGAATAACTGCCGTAACAACAGTACCAACCAACAAGCCAAATACTGGATTTGTAAACATAGTCAATACGTGGGCAAAATTAGGGTCATCAGCTAACGGACTCATTGCTGAAGACATCAAACTCATACCAAACATTAAAACAGCAAAACCAACAAAAAATGTACCGACATTCTTACGTCTTGAGGTATTATTTGGAGATGTCATCATCATAATAACACCGATTAAGGCTAAAATTGGAGTAAACGATTCAGGTTTCAACATTCTGATAAAGAAATTATCACTTTGAATACCTGCCAAACTCAAAATCCAAGAGGTAATCGTTGTACCGATATTTGACCCCATAATTATACCGATTGCCTGAGATAATTTCATAATACCTGAGTTTACAAAACCAACAAGCATAACTGTAACTGCCGAAGAACTTTGAACAGCCATTGTAATTCCGGCACCTAATAACAAGCTCTTTATCGGATTAGATGTCATTTTTTCCAGCATCTTTTCCATTTTTCCGCCTGCAATTTTTTCCAAACCTGCAGACATAACAATCATTCCGTACAAAAAGAATGCTAATCCACCACATAGAGTGAATATTGAAAAAATGTCCATTATTTTTTCTCCTGATTATTTTTCATGTTTATTCTGAGTTTATAAATCATATTCAAATTCCAAAACTACACAGGGAAATTATACTATAAAAGAAATTGATTTGAATTAATAAAATTTATAATATTTTACAATTGAGAAAAAGAATAGTGGATACTGTCATTCTGAAAGCTTAAAAAATTTGTGTGAGCTTTGCGAACACATAATTTTCTTGCTATTCAGAATCTCTGACCAAACAAAAGGAGCATTGTTACCCTGAACTTGTTTCAGCGGCTCTATTTTAACAAAGGACTCTATGTGTTCAATTAGAGATTCCGAAACAGTCTTGGATTATTGGCGGCTCGACCGGCTCAACGCAGCTCTCGCCAAGACGTGCTGGGTTTGCTACGCTCACACGGCGCACTTGCCAAAATCCGCAGTTCGGAATGACCATTCACTGCACGAGTTCAGCAATAGGCTCCACTATTTAATCTTTTTCAACGAAGAAATGAAATTGTTATGCTCAATATCCCCATCAACCTTAGTCAAAAATATTTGGCAGTCTTTTTCATCTGCATCTATTTTTGGCAAATGCGAAATCTCGTAAGCATAATATTCATTATCATTTCGTGTACTCAACGGTATCCTGTTTGCCAATGAATTTAGTGAAAGGTTTCTAAATAGCCCATACAAACCTTTCCTGCGATTAGAAAATTTTGTATAAATTCTTAGTGCCGCATCCTGATTTTCAAGGTTATATGTACCGATAATAAATGAACTTAACTGCGGTGCACTTGATGTAATCATCATTGGTACAACAATATTATTTTTTAAAATTAATTGACCGTCAATTTGGTCAAACTTACCTTCAGGAACACTCATCAAATCAGAAATAACAGAAGGGCTAACCATTGTTAGCGGATTTCTAAATAATGCAGCAACCTTCATCACATACTCTACCAAACCGATTTTTCCAATTGTTCCTTTATAAATTCTAAACTTAATTTTTCCGTTAAGTTTTAATGAATCATCAGTATTAAGCTCAATCAACCCGCTAGCTTTTCCATCAATTTCTTTTGACAAATTTAACAACGATGTTGCTATAATATCTGAATTAACTTCTTTTATGCCAAGCCAAATTGAATATTTGTGATTTTTTAAATCGCAATTTATTTTGGCGGAAGATGTCCCTTCTGCTATATCAAATCTATTTGACGTTATTTTTAGCAGACTGTTTTTATCCAAAGTCAAATTCGCAACAACATTTGCAAAATTTATCTTTTTATAAAAGCCCTTACCTACCTTCAAAATACATTCTTCAACAATTAAATTTGCCAAGTCAAAAGTCGGAGTATCATCGTCATCATCAATATCTCCACCTTTCGCAACAGAGTCTGAAATTGCAGCATTGACATCTTGCGCTGAAGTTGTCGGAGTTTGTGCATTAAATGCTTGCAAATATTTTTCAACATCAACTGAATCCAGTGAAAGCGTAATATTTTTGACCACGATAGGGAATTTTATTTCATTAAGAATTGAACCTGTTAAACCGTACTCGGAACGACGATACCTGCCATCTGAAGAAATGTGCATATGGTCCTTATCAGTCTTGAATTCACCGTTTCGAATAAACACTCTTTGGCTTGGAATTGCGACTTTTTCAGCCTTCATATTACCTTGAATAACCGGATATTTACCGGTATTAATAACCTTTATATGTCCTGTAAATGTGCCATTTTTAAATAGTTTTTGCTTGATTAACATATTGATAAAACCGCTTGGCATAGGTTTTGGCAATTCTAATCCAAAATCTTTGATAAACGTTTTGCCGTCAGAAAAATCAATATTACCATTCATACTGACAATCGGAATCCTTGCCTGCGCTCGGTTTGGACCATCAGGGTTCCCTGCATAATAATCCAGAGATTTGATGTTTAAAAGCATATTATCAAAATGCATTTTTGCCACAAGAACCCTTGTTGCAGCATTGTTCATAAAAGATTCTTCACCGTCTACAACAAAACCATTTCCTTTTTTAAACATATAAAGCCAAGTCAAATCGATTTTGTTATATTTTGATTTTAAAACAACACGAGTATCTGCTTTACCCTTCATCAACATTGGATAACCAATCATTTTAGACAGATAATTTTGTGAAAAATCGTTATTTACAACAGCATTTCCGGTCAAATCCGTATCTACAGATTTTAGATAATCTTTGACTGTTCCTGAAAAATCCATAGTATTTGAAGTTTTGTTATTGTAATAACCTTTAAAATCCTTCAAAGTAATATTTTTATCATCAAAAGAAACCTTGCCATTATTCAACAAAATTGGTAAATCCATGAAAGGAATCAACTTAAATGACAACTTTTTCAAATAAACATTTCCGCCATAACCCTTGTTATTTGCATTTATTACAAAATCAAATTTGCCATTAATATCTTTAAAATAAGCAAGTTGTTCTGACAAATTATTTTCGACAATTTGCGAATTTAGCAAATCAATCACTGCAGGTATTTCAAAATTTTTTGAGGATAATTTGATATCATAGTTTGAATTGTTATCAACAGAACCTGCCATATTTATTATCGACTTATTTACATTAATTTTTGAATTTTCTATAACAATTTTTTCTTTATTTTTTATGTAAACTTTTCCATCATCAGATGTCACAATATGCAAGTTATTCTTACCTTTTGAGATATCAGCAACCAAATCATAATTAATATATTTTTTGGAAATATCATCGCTAATTTTGACATTTTTAGCTTCAACTTTAACATTAGTATTTTTATCAAGTTGATATTTCACAACCGCATTTTTTACACTCAAAACTGAATTAAAAACATCAATGTTCCAATCAGATTTTTGTTGTTTTTTATTTGATGTTTTAACACAAGGCAATGCCATTATTTTATTCACATCCACATAAAGATAATCAATATTAGCATTATTCAATTTAACATTTTTATCAAAAATTTTAGCTAAATAAAATTCCGAACCAAAATTTTCTAAATTTAAAACCTTACCATTTTTGTCAGACAAATTTACCTTGCTCACACCAAAATATAACATTGGAGTCAGCGAAGTTTTTAATATCGGATTTTCTATCCTGACATCTGTTCCTAAAGATTTTGAAGAAATATCCTCTACATAAGAAATCACCTTAGGATTAGAAACAGCCCATGGCAAAACTTTCAAATAGACAGCAACAGCGGCAGCCACAAAAATTCCTGCCAAAATTACCATTACGGTAAAAAAAGTTAATATATTTTTTACACTCTTCTTAATCATAATTTATGCCTGTAAATATTATACCATAACAAATTTTATGCTATCATACATATATGAAAAGATTTGTAGTTATACTCGGTTGTTTGTTACTAACAAACAATATGAACATCGCACAAGAAATTGAACAAACCAAAATTTCAGGGCGAGATTTGACAACTTTTAGCCAAAATGAACGTTGGGGATTTAAAGATAAAAATGGTAACATTATTGTTGAGCCTATTTATAAAAAGCTCATCCGTCTCGGAGATTCATCTTGGATTGTCCAAAATAAAAGGAATAAATTTGGATTGATTGACAACTGCGGAAATGTCATTGTTCCAATAAAATATAACCACGCAGACAGACTGGTAACAAAATTTGCTAAATTTGGCAATACTTATGACTATGGAGTTTATGACGAATACGGAAACACAATCGTTGAACCCAAATTTTCCAAAATAGATATTTTATATGGAAAAATGTTTTTGACGTACAAAAAATACAAATATGGAATTGTCGGATTTGACGGAAAAACTATTTTAGAAAACGAATTTGAAGATATTTACATGCCAAAACCTAACGTTATGCGAATAAAATATCAAGGTCGTTGGATTGAACTTGAACAGGTAAATGCAGATACTTTGACATTACCTGCAGATGCAAAGCATAATTTGGCAACAAAGGAAGATCTAGATTTGCGCAACATTGTTGTAAATACAGGAGTCGTTTCAGGATATTCAGTCTTAACGTTTTCTGATTATGTAATAAAATTGTTTTCCTCAATTTCTCCTGCTCATGAAGACACAGTTGATGAACTTATGCTATCTCAAGGTGCAGATACAATGAATATTTTTATGAAATTAACTTGGTTGCCCAAATATCCATTTGTTTATGTACGAAAGTATTATGAAAATGTGCGCAATCCAAACAATGGTCCATTGACTGATATAAGAGACGAATTGAAACAGCAGATAAAGTAGGACAGTCATTCTGAAAACGTAGGAAATTTGTGTGAAGAATGAGCACACTTTATATATTATGAGATGCTGAAACAAGTTCCACTACTGTTCCGAATAAAATTTATCTAAAAGAAAGCTGGATTGCTTCGCTATCGCTCGCAATGACAATATTGAAAATACGTAACGTCATTGCGAAGGAGTGCATTTGCACGACTGTGGCAATCCATTTTTGCTATTTAATACTATTTTATTTCGTAGTTTTGCTATATATATTGATTACAGGATTTATTTGGGACAGTTTTGAAAACAAGTTCAGGGAAACAGTCACGCCACTATCATAGCCTTATAACCGAGCATCTTTCATCGCCTTTAGAATAACATCACGTGCGCGAATTGCCTCTTGTTTAGTCAATGGTGGCACATCTTTTAAAGGATAATTTAATCCTAAACTTTCATACTTCGGAATCGCCATATCGTGGTAAGGCAATACATCTAAAGCTTGAACAGTTTTCAATGTCGCCAAAAATTGTCCAAGCTTTGTCAAATATACATCATTATCCGTAATATTTGGAACGACTACGTGACGAATCCACATCGGAATATTATTTTCTGATAAATATTTTGCAAAATCTAATATGTTCACATTTGACATGCCTGTCAGCTTTTTGTGCTCCGCATCATCAATATGCTTGATATCAAGCATAACCAAATCTGTATATTTTAAAAGTTCATCAATTTTTGATGTATATTTCCTATTGAACAAAACACCTGAAGTATCAAGTGCGGTATGAATTTGCTTTTGTTTAGCAGACTTAAATAAAGACATCACAAAATCAATTTGCATCAATGGTTCGCCACCTGTCACTGTTAACCCACCATTGCGCAAAAATTCTTTTACACCGTCATACTTTTGTAAAATTTCGTCAACCGATATTTTTTTATTTTGCTCAGTAGTCCAACTGTCAGGATTGTGGCAATATTGACACCTCATAGGACACCCTTGAGTAAAGACAACAAACCTTACTCCAGGACCATCAACAGTACCACATGTTTCTATTGAGTGAATATTACCATAAATTTGTTCTGTCATAGTTTAATTTTATCTAATTAAATTACGTTTGGCAAATATTATTAACACCTTTTTTGATAAGTTTTGCTGCGAAATAAGTTCCAATAGTTAAAAGTCCGACACCAAAAGCGACTCTGCCTTTATTTTCCCTGACACCTTTTAATCCAAACTCTTTGAGACCTGCAAGCATAGCACTAAATCTATTATTATAAACTTTCAATTTATCCGCGGATTTTAACGCAATATCATCAACATCAGGAATAAATTTTGAATTAAAATAAGAATCAGTACCTGCAATACAGAATTTCTTCGTTTTATTATGAAATAAACCTTTTTTAAATTCTTTCGCTAGAGTTTTGAGAACATCCTTTGAATTACCTGACATCTTCAACTCTTTCAATTCTTGCATATCTACATTACCAACTGTTTTATACATTAGGCATTGTAATTTTCTATGCAAAGTCCTAATTGGAGCTGTAAGTTTCCCTAACTTTTTATTAGCTAAAATCTCATTAAATACAGAATCTTTATGCAATCCTGTTATATGAATATAATTCTCGGAGTTTTTCACATAAGAACTACTGCCAACTTTTTGAGCCCAACCGTTTTTACCACCAAAAGCAGGATCTAAGACATTTCCAGCCTTTCTAATCAACTCCGCATTAGCTTTACTTGTTGTATGATACTCAGTTCTCAAACCTAAAGCACGAGGTAAACCATGCTTAATTCCTTGATAGCCAACATAAGTACCCCCAGCAAGCTGAGCTGCACCAAGTACATCATTTCTATCCATATTTATTTCCCCTATAAATAACCGTTATATTTATATAAAAACATTTTGAGAAATAAAATTGCCATATTAAGCAAAAGTCCGCAAATTTATAAAAAACTTGCAGACTTTCACTATCATTTTACTTAATCTATTTACATTGCACTGTGAAATGTTCTTGAAATAACATCATCTTGTTGCTCTTTTGTTAATTTGATAAAATTAACCGCATACCCTGAAACTCTCACGGTCAATTGCGGATATTTCTCAGGATGAGCCTGAGCATCCAGCAAAGTTTCACGATTAAATACGTTCACATTCAAATGATGACCGCCCTTTTCCACATAGCCATCAAGTAAGTTTATTAAATTTTCTTCTTGCATTGTTGTCATAATTTTGTTTCCTTTTCTTTTTATTTAATTAATAACCTCTCCTCGAAATCAAGGATTTCAATCCACCCTCTTTTGGCGGACACATAAGTTATAAATTTGATTCACAACATCCGCCATCAAGACAAATATTCAAATCACCCATAAATACCTCATCTTTTCCTAAAGCATTTGGAATGATTGAAAAAGTGTTTGAAATTCCATCTTGCGCATCGTTAAACGGCAATTTTGCAACTGATGCTAATGATGCAACAGCTCCGTTTGAATCTCTTCCATGCATTGGATTTGCTCCTGGAGCCAACGGAATTCCGGCTTTTCTACCATCCGGAGTATTACCGGTTTTCTTGCCATAAACAACATTTGATGTAATCGTCAAAATTGACATTGTAGGAATTGAATCTCTATAAGTGTAGTGTTTTCTGATTTTTGCCATAAAGTTTTTAACCAAATCGACAGCAATCTGGTCAACTCTATCATCATTGTTACCATATTTAGGGAAATCACCTTCAATTTCATAATCAACAACAATTCCGTTTTCGTCTCGGATTGTTTTAACTTTAGCATATTTTATTGCAGACAAAGAATCAGCGACAACAGACAACCCTGCAATACCTGTAGCAAAATAACGTTTTACATCTCTATCATGCAAAGCCATTTGTGCTCTTTCATAACAATATTTGTCGTGCATATAGTGAATTACGTTCAATGTATTTACATACAAACCAGCAAGCCATTCCATCATGTCATTATATCTATCCATAACTTCATCATAATCAAGATATTCGGATGTTATAGGACGATATTTTGGTCCGACTTGAGTTTTCAATCTTTCATCAACACCACCATTAATTGCATACAACAAACATTTTGCAAGGTTTGCTCGAGCTCCGAAAAATTGCATTTCTTTACCAACAACCATTGAAGATACGCAACAAGCGATTGCATAATCATCACCATGAGATACCCTCATCAAATCATCATTTTCATACTGGATAGATGAAGTTTTGATTGATATGTGAGCACAATATTGTTTGAAATTGTGAGGCAATCTCTTTGACCAAAGTACGGTCAAATTAGGTTCAGGTGCTGTTCCCAAATTTTCCAGTGTATGCAAATATCTGAAAGAGTTTTTTGTTACCAAATGTCTACCATCAATTCCAACACCACCGATTGATTCAGTTACCCAAGTAGGGTCTCCTGAGAACAATTCATTATATTCAGGAGTTCTTGCAAATTTTACAAGTCTCAACTTCATAATGAAGTGGTCAATCATTTCTTGTGCTTGAGCCTCTGTAATGATACCTTCTTTCAAATCTCTTTCTATGTAAATATCTAAGAATGTTGAAGTTCTACCAATACTCATTGCTGCGCCATTTTGTTCTTTTATTGCTGATAAATAACCGAAATATAACCATTGAATAGCTTCTTTGGCATTTCTTGCAGGTTTTGAAATATCAAAGCCATAAATTTTACCAAGTTCAATCATTTCACCCAAAGCTCTAATTTGCTCTGAAATTTCTTCTCTCAATTGAATACGTTCAGGACGCATTTCACCTTCAAGAGATTTGAACTGTTCTTTTTTATCTTCAATTAGCCTATCAATACCGTATAGGGCAACTCTTCTGTAGTCTCCAATAATTCTGCCTCTACCATAAGCATCAGGTAAACCTGTAATAATTGCAGAATGTCTTGCTGCTTTCATTTCAGGAGTATAAACATCAAAGACCCCTTGATTGTGAGTTTTTCTATATTTTGTAAAAATTTCTGATACTTCAGAATCTACCTCGTACCCATAAGACTTGCAAGCACTTTCAGCCATTCTAATTCCACCAAATGGCTGCATTGAACGTTTTAGCGGTTTATCAGTTTGCAAACCTACGATTGTTTCCAAATCTTTATCAATATAACCTGCCCCATGCGATGTGATTGTTGATACTATTTTTGTGTCCATATCAAGAACACCGCCATTTTCTCGTTCTTTCTTCAACAAATCACAACATTCTTGCCATAACTTTGTTGTTGCTCCTGTCGGTTCGGCCAAGAAACTTGAATCCCCATCATAAGGAGTGTAGTTTTTTTGAATGAAATCTCTTACATTAATCTCTTGCTGCCACTTTCCTCCAACAAAAGATGTCGCAGGGTAAGCCTGTTTGTCCATCAACGTTTCTGTCATAATTTTCTCCCTTTATTTACTAAATTGATTTTATACTATAAACACATAATCAATCATGATTATACACAATAAAACCCAAAAAGCGACAGTTGTAATAGAAATTTATTAAATCTTAACATATTGATATTAAAGAATTTTAAAGCAGAACTGAAAATTATTTTCAATTCTGCTTTTTATGAGAAAATGTTTATTCTTTATCGTCTTTTTTGTCTTTAAATTCTTCTATCTTTTCAGCAACTTTTTCTTTGACATCATGTGCTTTTTCTTCCAAATCACATTTTATAACATCTGCTTTAGTCTTAACTTCTTCAAGATTATCATGCATATTTTCTTTCAAATGTTCTGCTTTTTCTTTTACATTTTCTGCAACATTATGCATTTTTTCCTTCAAAGTTTCATTCTTTTCTTCATTCAAATCTTTATCTGTCATTGTTTACTCCTTTCGATAAGTCTACAAAGACATCATAAAATGTTTGGAAACTAGTTACATTAGCAAAAAGTCTAATCTTTTATACTCTTTGTTTTTTATATGTATTACCCCAATCAGCCAACGCTGCCATTATCGGTTGCATACTTTCACCCAAAGGAGTTAATTTATATTCAGTATGCAAAACTTTTTCATCAAACTCAAATCGTTCAATAATACCTGTAGATATCAAATCTTTCAGATTTTCAGTCAATACTTTTTGGCTTATTCCGTCTAAAGATTTTTTCAGCTCATTAAACCTATGAGGTCTTGAAAACAAGTTCCTTAAAATAAGCAATTTCCATTTATTCCCTATTAAATTTACAGTTGTAGCAACAGGACACTCAGGTAAATCTTCCTTTTTTAACATAAAAACCTCCTCCAGTTAAATATAACATAAAGTAGTTACAAAAAAGTGCGTAATTTACAAAAGACAAATACTTATTTAAACTAACTTTATCGAAAGGAGAAAACAAAATGAAAAATTACAAAACTTTTGAAAATGGAAAAATTTCAGAGATTATTAACAAAGAGAACGGCAAGGTATTTTTACATGATGCACTTGATTTAACATCTTGTGAAATATCATTAAATTGTGTCCCAAAAGATTTTAAACTTCCGTTTAACCACAAACATAAACAAAACGAAGAAATATATATTATCTTAAAAGGAAAAGGAATCTTTACTATTGATGATGACAAAATTGAAGTTAAAGAAGGTAGTTGCATAAAAGTTATGCCTTGCGCTTCAAGAACTATTGAAAGTACAGGTTCTGAAGAATTGCAATTTATCTGCATACAAGCAAAAACAAATTCTCTTGAACAATTTGGGTTAGGTGATGCAGAACTTTGCTAAGCAATTTATAAGCCGTGGGTAAAAAATTAGCCCACGGCTTTTTAAGCCCTAAAAATATTTACAAATTCTTAAAAATATGTTAAGATTTGGGAAATTAGAAAGGGATTAAGAATGAAAAATTATTTAGGTGTTTGTTTAAGTTTATTTGTCATTTTGGGCAATACTCCTGTGTTTGGGGGAGAAACAATACAACAAAATTCGCAATTTCAAATCGTTCAAGCAACCTCTCGTCCATATTATTTCAAATATTACAAAATTGAACAAACAAATGACGAAAATTTGTACAATATGACATTTTTACCACTATCTAAAAAAGACGAAAAAACTTTGACAAAATCTAAATCTTTAGAATATAAAAATATAAAAAAAATAGAAAGATATTTATCTAAAAATAAACTGGATAAAGCTTATCGTAAAGACTTCAAGTATATACCAACTCTACTAAAATATTATCAATATTACAACGAAAAATGTGCAAACACTGATGCTATAAATTATTTAGAAGCAATTAAACAAAACGACACAAGCAACGAATTTAATAAAGACTTGCTAGATTACAGAATAGGTGTTTTGTATTACAACAACAACGAATATCAAAAAGCGCTTTATAAATTAGTTCCGATAATTCAAAAAAAGCCTGACGCCGATTCAATTAGAGTAACTATTTCTGATTGTTATTACAAAATCGGAGACTACAACAACGCAATTATTGAGGCAAATAAAGTAAATAAAAACGACATAGAGTCTTACAAAATAGCTTTACTAAATAAATATCTTGCTTATACCAAATTAAATAAAAATAACGATGCAAATAAAATCGCTTACGAATTATTTTCATACAGTTATCCATCAAAAGGACAAGCAAGCAGATATATTGCAGAGTCTACAAATGACAGCAATACCAAATACAAGTTTTACAACATTGCAAAAAATGATACAAGTGATGAAAACGAAATTTGGCAGTTAAATACCATAATCGCAAAACTTGAGCAAGAAAAACTTGAAATTATTTGCAAAAAATCAATACAAGGATTTTTTAAAGCTCCAAACTGGCTGACTATCGCAAAAGCTGACGAAACACTTATGACCAAAAGTGTATCAAACGAACGATTCAACGATTTTTATAATGAAATTCATGCCTGCACAGCAGAATATAGTGGAAACAATTTGAAAAATTGCTTAAACCATATAAATTTAGAACAAGAAAAAATAACTAAACGACTAATTCTTGAGCAACAAGAAAAAAATCGACAATTAGCCGAGAAAAAGCGTTTAGAAGAATTACAAAGAATGAATCGTAATTTGGAAATCAAAAACCAACTGCAGCAAGAAGAAATTGATGCATTAAGAAGACCCAAATACACCAACACCCATCTTACCCCAATGGGCAATGGCTCTTACTACATAGATTCTTTCACCTACTAAACGGACTTGCAAACCCTAAACCTGAGTTTCCTGCTTTTTGAATTGCATATCGTATAGAGTTTTGTAAGCTCCGTTTTCTATTTGTAGAAGTTCATCGTGTGTTCCTTGTTCAGCTATCTCTCCTTGGTTAATCACTACGATTTTATCTGCATTACGAATTGTTGAAAGTCTATGTGCAATTACAAAAACAGTCTTATCCTGCATTAGATTATCTATCGCTTTTTGTACAATTGCCTCAGCTTTATTATCCAAAGCACTTGTTGCCTCATCCAAGATAATAATCGGAGCGTCTTTTAAAAATGCTCTTGCGATTGCAACACGTTGTTTTTGTCCGCCTGAAAGTAAAATTCCTCTCTCACCAATTTGAGTATCTACGCCGTCTTTCAAGGTTGAAATAAAGTCATCCAAATATGCCATCTGAATAGCTTTTTGCATTTGTTCTTCTGTTGCATTTTCATTTCCTAGCATAATATTTTCTCTAATTGTGCCGGAGAATAAGAAATTATCCTGAAATACCACTGCTATACTTTGTCTTAAAGATTTTAAAGTATAATTGCGGATATCTGTACCATCTATAGTAATAGAACCTGATTTAACATCATAAAATCTAGGAATAAGACTTACAATTGTAGATTTCCCACCACCGGAGTTTCCGACAAATGCGATTGTTTCGCCTTTTCCTACATTAAGATTAATATGTTTTAGTACAGGAGTATTTTCTACGTATTCAAAACAAACATCTGTAAATTGAATATTTTGCGGATGTCCTTCTAAGACTTTTGCATTTTCTTTATCTTTAATTGTTGGTTGCGCATCTAATAAATCAAAGATTTGTTCAATTGCAAAAAATGAAAACTGTACTGCATTTAAGTTATTACCAATGTTTTTTACAGGCGTATAAAGTAGAATTAATGCAGTAATAAATGATACAAAGTTACCACTTGTTATTTGGTTTGTCATAATCAAATGTGAACCATAACCGATTGCTGCAGCAATACCGACAGATACAATTACGTGCATCATTGGAGATAACCATTGAGTTTTTTGCACCATTTTTATTCTTAAATTAAAGATATTTTTCAATATCCAATGGAATTTATTTGTTTCATTATTTTGCAAGTTATATGACGTGATTGTTTTATTTCCTGCAAATACTTCATTATATTCTGTAATAATCGCTGCATCTGCTACAACTGTTTTATTCATAACTTCTTTGATACGTTTTTGGAGTTTTGCAACAG
>QHME01000010.1 GCA_003258735.1 Candidatus Melainabacteria bacterium
AATGATTTAATGAATGCTGAGGCTGATTCTACAAAAGTTTCTTTATCAGATTATGCTCGTCCGACTGTGACAATTTCATTACCAAAAGTTGATGGCTACAATGTTGCACAGTTATTGTATATGTTAGAAGTTCAGACAGCTATTGCAGGTGAATTATATAATGTAGACACCTATAGTCAACCTGGGGTTGAACAGTCTAAAAATTATACTTATGCATTGATGGGTAGAGCCGGTTATGAGGATTCTGCAAAAACTCTTCAAACAAAAATGGCAAGTCTTGCAAGTTTAGGTTCTTAATGATTAAGTCGATTTTTAAATTTTTTTTAGTTTTAATTCTTTGTGTTGTCCCATGCGCTTTTCCTGAATGCTCATACTCTTCGGATATGGTTTTAAAAGGCAGTGTAGAAAGAGTCCCAAACGGATTTTTCGGTTCATGGAGAGTTAAATCTGTCAGAATTAGCACAGATTCACCGGCTACGTTCAAAGAAAAAGGCTTAGATTTGTGGAACATATCACAAGAGTTTGACGTCATAAAATTAAGTAATCCGTTTTCAGGAGCATCAGCACAAATAACTATTCAAAATGTTTATAATGGAAATGTAGAGTTTTCAAAATCTGGTAAAAACGGTAGCAAGTTGTTATCAGATACTGTCACAATTTCCATAAAAGGAGACAGATTTGAAGGTTATGACGTCCTAAAACTCGAGACGCTATCGGATGTAGATGGACGTATAATGAAAACGGAAACTGCAAAGTATCTCGTCATTGGTGAGCGTATTGCAGGTCAAGACATTGAGTAAAAGGTTTTGAGGATATAAATATGGAAATTCTTAGTTTTGATACAGTAATTTTAGGTGGTGGTCCTGCAGGTTTTTCCGCAGGTTTGTATGCTGCTAGAGGAGAATTATCTACCGCGATTGTTGATGTAAATATGCTTGGCGGTCAGCCTTCCAATTATTTGGAACTTGAAAATTATCCAGGATTTGTTTGTATTGGTGGGTATGAGCTAATGGAAAAGTTTGAAGAACATGCGGACAAATTCGGTATTAACAAATTTCCTATGCAGGAGATTTTGTCCGTTGATTTAATTTCAAATCCAAAAGTGATAAAAACTAAAGAATATGAATTTAATGCAAAAACTGTTATTATTGCAACTGGAGCAAAACCTATGAAATTAGGAGTAAAAGGCGAAAAAGAATTTGTCGGTCGCGGAGTGAGTTACTGTGCGGTCTGTGATGGTGCATTTTATAAAGATAAGGTTGTAGCAGTTGTCGGTGGCGGAAATGCTGCTGTTGAAGAAGCAATTTATTTGACAAGGTTTGCATCTAAAGTTTATTTAATTCACCGTAGGGATGAATTAAGAGCTGATAAAATTGTTCAATGTAGAGCTTTTGAAAATCCTAAACTTAAATTTGTTTTTGATTCTGTAGTAAAAGAAATTGTTGGCGAGGATTGTGTAAAATCGCTTGTACTGGAAAATGTTAAATCTAAAGAATTAACGAATTTGTCTGTAGATGGAGTATTTCCTTATATTGGAATTTCTCCAAATGTCGATAATTTTTCAGGACAAATTACGCAGGATTCAAAAGGATTTATTTTGACGGATGATACAATGGAAACCTCTATAGATGGTGTTTTTGCAGTTGGTGATGTCAGGGTGACTCCGTTGCGCCAAGTCATTACAGCAGCCGCTGATGGTGCAATCAGCGCGGTCTATGCCTCTCGTTATATAGAGTCACAAAAAGAAATCAAAGTGGGGTAAAGATTATAAAAAGCCGATGTTCTTTGCTTTTTATTTAAATTTTATAACTTTTTTAAAATATTCACTATCAGATTTTGCAAGTTTTGCGCAAGCAATACCATTGAGATTGTTTGAAGTGTTGTAATTACAGTAAGTGTTTAAATCAGTATATCTTGTCCCTTCACTTCCCATTGTTCTAAGCTCACCATCAATAAATTGAAAAGTAAATAAATCAATACCCCAGCGATTGGGTTTGTCGAGTCCGTTTATATCTGCAGTTACCCAAACTCCATTAGAGTTATTTTCAAAAAATATATTCGTACCATCCGGTAATACAAATTGCCCATCGTCAAGATAAGCCTCTACAATTACGGATTTACCGCTATAGTCTTTATATTTGTATGCCCTTGTATAATAACAAGGTGTTGTCCTGTTATCAATTTCCCCATTTAGTCGTCCGCAGTTCACAACTCCTGTAAAATACTTAATAAAAGTATGATAAAATGGAGCGTTATGAGGATATGTAGCAGGGTCTAGTGAAACATCATCGGCTTCCATTTGTTTAAATCCTTGTTGTAGCAATGAATATGTCTTTTGAAATTTTGTGTGTAAACGTTGAGCTTTGTAGTTGTTTATTAAATTTGGTATCGTCATAGCTGCTACTACCCCTATAATTCCTAGCACTATCAATGTTTCGGCAAGTGTAAAACCTATTCTTTTTGAATATAACATAGCATTCCTCCCTTATTATTAATTAGGTATACATACCTAATAATCAAAATTGTATAACACATAATTAAGGTATGCAATATAAGAACGAAAAAACTTTAATTTATATTAAGACATTAGGCTCAGTAATTCATAAAAAACGCATAGCACACAGCAAAGATGCCAGATATAATTTTTGTAATTCTTATGAATTGGATTCAAGTAATCTAAGACGTATCGAAAATGGTGAAATTGAACCAAAAATTACTATGCTTTTAAGAATTTCAGAGGCTCTTAATATTTCACTTTCTGAATTAATAAAGGATGTTGAACGTGAATTAGGTAATGATTTTCATGTTATTGAGCAGTAAAAATCTTTAAGATATAAAGAAAATATTAATATTACACCCTCGATATAAAGATTATGTAAGGAAATCAGACTTCGCATATTTTTTAATTTATAATAATAATGTAAAGACAAATGTATGGAGAAAAAATTATGCAATCAGTTAATGAAATCCTTTCAGAATTAGAAAATGCAGATAATGTAACAAAGAATAAACTTGAAAACGAATTAGTAAGTATCGGTACTTCAGCTG
The DNA here is from genome assembly GCA_003258735.1 of Candidatus Melainabacteria bacterium. Taxonomy (GTDB): domain Bacteria; phylum Cyanobacteriota; class Vampirovibrionia; order Gastranaerophilales; family Gastranaerophilaceae; genus Zag111. Next base: position 3,049 of record QHME01000010.1, read on the forward strand.
TTCCTCAATTGGTAGATCAATTGCAAGTTGTTAGAGGTATCAAAAGAGGTGTTGTTGCTATGACTCTTATTCGTTTAGGCGATGTTTCAGTTAAATATTTGGAAAAAGCTGCTCATGAAAACAAAGATTTTGAATGGGTTGCTGAATACCTAATCAGAGAAATCAAAGGTTTAGCTGCATAGTTTAAACAATAAATATAAAATTAGATAAAAGCAGGAGTAGTCAGGTAGTGGTTACTCCGCTTTTTTATGATAAAATTAGTTTTATGAAAGAATATAGCAATTTTAAATATACGTGTTTATTTGGTGGTGGAGCAATCAGGGGGGCGGCTCATGCAGGTGTGTATAAAGCGTTATTACACCTTGGAATACAACCAACGACCCTAGCCGGTTCTTCTGTCGGTTCACTTGTTGCTGCTTTAATTGCAGTTGGGTATACTCCAGATGAGTTATCTCAAGTATTTTTGTCTGTTAATTTTGAATTGTTCCGTGATATTTCATTGGGATTTAATCAGAAATTTGCACTAAGTAAAGGTGAAGTATTTTTAGAGTGGCTAAGAGATTTAATAGAAAAAAAGTTCTATGGTCCTGCATATCTAAAAGGTCAATGTAAACGTGTGACGTTTAGTGATATCAAGAAAAATTTGATTATTATAACTACTAATATGAATGATTTTTCTTGCAAAGAGTTTTCTAATTTTGAAACTCCTGATTTTGAAATTGCTATGGCTGTAAGGATTTCTTGCTGCATGCCAGGGTTAATGAGGGCTGTTAATTTTGAAAATAATTTGCTTGTTGATGGAGACTTGCAAAAAGGCAAACCTATGTGGTCTTTATCAAAAAATCTTCAAAATTCTACCGATAGAATTCTTGAAATTAGACTGGAAGGTACTTTTTCCGGTTCTGACCAAAGCCCAATTGAATACGTTAATGGAATGTATTCATGCATGACTTCATCTGAAACTGCTTTTCTAAAAAGTATCTATGGTGCACGTGATAGATTTGACTATTTGGTTGTAAATACCGGAAATGTTGTAGTTGTAGATTTTAATTATCCTGTGGAAAAGCGTCAGGCAATTATTGATGATGGGTATAGGCAAACCGAAACATTCTTTAAAGATTATTTGGTACTGAAAAAGCAAAAAATTTCCGATATATATTCTGAAATATTGGATAGATTGCGTCATGTTCAAACATTTTTTCTTATCAAAAAATATGTTGCTGCAAAAAATTCTGTAGCTGAGCTGTTTATTTATTTGGCTAAAGTTAAAGATATCATTGACGAAGATGTCTTTGGTGCTATCAGTATATTCCAAAAGTTGGTCTTTGAAAACGTAAAATCAGGATTGTTGGGACGTTCCAGTTGTTCTAATCTGGAAACTGTAAGAAATGCCCTAAATTCGATAATCACAGATTTGACGGTGAGGATTGAGGAAATAGATAAATATATTAATAAATTTTCTGTTTGACATTGAGTATATTTTGTTATAATATAGATACATAGCCGAAGCGATGTTTGCTCCAGTGGCGGAATCGGTAGACGCGTTGGACTTAAAATCCAATTGGGCGTATAACCCAGTGCCAGTTCAAGTCTGGCCTGGAGCAATTTTAAAAGACTCACGTAAGTGGGTCTTTTTTAGTTATAAGATTTATTCAAAAATAAAAATGCCCTGCTGATAAGCAGGACATTTTTTATAATATTTTACTTATTCAATTTTTCAAGTAACCAAACGATGTTTTCGCCAAGGTTTTCCATGTTTCGTTTAGCTTCCTCATCTGATTGGACATCTCCTTTATCTCGTCCAATTCCGAAGTTCCAATATAATGAACCAGGAATAATCATTTCACGCATCAAAAACATGTGATGTATTGTAGCTTGAATAGCAGGACCTCCACCTCTCCTTTGAGCAACTACAGCAGCTCCGATTTTATGTTTAAACGGATTTCCAATACTGCCTGCAACAACTCCGACACGGTCAATAAATGCTTTTAATTCAGGTGTCATATCAGAAAAATATGAAGGTGTACCAAGAATCAAAGCATCTGCTGAAAATACTTCAGGTAAAATTTCATTTAGAATATCATCATTAAATACACATTTACCATTCTTTAACTTTGAACAAGCCCAACAACCACGACATCCGTGAATGTTTTTGCCGCCAATTTGGATTAGTTTTGTTTCAATTCCGGCTTTTTCTATTGTATCAAGCACGATATTCAATAATTGTTCAGTATTTCCACCTTTGCGCGGACTTCCGTTTATAGCAACAACTTTCATTTTTTACTCCTTGTTAAGAATTAATAAATTTTTCAAAATTTGTCCAATCGAAAACTTTTTCTGATACTTTCGATTTAATAAAATCTGTATCCAATGTTTTTAGTTCTTCGAATTTGTTTTCAAAATCTTTTTGTAAGTCTATCACTGGCAGGTGAAATTCTGAGGCTATTTTTTCAACTTTGATATCATAATTTATAGCAAGAGTTTTTATGTTAGCCAAAAGTGCAATAATAATAGCATGAAATCTCATGGCGACTACATATTCTGATTTTGATAATTCTGATATAATCTCTTCGTCAGTTAAATCTGAATGAATTGTTGTTTTTATAGACGGATTTAGCATATTTATGGCTTTTTCAAATTTTTGACAAACTTCTAAATCTAAAGCATCTTGGAATGAAAATATTTCAATGTTTTTGTCAGAAAACTCTGTTGCAACTTTTTGAGCAAGTCTATCAATAAAATCTTCGCTCATAGTTTTAAAATTTCTAAGCTGAACGGCAACGGAGCCGTTTTTCTCAACATTTGGAATCGTTGTTGAAAAAATTGGGTCACAAAGTAGATCCGTTTTTATTCCCCAACTATTCAACAGTTCATAACTTTTTTTGTCTCTAACGCTTACATAGGTGCAATGTTTGAGTAAGTTTTTAGTTAAAAACTGTCCAATAGGTGTTTTGATAGGTCCAATGCCTTGAGCAAAAATTATAACTTTTTTGCCTAAAACTAATCCAATAAATATAATGAACAAATAATAAATTAAGCTTTTTAAGCTGGTTGCATCTTGTAATAAACTGCCGCCACCTGAAATTAAAAAATCAGATTTTGCTATTGCACCAATAATATCAGGAATTTTGAAGGTATAAACACTTCTAATATGCTTAAATTTGCCAATAGTATATTTTGGATCAGAGGAAATAACAGTTATACGGTGTTTGTATTGTTGTAATTTATTGACCAAAACTGACAATATCGCCTCATCGCCAAAGTTTTTAAATCCAAAATATCCTGATAAAACGAATCTTTTTTTTGTACTCATTACAAGTCCTTTTCTTTGTAAATCTTATAAACTTCATCAAAATAAGGAACAGACTTAATTGCCCCAATTCCTTGTGCTTGAAGCCCTGCATCAATAGAGGCAATATTTGCAGCCTCTATTGGTGTATAAGAGTTTGCTATAGCGTGTAAGAATGCCCCATTAAAAGCATCACCTGATGAAGTTGTATCAACAACATGGTCTGTGTAGAACGGTATAAATATAGAGTTGCCCATGTAATTCAAATGATAGCCTTTTGTTTCGCTTGATTTAATTATGATTGTTTGTATACCACTATCAGTTAAGTATTTTACAATGTTTTCTAAAGATTCAATGTCAAAAATACTTTTGGTATCATACTTAGAACTCATAAACAAAATATCTGTAAATGGTATAATTTCTTCAAAGTATTCTTTTGCATCTTCTTTTGTTGCAATTAATGATGAATAATTTGGGTCATAAGCTGTTGTGATACCATTTTCTTTAGCTATTTCAAATGCTTTTTTTACAGCCTCTCTAGCGTTGATGGACAGAGATTGAGTGATACCGGATGCATAAATAATTTTAGCTTTTTTTATGTATTCTTCATCAATATCCTCAATTGATAGTTTAGCAGGAGCTATTTTTTTCCTGTAGTACATGAACTCTTTTTCTTCTCCTGTGGCACGAGAAACCATATATAAGCCATTTTTTTCGTTGACAACTTTTACATGTTTTAGGTCAAGACCTTCTTTTTCCCAACAAGAAATCATAAAATCCTTAAATGGGTCATCTCCTATACAAGTAATAAAACCTACATTTGATTTTAATCGCTTTGCAGCAACCGCAACAACCAAAGAGTCTCCACCGTAATATTTATGCAAACACTCTGCATCTTTTAGCTTTTGGTTAGTTGAAAATTCAACTAAACTTTCTCCAATAGTAATCAAATCAAATTGCGTATTATCCATGATTATTTTAATTGCTCCAACAATTCTTTTGTACGAACAGTTATTTCTTTATAATTATTAGCATGTGTCAGATGTCTGCCTACACCAACGGCTAAAGCACCTGCTTTGATATATAAAGAAACTTCATTAAGATGAACATCTCCTTGTGGAATAACGTTCAAAAACGGCATTGGTCTTAATAGATTTTCTATATATTCCACCCCACCCATTGCTGTAATCGGATAAATCTTAACTGCTGGAATACGTGATTTCCACGCACTATACGCTTCATTTGCTGTCGATGTACCTGCAATCATGGGAACACGTCTATCTTTTGAGATTTTTAGCAAGTTCTTTTGAAAAATTGGTGAAGAAAGAATTTGAGCACCTGAATCAATAGCAGTTTCAGCCTGTAGTGAGGTGATAATTCCGCCGGCACAGATAATAGCATCATTTGATACCGCTTTTATTGCGTTATAGATTTCAGGAGTTTCTACATTAATCTCCATAATATCAAGTCCGCCTTCTAATAGTGCGTTGACTTTTTCAATAACATCTTTAGGGTCTTTACTTCTAATGATAGGAAATACTTTGTTTTCCTTTAATTTGTCTAATAAATTTATGTTCATAATCTATCCTTTTTTTTGAATTTATTATATCATAACATTAATATTCATAGGGGAGTGTATTATGAAAAAGATTAAGAATAAATTATTCTACATAAATTCGTTTTTATTATATATGTTTTTAGCAATAGTTGCATTTGTACTATCTTTTGTTTATCTGGAGCCAAACGTAAAGAGCTTTTTTATTTCAACCTTTATGGCAAATAAAGTAGGGTCTGAAAATATATTGGAAATTATTATTGATGATGCTAATCCAGAATATTGGCCTTGGACAAAGGCTATGTATACGGATTTACTTGACTATTTTTCGACTTATGCAAAGCCTAAAGTTGTTGGTTTAGATGTATTTTTGCCTTCAATAAATCCTAATATGGATTCAGATAAAGCTTTTTTGAATAAAATCAGTAAAATGGATAATTTGGTCGTAACTTTTCTACCAAATACGACAAGTGGTGAAGAAGATAAGCAGTTCCTATCAAATTTTCAAAACAAGCAATCTTTATCAGTGAATAAAGAAGCTTTGATGTGGCATACGCAATATCACAATATTACAAAGGTAGACCCAGAATATTACAGTGTTGCAAAGAATTTTGGATTTGTAAAAGTTAATCCTGATAGTGTTGGCAACAGGTTATTTGCAGGTATAAACGTAATTAAAATTGGAGATGCTTATTATCCGTCATTGGCATTCAAAATGTATTTGTTAGCCAACAAAACTAATGAGCTAATCTTGAATGATTTTAATGTATTTGTTCCTTCTACTGGCTTGAAAATTCCGAATAAGTTGAATCTAGATGGGCTTATTCAAACAGATATCAGGTACTACGCTAATAGATTAGCCGAACAAAATGGAAAATTAGTTGATACTCATTCATCGCACTATAGTATTCATGCTGCAGATATCTTAAATAGCTACAAACATTTAAAATCTGGCAAATTAGAAAAAAATGATATTTCCCCTGACATATTTAAAGACACTGTGGTATTTATCGGTGTGAATATTTCAGGACCTGCTGATGATGTTTTTAGGACTCCCATTCAGGAGCGCCATGCCGGAGTAGATGTCCAAGCTACAATGTATGACAATATTGCTAATAACTATTTTATGCATTCTGCGGGATTTTTACCTCAATTATTGAATATTTTACTCCTTTCTTTGATAACTTTTATTCTGATTTTACGTTGCAAGTTTATAAAATCTTTGCTCTTAGTGTCTCTTATGGATTTTATATTCTTTGCGTTAGTTGGTATTGGTGCATATAACGGCTATTTGATGAGTTTTATTAATCCGATTGTTGTTCAATTCGTGACATTAATTTTTGGTTATTCTTTCAAATTTATTTCTGAAAGCCGAAATAAAGAAAAAATTAAACAAGCAATGGGTAAGTATCTATCAAATGATATTATGAAAAATGTCGTGAGTAATATAGACGATTTAAAACTTGGAGGAAAACGTGCAATTGTAACTGTTTTATTTTCAGATATCAGAGGGTTTACTAGTCTGAGTGAAAAAATGTCAGCAGAAGAGGTTTCAATGATTTTGAATGAATATTTTTCAGAAATGGAACCGATTATTACTAAATACAATGGTGTAATTAACAAGTTTATCGGTGATGCCGTTATGGCAATTTTTGGAGAGCCAATTCAAGATATCAACCACCCTCAAAATGCTGTTAAATGTGCTTATGAAATGCTCAAAAAAGTTGAATATTTGCGAGAAAAATGGTTGTACGAAGGTAAACCCAAAATTGAAATCGGTGTCGGTATAAACACTGGTGAAGTTTTTATTGGAAATATCGGTACCGAAAACCGTATGGAATATACTGTGATTGGTGATACTGTAAATTTGGCATCAAGAATTGAAAGTTACAATAAAGTTTATAAAACTAATTTACTTGTGAGCAGTTCAACTTATGCAAGTATTGCTGATATTGCAGATGTAATCAAAATCAGTGAGGTACAAATTCGCGGTAAAGCGAAGAAAATGAACATTTATGAAGTATTGCGTATTGATATGAAAAAAGGAAATTAGGTAATCTGTAGTCAATTTCCTTTGAAAGGATAGAATTGAGCAAACTTGTTTGTCGTTAATTCATCCTATTCAGAATTATAGTATTTCTCTGAATAAATCATATACGCACGATATTGTCGTTCCGAACTCGTTTCGGAATCTCAGGTTCAACACTATTATTTGAGGTTAAAAGTGTTATATTAGAGACTCTGAAACAGGTCCGATGTGACATTAATTATCTATAATTAGTAAATTGTAACGGATAATCATATTTATCTTCGTTTTTGCGCAAAGTCTGAATTACTGCTTGTAAATCATCTTTGTCCTTTCCTGTAACTCTTACTTGTTCACCTTGTATTGATGCTTGTACTTTTAATTTAGTGGCTTTAATATCAGATACAATTGTTTTGGCAAGTTCTTGAGTTAAACCTTTTTTTAATTCAAATACCTGTCTTACATTACCGCCAAGTGCATTTTCTACAGGTTTTGGGTCAAGAATTTTTATACTCAAATTTCTTTTTACTAGTTTTGATTGAAGAATATCAACAATATTTCTCAATTTCATTTCATCATTTGTTGTAATTGTAATTGTCTTGTCTGCCTCTAAATCAACTTCTGAATTTGAATTCTTTAGATCGAATCTTGAAGTTAATTCTCTTTTTACTTGGTCAATAGCATTTACAAGTTCTTGTTTATTGTATTCAGAAACAATATCAAAACTACATTCTTTAGCCATATTTAAACTCCTTCTTTCAATTATAAAAATATAAACGTTTAATTAAATATAACATAAAAAAGCAGGATTTTTCAATCCTGCACGAGACACACTTCTATTTTCTACCTAATACGAGAATTTATTTTTTGAAAACTGATTTAATTTTTGAGCCTAAAGCTTTGATTCCGTTCAAAACTTTGCCACATCCGACTTTTATGCCTGACCAAGCTTTAGAAAATCCACTTTTAAGTTTAGGAGCAATTTTCTTTCCGCCTTTCCATAGCAGAACGCATCCACCTATTGCTGCAGCACCCTTAAATATATTTTTCCATGTCTTGCTATCTTTTTCTTTTTGAGATAGCTCGACTTTATCACCTTTTAGGTTACCTTGTATGGTTATGCCATTCATAGAACCGGTTATTCCCGGGAAATACATTCCGCTGCCATCCATTGTAGAAGGAGCCATCGGCATTGTCGTTCCTGTTCCTAATGATTCTCCAATATCATCTGTCAAAGCAGGATTCGTCAAATTGTATTTTACACTATCAAACATATCTACCATAAAAAATAACCCTTTTACCTACATATTTATAAAGTATTTTTTGATTAAATAATTTACTTTTTATCAAAAATCTGCTTTAATAAACTTAACAATACAAAAATGAGGGCTAGAGTATGAAGAATATGTTTCAAAGATGGTATGATGCAGATGCTGCTGTAAGTCGCGCTATCAATGAATTAGAAAAATCGTCAGAGGAAATTCAAATAAGGTGTGCGGATTATATTATTGACTTGTTAAAAGATGTTGAACTTGAAAAATTAAGTTTGGAAGACCAATATAATTACATTATGCGCAGATGGTATGACAAAAATATCAAGGTTTCACACGCTATTGAATATTTGAGACTCTCTCCAAAAGATGTCAGACGCGAAACTGCTTTAAAAGTTTTGGATTATTTAAAAGAAATTACCAAAAAAGAATCTTAACAATTTAGACTTATTTTTAGATATGTTGTTTAATAGTATCAGGAGGGATTTTTGTGTCAAATGAGATAAATAAAAAAGTAATAGACTTGTTTTCAAGCCATAATAAAAACTGCATACCTCCTGATGTACAAGAGCGTGTAAAGTTCTACGCAGGTTTTAATTATGTTAAACTCAAAAAAGATACAAACGGAATAAAGTTTAATAAGGAAAATTTGTTAAATTATTCATCAAAATGTCACTATATGGTCTCCGTAATGAGAGAAATCGACGGTGAAGTTGTTCTTTACAGCTATGATGTTCCTAATACTGATTTGTTCAAATTTATGAAATCGTTTGAGGAAAATACCCTAGATGGCACAATTATAGAAATTGACAAATATTTTCCTGAAGATTTAGCATAAAGAGAATTGAGAAAATGTGTTTTTTTAATAAGTATCATGAAAGTTTATTTAATTGTACAAAGCCTTACCAATATGTAGGAGGCGAATATTTATCCCATAATAAAGATTTTGATAGCGCAAAAGTAAAATTTTTAATGGCATTTCCAGACAAATACGAAGTAGGGATTTCAAATTTGGGTGTCAGGGTTTTATATGAATTTATAAATAGAGTTCCTGAATTTATGTGTGACAGAACCTATGCCCCTGAAGCTGATTTTAAACCTGAAACATTGTATGGCGTTGAGTCAAAACGTGCAATGAAAGAGTTTGATGGTGTAGGTTTTTCTCTTCAATATGAAATGGCATATCCAACAGTTTTAAAAATGCTTGAAATGTCAGGAATTCCTTATCGAAATGAAGATAGAACAGATGATGACCCTATTATATTTGGTGGTGGACCTTGTGCATTTAATCCTCTTCCAATGAGTGATTTTATTGATGTATTTTTAATCGGTGATGGTGAAGATTCTATTGTAGAAGTTTGTAAAATTTTAGAACAAACTAAAGGTTTACCGAGAGAAGATAGGATAAAAGCACTTTGTGAAGGCGAAAATTCCGGCAGGTGGTCAAAAAAATATAGTATTGCCGTAAAAAAACGTGTTGCGCAATTAACTCCTGATACTGCACTTACCTCTTATCCAATTCCATATTCATCCTCAATTCAGGATAGAGCTGTTGTCGAGATAAGAAGGGGTTGTGGCAGGATGTGTCGTTTTTGCCAACCTGGACATGTAACTTTACCTATTAGAGAACGCAGCGCACAAGATATTATAGATATTACCAAGGAACTTGTTAAAAATACCGGATATGATGAATATTCATTGTTATCATTATCCTCAAATGATTATGCAAATATTAATGAAGTAATAAAAGAATTGGCTGTAGATTTTAATGATAGAAAAATTTCAGTATCTTTGCCAAGTCAACGTATTGACGGATTTAATTTAGAACTTGCAAATTTAGTTCAAAGCGTTAGAAAATCAACAATGACACTTGCTCCAGAAGCAGGTAGTCAGAGACTTAGAGATGTTATCAAAAAAAATATCACAGAAGAACAAATTATGAATGCTGTTTTGACTCTATATGAAAACGGTTGGTCAAGAGTTAAATTTTATTTTATTTGCGGACTTCCGACAGAAACTATTGAAGATATGGAAGAAATGGCAGAATTATTCAGACGTATTCGTTACCGCTCTCGTCTAATAAAAAAAGAAAAGAATTTGAAACATTCACTTGATTTAACATGCACATTGTCAATTTTTGTTCCAAAACCTTTCACTCCATTTCAATGGTGTCCTCAGATGGATTTGGATGAAGTTACTGAGCATATTCACTACTTGATGGAACAAATCAAGCACATAAAAGGTGTCAAAGTTAATTATCACGAAAAATATGTTTCTCTGTTAGAAGCTGTTTTAACTCGTGGAGATGAATCAATTTCTAAATATATTGAGGCTCTTTATAAAAAAGGCTGTTATTTGGATGCTTGGGGTGAATATTTTGACAAAAATGTTTGGTTTGAAACGGCTGAAGAACTTGGCATTGATTTGAAAAAATTAGCTCAAACTCAATATGATTTAGATACCCCATTACCTTGGGACTTTATAAATATTGGAGTTTCTAAAGACTGGTTTAAGGCTGAATACAAAAAAGCTCTTGAGGTTGATGCTAATTCTCCGCACCTTGTTCCGACTTGCCAACAACATTGTGTAGGTTGCGGAGTCTGTCAAACTCTTGGAGTTAAAAAAGTTATGGACACTCCATATAAAGCTAGTGATAAAGCTCAACTTATATTACAGCAAGAGCATGTTGACCCTAAGCTTTGCCCTAAAAATGTTAAAGAGGTATTCCGCTATCGTATAAAACTCACTAAGACAGGGACATTGAGATATTTTTCTCATTTAGATTGGCAAAACACCTTCTTTAAATCAATTTCACGTTCAAATCTTAAAGTAGCATTTTCTTATGGCTTTAATCCTACTATGAAAATATCTATGGGAATTGCTCTTCCGTTATTTTGCGAAAGTAAGACCGAGTTAGTTGATATTGAATTGTGGGAAGATGTTACAGCGGATTATGTGAAAGATGAATTGTCAAAAGTTTTACCAAAAGAGTCACAAATTCTTGATGTTCATAAAATTGATAAATTAGCTCCATCTATTGATCATACAGCTTGTTGGGCTGAATATGAAATTAAAATATTTAACAAAACACTTTACGGTTTTGACGATTTTGTGTATAATACAGAAAGAGTTTTAGCTTCTGACGAAATTTTAGTCGAGAAGAAAAACAAAAAAGGTTTAGTTCAAAAAACAGACATAAAAAAATCAATTGGTTCACATCGATTTGAAAAAGAAAGTCTGTTCATAGTATTAAAGACCGGTCAAGGGTCAGAAATTCCGCCACTTAGAGCTGATGTGCTTATGAATGTTATAGCACCTGACGTTATTTTTGACATCACGCGTGTAAAATTCTTAACCGAGTCTTTGCATGAGTTATAGAAAAGGAAGATTTATGAGCGACAGAAATCACAATTCCAACCAAAATGTTGAGAAAAAAATTGTTATCGCTGAACGTGATAACATTGCAGCGGTACTTGAAAACAAAAAGGTAACAGATTTCTTTATCCACAGAGGTGAAGTTTTGTTAGGTGATGTTTATTTGGCAACTGTTGACAATATTTTGCCAAGTATAGATGCTGCATTTGTTAACGTAGGTACAGACAGGATGGGCTTTTTGCATGCACAAGATGTAATGGGAAAAGGTACATTGAAAGAAAAACTGTCACCTAAACAAAAACTTGTAGTTCAAGTAGTAAAAGAACCAACAGGACATAAAGGTCCAAGAGTTACTACAGAAATCAGTTTACCTGGTAGATTTTTAGTATTGATGCCAAGTGAACCTGGTGTTAGTGTAAGTAAAAAAATCGAAAATTCAAAGGAACGTGCAAGATTAAAAGCTATCGTTAATTTAATTAAACCGGTCGGTGTTGGTGTAATCATTAGAACTGAAGCTGAAGGTCAATCAGAAGCAGATATTCAAGAAGATTTAGAAATTCTTTTGGAAAAATGGAATAATATTATTACGTCAGCTGAATCTTTAACCCCTCCAAACTTGATTTATAGAGACCAAGATTTGCTATATAGAGTTATTAGAGAGGCTTGTACAGATGATGTTAAGGAAATTATTGTAGATACACCATTTGCTATGAACCGTGTTCAAACAATTTTGCAAAATTGGCATATTTCAAAAAATGTTCAAGTAACTTTGTATAAAGGAACAGAACCATTACTTATTGCAATGGATATTCACAAAGAAATTAAAGCTGCCTTAAATGTTAAGGTTAATATGCCATCAGGCGGATATTTGTTTATTCAGCAAACAGAGGCATTGACAGTAATCGATGTAAACAGTGGTAAATTTATCAGTTCAGCAACTCAAGATGAAACAATTTTGAAAACAAATATTGAGGCTGTTCATGAAATTGCTCGTCAATTGAGACTACGTAATATTGGCGGTATGGTTATCGTTGACTTTATTGATATGATGTCACGTGCAGATAAATTGGCTATGATGGAAGAATTAGAAATTGCTCTTGAACCGGATAAGGCAAAACCACAAGTTGGTCAATTATCTGATTTGGGGCTTGTTGAGTTGACAAGACATCGTCAAGGTCAATCTTTGTCTGAAATATTTACGAAAAAATGTCCACATTGTCAAGGCAGTGGATATTCTATGGTTGAATTTAACTTTGCAACCCCAACTGCAGAGGGTGAATACCGTGCAAAAGCTGCAAAATTAAAGATGCCAACAGGTAACTATAAGAAAAATAATAATAACAAATTTAACAAGGATAATAACAATACTCAACAACAGCCACAAGAAGCTGTTCAAGAGCAAGTTCAAAAGGTAGTTATTGAAACTGAGCCATCTGCAGTTGTAGCAGAAGAAGTTGCCAAAAAAGAAAATAACAGACGTAAAAATAGAAGAAATAAATTTGATAAGAATAAACAACAAGAACCTGAACAAAAAACTAAGGTAGCTGAAGTAGAAGATTCTTCTCAAGTTCATGTTGAGCCTCAAGTAGAAGAGGTAAAGGTTGAACAACCAAAAGTCAAAGAGCCTGAAATAGTTGAAGACACTCATGCTGTTAAAGAAGTAAAAACAGAAGAACCTGCGGTTGAACCTAAAATAAAAGGTAAATCTCGCAAGAGAAAAGCTGCATCTAAAAAGAGTACAGAAGTTGAAACTCCAAAAGATGAAACTCCGGAGATTGCAGAAGTTCAAGAAGAGATTAAATCAACTGAACTAGTTGAGGCGCCTGAAGCTCCGATAGAATCAACAATAGAAGAAGAACCTAAAAAACGTACCAGAAGACCTAACAGAGGTTCTTCAAAACCAAAAACTTCAAGAAAAACTAAGAAATCAGAAGAAAATGTTGAAGAATAATTTGTTAAACAAAATATTAATGGCAATTTTAGCAGTGTTTTTTAGCACTGCTAACTTTGCGTTCGCTGTTGATGTTAATCGAGCAATACTAAAAGCAGGTATTATAAAATACTCGACCGTTCTTTGTGCAATTGTGATTACATCGGTTGTTTTGACTGTCGGATTATCTGTATACAACAGATTTTTTGTGCATTCTCAAATAAAAGATTACAAATTAAATAGAGATTCATTGAAAGCACCATCTGACAAAGATGAAGCTATTTTGATGTTTATTTCAAAAAACAGGTTAAAGTAGGTAGTTTCTATGAAAAAAGCATTTGGAATGGTTGAAATATTATTAGTAATTATTGTTATTACAGTGTTATATTTTACCTGTTTTCATTCTAAATACGGACGTTCAAATCCGTTTGACGATAATTCAAATTTGAATAATCAACAAGAGATGATTGATAATAAAATTCAAGATATTGAAAATACAAAAGCTCTAAAGCAAAAGATTGAAGATAACTTAAATAAAGGGTACTAAATGAAAAAATCGACACTATTTGATATAATTTCGCCAATTATGATTGGTCCATCCAGTTCTCACACTGCAGGAGCTGTCAGGCTCGGGTTGTTAGCGCGAAATATCTATAAAAATTCTCCGCGCAAGGTTTCCTTTAAGCTTTATAACTCATACGCTCATACCGGCAAAGGACATGGTACAGAAAAAGGTTTGTTAGCCGGAGTGTTAGGGTTAAGTGTTGAAGATAGAAGAATAAAGGACATTTTTGAGTCAGATTTAGCCAAACAAATTGAATACTCATTTGAATATGCTGATAATTTTAAACGCCACCCAAATGCTGTTGATATGGTCTTTGAAGGAGATAACAATATGTTTATCGCTGGAGATTCTGTTGGTGCTGGCGAAATTGCTATCAGACAAATTAATGATTTTAAGGTAAAGCTAACTGGCAAATATAATACTGTTTTAATAGTTTATAAAGACATGCCAGGGATGATTTCTCAGGTTTCGTCTGTTCTTCAATATTACAATATAAATATTGCCTCATTAAATTGTGATAGAAACGCCAAAGGCAAGGAAGCTTCAATGATAATCAGTGTAGATGGGCATTTAACCTCTGAGATTGTCGAAGTTATTGAAGAAATTCCTGAAGTCTACTTTGTAAGTTATATAGAAAAATTGGAAAATTAATTATGGATATAAACACTTTTGAACAATTACATAACGAATGTATTTCTAAAAATAAACAAATTTATGAAATTGCACAAGAAAATATGGCACAGGAAGCTGATATTTCTGTAGAACAAGTTAGAGCTTTTTCTAACAGAAGTCTGTACGCTATGAAGGATGCTATTCAGACAGGAATGAAAAGCCGAGAACTTTCTATGAGCGAGATGTGTGGACAAGATTGTCACAGATTACAGGTCAAGTTCAAAAATGAAGGGGCTATGTTCGGTCAAACATTTGAAAAAATTTTAGAGTATGCACTTGCAACGAGTGAAGAAAACATCAGAATGGGCAAGATTGTAGCTTGTCCAACAGCAGGCTCTTGTGGCATTCTACCATCAACGCTTGTAGCTGTAAGCGAAGATTATAATTATTCAGAGAGAGAACAGCTAAATGCGCTGATAACTGCAGGTGAAATCGGACGAATAATTTCTGCAAAAGTTGCTTTAGCCGGAGCTGTTGCCGGTTGTCAGGCTGAATGTGGAGTTGCATCTGCTATGAGTGCGGCTGCAATTTGTCAAATGAGAGGTGGCAATGTCACTCAAGTATTAAATGCCGCAGCTCTAGCTATGAAAAACCTGTTAGGACTTACTTGTGATCCTGTTGCAGGATTGGTTGAGGTTCCTTGTGTGAAGCGTAATCCGTTTTTAGCAGTTCATTCAATTACAGCCGTTGAACTTGCTCTTGCTGGTATTGAGTCTAAAATACCATTGGATGAGGTAATTGATGCCATGGAACAAACCGGAGCCTTGATGTCACCTACATTAAAAGAAAGTTCTCAAGCTGGACTTGCAACAACAAAGACAGCCTTGGAAATTCAGGAAAAAGTGTTTAGAAATTAATATAAACTTGTCGGCATAGTAATGCCGACTTACAAAATGTCACCCAGAACAAGTTCAGCATGACATTTTACTTGTCACACAGGTGAACAAACAAACAAAACGAGTAAACATAATGAAAACCCTTCCTTGGGTATGTGGAAGGGTTTTTTAGCGTCGTCTCATAGTAGTTATAAAAAAGAAATAAGGAGTTCATTTATTATTTATTGAAACCGATAGGATTACGTGATGATTTTCTGTGTTGGTCTTTGAACTGTTTGATTGCAACAAGAAAATCTTCATTTTTGTAAACCGGATTTGCCATATCTGCATCTACATAAGTGTTGTTTTCCATTTTTTCAAAAATACCAAGTCTTCTCATCATATTTTCTCTTGCAAGTTTTGTAATATATTTGATATCACTACCAACAACTTTATCAGCATACATTTTATCAACAAGAGCATTAACATCAACATCTTTGTCTAAATTTTTGCCGTCTGTATATATTTTGAAAATTGTTTCTACACCACTTCTATCAGGTGCATCAACCAAGATATGCTTACTTAACCTTTCTGAACGTTTTAGTGCGCTATCAAGCATATCATATTTATTGGTTAAGCCTAAAATGTATACGTTGTCTCCTTCATCATAGAGATCCGTAATACAAGTTAGCAATTGGTCAATTAATTTATTACCGTACTTATCAACATCTCCTCTTTCTGCACCAATTGCATCAATTTCATCAATAATACCAATAGATGGCTGATTATCTCTTAATTTATCAAAAAATGCCCTTACGTTTGCTTCAGATTCACCTACATATTTAGCTTGAAAAGCTGTACCGCTGACATAATCGCAATTTACACCAGCTTCATTTGCTAGAGCTTTACATAGTGCAGTTTTACCTGTTCCGGCTGGACCGTGTAAGATATAACCTCTTGTAATATCTTCTGCACCATAAGCTGATGGGTATTTTATCGGATATAAGATTCCTTTTTTAAGTTCCTCAATTACTTTATCCTGTCCCCCAATTTTACTAAATGTTTGTTTTTCAACAGGTCTTGTTGTGTGTAAAATTGTTTGCGCCAAAGTTCTTTTATTAAGTGCAGCCAGTTCATTATTCATGTTTTTTTCAAAATCATAAACAGTTGAAAATCCTGCTTTTTTTGATGACAAATCATATTTTGGAGTTTCTTTAATATGCAATACATCATTTGCAATTTGTACAGTGTCATTATTAACTACATAAAAACTCTGTCCAGGATCAAGAAAATACTTCTTTCCGCCTGTCGTCAAGATAATTTTTTTGTCATTAACGTTTAGTAACTCAATATCACCTAATGAATTTTTCAAAAACGCATAATTTCTTTGGAGTGTGTTTTCAGGCATAAAAATTTCTTTTTTAATCGCTTGTTTTAAGCCTTGAACGTTTTTAGTTAATGCTTTCTGTGCCTCATTGTAATTTTTGCCAAGGAGAATAATTTCGCCATGTTTTAGTCCTTTAAATAGAGTTGCAAGTCGTTCTTCAACAGGAAACTGTTTAAGCAACGCTAAACCAGCTTTTGTAACATCATCGGCCCCACCTGTAAATGCAACATTATTAGACTTTTTGTGTACCAAATCCATTCCATAACCATAATTTGGCATAGATGTCATATATTGTGATGGTGTTGAGACTGAATTTTTTGTATTATTAGATTTAACAGATGATTGTTGTCTGTTATACACTTGTTGCTGATAATTAATTGCTTGTATTCTCATATTTCACCTCACACAAATCTGTACTTGCACCCTACTTAGAGATAAATGTACTCTTAATATTCTACTTACTATATGTGTAGTAGAATAAAACTATTTTGACTTTTTGTCAAGTATTACGTGAAAATTTTATATAACAAAATCAAAGAAATATATCAAAAACTATTACAATGATAGTATTTCGTACACTTATTAATATATTAAGAAGTTGTAATATTTTGAGACTGCAAATAAATTTGAAATACAACAAGAAACAACTTTCATAAAAGCTACTCATTCGGGGGATGACCCCAATTTAACAATTCCATCATCTAAAATTGAAAATAAAAAAGCTTTCAATACTAAAAATAAAAGGACAATCATCAATGATTGTCCTTTTAACTACGCTCGAAGAGATTCGAACTCCCGACCTTTTGGTTCGTAGCCAAACGCTCTATCCAACTGAGCTACGAGCGCATATTTAATCTACAAGTTATATACTATTAAAAACAAACTTTTTTTTCAAGTCCTTTTTAAAAAGAAAATTTATATAAACAATGTGTAACAATTTTGCTCTTTTAAAAAACAAATAATATAATTCTATCAGGTATAAGATTATGAAGAACTTTTTTATAAAATTGTTATGCATTTTTGCATTTATCCTTAGTTTTAGCGGTTTGACAAATGCGGCAGACTTAAATATTTCATCTGTAACGTTTGATAATTCTGCAACATTTATGGCAATTAATTCTCAAGATAATGATGACAACTTTGTTTCAGCGGGTATAAAATTGAATTCTATTCCTGATGAAAAGAAAGTTTATTTTGATATTCCAGCTGCTATATTACGTTGCGCTGCCCAGGACTTAGTTATTCAAAACTCTGATATTAAAGAAGTTTTGGTAAAACAGTTCTCAGCAAATCCAAATGTAGTGAGGGTTGTAATTTATTATAATGATGGTTATAATCCTTCAAATATTCAATTAAAACGTTTAAATAATTCGTTATTTGTTAGATTTGGAAATACTCAAATTCAAAATTTCTATTTTCAACAAGTTTATAACGATATTTCAGCTAATGTAAATAAATTATACGAAACAACTGGAATACAAGTTCCGGTGACTGTAAATAATAACAATTTGATAAACCAAATTAATTCAGCTTTCAAACTGGGAGATACAACTGAAGATAAAAACTATATTCTATCAAAAAAGGATTTATCTCTTCCTACAAAATATTATTTAGACAATATTACAGTCAAAAATGGAATGGTGCATTTAACCGGTATTGGCACAGCAAATTTGACAAAACCGTTTGCACTGTCAAATCCGATACGAGTTGTTTACGATATTCCTAATACTGTAGTTAATCCTACAATAAGGAATAAAGACATTTCAATAAATCAATACGAGTCAGTTAAGGTCGGTCAATTTAACCAAAATACAGCAAGGGTTGTTATAACCAGCCAAAGTGCATACAAATATATCCCTGTCGTGTACGCAGATACTGAAAGAATTGTCTTTATTGATAAAGATGCAGAAAATTACACAACGTTATTTACAACAAAAGCAGCTTTAACTTCTGCCAACAGTGAAATTTTTAATACACGTACACAAGCAGGTAAATTGGTGTTTTCAAAACCGCTCATTTACGGTATTGATAGAGATAACAACAATGTTGATATATATTTATTAAATGTAGACAGATATCAGGATATCAATATAAAATCTGCATTATCTTTTGAAGGGGTAAAGATTAACGCACTAAAGCATGGTGGAGCTAAAATTTCTATTCCACTAAAAAAAGATGATGAACTAGACATTCATGCCGGTGCAGATGGCAAAACTTTGCGTATAAAAATAAAATATGCAAAAGTTGAACTTCCTGCTGTTGTCATTCCACCTGTAGTAAAAACTCCGAAAACTACGACTACCGTCCAAAAGAAGAAACCTGCAACAGGCAAAAAAGTTATTGTAATAGACCCAGGACATGGTGGTTCAGATGTTGGGGCTACTAGAAACGGTATTTATGAAAAAAATATTACACTTGATGTTTCTAAAAAAGTTGTAGACTTATTAAGAAAAAAAGGCTATCAAGTCTATATGACAAGGGACAAAGATGAGACAGTATCTTTGCAGGATAGAGTTGCAATCAGTGAAAACATTTCACCAGATGTGTTTGTAAGTATCCACGTAAACTCTAGTAACAGTGATTCTCCTACAGGTTTGGAAACTCACTATTACAAAGACAATAGTTTGACATTAGCTAAAAATGTTCACGCATCATTATTAAACCATGTCAACTCTAAAGACCGTGGGTTGTTTAAATCAAAATTTTATGTTATTAATCATACTACAGCGCCTGCAATACTAGTTGAAATAGGATTTATTTCAAGTCCTATTGAGCGAGCTCAACTGGTATCTGAAAGTCGAAAACAGGCGACAGCTAAAGCTATAACTGAGGGTATAGATGATTATTTCAAAAAATAACAATGACAGCAATTCCCCAATTGCATTTTTTGATTCGGGTGTTGGCGGTTTAACTGTATATAATAAGGTTAAAAAGATATTACCAAACGAAAACTATGTTTATTATGGCGATACCTTGCATGTACCATACGGTGAAAAATCAAAGGAACAGCTATTAGAATATTCTGATAGTATTTTAAAATTTTTTGAATCAAAACACTGCAAAGCTGTTGTTATGGCTTGCAATACAACATCTTCAGTTATTTATGATGACATTTGTGGAAAATATAATTTCAAACTTTATCCAATTGTTCAATCAGTAGCAGAAATTCTTTCGACTTTGCCTATAACAAGACTAGGGGTTTTTGCAACAAGCGCAACAATAAATTCCCAAGTTTATCCTAGAGAAATTGCAAAATATAACAATAAAATTCAAGTTTTTGGACAGCATTGTCCTGAATGGGTAAATATAGTTGAAAATAATACATTGACCGATTTGGACAGTATTGCTACTGTTAAAGAAGATTTAGATAAAATGCTGAAAAATCATCCTGACAAAATTGTGCTTGGCTGCACCCACTATCCGTTTTTGTTAAAGATTTTGTCAAAATTTGCTTCAGAAGATTTATTTATAGACCCTGCAATTTCTTTTGCGCAATATATAAAAGACGACTTAGAAAAAGCAGGATTGTTAAACAGCTCAAACTCAAAACCTGCTGAAGAGTTTTACGTAAGTTCTGAACCTGAAAAATTCAAAATTGCATCAAAAATGTTTTATAATTTGAAAGAAACTCCAAAACTTTTAAATTTCTAATATTATTTTTAGACAGTTTGCATAAGTATCAACTTCAACGATATTAGAGTTTTTGAGTAATTTATCTTTTGTCACATCAAGTTCTGTTTTGTTTTCTAAAACAGCATAAGTTGTTATGTTTCTTTTTTGAGCCTCAAAAACAGGAATACTGCCAAGCGAGTTATAAGGCATTACTAAAAAATCTAAGTCGGAAATATTAATACCTTTTATTTTTGTTTTATCAATCAGTGGAGCTTGACTTAATCCTAACAAAATACAAGGTAAAAATGTTGGTGTTATGTATTCTGATGAGGATTTTGAATTTACAATATCAGGATAAATTGTATAGTCTCTAAAAGCCGGAGAGTGAGCACAAGGTACTTGATAATATTTTGATATATAGTGAGATAATATTGCCTCAACACCGCCAACCGGATCAGCTCCCTGTCCATTTGCATAGTCCGGATTATCCTCATCAGAATCTTCAAATAAGCAAACAATAGCAATAGCATTGCAACCTTTTGAAAGGAGTTTTTCACAAGCTTTGCCTACAGTTTCAATGTTGTTCACAGTCCCTGTAGATATGCCATCTTCAGTCATGAAAAACTCTACTCCAACATTATTTTCGGTGATTTCATAAGCTGCTATATCAACTCCATATACTGCTTTTACAGCATTTTGAGTGTTTATATGAACATTTAGAACATCTTTTGGTATTGCTTTATCGTAGATTATACCTATTTTGTTATTTTCTGATGGTACTAAATTTATTTCATTCTTAAAAAATGAATCTAGGGAATATCCCTCCACATACAGCATAGAGTCTGTTATGGCAGAAAATCCCCCAGCATTAACTACATTTGGATTTACTATCAAGTTTGTATACTTTGCAAATTTTCGTGCATAAGGACCCGCATCACCTGCGTAACCGCCAATAGATGCTCCTATTCCTGTTGGAACAATAAATGCTCCCACTTTTTTATCTTTGTTGTATGTCATTTATATATTTCTCCATACCATGTAGTATCGCTTTTGCAGTTTGTTCCTGAAACTCTGGACTTACAAGTTTTGAATTGTCTTCAGGATTTATCATATAGCCAACTTCAACAAGTACAGCAATTGAGTCAGTGTTTCTAACAACAGCAAAACTTTCTTGATGTACTTTGTCATCATTCATTTTTAATTCATCAACCAAACTTGCTTGAATATCTTCTGCAAGTTTTCGTGATTGCGGATAAAAATAATATACACCTGAACCTGAGCGCCTTGACATTGCTGCAGAATCAGGAAAGGCGTTATTATGAATACTGACAAAGATGTCAGCATCGTTATCTTTGGAAATTTTTACTCTATCATTTAGGGAAACTGCGGTATCCGAATCTCTAGTCATAATAACCTTTGCCCCAGAATTTTCAAGCAGTTGTTTTAATTTTTGTGCAATTGCAAGGTTTATATCCTTTTCCTTATCACCAAGACATCCGATTGCTCCTAATTCATCTCCACCATGACCTGCATCAACAACGATTTTTAAATCTTTGAGCGGTTGAGTTTTAGCTGCAATTGGAGCTCTCTTTATTTCTATAACAAGTTCTTTGCTGTTTTTGTAGTATGTTTTATATCCAAATGGTGCAGACACTCGATTGATATGAAATTCGTATTTATTCTCAGGGTAACCGCTGACATTATATAGAGTGAAATCAAAACCTGTATTATAAGGCTCTAATTGCTTATAATCTGTGCCTTTAGGTAAAAATGATCTAGCTTCACTCAAAATATACGGTTCTTTTTTATTTATTTTGATTGTAAAAGTTCGAGCATTTGCAGTTTCATCAAAAACAAAACTTTCGATTTTTGCAGGTGAGTTATTGTAATTTTCTATTTTTGAAAGGAAACTTTTCCCCACCCAAACATAATCATCTCTTGCCAATTGAACCCTATAAAAATCTTTATGTTCGCCTACAACATTTAGAGGTATTCCTTTTTCCAAATGTTGTAATCTATTTGTTCCACCATCATAAGGTTCTGAACGTAACGGAACGTTGTCAGAATTTGTCGCAAATACAACAGGTGAGTCATAGTCAGTTATAATAAAAGGTGTCTTTGAAGAACTTTTAAGATTGGGCTCTGGTCTTGTTATTTTATAAACTTGGGCGGTTTTACCATTAGAAATTTTAAAAATATTTTCTCCGATATTTAGTTTAACAACATGATAAAATCCGCCTGATGGGTGGATTTCAACAGGTTCTGAATTTATATTCAGATTTAATTTTGGATTTTCATTTCCTACAAAAAATGTTACAGGAGAATTGATTACAACTTCTTGAGCCTTTGGGTAAACTATATTTGCCCCAAATGCTATCTGATTTGAGTACAAAATAACAGATAAAGCGAATAAATAAACTAAATTTTTCATAACAATAATATACTATATTTTTAGCAATAATTTAATTTCGTAAATTTATTTAATAATTGTGTTATTTGAACCTCATTGTGATAAAATTGAATTATTAAGGGATGGGATATGAGAAGAGAAGATGAACCTCAGTTAAGACAACAAAAGCCGTCAAATGGTAAGTATTGTGTAAAAGTGACCAATATTTTAGAGATTCTTTATTGTGTTGTAATTATAATTTTGATAATTCATTTATTTGTACTTCAAATTTTTGACTTACGAAAATATAGAGAACGCGGAAGAATGCAACGCGCAAGCCACGATTTTGCTGTTCGTGGAGATATTTATGACCGACATGGAATTAAACTTGCAACTGATAGAATTTATTATAATATCTATGCTCGTCCTGTTGATTATTCAGAAAAGGAAACCCCACGAAAAATAGCAAAACTCTTTGCTCCAGTTTTACAAATTCCTGAGGCTAAATTATATGAAAAGCTTTCTAATACAAAAATCCCTGTAATTGCCTTGAAAAAAGACGTAGATAGAGATACGGCAAAGAAATTGATGAGCATTATTGCAGATAACAACTTCCGCTCTATCAGTTTAGATAAGAAAAATACAAGAGAATACCCTCAAGGTGTATTTGCATCACATGTTTTGGGTTTTTATAACTTCGATGCAGGGGTTTCAAATGGTGTTGAATTGACAGCTAAAGATAAACTTGAACATGCTGTTCGTGCAACTTACGAAAAAACACGTGATGGCAAAATTATTTATAAAATTCCAACAGACCCTGTTGGACCAACAAGAAATCCGAAAGGGCAAGATGTTACACTTACAATCGATGCTGCAATTCAACACGTTTGCGAAAAGGAATTACAAAAAATAATCCACGAAAAAGAAGCCTTGCGCGGTGCTGTTATTGTAATGAACCCTAAAAACGGTGAAATTCTTGCCTATGCGGTTTATCCGACTTATGACCCTAATAAATTTCAAAAGGCAAGTAATACCCAAATTAAAAACTGGACACTGACTGATGTTTATCCTCCTGGGTCAACATTCAAAACCATAACCGTAACTAGTGCTATGGAACTTGGTAAAATCAATGAAAATTCTATTATTGAAGACTCCGGTAGAATGAAATTTGGCGGATATACAATTGAGAATTACGATTATAAGCAAAAAGGTGCACCGGGGAAAATTAACCTAGTTTATCTATTTGAACACTCAAGTAATATCGGTTCTGTAAATGTCGGATTTTTAATGACTCATCGAGAGTTTTACGACATGTTGAAAAAATTCGGCTTTGGTGAAAAATCAGGAATTGACCTTCCTGGAGAATCCTCAGGTTTGTTAGCTGCCCCTCAATTTTGGGATAGAGGGCTTCACATGACAATGTCTTATGGCTATGGTACATCTGTTTCTATCATGCAAATGGTATCAGCTGTATCTGCTTTGGCTAATAACGGTGTGCGAGTTACTCCGCACGTTATCAAGTATTCTCCTGAAGAAGAAGCTGAAAAGATTAAACATATTCCGACAGTTTCACCACAAACAGCTCATACCATTACAAAACTTCTTGCTATGAGTGTTAATAACGGTAAATCTTGTATAAAAATGGATAAATATAACGTAGCAGCAAAAACAGGTACATCAAGAAAACCGCTTGAAAGTGGTGTTGGATATTCAGGCGCTATGTACACCTCAACTATTGGTTATCTGCCTGCCAGTGACCCTCAAGTTTTAATATATGTAGTAGTAGACAGTGCTAAGAAGGGACCAGTTTGGGGAAATACTGTAGCCGGTCCGATTTTCCACGAAGTAGCTGAACAAACAGCCAGAATTTTAGACCTAAAACCTGATAAAGTTCCTGCTACACCAACAAAAAAGATTAATTAGTATAGGAGAAACATATTATGAGATTGGATGAATTAATTGAATATTTGAAGTATGAAGACCTTATCAATTTTAAAAATGTTGAAATTTCAGGCATTTCATACAATTCTAAAACAACAAAAAAAGGGGATATTTTTATTTGTTTAGTAGGTGAGCATACAGATGGACATGAATATGCTCAAATGGCTATAGATAATGGTGCAGCTGCATTGCTTGTTGAACACAAAGTTGAAGGAGTATCAGTACCTCAAGTTCAAGTTGACTCCACAAGACACAAAATTGCAGATATCGCAGACAGATTCTATTCCAGCCCTTCTAAAGGTATTAATTTGATTGGTGTGACTGGTACAAATGGAAAAACTACAGTTACTCACCTTATCCAAAAGATTTTTGAAGAAAATAGCGAAAAATGTGCGCTAATAGGTACATTAGGATATAAATTATCTTCAACAGGGGAATACCGTGATGCAAAACATACAACACCACAAGCTCCGGAGTTGCAAGCGACTCTAAGAATGATTAAAGATGTTGAAAAAATAGATAATGTTGTTATGGAAGTAAGTTCGCATGCTCTTGACCAAAATAGAGTAGGCGGATGTAGATTCAACGGTGCAGTTTTGACTAACTTAACTCAAGACCATTTAGATTATCATATCACTATGGAAAATTACTTTAAAGCAAAAGCTTTACTCTTCCAAAGACTTACAGAAGGGGATTTTGCGGTTATTAATAAGGATGATGAATATGGTGACAAATTTTTATCTGTAGTACCTGAAAATGTTAGAAAATTTACATACGGAGTAAAAAAAGATGCAGATGTAATGGCAAAAGATATTCATTTTTCACTAAACGGTGCAGAATTTAAACTTGTCCTCAAAGATGAACAATATTCAGTAAATCTTCACATGAATGGTATGTTTAGTGTTTATAACGTGCTTGCAGCCGTTACAGCATCAATTGCGATGGATATTGATATTAAAGTAGCGCTAAAAGCACTTCAAAATGTTCATGGTGTAGCCGGAAGATTTGAAGTTGTAAATAAAAAGCCGCTTGTAATCGTAGATTACGCACACACACCTGACGGACTGGAAAACGTATTAAAATCAGCAAGAGAAATTACACCAGCTGATGGAAAATTGATTTGTTTATTTGGTTGTGGAGGGGATAGAGATGCGACAAAACGTCCTAAAATGGGTGCTATAGCTCAAAAACTCGCAGACAAAATTGTTATCACAAGTGATAATCCTCGCTCTGAAGACCCTCAACAAATTATTACAGATATTATTGCAGGTTTACAATCTGTTGACCCAGAAAAAGTTACCGTTGAACCTGATAGAGGAGAAGCTATCAGCTTGTTAAAAACAATTGCCGATAACAATGACGTTGTATTGATTGCCGGTAAAGGTCATGAAGATTATCAAATATTAAAAGATAAAACCATTCACTTTGATGATCGTGAACAAGCTAGAAAAGTATTTGCAGGAAGTGTTATCTAATATGAAAACAAGATTATTGGTGGAACAACATTTCCACGGTTGTTATGGTATAGATTTCAGTGTAGCAAATGTTGATGAAGTTTTAGATCTGTCAAAACGTATGTTTAAAGATGGTTATGGATATATTTTCCCAACTCTTGTGACAGACAGTGTTGAAAATATTAAACGACAAATCAATGTAATAAAAGAGGCTGCAGCTCTTCAAACCTCAGATATGGCAAAGATTTGTGGTATTCATTTGGAAGGGATTTTTCTAAACCCTGAAAAAAGAGGAATACATAATCCAAAATATTTCCTAAAGCCGACAATTGAAAATTTCAAAAAAATAGAAGATGATTTTATAAAAATTATCACTATTGCACCTGAACTTGCTGATATAGAATTGTTGCAATACCTTCAATCAAAAGATATAAAAATTCAGGCAGGGCACTGTATTGGTGGAGATTTAACTTACTGTGACGGCACAACACATACTTTTAACGGTATGGCTGGAATTTCTCACAGGGGAAGCTCTACAGCATTATCTGCACTTATAAATGATGATATTTATACAGAAATAATTGCTGATGGTATTCATGTTTATGATGATGCTTTAAAACTTTTATTTAAAACCAAGCAAATGAATAAAATCTTATTGATATCAGATAGTTTAGCCTGCGCACACAGTAATATAAAAGAATTTGAGTTTGCCGACGAAACTATTTATTATGACGGACATAGGGCAACATCTAAAGAAGGCACAATTGCTGGTAGCGCAATGATGTTGACTGATATTATCAAGATATTAGGACAAAAAGGTATGTTTAGTAAACAATTCATCTCAAATTCTTATGACTATCATAAACTTCCTGATATTGGTGAGATTGAATGGGATGATGATTATAATATCATTAGTGTTAAACATTAAAAAAGGGATAAATTATGCGCAGTGATAATATCAAAAAAGGAATAGCAAGAACGCCACACAGAGGGCTATTGATGGCAACAGGTGTCAGCAGAAAGAATATGGATACTCCGTTTATCGGTATTGCAAGTTCTTTTACTGATTTAATTCCTGGACATATCGGAATGAGGGACTTAGAAAGACAAATTGAAAAAGGTATCCATTCAGGTGGCGGTCAGGCTTTTATTTTTGGTGTCCCTGCTGTTTGTGACGGTATTGCAATGGGGCATTGCGGAATGAGATATTCTTTGCCATCTAGGGATTTGATTGCAGATTGCGTTGAAACAGTGGCGGAGGCTCATCAATTAGATGGTTTGGTTCTATTATCAAATTGTGACAAAATTACTCCAGGAATGCTTATTGCTGCGCTAAGATTAAATATTCCGACAATAATAGTTACTGCTGGTCCTATGCTAGATGGGGAAAGTAAATGTGAAAAACTTTCAATGATAAAAGGTTCATTTGAAGCCGTTGGAAAATTCAGAAGTGGTGTTATTGATAAAAAACGATTGCTTGAATTAGAAGAAGAATCTTGTCCAACTGCAGGTTCTTGCCAAGGAATGTACACTGCTAATACTATGGCTTGTTTAACAGAAGTTATGGGTATGAGTTTGCCGTTTTGTGCAACCTCTGCTGCTGTTTCATCTAAAAAACGCAGAATTGCTTTTGATAGCGGTATGCAAATTGTTAATCTTGTTAAAAAAGACATCAAACCTCGTGATATTGTAGATAAAGATACTCTACGAAATGCAATTATTTGTGACTTGGCTATGGGTGGGTCTACAAATTCTTTCTTGCACATTTTAGCTTTAGCTTCAGCAGGCGAAATTGATGTTACACTAAAAGATTTTGAAGAATTAAGTCATAAGATTCACCAAATCTTAAAACTTGACCCTGCGGGAGAACCGACAATGACAGATTTTCATCATGGTGGAGGTGTTCCTGCACTATTAAAAACATTACTTGAGGCAAATGTTGGTATTAAAGACAAATTTACAACAAGCGAAATGATGTTATCTGAAATTACAAAAGATGCTTACGTTGATAAAAGCCTAATCCATCCATACTCAGAACCTGTCACAACAAAGCCCGGACTCGGAATTTTGTATGGGAATCTTGCACCTGATGGATGTGTTACAAAAATATCAGGGATTGATGAATCTTGTTATGAATTTGAGGGGATAGCAAAGACTTTCGACTCCGAAGAAGATGCAATGAAAGCTTTGGAAGATGATAAAATCAAAGCTGGAGATATTTTAGTCATCCGCTATGAAGGTCCAAAAGGAGGACCGGGAATGCGCGAAATGCTCGCACCAACATCACTGCTTGTTGGTAAAGGTCTTGGAACAACTTGTGCTTTGATTACAGATGGTAGATTTTCTGGCGGAACTCGCGGAGTTTGTATCGGACATGTTTGCCCTGAAGCCGCTGAAGGTGGACCTATAGCGTTAATCAAAGATGGAGATAAAATTAAAATCAATATAAATACAAGAAATATTGAAATTCTTGTATCAGATGAAGAATTAGCTATGCGAAAATCAGAATTAAAACCATTTGAACTAAAATGCAAATCCGGATATCTTGCCAAATATGCAAAAAATGTTCAAAATGCATCTCATGGCGCAATTGTATAAGGGAATATTTATGGATATAAATCAAATTGTTAAAGATACAAATTTAAAACATGTTGCAATTATTATGGATGGAAATCGCCGTTGGGCAAAGGAAAAAAATTTACCAACAGCTTTGGGACATAAAAAAGGTGTTGAAGCACTGAAAGCGACTCTGAGAGCATGTAATGATTTTGGAGTAAAATATCTTACGGTCTATGCTTTTTCAACTGAAAATTGGAACAGAAAAAAAGAAGAAGTTGATTTTTTGATGAACTTAGTCGCTGTAACTTTATCTAACGAACTTAGTGAAATGCACAAAGAAAATGTCCAAATTCATTTTATTGGTGATTTAACAAGATTATCAGATAAATTGCAAAAGATTTTAGAAAATGCCGTTGAAACAACTAAAAACAACACAGGTGTAGTTTTACAAATTGCTCTCAACTACGGTTCTAGAGATGAAATTACTCATGCTGTTAAAAGCATCGTAAAATCTGGAATTTCACCTGATATGATAACGGAAGAAATAATTTCGGATAACTTGTATACAAAAGGTGTACCTGATCCTGATATTTTAGTCAGAACAGGTGGCGAACAGCGCATTTCAAATTATTTGTTATGGCAGATTGCATATTCTGAAATAATTATTAGAAAGGAATACTGGCCTGAATTCGACAAAAAAATGCTTGGTGCATGTATTGAAGAATTTGGTAACAGACAAAGAAGATATGGAAAATAGTAATTTAAAAATAGTTTTTGCAACTGGAAATCCTCACAAAGTCCATGAAATAAATGAAATTTCAAAAGGTCGTGGAATTGAATTTGTTCTTCCTCCGAAAGATTTTGACCCAATAGAAAATGGAACGACATTTGAACAAAATTCATTTATAAAAGCGCAAACAGCTGCAAAATTATCAAAAAATATTACTTTAGCGGATGATTCAGGGCTTTGCGTTGAGGTTTTAGGTAACGCTCCTGGGATATTTTCAGCAAGATATGCAGAAACTCCACAAGCACGTATTGATAAATTACTTAAAAATATGTATGGAAAAGAAAATAGAAAAGCCAAATTTGTATGTGCAATGACTTTGCTTGATAGTGATGGCAACATATTAGACCAAGAAGTTGGAGAGTGTCATGGCAAAATAGCCAAAGAACAATTTGGTTCAAACGGTTTTGGATATGACCCAATATTTATTCCTGATGGATATAACATCACAATTGCCCAAATGAATGAAGATTTGAAAAACAAAATTTCGCATAGAAGCATAGCGTTGAATAAAATTTTAAGCTATATTTCTAACAATCTTTAGACCTGCTCTAACCCCATTGCCTAATGGATTATAACCCAATTGCATAATCTTGACATCCTTATTATCTGTTATAAAATTAATATGTTGATTAGAAATTTATCCAGACTAAATTTGTTACTCAGGGAGAGTGTATAATGAAAAAAAAGATAATCATTGTAGTATTGGCTGTATTACTTGCCATTGCTACGCGATTTATTATGTCAGTTGCCGGTTCATATATGAAAAAGAATTCGGCAAAAAATCGTCCGG
Organism: Candidatus Melainabacteria bacterium; assembly: GCA_003258735.1. Lineage (GTDB taxonomy): Bacteria > Cyanobacteriota > Vampirovibrionia > Gastranaerophilales > Gastranaerophilaceae > Zag111. The sequence goes on from QHME01000010.1 coordinate 33,469, forward strand.
CACCAAATGTTGTTGTCGATACAATTAGTGAGCAAGATGTTATTCAAAGTTTTGATGCTCCAGGACGTGTTGTTTCAAAATATCAGGTGAGCGTTATGGCACGTATTTCAGGATATTTACAAAAAAGTTACTTCAAAGAAGGTGATTATGTAAAAGCAGGTGAAACTCTTTTCTTAATCGAACCTGTAGAATATCAAAACGCAGCAAGTGTCGCTGGTGCAAATATCCAAAATATTAGAGCTCAATTAGCTTATGCTAATAAACAGCTTGCTCGAGCTGAAGAACTTGTAAAACAAGATTATATTGCTAAATCAAGATATGATGAAATTTTGGCAAATAGAGACGCTTTGCAAGCCCAATTAAAAGCTGCTCAATCAAATTTTAATGACACAAACAGGAATTTGAGTTACACACGTGTAAAAGCACCGGTGGACGGTAGAATAGGTATTATTGATGTTACTGTCGGCAACTATGTAACCCCATCATCAGGTTCACTTACTACAATTAACAGCACAAATCCGATTTATGTAACATTTCCTCTATCATCAGAAGATTACGCATCTATTTCTTCAATTGATGAAAATGCGAATGCTAAACGAAGAGTTGAATTGTATTTCCAAAATGGTGATAAATACAACCAAGATGGTGTACAAGATTTTTTAGACAACAAAGTTGACCAATCAACAGGCACTGTTACAATGAGGGCAACTTTCCAAAACAAAGATAACAAATTACTTCACGGAGAATTTGTAAATGTTAAATTATATGCAAATCATCCAGTAAAAGTTCCTGTCGTACCGATTGTTGCAGTTCAAGAAAACCAAGAAGGAAAATACGTTTATACAATTGATGAAACAGGAATGCCAAAACTTACTTATATAAAAGTTCAAGGTCAATCTGGCGATAATTGGATAGTAAAAGATGGTTTAAAAGCAGGTGACAGAGTAATTGTAGATGGAATTTTGAAAGTTACTCCTGGAACTCCTGTAAAAATTGTTTCAAAAGAAGAAATGGCAAAATTAAACGAAGTTAAATCAGACAAAAAGAAAAAATAATAAAGGTTAAACATAAATGTCAGAAGAAAAACAAGGAAATTTATTTATTAAGCGTCCGAAATTGGCGATTGTTATCTCTCTTGCAATTCTACTTGCAGGTATTTTGATGATTAAAACATTACCTCTTGAAGAATATCCTTCAATCACGCCTCCGCAAGTTGTAGTTAGTGCGACTTATGCCGGTGCGAGTTCTGACGTAATTGAATCTACCATTGCAGCTCCAGTTGAGGCTCAATTGAATGGTGTTCAAAATATGATTTACATGTCCTCAACATCTCAAAACGGTTCTTATAAATTAACCTTGTACTTTGAAGTAGGTTCTGACCCAGATATGGCAGTTGTAAACGTACAAAACCAACTGCAATTGGTAACTCCACGTTTGCCTGAAGAAGTTCGAAGGTACGGTCTGTCAGTGCGAAAATCTACAGGCGGTCCAGGATTAATGATGATTTCCGTAAATTCACCACATGGCTCTTATGACAGTTTGTTTGTATCAAACTATGCAGATATTTTCATTAAAGATGAACTTGCGCGTATCAAAGGAGTTGGTACAGTCAGTGTATTCGGTTCTTCAAGTTATTCTATGAGAATTTGGCTTGATGCGGATAAGATGGCAACTTATGGACTTTCTACAACTGATGTAACAACAGCTATTCAATCGCAAAACATTCAGTCACCGGCAGGTGATTTGGGTGTAGAGCCGATGAAAGATAAACAATTGATAAAACTTACAATGCGTACAAAAGGACGCCTAAAAGATGCTAAAGAATTTGAGAACATTATCATCAAATCCTTACCAAATGGTGCGCAGGTTCGTTTGAAAGATGTTGCAAGGGTTGATTTGGGTGCAGAAAGTTATTCAAACTTTTCAAGAATTAGCGGTAAAAACTCTGCAATTATTCCGGTCAGTCAATTACCTGAAGCAAATGCTATTGACCTTTCTAATAAAATCAGAAAGAAAATGGAAGAATTAAGCAAAACTTTTCCTAAAGATATTGAATACAGAATTCAACACGATGAAACCGAATTTGTACGCGAATCTATCCACGAAGTAATTTCAGCGGTAGCGCTTGCAGTTCTTTTAGTTTCTCTTGTTACTTATCTATTCTTAGGTACAGCAAGAGCGGCATTTATTCCGTTTGCAGCAATTCCTGTATCGTTGATTGGTGTATTTATATTTATGAATATCTTTGGATTTTCAATAAACTTGCTAATCTTATTCGGTTTAGTTCTTGCAGTCGGACTGGTAGTAGATGACGCTATTGTTGTTTTAGAAAACACACAGCGACACATTCAAGAGGGTAAAGACCCTAAAACAGCTACCGAAATCACGATGAAAGAAGTTTTTGGTGCTGTCTTAGCTACATCACTTGTATTGATGGCAGTATTTGTTCCTGTATCATTTATGGGTGGTATCACAGGCAGAATGTTTAGACAGTTTGCATTGTGTATCGCATCATCTATTGGATTGTCAACCCTTGTAGCTTTAACTTTAGCACCAGCACTGTGTTCAATGATTCTTAAATCAGGAGAAGAAAAAGCTGATTTTCAATTTATTCAAACTTTTGATGATTGGTTCGCTAAAATCAGAGATAAATATTTGTCATATACAAAGTATTTTGTAGACTCTTGGAAACTTACATTATCTGTACTTGGAATTATTGTTCTATTTACAGCAGGAATGTTTTTAATAATACCGCGCGGATTCTTACCGTTAGAAGACAGAGGAGCTGTATTTACACAAATTCAATTACCGGATGGATCATCTGCCTCAAGAACAGATGAAGTTGCAAAAGATGTTGAGAAGAAATTAACACAAATTCCGGGAGTAAAAGAAACAATTTCCCTTGTTGGTTTAAATGGTGAAAACACAGCATTTATAGTTTCAGACTTCAAGCCTTGGTCTAAACGTCATAAAAAAGAAGAATCTCTTGACGGTATTATGAAAAACATCAACCAACAGTTTGCTCATTATCCGTCAGCAACCGTTGCAACATTCTCTCCACCTGCAATTTCTGGTTTAGGTATGTTTGGAGGTTTTGAATATCAATTACTTGATAAAGGTGATAGGGATGCCTCAGAATTGTATTCTCAAGCTAAAAAGCTTATGGGTACTGTAATGCAAGACCCTAACTTTGAAATGTTTTACACTACATACAGTGCAAATTTGCCACAGTTGGAACTTGATGTAGATGTAGACAAAGCTATGGCTCAAAGCGTTCAGGTTAGCGAAGTTTACAACGCAATTGCATCATATTTTGCCAAAACCTATGTAAATGACTTTAACAAGTACGGTCGTGTTTACCGTGTATATGTTCAGGCTGATTCCCCTTATAGAGCAAGAATTTCAGATATTAATAAAATATATGTCAAAAATACTTTAGGTAATATGGTTCCGTTATCTTCTGTCATAAAGATTAAAAACGTGGTCGGTCCATACACAAGAACCAGATTCAACATGTATCCAGCTGTTACCTTCAACGGTAGTACGAGAGCAGGCATAAGTTCTGGTAGAGCAATGGAAATGATGGAAAAAATCTCTGATGAGGTTTTACCTGAAGATATGGGATTTGCTTGGTCTGGCTCGTCACTACAAGAAAAACAATCAAGCGGACAAATTATTCCAATTTTGATTATGTCACTTGTATTTATTTTCTTGTTCCTTGTTGGCTTGTACGAAAGCTGGCTATTGCCAATCAGTGTACTTTTAGTTACACCTGTTGCATTAGTCGGAGCGTTGTTATTCCAATATGTTTCAGGATATTCTCTTGATATTTACTCTCAAATAGGTCTTGTTATGTTAATCGGTTTGAGTACAAAACAGGCTATTTTGATTATTGAATTTGCAAAAGATGCTCATGAAGGCGGATTATCTATCAGAGAAGCAGCTATGCAAGCCGCAAAACTAAGATTCCGAGCTGTAATGATGACAAACATTGCATTTATCTTAGGTTTATTGCCTTTGGTATTTGCATCAGGAGCAGGAGCAGCATCAAGACACTCCGTTGGTATGACTGTATTTGGCGGTATGATTGCGGTTGCATTTGTAGGTACACTTCTTGTTCCGGCATTTTATGTAATGGTAGAAGAGTTTAAACTAAACTTTGCTAAACGAGTAAAACAATATAGAGAAAGTAAAAAGAATGCTTAGAAAATATATATTATTAATAACATTTGTAATAATAATGCTTTTACCACTTCAAAATGTTGAAGCTAAGGGCATTGGAAACAAGCTCAACTCTGATGAATTTCCTCAGGGCGAAAATGTCTTACCTAATGTTGAAGTTAAACCTGATTTTGTTATCGCTGGCTCTGTTGAAAAAAATATTGATATGACCCTTGATAATTGCATCAGGCTAGCACTTGGGAATAACCCACAAATAAACGCTGCATTTCAAGATATATTAGCTTCTGACGCACGTATAAAACAGGTGTGGTCAAACTATTTTCCAACAATAACTTGGCAAACCGGTTATACAAAATTAAAACAACTACAGTTGTCTGATGCTTTGGGAAGAAATTTAGAGTTTAATTATTACCTTTTAGGACAAGTTTCTTTACAAGAAATGCTTTATGATTTTGGTGTTACTCAAAATCAAGCAACAATCAGAAAACTAGACTATGAAGCCTATAAAAAAACATTTGAAGCAACAGTAAATGATGTTATTTATCAAACAAAAGATGCTTATTATAATGTACTATTCGCCTATGAGGCTAAACGCGTGGCACAGGATACCGTCGATAAATATCAACTGTTTTACAATCAGGCAAGAGCCTTCTATACAACAGGAATGAATCCAAAAGTCGACGTTACAATTGCTGAAACAAATTTGAGCAGTGCAAAATTAAAACTTATTCAAGCTGAAAATGCAGTAAATCTAGCTATAGCAAAACTTAATAATGTAATGGGAGTACCTTATATTGAAAGATATGACGTTCTTGACCGCTTACAATATAAGCCCATTAACCTTACATTTGAGCAGGCAATTGATACAGCCAGAGACTCAAGACCTGAGTTAAAACTTGCAGAAATCAGGGTTGAAGGAACCAATCAAACAGTTAAATTAACTAAAAAATCGTATTTTCCAACAATATCATTAGAAGGTCAATATCAAAGAGGTGGTAAGTCTTGGAATTCCAACTACGGTTATAATTTTGGTGCTTATTTGACCTTTCCAAGTATTAATGCAATGTTGATTAGAAACGAAATCAAAGAGGCTAAATATTTGTATGACAAAGAACTTGCTAATGCACGAAATACTCAAAATGCAATCTATTTAGAAATTCAAAATGCATATTTGCAACTTGAAGAAAAGAGAAATCAACTGCCTGTTGCTATATTACAGGTTAAACAAGCAAAAGAAAACTACGAACTTTCTTATGGAAGATATCGTGTAGGTGAAGCCTCTCCAACAGAATTAAAAGATGCTGAAAATAGCTACGAGCAGGCTCAATTGACTTATTATACCGCACTATATGAATATAATTCAGCAAAAGCCTTACTTGAAAAATCCATAGGCAAAAATATTGTTGACGATGATGATATTGTTGAAATGGAACCATAATCCCCTTTTCTCTAACATAAACTCTTCATCAAAAATAGCCTGCCTTCCAGCCCTCTTGCCATCTAGCCTTCCAAGCATTAAGTTTTGTAAACATAAACATTTACAAAAAAGCAATTTTTCAAACGTTATCTACTTTATATATATGTAAGATATAAATAAGAGAGAGAAAAGAGAAATGTTAGCTACTTCAGACAAACCTTTTGGAACAATGACCAGACGAGTTTCTAAAAGAAAATCAATTGAAGATTTTAAATATTTGGAAAATAAAGACAGAAGAATGAGATTCAATAACTCACAAGATCCAATCTATTTTGTTTTTGATTGCATTGAAAACAGACCAGTAAGTGTTCTTGCTAAAGAGTTTGTAAAAGATTCATTCTTTGAAGCTTGTAACTTCGTTTCAAAAATCGTTGGATAATCAATAGGACAAAAGAGAAAAAGGATTTAATAAGGAAAAAGGATAGGAAATTATTTTATGACAAACGCTCAATCGAGCGTTTTTTATTTTGTAAACATTATTTAATATATGAATTAATTTATTAAAGATTGTAGAAAAACATTCCGAATACATATATGTAATTAGCCAATGCGGAGTGTGTATCAAGCATGTACGAAGATTTAATGAGAAAGCAAATTATTATCGAACTTAAAAATTTAATTAAGAAGGCAGAAAATATCGACAACGACAAAGATACTTACTGTGAATTTATGAAAGATATGATTTTAAGTACCTACAGTGTTAATTAGACTGTTGTGCAATGTTTTTCCATAGAAATTAATTTAGATTATTTCTATGGAAATTGTTATCATAGGCGGTGTCGCAGCGGGAGCTAAGGCTGCTGCAAAAATCAAACGTTTACTACCAAGTTCAAATGTCAGTATTTACACAGATGATACGCATGTTTCTTATTCATCTTGTGGATTACCATATTATATTGAAGGTAATTTTTCTGACTACAAATCGCTACTTGTACGCTCAGTTGAAGAATTTCAAGCCTCTGGAATAAATGTATATTTAAAGGCAAAAGTTGAAAAAATACTTATCCCTCAGCAACAAGTTTTGGTTTGTTCAAACAATCAAATAAGATTAGTCAAATATGACAGATTGATTATTGCAACAGGCGCAAGACCTCTAATTCCGAACATCAATGGGGTTAATGATTTTGATAATGTTTATACTCTGAGAAAAATAGAAGATGGTATAAAAATTAAAGAAAAAATGTTGCAATCCAAACATGCAGTAATTATTGGAAGTGGTTATATCGGTTTAGAACTATTGGAAGCTTTTGTTCGAAATGGATTAGAGGTTGATGTTATCGAAAAAAATGACCGAATTATGCCAATGTTTGACCCTGATATGTCTGATATTATAAGAACTCGCATAGAATCCTGTAACTCAAAAACTTTTGCATTTCATACAGGTGAAACTGTTAGTGAATTTATAGGTAAAGGACGAACTTTGACGCATGTCAAAACTCTTTCAGGCAAGACTTTTAAAACAGATTTTGTATTATTAAGTGCAGGAATTGTTCCAAACTCAGAAATTGCAAAAGATGCAGGTATTAAAATTGGCGAATCTGGCGCTATAAAAGTAAATAAACTTATGCAGACTTCTGTTCCTAATATTTATGCCTGTGGTGATTGCTGTGAAGAACCTCATCTAATTAGCGGACATTCTGTTTGGGTTCCTTTAGGTTCTACCGCAAATAAAGAAGGTCGTTGCGCTGCACTGAACGCAGCAGGGGTTTACACAGTATTTGAAGGAGTTCTCGGCTCAGCTGTTTCCAGATGTCTAAATACGACTATGTCAATGACAGGATTAACAACACGCGAGGCTGAGAGTTTTGGCTACACGTCGGTTTCAGCAGTTGTTTCAAAATCCGATATGGTTGCGTATATGCCTGAAGCAAGCGATATCACAATTAAAGTCATAGCAGATAAAGTTACAGGATTGATTTTGGGTGGGCAAGCTGTTGGCTCTCTTGGCGCCGATAAAAGAATTAATTCTCTAGCTAGCGCGCTGGTCGGAAAACTTACGGTAAAACAATTTGGCAACAACGACCTGACATATTCTCCACCATTTTCACCAACTATTGATCCCTTGCTTGATGCAATGAATATACTTTGTACTAAGATTCCGCGTCATTGTTAGTAATTTTTGCAGCCATATATCTTGCAGCAGCTTCCCCCATAGAAAAGCAACTGGTTTGAACTCTTAAAGCTCCTTGAGCCATATAATCAGCTGAAATACCACGCCCCACAACTAGTAAATTATCATAATCATAAGAAATCAGACTTTCAATCGGTAATTGATATTCACCTGTCATAGTAAGTGTTGAACTGTTTTTATCCTTGCTGTGAACATCCACTGGATAATTGGAAATTAGCACCGGATGTTGAAACTTTTTGCCTGAGCGCAAATCCTCAATTGTATATAGGTATTTCCCTTTAATTCGGTTTGAAACCCTTATCCCTAACATATCTGCAATATTTGAAATATAAGCATTCTCAAACCCTTTTAAGTATTTCTTGCAAAACTTTGCCAACCTAAAAATACTTTCCCTTGCTTGCATTAAGGCTTTTGTTGTATCTTTAACAAGGTTTGGGTTGAGTGTTTCAGCTATTCTTGGGCAGTTAAAAGCAACAGAATCAGGCATTCCTGCAACTGTAAATATCTGGAAATAGTTTCTATCAGTGTCTTTTAGAACTCCATCAGCTACAGCCTTATCAAATAATGGAGCTAAAGCCCAGTGTTTATCACTATCCCAAGTATATGCTGTAGATAGGTGAATTTGTCCATCAATATTTTGTACTGTTGTCACATTTCTATCTGAATCAAGATTTAGAATCCAATCACCAAAAGTTTTTAAATCAATGCCACCCATTATAAAACGTAAACTCATCGGTTGATAATCGGATTCCATTTTTAAAAAAGTACAATTAATTTGATTTGCAAAATCACAATTTCCTGTCGCGTCCACAAAATACTTCGCGTCGATATATACCGATAATGGTTTGTAATTTTTATTGATATTATCAGTATCTACCTCTTCGTTATATACAGATAATATTTCTTTATTAATTTCTACAGAAACAACTTTGTTTTTATCAGTTTTAACATCTTTTACTTCTGCATTAAAACGAACCTCTACACCAACATCATTCATCATTTTATCTAAAACAATCTTTAAGAGTTCAGGATTGAACCATCCTTGATTGTCCATATAAGTAACTTGTCCGCCAACCTTTTTTAATTCAGAAATGAGAATATTAAAAAACTCTGTATTTATTTGGTGATGACCGCCCATCATCGCAGGAACAACAAGTCCTGAAGTTATTGTGCCACCAAGATGAATTCCACGCTCAATCAACAAAACTTTTAATCCAAGTTTTGCACTCATGTATGAAACTGCACAACCTGCCGTTCCACCACCAACAACTATTACATCATAAAGTGTTTCCATACATGTATTATAGCATTTTTATATTAAGTCACAATTCATATATAATTCGTAATATATTAAACGTAATTTGTGTTTAGTTAATAACCGAAGAATTAAATTCACCAATTGCCTGTTTTCGATACTTTGAAGTCGACATACGTGTGCTGTTTTTAACATCTTCATTTCGACGCGCTAGTATTGCCTCATTAAGGGCAGTTAAATTTTCATCACGATAAAATATACCCGCTTTGGTTTTTAGGAGCCCTAAATCGAATTCTGAAAGGGGGTATTTTATCAAAGATTTATTCTTCGTCGCGATAGTTCCTGTAAACTTCTTTTCACGTTCATTATAAATATTACCAATAAAGAATCCTGCCTCTACCATCGCGCCACGAACAGCAGCTGATGTTGTATAAGTCAAAATTTTTCCATCAGTTTCCAAATGTTCAAAAAGCAACTTGAAAAAATCATAAGACCACAAACATGGACACTTTGATGGTGTAAATGCATCCAAAAATATTAAATCGTACAAATTATTATCGTTGATAATAACATTGCGCGCATCATCATTTTTTAGTTCAAATTCAACATCCTGTAAATTATACCTTTTTAGCCCACTTTTATAACCTTTAGATACATACTTATAATATATATTATGTAAAAACGACCTAAAATGTAATTTGGAGGTATTCTTACTCATTTTAAAACGATAATATTCAAAAAGGCTTATTATTTTATCATCTAAAAATCTGTTATATTTTTGATTATCCAAAACAGATATCAAATCCTGATTTTCAAGGATTTCAGGTGATTTTTCAATTATTTTTGATAAAATCAGATAATTTATCAAATTATTGATTTTTTTATATTTTATTTTGGTATCCGAATTAAGAAATTTGTTTATTATACTATACTCAAAATCTAAATGAGAATTATCAATCTTTTTTACTCCTGTTTTAATAAAAGGAGAAAGTTGGGACAAAAATTTATCAAAGTCTACAGCTTTTATATAAATCTTTGGTAAAACTTTATCACCATATATCGATACGTTACATTGGTTAGACTTAGAGGATATTTTATCAACACTATTAGTAGAAATATTATCACCATATACCTTGCCGATATAATTAGCTATATTCCCTTTGTTTATTTTATCGGTATCTATCGACGCGATATGCGAATTTGTAGAGAAAGAATATTTTGAAAAATTTTTCTGACAAAAATTTTCTAAAATATAATTTAGAAAACTTTTAGAATTATATCCAATACCGTAACAAATATCCAAAACTTTTATCGACTCTTTAGTCATTAAATTTTCAATATCTGATGGATAAATAAATTTTTCATAAGCTTCTGTTAAAGCGCCTGTCGCACTATGATAAATATCATTAAACTGAGGACTGTACAACCCAACAGAACCATCATGTGTAAAATATGGATGAAAATCAGTCATAGTCTTATTATACGACCATTAATTATAATGTTAATAATGTTACATTATCTTAATATAATAAAATACATTTACCTGATATTTTGAATAACTGATAATAATTAGCTTTTTTATTTATTCTTGGTATAATATACTACGAAAGGTAGATTAAGAATATGAAAGTTAGTGTAAAAGTTCCTGCTACAACAGCGAACATCGGACCTGGATTTGATTGCTTAGGAATGGCTTTGCCTATTTATAATACAATCACTATTGAAGAAACAGTTCTTCCAGGCACAGGCGTAGAAATAAATGTTTTGGCTGACAACGATTCAATTGACCAATTGTCACTTGACCATGTTCCATCAGACGAAAACAGTATTGTATACAAAGCAGTTGAGCTTTTGTACAATTCAATCGGACAGTCGCCAAGCGAATTAAAAATAAATATCCACTCAAATATCCCTGTCGCAAGGGGATTGGGTAGCAGTTCTTCTGTTATTGTAGGAGCATTGATTGCTGCAAATGAACTTTTAGGCAGACCTGCTGATGAAGTGGCATTGTTATCTATTGCATGCGAAATTGAAGGTCATCCTGACAATATTACTCCTGCAATCGTTGGCGGACTTGTTATTTCATCTCAAGAAGAAGATGGCAGTGTCGTTTACAGAAAACTTGAATGGCCGGATGATTGGGCTGTTACAGTTTGTGTTCCTGACTTTGAACTATCTACAGATATTGCACGTTCTGTATTACCAAAAGAAGTTCCAATGAAGGATGCCATATTTAACGCAAAACGACTTGCAATGTTTGTTCAAGCCGTACATACAAAAGATTCTGAATTGATGAAATTAGCTCTACAAGACAGACTTCACCAACCATACAGAATGAAGTTAGTTCCTGGTTTGGACAAAATCATTGACAACTTGAGACATTTTGACAATGTTTTAGGTTGTGTTTTAAGTGGTGCAGGTTCTTCAATTTTAGTTATTTCTGAGAGAAATGACTTAGATAAAATTAGAACTATTGTAAGAGATACTTGGGCTGATCAAAACATCAAGTGCGATATCAAGACATTGTCTGTTGAAAATAACGGTGCACAAATTATTTCTAACGAAGATTAGTAAAATGTCGTAAATATCACGACTGATAATAATTTTAAAAATATCCTTCATAATAAACTACAAGTTTATATGGAGGATATTTTTATGAACATTGCAATTTTAGATTCTTGTGTAGGTTGTGGAGCATGCGCAATTATCAACCCTGAAGTTTTTGAAATGCGTGGAGAAAAAGCAATTGTAAACCCTGTAAAAATAGATGAAACTGAAGATTTATGCATAGATGCTGCAATTAGTTGTCCTGTTAATGCAATTATGATTGATGAATATTAATAAATGTAAAGCATTAAAACACCCATACATAGTGCATTTGGCATTTTAAAAATTTTAACAAGGCAATCCATCCTGCTGGAAATACTTTATATATGAGTAGGGAAAATTTAGAAAGCAGAAAGGAAAATAGTATTATGTACGGAGTAACATTAGCAACAGCGAACACTGTAAAAACAATGAACAACAATGACATGGGTTCAAAAGTAAACAGAGTAAAATGCACAGGTGAACATGTCAAAAACGATATTATTACAGGTATTAAAGGCGGTGCAGTAGCAACAATAACAGGTGCAGGCGTTGCTGCAATGGTTTATAAACCTCAAACAGGTGTAAAAGCAACAGCACTATTGGGCAAAGGATTTGGCAAATTAGGTCAATTACTTGGTAAAGCTCTTCCTAAAGCTAAATGGGCAACATTTGCAGCAAAATTAGAACAAGCAGGACATAAACTTGTAGCCGCAGCTCCTAAATATGGTAAGGCTGCAGCAATCGCAGCAGTTGTTGGTGCTGGTGTATTAGCATTGACAAAAATTTCTACAGACCACGCATATAAATCAGGTCAAATCGATCAAAAATACATTGATAATGCTAAACTTGAAAAAATGACAAATTCAGTTATTGTATAAATTAAAAATCGGTAATAAAAAAAGGGGTATATTTTATACCCCTTTTTCGTATGTTACACACAATTTTAAACCGCTATCTTCAACACCGACAACAGCCCAACGCAGGATTGAACCGAATTGTTTAGTTAGTTCTGATTCTATTTGGTCTGTATTTGGTTGTCTAATTGATTTTAAATACGTAATTTCAGATAATATTTGCATTTGTATTCCTTGTGATAAACCCTCAGCATTTTAGCTTAGCACATCTTGCCAATTTTGAGATTCTGAAACAAGTTCAAAATGACATGATATCACTCTTAACAGAGTGGAGTACTGCAACTCAAAACCGTGGTAGTAACTGATAGTTTTCCTACTCAACAGTAACTGATTTTGCAAGGTTACGCGGTTGGTCAACATCTTTACCCAAAAATTCGGCAATATAGTACGCAACCAATTGCAACGGAACAACTGCAATAATCGGAGACAACACTTCTGAAACCTCAGGAACTCGAATAATAAAGTCAAATAAATCATCCAATTTAGGGTCAGAAGAGTTTGTCAAAGCAATCATTCTAGCATTTCTTGCTTTTGCCTCTTCACTATTTGATAGTAATTTTTCATAAACTGGACCGTTCATCAAAATTGACAATACAGGCATTGTATCATCAAGCATTGCTATAGGACCATGTTTTAATTCACCTGCAGGATAGCCAGTTGCATTGATATAGCTGATTTCTTTCAGTTTTAAAGCTCCTTCTAATGCTGTCGGATAATTTACTCCTCTTGCTATATAGATAAAGTCCTTCGTTCCTGAATATTTTCTAGCACATTTTTGAATATCTTCTTTGTGAGCTAAAATTTGTTCAATCTTTTGTGGCAACAGCAACATATCAGATTTAATATTAACCAAATCTGTTTCTGACATTGTACCTTTAATTTCAGCCATATATAAAGCTAACAAATAAAATGACGTAAGCTGAGCAATATATGATTTTGTAGCAGCAACAGAAACCTCAATACCTGCACTTACAGGAACTAAACTATCAGCTTCACGAGCCATAGCACTGTCAGGTCTGTTTGTAATAATCAAAATGTGAGAACCTCTTGCTTTTGATTGTTTGATAGCAGTTAACGTGTCAGCAGTCTCACCTGATTGAGAAACACCGATTACAAGTGTGTGACTGTCTGTTACTGTTTTTCTGTAGATATATTCACTTGATGCCTCAACATCAACTGGAATATTACAAAAACCTTCAATAATGTATTTACCAATCATTGCGGCATGTAATGATGTACCACAAGCGATAATTTGGATACGATTTAGATTTTTTAGGGTTTCTTTAGTTAATTTAACTTCATTCAAAACAATTGGAGAATCTGATGTATGAAGTTTTCCAACCAAAATATTTCTAATTACGTCAGGTTGTTCATGAATTTCTTTAAGCATAAAGTGTTTGTAACCCATTTTGCTCAAAGCTACCGGTTCCCAAGGAAGAACCTCAATTTTAGGTTCAAGAACATTTTCGTTTTCATCTTCTAAAACCAATGAATCAGGAGTCAATGTTACAACTTGATTATCAGTTAAATAAATGGCTTTATTTGTATGTTTAATTGTTGCTGGAACATCTGATGCTACGTAATATTCACCTTCACCAACACCGATTAAAAGTGGAGCATTTCTTTTTGTTGCAACGATTTTTCCAGGTTCATCATTATGCATAATACAAAAAGCATACGCACCTTCAATACGTTTTGTAGCCATTTGTACTGCTTTTGTCAAATCTTTGACTTCACCATAAATTGATGCAACTAAATGTGCAACGATTTCGGTATCAGTTTGAGAACGGAATTTACATCCTTTTGCAGCAAGCTCTGCTTTTAATTCTTTGTAATTTTCAATGATTCCGTTATGTACAAGAACTAATTTTCCACATCCACAAGTATGAGGGTGAGCATTGACAACTGTAGGAGCTCCATGAGTTGCCCATCTGATATGCCCAATACCAGATGTAGATTTTGAAACTTCATAAGCATGAGGAGCCAATTCTTCTTTCAAGTTTTTTAGCTTACCTTCTGCTTTATAAACTTTTATACCGTCAGCACATTGAACAGCAATACCTGAGGAGTCATATCCTCTGTATTCCAATTGTTCAAGTCCGTCTAATAATATATCAACTGCGGCTTTTTTGCCTGTATATCCAACAATACCACACATATTGTAACTTCTCCCTTTAAATAACTACAGTATATATAGTATCATTAAAATAGCCGAAAATTTAATCCTTTATATATTTTTTACATTAATTCAGAATATGAACCCCTGCTCCTGTCATAGCCGGCACTATATTATTATATCCGTATCCTCTATTGTTAGAATAACCTCTGCTAAATGTTGGAGAAAAATTGTTGAAGTTAAACGGATTGTCTATGATTGAGGGGGTGTATCCTGTCGGTTGTCCGATATAACGATTATAGATTCGACGTGCAGGAGACCTTCTTGTACTGTAATAATCATCTGCTAAATAATTTCTATTATTGTAATCATCACGATAATTTGCCAAAATATGATTCATTCTTTTAGCTGTGCTCATTGTTGAATAGAATCTGCCGAATAAATGTCGTTCAATTCGATTCATCCTTGAATATACACTATCATTTTTGTATGTTCGACCAAAAAGATAACTTTCAATTTGTGACAAATCGTTTTTATAAATATTGTCTTGCGAAATACTATTTTGAGTCCTTGAAATAGTTGTAATTGGAGAACTTGCAGCATCTACAGCATTTATGGCTGATAAAAAAAGTGAACACAATAGAGAATAAATAAAGAAATTTTTCATAAAACACCTCATTTCAGTTTTATGTTAAAAATTTTTATTATAATTTACATTCAACTATTGTCTAATCTTAACAATTAGCCAACTGAAATATTAGATGGTAATATAAAATTATGTTTAATAAGAAGAAATCTAAAAAAGCAGTAATTGCGTATTTCCACACCCACTGGGATAGAGAATGGTATAGAGAGTTTGAAGTTTTCAGATTACGACTGTTAAGAGTATTTGACCATGTACTAGATATGCTTGAAGAGGGTAAACTACCTTCATTTTACTTTGACGGTCAAACTGTAGCATTGCTTGACTATCTTGAAATGAGACCTGAAAAAGAAGTAGTTGTCCGAAAATTAATTGAAGAAAAAAAGCTCTTCATCGGGCCTTTTTACTGCTTGGTAGATGAATTTTTAACAGACGGAATTACGTTTAGAAAAAACATTGAAATAGGTTTAAAAACAGCACGACATTTTGGTTGTAAAGATTTTATCGCATACTTAGCTGATACTTTTGGACACAGCAAAAATATCCCTGATATTTTAAAAGAATATGGAATTGACAAAGCTATCGTTTGGCGCGGTTGCGGAGATTTGCCTTCTGAATTTAAGTTCAACGGAATAAATACGGTAAATCTTGTACGTGGCTACTTTATGGATATATTTTCATCAGACAAAAATATTATTCAAAAAGCCGAATTTTTAAAGGATAACCTTGACAAAATAGCATCAAAATCAGGTGATAGCATCTTGTTGCCTATCGGTGCCGACCATCTTGACGTACCTGATGATGTTATGAGTCAAATTAAAGCAATGAACGAAATTCTGGATGATTACGTAATCGTTGTTGGCAGTCCGTTTGATTATTTTGAGCGTGTAAAATTTAAAGAAAATTTTAACGATGAATTAAGAGATAACTCAAAAACTTTCATACTTCCAGGAAGTTATTCTTCTAGAATGAAATTAAAACAATTAAACACAGAATGCTCATATAAACTGGATTTGGCAGATAAATTACAGTACAATTTTGGTTCAAAATATGACAATGTAATTGAGTATGCCTACAAATTGCTATTACAAAACCAAGCACATGACAGTATTTGCGGTTGCTCAACCGATATGGTACATGAAGAAAACATTATCAGATATAAAAAGATTTTACAAATCGCAAATACTATTATTGAAGAAATCAGACTTATCCAGCCTGAAAATATGTCAATTACATTCAAATACCTTGATAAATATAAGTTATTAGAAATTGAGCGGACTGAAATAGAAGACGGAACGCAAGTTTTATCAAAGCGCAAAGGGTTTGATACAAAATTGCTGCACGATACAAACAGAATTCCTGTAACTGAAGATTACACAACGATTTATACATTACTTAAAGAATTTAACGCCAATGGTAAATCTTCAGACTTGGCAGTCGATTCAATGAATTTATTCAACTCAAATATCAGACTTGAAATTGAAGATGGAAAATTAAATGTCTATGATAAAGCAAAAAAATATGAAAACTTTATTGAATTTGTAAGATGCAAAGATATTGGTGACAGCTACAATTTTGGACCTGTTGAAAACGACAAATATGAAATCGCTGAAATCAAATCAGCAAGAGTAATTATGCAAGGTTCATTAAAATCAACAATAAGAATTGCAACATCATTTTTTAATGTTGATATTTCACTTAATAAACGCTCAAAATTACTCAATTTCAAAATTAAATGGCTAAATCTTATGAGTAATAAGCTTTGGCAAGTCCGATTTAATTTACCAAAACCAATTAAAGAAACTAAATCTGAAGACATGAATGTGCTTTTGATTCGTAAATTTGATCCAAATTACAACATCAGAGAACATTTGCCAAAAGAAAAAGGTTTAGAAGCTAAAACAAATACTGCGCCAATGCAAAGATTTGTTTGGGCTAATGGTTTAGGAGTTATCACAAAAGGTTTGACTGAATACGAAGTTTACAAAAACACCCTTGCGATTACTTTGCTACGTAGTACAGGAATAATTTCAAATCCAAAAAATCCTGCAAGAACAACACCTGCAGGACCACCAATTGATGTTCAAGGTTTACAGCAACTTGGTGAAAATACAGTCGAATTTGCAATAGGATTTTTCCCAGCTAATGATTGGGCAAATTACGTAGAAGAAATTTATCCGCAAACTTTGTTATTCTAAAGTAAAATCATTTTTCATTATAAACAAGTTTTTTACGTAAACTCCACTGAATAAGAGTTAAAACCAAAATAATTACAAATAACACGTAGGCAATGGCACTTGCTTTACCTACATTGAAGTATTCAAACGCGTTTTTATAAATTGCGTAAACCAAAACATTTGTACTGTCAAAAGGTCCGCCTTGTGTCATCAGATAAATTAAATCAAAGACCTGAAATGAACTAATCGCAGTGATAATTACAACAAAAAATATTGTAGGTGAAAGCATTGGTATAGTCACATTTTTAAAAATTTGAAATGAATTAGCTCCATCGATTTTTGCTGCCTCAAAAAGGCTTTGCGAAATAGCCGAAAGTGATGATAGAAATATTATCATGTTATAACCGATTAGTTTCCAAACGGATACCACAATAAGTGCAGGCATGGCTAATTTTGAGTCATAAAGCCAATTTAAGTGCAAATGCAACATCTGATTCAGTAAACCAATATTGGGGTCAAAAATCCATGCCCAAACAACTCCAACAACAACCATGGGAGTAATAAACGGCAGGAAATAAGCACCTTTAAAAAACTCACTTCCTCGAATTTTTGTATTTAAAATCGATGCTAAAATCAATGGAATAATAACCCCAAAAAAGGAAGTAGACAGAGCAAATACAATTGTATTGCCTAAAATTTTATAAAATAAACCATCATGAAAAATCTCTCGATAGTTTTCAAAACCTACAAATTTAATCGGATTAAGTAAATCCCATTGAACAAAACTTAAACCAAATGAACAAATTACAGGAATCACAATAAATATTAAAGTTCCTAAAAGAGCTGGTAATAAAAAAATCAACGCAGACATTTGCGTATTGTTTACAAATTTTTCAAACAAATTTTTCATGCTAAAATTATATAATAAAATTTAGGAGAAGTATATTATGAAAGAATTAGAACACGCTTTTGGTAAAAATGATATTCGCGGAATATATGGAAAAGATATCACCGAAGAATTATTTTACAACACAGCTTTAGGCTATACAAAATGGATTGCAAAACAAACAGGTAAAGCAATAAGAGATTTGAGAATCAGTGTTTGCATGGATGCCAGATTACATTCCCCATCATTAAAAGATGCTCTTATAAATGGATTAATGGACTCAAAAGTCGGTCATATTGAAGATTTAGGACTAGCACCAACTCCAATAGGTTATTATTCTGAATTTGCTCATAACCTTGACGGTGCAATGATTATCACAGCAAGTCACAACCCAAGTGAATACAACGGAATGAAGATGACTTATAACAGACAATCTCTTAATGAGTCTCAAATTAAAGAAGTTAAGGAAATGACTTTTGAAAATTGGAAAAATTTACCAACGGAACTAGAAACCTATAATTTCTCAACAGAAATTATTCCTGAATATACTACAGAAATGAAAGAAAAATTCGGTAAAGTAGGTGAAGGAATAAAAGTAGTCGTTGATAGCGCAAACGCAACAGGCGGAATTGTTGCACCAAACTTGTATAGAGCAATCGGTTGTGAAGTTGTAGAATTGTTCTCCGAACCAGATGGCAGATTTCCTAACCACCATCCAAATCCAAGTGTGCTATCAACCCTTGAAACACTCTCTAAAACTGTAGTAGAAACAGGTGCTGATATCGGTATTGCGTTTGATGGAGACAGTGACAGAGTTGGCATAGTTGATTCTAAAGGAAAACCACTAACTGGAGATAAATTGCTTTTAGTTTATGCAATGGATATTATTGATGAACACCCTACTGTAGTTTCAGAAGTAAAATGCTCACAAGTATTATATGACACTATTAACGAAGCAGGCGGAAACGCTGTAATGTGCAAAACAGGTCATGGCTACATTAAGGAAAAGATGAAAGAAACACACGCCGTTTTAGGTGGCGAAATGAGCGGTCACACATTCTTTAAGGACAGATATTACGGATTTGACGATGCAATCTATGCAGGTTGCAGAATGATTGAAATTGTTGCAAAACACAAAAAATCAAATCCTGATTTCAAATTGGAAGAACTTTTAGCACCGTTTAACAAAGTTTTCACAAGTGATGAGGTACGTTTCCCTTGTCCTAACGAATTAAAAAAAGAAGTTCTTGAATCTATGAAAAATCAAGTAAAAAATCATCCCGATATGTTCGGTTCTGAAATAAAAGATATCGTTACACTAGACGGCATGAGAATCGTTTTTAAGGGTGGTTTTGCACTAATCAGGCAAAGTAATACCGAACCAGTCTTTACTCTCCGTTTTGAGGCTAATAACGAGGCTGAATGCAATAGATTTAAAGAAACCATGACGTCATACTTAGATAGCGTGATTTCAGCTAAAGTTTAGCTCTGATTGAATGAAAATTTTAACTAAAAAAGAGGTCATTAGACCTCTTTTTTGTAATATCTTTGCAAATTATACCCATTTGAAAAATGAAATTATTGTTCTTTACTATATTTGCTATATTCTTTTGCAACTTCACGCCATTCATCTTCTTGTACACTATAGGCATGATTCCAAAATTTTTCAATTGCATAAGTTTCACGTTCATCTCTATGCAAAATATGAACAACCACATCACCATAATCCAGTAAATTCCACCTGTTTTTGGCATCATTTTCCTGACGTAGCGGAAGACGAGAAAATACTGTTTTAACCTTGTCTTTTACTGTTTCCATCAAAGCTTTAACCTGAGGGGTAGAATCACCTGTTACAATTACAAAATAATCCGCAAGTGATGATACATTACTTATATTTAAAATTGTAATATCTTTTGCCAGTTTGTCGTCTAGAAATTGAGCAACAATACATGCAAACTTATGAGAATCTAATTCCATTTCAAATTTTACCTTTCACTATTCTTCTATCATATTCACTCGACGCTCATGACGACCGCCTTCAAATTTTGTAGTTAGCCAAATATCAACTATGTCCAAAGCTAAACCTTCACCAACAACACGTTGACCTAGACATAATATATTTGCATTGTTATGCGCTCTTGTTGCCCTTGCTGAGAAAGTGTCGCCACAAACAGCAGCTCTGATACCTTTCACCTTGTTTGCTGCCATAGACATACCGATACCTGTACCACAAACCAAAATTCCTTTTTCAAAATCACCTTTTGCTACTGCGCGAGCAACTTTTTTAGCTATAATCGGATAATCACAGGATTCAGGAGAATATGTCCCCATATCCACAACGTCGTATCCTTTAACTTGTAAAGCTTTTATAATACTTGCTTTATATTCAAAACCTCCATGGTCTGAACCGATTGCTATTTTAATTTTGTCCATTTTTAACCTTTTCTACCTTGTAATAAGCATTTCTATTGTACAAATTATAAGGGAAAAAGTAAAGTTGTAACAAAAAGAGGCTTTTAAAAAAAGCCCCTTGTAATAAATGGAGTTTAACATTAATCTTAAATTTATTATGAACTGCTTACCATCTGCATTGCTTGTTGTAAAAGTTCTTTGTTTGATGAAATCAATTTATTCACCACTTCCATTTGAACTTTTGCCATTTGATAATATGAAATATTACCTTTAAAATCTGCATTTGACAATTCTAACAAACCGGAACGAATTTCACCACAACCTAAAACAGGTTTTCCTGATTCTTCGGTTTCTAAGAATTGACCATCTTTATACTCGTACAAACCGGCTGCATTGTGGAAGTTTCTTGTTGTGATTCGATACAACGGAACAACTTTTTTACCATTTTCAGCTTTACCTACAATTGTTCCATCTTTCTTAATTTCATATTCATCATATTTACCAAGATACTTACCATTGTTTGGATCAATCCACATTTTAATATTAGTTGTCGGAATATCCAAAGCTCCTCCTTTTAATGCTGTTTCTTGATATAAATCAGCACTTATAGGCTTTGTACCTTGCATAATTTCACCTTTGTCATTTAGGATATAACCTTGAACGGTATTGCCGTTAGATGCCTTATAAACACCTTCTCCATCAAAAGTAAATTCACCAAGACGAGTGTAAACACTTTTACCTTCAGGAGTTTTTGTTAGGAAAAATCCCTTACCTTCTAAAAATACGTTATCATTTGAAGTACCTGGAGTAGATTTACCTTGACTCATTTTTTTACTATAATCATCATTGATTGCGCCTCCTAAGAAGGTTTTAAAGTTCACTTGTTTCTCTTTAAATCCCGGAGTGTAAACATTTGTCATGTTATCTGCGATAACATCCATCCAGTTTACTGTTGCATATTGAGTGTTTATTGCGGTTATAAAAGCATCATTCATAACGGATACTCCTTATTGTTCTCTATTTCTTCTATTTTCTTTTTGTTGTTTGCCACCTCTATTTGAATAAGACAAATCAGAATAAGGCAAATCATTTTCTCTAAAAGTGTTTTTCAATGATTCAATATTATTTCTTAAATATTGTTCTACAGCTTTATCTCCTGGAATAAAGTTTGCAGCTATTGCACCGTCTTTGCCAAAACGCATAATTACAGACATATTTTGGTCAAAATCAATTCTTAAAGGTTGGTTATTTTCTTTAGCAATGTTAATTGCATTCAACAGAGTTTCAGAAATTTGGACATTTTGTTTAACTTCTTTAGCTTCAACACCTTGATTCAACATGTTTTGAGCTTGAGCTGTAATATTTTGAACAGATACATCATTTTTCTGAGTCAAATTGATAAAGAAATCTGCATCACTTTCTGTCATAGAAATTGATGAATAATCTAAATTCATCATTCCGGAAGCCGTAACTTTCATATCTGCAGCCAAACCGGTAACAGCAGTATTATTTATATTTAGCATTTGAGCAATATCATTTGTGAGCATTGAATTTACATCACTTACAGACAAAGAACCAAAGTTGCTGAAATCAACCATTCCATTTAATTGGTCTGCTGGTGATTGCGCATCATTTTTATCTTGATTTTGATTAGCATTATTTTCTGTATTTGTGGTTTTCTCATCTTTTTGAGAAACTTCATCTACTTTATCATTTTTTTCATCAGAAGTTTTTTCATTTTTCTTTGATTTTTCGGTAGATGAAACTTTATCCATCTCATCTTTAAAAGAAGATTCTGATGAAGTTTTCTTTGCACTATCAGAATTTGATGCGCTATTAATTTGAGATGAAGCGGATGTACTACTTACTTGTGCTGATGAGGGTGCGTTAATACTCATTTTATTACCTTCTAACTTTCTGTGTTATGCTCTAAACTTTCTTGCATTTCATCTTCAATAGCTCTTTCCTGTGCCTGCTTGAAGAATCTTGTGACACCTAGTTCTGAAAACTGTTTTAACTCTGCGGCCTTTTCTTCTGCAAGATAAATTTCTTTACTTTTTTCTTTGTGTTTTTCAAGAACCTTGACGGCTTGTTCACACTTAACAAGTTTTGCTACCTCTATATCAAGTTTTTGTTGCAATTCTTGTCTTTTTGCTTCGAGCTCTTCGGCTTTCTTCCAAAGAAATCTCAGATAATTGTCGTACGATTCGTACATCATTGGGTCAGCAGTTCGCATACCTTGTTTTGTGTTCAAAATATCTTGTTCATTTTTCTTGATATCCTGTTCGGCTTGATAGACTGCTTGTTGAGCCTTTTGAACTTTCATTCTCTGCTCTTCTTTTTGATTTATTCTAAAGTCCAAAACTTTTTGCAATCTGTACCGAAATGGCATGTTCACTACTCTTTCTCAATATATTATGTATTACTTTTTTTGAGTAATAAACATCTATATGTATGATATTGGTTTAATGATAAATTATTTAAAGTCAATAAAAAAATCAGAGATAATCAATAACAATATCCCTGATTTTTTATTTTATATTTTTATTTTACTTATTCTTCTGTAGTTGCCTCTTTTGATTCTTCATTTTGAGGATGAACAGACAAAGAAATTCTCTTATCTGACGGATTGAACTTCAAAATATAAGTGCTGATTTTATCTCCAACTTTGATAATATCATTACCTTCATTTTGATAATCAACAACTTCATTGTGTGGAAGAAGAGCCTCAACTCCAGGGAACACTTCAATAAATGCTCCAAAGTGTTTCAAGCGAGTAACCGTACCTTCGACCTTATCACCTTCTTTGATTTTGTCCGCTGCCTCAATCCATGGGTCTGGTTCAAGATTTTTCAAACTCAAAGAAACTCGTTGCTTATCATGATCTACAGAAATAACTTCAACGTCAATTTTGTCACCAACATTCAAAATATCTGTAGGGTGATCAATCCATCGCCAAGACAATTGTGACAATGGCAATAGTCCATCTAAACCACCTAAATCGATAAAAGCACCAAAATCAGTAATTCTTACAACTTCACCTTTAACAACTTGCCCTGGTTCAATTTGAGAAAAGATATTTTTTCTAGCCTCTTCTACCGTATCATCATAAACTTTTTTATTAGACAAGATAAAATTATTTTGTTGAACATCAAGAGTCAAAATTTTAAGTTCTAACTTAGAACCAACTTCGATTTCTGATTCTCTTGCTCGTAATTGAGATGATGGAATAAATCCTCTAACTCCTGAAACATCAACAAGCACACCACCTTTAACGACATTAACAACCGTACCCAAGATAGTTTCATCGGCAGCTTTTGCTTTTTCAAGCTCTTTCCAAGCATAAGCATAATCAACTTTCTTTTTAGATAACAAGAACTTGCCATCCTCATCTTCTTCTCGAATAATTAAAAATTCGCCTTCTTGTCCTTTTTTAAATTTATCTTCGACATTCTCGCCTTTATCAACAGCTTCATAAGTCGGAACAACCGCAAAAGTCTTTGCTCCAATGTCTACCATTACACCTTGACCGTCAAAGCCACAAACAACACCTTTTACCAAATCTCCTTTTTGAAATTTGTAATCATATTTGTCAAGTAATGCTTCAAAATCTAAATCAGATGTTTCCTTTTTTGTTACCATAATTAACTCCATTGTCAAACAGACACTACCATTATATATTACGTGTATAATACTACCAAATTTTTCAGAATATGTAAAGGTTTGCAAAATTTTTGTACCTATTACGGTATAATCTGAAACGGTAATATTCTTTATAAATCAAATAAAATCAAAATTTGACAGTAAAAAATGGAGTTCTTAACATTTGTTAAAAACTCCATTGATATTTCTGTAAAAAATTATGCTTTAAATGTTTCAATTAGTTCATTAATTGCATTTTCTTGAACAAGAATTTCATCAATTCTGTCCTTTGTTTGTTTAATTAGCTCAGCAGGAGCATTTGCAACAAACTTAGGATTATTAACTCTACCTTCCAATGATTTACGTTCATTTTGAAGTTTTCCGAGTTTCTTTTCCTGTCTTGCAATTTCAGCATTGAAATCAATTAAATTTTCCAAAGGTATAATAATTTTAGATGCCGAAACAACTGCTGTTGCCGATTTTTTAGCGACTGGAGCACTATCATCCGCGTATGTAATATTTTGAACTTTTGCCATACGCTTAATATAGCTTTCAATAGCCATAAAAATAGGTTTTTCAAGTTTTGTTGCCCTAATTTCAATATCAAACAATACAGACATGGCAATATTGAAACTTTGACGAACATTTCTCAAAGATTTGATTGTCTCGAATACTAATTCCATCTCTCGCGCCTCTTTAGGGAAGGACAATTTATCTTCATAAACAGGATATGGGGCAAGCATGATTGCTTTAATATCAGTTTCTTTCGGAATCAATTGCCATACGTGTTCTGTAATATGCGGCATAATAGGATGTAACAATCTCAATGACATATCAAGGACATATCTTAATACTCTTTGAGTGTTCAATTTAATTGACTCATCTTGTAATTGAACTTTTGCAATTTCAACATACCAATCACAGTATGAATTCCAGAAGAAATCATACAATGTATGAGCAGTCTCTCCTATTCTGTAATTTTCGATATTTGCATTAACTTCTTTTGCTGTATTATTCAATTTATCCAAAATCCATTTATCAGCAATCGTCAATTTTGAATAATCAATATCGTTGTTATCAACCCCATCAAGGTTCATCAATACAAATCTCGATGCGTTCCAAATTTTATTAGCAAAGTTTCTGCCATATTCAAAACGTTCATCACTAATTTTGATATCTTGACCTCCATAAGTACACAATGAAGTCATTGTGAATCTCAAAGCATCACAACCGTATTTATCAATAATTACAACAGGGTCAATTGTATTACCTTTAGTTTTAGACATTTTTTGACCTTTTTCATCACGAACTAAACCGTGAATATACACAGTTGAAAAAGGTGCTTTCCCAGTAAATTCAAGACCCATTGTAATCATTCTTGCAACCCAGAAGAAAATAATATCAAAACCTGTTACAAGAACTGAAGTTGGATAGAATTTTTTGAAATCATCAGTTTCACTATTTGGGAAACCCATTGTTGAAAATGGCCACAAACCTGATGAGAACCAAGTATCTAAACAATCTGAATCCTGAGTATATTTAGATGGGTCCGGATTTTCTTTTGCAACAACCATCTCACCAGTTTCATTGTTATAATAAGCTGGAATCTG
>QHME01000011.1:0-293 GCA_003258735.1 Candidatus Melainabacteria bacterium
CAAAGTGAAATTCTTTATCTTTAGATAAATATCCAGCATATAACATTTTATTATATAATGTATATATTTCTACAGGATTTTGAAAGTCAAATATTTTATTTAGTTTATTATAGTCTTTTATTAAATTATTATATAATTTTCTTATTTCTATTATATCTTTTGTATGTAATGATAATCTTTCTTCTTCACTATATATATAATATATCATATTTAATATACTTAGCATCATTAACGATGCAGCATTATTTAAATTTGCTCCTAGTGAGAAGAAACCTGTACCAAAGGTTGTTAAT
>QHME01000011.1:520-56157 GCA_003258735.1 Candidatus Melainabacteria bacterium
CCCTGTTTCACCGCCTCTTTGTATTTTTTAGGTGCAATTTCTTCAAGTTGTAACAGCGAAGTCTTAACTTCTTCTGCAATTTGTTCATCCGTTTTACCTTCTGTATAAATCGGTTCACCATATAAGTTAATCAACCAACATGGACCAATCGGACAAGTCATTTTATCCCAAGATGGGAATCGCGCAAAGGTAAAGTTTGGAGAATACCAATGCACCGGCACAATCGGAACATTAGCCTCTCTAGCCAAAACTACAGCTCCTGATTTAACTTTGTGCAACGGACCGCGCGGACCATCAACCATGATTGCAATATTTTCACCATTTTTAAGTTTTGATAGCATTTTTAATGTGCCAGAAACAGCACCTTTACGTTGAGAAGAACCTCTACAAATTTGAAATCCCCATTTTTCGCAAACTCTTGCGATAATTTCACCGTCTAGAGAATTACTAATAAAAATATTTACATTTTTCCTATCAGGCAAACCATGTGAACAAAACTGATTTTCATGCCACATAGCATAAATACATGGAGTTAAATTCGGATTGTCTATCTCTACAATATACGTAAATAGCTCCTGCACCTTCATAATACAGTAGGCAAGATTTGTAACCTGATTAATATTGTCTTTGTTAATTAGTCTGACCATAATATGAATATTGTATCACAGCCATAAATAAAAGCTAAATTATTAACAATGTAAAAATTAAAATAAAAAAATCTTCTTGACATTAAAATTTGTTTGGCTTAAAATCAAAAACGTAGCCGAAAGGTTCAAAATTAAATAGCAAAGACCTCGGGATGTGGCGCAGCTTGGTAGCGCACCTCGCTTGGGACGAGG
Organism: Candidatus Melainabacteria bacterium; assembly: GCA_003258735.1. Classification (GTDB taxonomy): domain Bacteria; phylum Cyanobacteriota; class Vampirovibrionia; order Gastranaerophilales; family Gastranaerophilaceae; genus Zag111. The sequence goes on from QHME01000011.1 coordinate 1,360, forward strand.
GGGTCGCACGTTCAAATCGTGTCATCCCGACCATTTAGAAAAAGACTTTCAGAAAAATCTCTGAAAGTCTTTTTTTAATATAAAAAACATTTTCTTACAATCCCGGCACTGAAGGACCTTCCAACTTTTTATACAGTTAAAATTATTTTTGACTATGATACAAATATTTACCTTGATTTGCGAATTGAGTATGTTCATGGTAGCATAAATTTGTCTGAATATCAGACTTGTTATTAAATTAGATGAGGGATAGAAAAAGTGGATTTTATTTCATTAACTATAAAATTTTTAAGCTTGTTAGCTCATTTTGTAGGCAATTACGGTTTAGCAATTATTCTTTTGACAATCATTGTAAGAGTAGCTATGTGGCATTTGAACGTACAGCAACAACGTTCAATGAAGATGATGCAATCTCTTCAACCTAAAATGAAAGCTATTCAAGACAGATACCAAAGCAACCCACAAGTAATGAACCAAAAAATGATGGAATTTTACAAGGAACACAAGTTCAATCCAATGGGCGGATGTCTTCCTTTGTTAATTCAAATGCCAATTTTCATTTTGTTGTATTCAGCTTTAATCAGTCCTCAATTTATCAGTGTTGCAGGCGACCAGCATTTCTTGTTCATCAAAAGTTTGGCTACAACAATGAGAGCTACAGCAGGAATTTCAAATGACGGAAAATTAGGAGCGGCGAAAGGGGATAATTTTGTTCTAGGAAACACCGCAACAATATATTTACCAAACAACGAAACAATTAAAAACGCAAAAGTTGATATCAAAGGTTTAGAAATCCAAGGCGATTTAGAACCTGGACAAGATGTTGATTTAGCTGTAAGTTTAAACAGCATTTCTAAATTGAAATTCAGCCAACTTGCAAAAATAGAAAAAGCTGATTTCACTGTAACTAACAGCAATATTAGAGAAAATGAAACAATCACATTTACAAGAGACGGAGATTACTTAAAAGCAACAGTTCCGACAGTGCCTGTAAACAAAACTCTTCACTGGGATGTCGTTCTGTTAATTGTATTATTCGCAATCACAATGGTTATTTCTCAAAAAATCATGATGGCAATAAACAAAACTGATTTATCTGACCCTACTCAACAAACCATACAAAAATCAATGGGAACATTTATGCCGCTAATGATTATTGCAACATTTGTTGTTATTCCAATCCCTGCAGGTGTATTGTTATACTTAATCACAAGCAACATCATCCAAATTCTTCAAACAGTTTTAATAAACAAACAAATTGAAAACGAAGAAAAACGAAAAAAAGGTGCTGTTAATGATGATGAATTAAAAAATGCCAAAAAAGTAAACGAAAAATAATAAAATAAACTCAAAAACAGCTCCAAAGTAAAATTTGGAGTTGTTTTATATATAAAGGATAAAATATGAATATTTCAGAATTTGATTATGAATTACCGGAAGAATTAATTGCTCAAATGCCTGCAGACAAACGAGAAAACTCTAAAATGCTCGTTTTGGATAGAACAACAAAATCAATTGAACATAAACACTTTTTTGATATTGTTGACTATATTGATGAAAATTCAATCCTTGTACTAAATAATACAAAAGTTCTACCGGCAAGACTGTACGGTAACAAAGATACTGGTGCAAAAATTGAAATATTTTTACTTAACCCTAAAGAAAATAGTGAAAACAAAACTTTATGGTCAGCCCTAATCAAACCGTCAAAAAGAGTTAAGCCAAACACATTGATAAAAGTAAGCGAAGAATTGACTGTCAGAGCAATAGAACGACTTGAAGATGATGGTGAATGGCTTGTCGAAATGATTTATGAAGGGGATTTATTTGAGATTTTGCACAAGGTCGGAAATATTCCACTTCCTCCATATATTGAGCGTAAACTTCAATCAGAAGAAATTAAACAATTTGACATGAACAGATACCAAACGGTTTATGCAAAAGATGAAGGTTCTGTTGCGGCTCCAACTGCAGGATTACATTTTACAAAAGAAATTCTTGATAGGTTGAAAAACAAAGGAGTAGAAATCGTTTACGTAACCCTAAATGTAGGATTGGGAACATTTAGACCGGTAAAGTGTGAAAATATTCTAGACCACAAGATGCATTCTGAAACTTTTGAAATAACTCAAAGCGCAGCAGATAGTATAAATAGAGCAAAAGCCGAAGGTAAAAAAATTATAGCAGTTGGAACAACAACTGTTAGAACACTTGAGACCGCATATCAAAAATATGGTTGCATAAAAGCTTGTCATGACCATTCTGAATTATTTATTTACCCTCCTTATGAATTTAAAGTAATTGATAATCTCATTACAAACTTTCACTTGCCAAAATCAACCTTATTGATGTTGGTTAGCGCCTTAGCCGGAAAAGAATTTATCTTCAAAGCTTATCACGAGGCTATCAAAAACAAATACAGATTTTTTAGTTACGGTGATTGCATGTATATAAAGTAAAATCATGCATAATAGGTAGGTCTATATCACCATTAAACAAGTTCCGCATGACAATTGTATATCTTTTTTGACTTTTTTGCATCCATCATTAAACCATGTGGAGGATACATTATTTTCAAGATTTAAGTAGAATAATAATGTATGGGAGGTAGTATAAAAATATGTTCTCTGAAATGATACAGGGTTTGTTAAATTCAGGCGGTAAAAGTGCAGCTATGCAAAGAGCTACACAAATAAACAACTACGTAAACAGTGCAAATAAACAAGTGAATCCGCAACAAAGCATGGCAAATTCACTTGATGCGATTTATCCACCTGGAGCAAATAATGTTCAATCATTTGAAAAAGTTTTGTCATCAACTTCTGCTGCCAATTTCGGTTCATTGCTACTAAATCCGAAATCTCTGAATGTGAATGGAAATATTTATGATAACGATGATATCAACACTGACGGTATAACAAACGCTACCCTAAGACGTGCTATTCAAGAAGTTAATGATGCTAGCAGAAAATATTCTCCTGAAAAATCTCAATCAACCAACAAGACACAACTAATTGGTATGATAAACAAAGTTGCTCAACGTCACGGTGTAGATGAAAAACTTGTACAGGCAGTGATTAAACAAGAATCCGGATTCAACCCAAAAGCTACATCAAGAACAGGTGCAATGGGGTTAATGCAATTGATGCCATCAACAGCAAAAGCGCTTGGAGTCAATGACCCATATAATGCAGCTCAAAATGTAGATGGTGGTGTTAGATATTTGAAATCAATGATGAATAAATATAATGGTAACGTTATTCTAGCACTTGCAGCATACAATGCAGGTCCAGGAGCAGTTGACAAATATGACGGAGTCCCACCGTATAAAGAAACACAAAATTATGTGAAAAATATTTTAGCGAATTACTTATAAAAAAAGGTTGGCATATTTGCCAACCTTTTTTATATCATAACTTTGATAAAACATGCTGTAATCGGTCTATTTTTTTAGAATCTGTACCAATACCACATAAAAGCATTGTTGATTTTTCATTAGTCTTTTCATCTTCAATTCCAAAATCTTCGTAAAGCATTTCAGAAAGTTCATATCCTGAAATGCCGGGAACTCTGATTAGAACCTTTGTAGGGTCATCCCCAAAGAATTCACAACCTCTGCATTTTTCTCTCATCCTATCTAAACGAATAACAAGATTATCTATTTCTTTTCTTCCTGCACGAGAATCTAAATAATTAATATTAGCCTCAATTGATGCCAATAAAGGATAAGATGGAGATGTCGTCATAAACATATTTAGGGCATGAGACACATCGACCTCGCAATTACAGTGTAATAATGCTGTCGGATTCAAACCGCCTGCTGTTTTATGTAGAGACTGAACCGTAAAATCTGCAATATTAACAGCAGAAATTGGTAACAATTCAGAAAATGGATACAACGCACCATGAGCCTCATCCACGATTAAAAATGCACCATGCTTTTCACATACAGCTTTTATTTCTTCGATATCAGAAATTATACCTTCATAAGAAGGTGAAGTTATAATTACAGTTTTGATATTGTACCTGCTTAAATAAAAATCAATAACTTCAGGTTTTACTTCTAACGGAACACCCCAATCTTTATCAATTTCTAAATCGTAAGTAAGAGCTCTCGCACCAGCAAGTCTTACGGCATTAAAGTGACATGGGTGAGAATTTGATGCAATTAAAACCTTATCCCCAACTTGAGTACAAGACAAAACTGCTGCAATAATCCCGCTGGTTGAGCCATTAGTCAAAAAAGTTGTTGAATACGTATGATAGATAGCCCTCGCGCGTAACTGCGCAACCTTTAATGCCTCTTGAGGATCTTGACACTCCGTCTCTGAAATATCAAGTTTATACATTTCTTTTAACGGCTCATAAATAAAGAATTTCTGACCGTGTGATGGGGTTGTAAATAAAGTCTTTTCAGGCTTTTCACTTAATAATCTGATTAAACTCATTTTTATCCTATTTATTCTTAATTTCTACACTACGTTTTGCACAGAACTGAGTAAGAATCATCTTATCTTGATTTGAACCATACACAAATTGACCAGACACAACATATCCGCCATTTTCTGTATTTTTCTCAATTCTTATCGGTTGAAATTTGCAATTCAATACCGTATCACTATCCAAAGGTAATGCAACATCAAAAGTAGCTTCTATATTCAAATTATTGTCAGTCTTAAATTTCATACCACCTGCAGAAACATCAAGTGTTGAGATATCAAAAGTTTGCCCCTCACAAGACAATGTCAAATCGTGAATATACTTAATACGTGTATATTGACGCCTTTGCAAGAATTTGTGTTTTGCAGGACTTGCAATAATCAAAGTCTTACCGTCAATTTTTTTAGCATAAGAGTCAAAATAGAGTTTTCCATGACTTGTTTGTGTATAAAACTCACAATAAGTATTTTCTAAAATTCCATCAGGTTCATAATCAAGTTCCAGAGTAAAGTCACCTGCTCTAACTGAAGAAACTATGCCTCTATTTGCAAACTTAAAATTTTGCGGAATTAATAAAACTTTCTGATTTTCAACAACTAATTCTCTCATCTTTGACCTTTCTCAAACTAATAATATACTGTGATTATACAATAATATTTAACAAATGGCATAATGTTAAGAAAAGAAAAGCCCCTCTTATGCAAGAGAGGCAAGCTGAGCAATCAGAAGAGTTGAGGATTTACACTATAATAATAAATTTATTTTTATAAAATCTCATTGACTAAAATACCTAACAATTGTGAAAAAATATTAGCTAAAAGTATCAAATAATTGATTTTTTGCGAATTTACATGCTAATATAAAGACATAGAGGATAAGGAGTTTAGAGGTATGAAAAAAGTATTATTAACTACAATTATTTTAAGTTTTGCAACAATGCCATCTTCATTTGCTGCAGGATTTGGATATTTGAGTGCACCTAACGAAGGTAACAGGAATTTTTCCACAATAATGCAACATCAATTTGAAAAAGAAGAAACTTTGGATTTTTCAAAAAATCCTGACCAATACAAAGAAAAAAGAGAAAATAAAGAAAAATTTCTTGACTACCAAGAAGGAAAAGTTGATGTTCCACAAAGCGCAAGAACTCAATTCAATATACAAAGTGCGCGTCCAGGTTCAAACAATATGCAGTTTGTAAAAGATGAAAACGGCAAAATCCGAATCAAAGGATTTTAATTGAATAAGGTTCAAATATGAAAAAAATAATTCTAAAATGGATAATATTTGCACTTGTTATTATGGGGACATGCTATCTGCCAGATATTAAAGTTGAAAGCTTTGCATTTGCAATGCTTGTGGCTGCAGCGATAACAATCGTAAACGTATTTATTAAACCGATAGTCAAATTATTAGCCTTGCCGATAAATTTATTTACATTTGGCTTATTTAACCTTGTTATAAACTTTGGCATGCTATACGGTATTACTTATTTAATTCCGCAATATCAACTGGGAAACATGCTTAGTGCATTTATTGCATCAGTCATAATCGCTGTTGCATACTGCATTTTGAAGAAAATATAAGGTTAATATCCCTCAAAAAGAGGTTTTTTACGTTAAAAAGTGTTAAAATTCTTTAAAAGACTTGCAACAACGGAAATTTTCAATATAATGAGAGAGTACACAAGAAGAAGGAGTTTTATTATGAACAAAGAAGAATTAGTACAAGAAATTTCAAAAAAAGCTAACGTTACACAAAAAGAAGCAGCTGAAGTTTTATCTTCATTAGTAGATACAATCCAAAAAACAGTTGCTAAAGGTAAAAAAGTTACTTTAGTTGGTTTTGGAACTTTTGAACCACGCAAAAGAGCTGCTAGAACAGGTAGAAACCCTCAAACTGGTAAAGAATTAAAAATCCCTGCTAAAACAGTTCCTGCTTTCTCAGCTGGTAAAAAATTCAAAACAGTTGTAAACGGCAAATAGTTTTTGAAATAAAAACAAAAGTTTTGAGAGGTCAAACAACAATGTTTGACCTCTTTTTAGTATATTTATATGATAACTCAATCAATAATTTCAGATAAAATAATCAAGGTTAGATAGAAAGAAAGAGATTAAAATTATGTTAGAGTATTTTTTAGGTTCGTACATCATAACCTTTTTTGGTGTAATTGGCGCTTACTTGTGGGGTGAACATGTTCATTCCGGTTCTGGTTTAGCATGCGTGTTTATCGTACTGGTACTTGCGATATTAGAAACAAGCTTATCTTTTGATAACGCTGTTGTAAACGCGATGAAGTTAGAAAAAATGTCGCATGTTTGGCGTCATAGATTTTTAACTTGGGGTATTGCTATTGCAGTATTTGGCATGAGATTTTTGTTCCCGGTTTTGGTGGTATCTGTCTTTTCAAAATTAGATATGATTACTGTTACTAAAATTGCACTGACAGATGCAGATAAATATGCAAGCTATTTACATGCAACACATGCACCAATTGTAACTTTTGGTGGAATGTTTCTTATTTTGTTATTTCTTAACTACTTTTTCAACCACAAAAAAACAGTACATTGGATAAAACCTATTGAAGCTCCGCTATCACATCTTGACCACATAAACGGAATTGAAATAATAATTTCATTATTAACTTTGATTGGAGTACAAAATTTTATTTCTCAAGAGGATAAAGTCTCTGTAATACTTTCAGGATTGGCAGGTATAATTACATTCTTGGCAATTGATGGCATTGCTCATTTTCTTGAAAAGCATGAAGAAATGCGCAATGCTCATTGTGCTGTTGAAGGTGTAAAATGCGCAGGCTTGATTAGTTTCATTTACTTAGAATTAATTGATGCATCATTTTCTCTTGATGGAGTTTTAGGAGCATTTGCATTGAGTAATGATGTTTTAATTATTACAATTGGTTTGGCTATCGGTGCAATGTTTGTAAGGTCACTTACTATTATGCTTGTTGAAAAGAAAACCCTAGCTAAATTTTTATATCTTGAACACGGAGCACACTGGGCGATTGGCGCTCTTGCTATTATAATGTTAGTAACCACAGTAAAAGAAGTGCCTGAAGTTGTTACAGGGTTGATAGGCTTGGTATTTATCGTTGCAGCATTGATATCTTCAATTGTACATAATAAAAGACAAAAGGCAGAGTAAATAAAGCACTGATAACTAATTACAAAACAGAGGTCGTTAGAAAAAAATCTAACGACCTTGTTTTCGGAGTTGAAATACTGATTAACAATCAGTAAACAATTTTCTAATCTACTTTCCAACTATTTAAATAAGTTTCTTGCTCTGCTGTCAAAGTATCAATTTGAATACCCATTGATTGAAGTTTTAATTCAGCAATTTTCACATCAACTTCATAAGGAAGGGTATATAATTTCTTTTCTAATTTACCTTTGTTCTTAACCAAAAATTCAATACCTAAAGCTTGGTTAGCAAAACTCATATCCATAACGCTTGCTGGATGACCTTCGGCTGCTACAAGGTTCACCAATCTACCTTCTGCAATAACATAAATTGATTTACCGTTATCTAAAACATACTCATCTAAAGATGGTCTGATTGGCTTAATTTCAACAGCATGTTCTTTTAAACCTGTAACATTAACTTCCCAATCAAAGTGACCTACATTACCAACAAACGCGCCGTCTTTCATTGATAATAAGTGTTCAACATCAATTACGTGCTTATCCCCTGTTACTGTCAAGAACAAATCGCCTTCTAAAGCAGCTTTTGCTATCGGCATAACTCTGTAACCTTCCATAGCAGCTTCTAATGCTTTCAATGGATCAACTTCACAAACAATAACATTAGCACCCAAAGCTTTTGCTCTTAAAGCAACACCTTTACCGCACCAGCCGTAACCTGATACAACAACTGTTTTACCTGCTATAAGAATATTCGCAGCACGCAAAACACCATCAAAAGAGCTTTGTCCTGTGCCATAACGGTTATCATATAAATGTTTAGTTAAACTTGTATTAACACCAACAGCAGGGAATCCTAAAGTACCTTGAGCTTCCATTGCTTGAAGTCTTATAATACCAGTAGTTGTTTCTTCAGTAGAACCAATAATTTTACTGATTAAATCAGGTCTTTGTTCATGAATTGTTGAAACCATGTCACAACCATCATCAATAATGATATCAGGATTGTGGTTGATAGCCTCTTGAATGTGTTGTTTGTACTGTTCAACTGTTTCACCTGCAACAGCAAAAACTGGAATATTGTAATATTTTACAAGAGCAGCAGCAACATCATCTTGAGTTGACAAAGGGTTTGATGCAACTAATACAGCATCAGCACCACCTGCTTGCATTACAGTACACAAAGCAGCAGTTTCTTTTGTTACGTGAACACATGCTGACAATTTTAATCCTTTAAAAGGTTGTTCTTTTATAAATCTTTCTCTAATAGTCTTTAGAACAGGCATATCTTTGAAAGCCCAATCAATTTGACGTTTGCCTTGTTCTGCAAGATTAATATCTTTGATATCACATTTCATTTCTGTCATTAGCATCTTTTTCTCCTTGATGATGTTTGTTCAGCTATATAAATTGTATTTTCTACACGTATAATTATAGCCAATAAATCAATTTTTACTAATTATATTAGCCATTTTGTAAAATTTTCTTAATATAGGTAACCAAGGTAACAAAAAATTTTCTTTATGATTGTTATAATTGACACTAAGGAGTGTTTTGTGTGAAAGTAAGTTTTGATTTAAAAAATGACAGGTTAAACAACAGAAAACCTGTATCATTCAAGGGATATCAGTTTGGTAAAGATGAAAACGGTTTCAAACAATTTGAAGTTTCTTATCCGTTTGACCCTGAAAAAGAAAATTGTTATTTGGAAATATATAAGCTGGACAAAGACCAATACGGCAACTATTTTACAACAGGTAAAGCCTATACAAAGCAAGGTCATGACAGCTACCACATGAAATATGGTTCAAATAAAATTGACCTTGCAAAAACTTTCGGTATTGATGACAACCAAGCTTTTGCTTATCACTACCTACTTGTAGATAAAAAATCAAACTTTGCAAAAACAAGAGTGGACGCAGGAGATATCATTGACGAACGCTCTAATGTTAATCAAAATAGAAACATTTTCAATATTGTAGTTCCTTCAAAATCAGGACTTTCACGCGGTGGCGCAATGAAACTTGTCATCATTGACAGCCAAAAAGTCGGCTACGTATACAATGACCAAAACATGATTGTTAAAGATAAAAAACTTGCAACACGCGGAGAAAACGGCATAAAAACAATTGCAAACAAATTTGGAGGAACAATGGCAGGTTTACAACATGCCGTTGATAATGGTGAATATGATGGATACGGTAGAATTATTTCTCTACCAATATTCACTGATGATGATTTCACAGCTCATGCATACTGGAATAAAAACTGTATGCAAATTGCAAGCTCATTAGGCAATATAAATAATTATGCATCACTCCAACGTTCAATGTTCGCACACGGACTCAACTTTGTGTCAGATGGGGCATTTGTAAACGAAGGCTTAGAAGGTGTCCACTTTAAACACTTATTAAAATGGGGTACAGATTCACCATATTACAACTGGTTTAAAGCTTCTGGCTTAAAAGATGGCCCTCTATCTATGGGTGTTTTTGCAAAAAACAAAGATTATATTTCTCACAAAATAGTAAACTCTCCATACACATACACTCAAAACGGTATTGGAACAGTTTCAATTAAGAAAAACAATCCGTTATACGACCCTAAAAAACCTACGTATATTCAATTCTTTGATACCAGATTAGTTTCTGATAATGAGAAAAATGATACGACATCATTAATAAAGACATATTCAAAAATGAGTACAGATAATGTATTTGACTTACATACACATAACGATTCAATATTCCCTTACTCATTTGAAATCGACCCTGAAATATATAACAAAAACGTAAAAAGATTGAACGAATATAACGATGCAAATCCTGACTCTACTATCGATTTAAAAGGCTATCGCGGTGCAAGATTACTTTCTAAAAATGAAAATTTTGTAGTTGATGGCAAATTTGAAGGCGGATTTGATACTTGGGATGCAAACCCTGACATCGCAAAATTAAACTTTGTATTTTCAAATGCTGATACCAAAGCTTTGAAAAACCTCTCTCAATCAGAAAAAAGAGAAGAAATGGCAAAGATTTTGAGAGGGAATGCTCAAGTTCAAGATTATGCCGTAACATCAGGTCAGTATTGGACACAAAAGACTGATGATATTTTGAGAATGTATGTTGCCCAAAGTCTAAAAAATGTAGATGCTCAAAATCCATCCCAAGTTTATGATTTAATTTCAAGACTTTCTAATAACAAAGTTTTTCCTAAATCAGTAAAATCAGAAGTTACAAAAGCTGAAGTTGAAAATGTACTTGATGGTATGTACAACAACAAACGTAAACTTTCAGATGAAGACAAAAGAAGCCAAATCATTGAAGGTTTAATGAACACTCCACTTGATGCAATTGAATTTGGAGACAATTTAGTTTCTGTTTTGGCATCACCTTTAATTTCAAAAAGAGCCTCTGTTCCTTCGGAAATAGGTGTACCTCGTTACGAATTATTCAAAAAAGGAAACCAAAACTTATCACCGGAATATCAAAAAACATACGATAGAATGGAAAATATTTATACTCACGATATGGCTGATTTTGCTCAGGCTGTTTTGGATAACCTAAATTCAACTCTGCCAGATGATAAAAAATTGTTTGACGGAGAAGAAGTTACAGAATTTGGTAAATATGTATTACCTATTTTGACCCCAGCGATTGCTAAATACGCAGTTATTAAATCATTGTTACCAAAAGCAGCACCTACTATTGATTCAGTTTCAGGTGAGATAACGTATGATTATAAAAAATTAAAAGAAGTATCACTCCAAACACTTGGAATAACAAACCCTTCTTGTCCTGAAGAAGAAGCCGAAATGGTACTTGACTCTATGCAAAAAGGAATGAAACATTTGGATTCATCCGTAGATAGCGAACTTGTTGAAAGTTTTGCAAGAACATTAAAAAACACAAACCTTGCAGGACTTCAGCTTGCAGATTTAATTATTGACAAAACACAATCAGGACTCGATTGGAGAATTGATGCGACAAAAGATATCGCTGATGTTGAAGCCCTAAAAAATCACAACACAACTTTTGAGCATACTTGGAAACAAGTTAGTAACTTCTGGCAAAAATTTGCACAAGGTGTAATCTCTAAAAACCCTAACGCCTATACAGTTGCTGAAGTTACGGATGAAGGCTTGTTGTTTGACACAGGATATGGCAGCAAATCTAAAACATATCCAAACAGAACTGATATAGTTCCAAAATTTTTAAGAGATACAGGAATTACAGCAACAGCTAACTATTCATTCTTCTTTAGTGATGTTGCAAAAATGTTTTCTAAATCTTTTGAAGACGGTTCTGAATTTGCAGACAAGTCATTCTTACAAAGATTATTATTTAACAAAATGGTGGGAATTGACCAAGATGCTTTCATTAGAGCAGGTGGTGACGATTCCTTAAAATACTCCTACACTTTTATCGGCAACCACGATAAACCAAGAGCGCTCCATTGTGCAGCAATGGATATGGGCTTATTCTATGCTGATTTAACTTACAAAGACCAAGGCAACTTCAACAACTTGAAAAAAGCCTATCAAATTGTTAATGATAAATTCTTAGAAAATATAACCGATGATGAAGTATGGAATTTCGATTATACTGCAGTATCTCCAAAAGCAGTAGCTATGGCAGATGCAATCAGACCAGCTTTGATTAACACATTACAAAAATACAGAGATGAATATCATTACTCAAATGAAGAATTTAACAGTGCATTCATCGCACTAAGTAAATCAGTTGCAGATTTGGCGCAAGGTAAATTTTTAGGTAAAAGATTTGACCCTGAAGCATTTGGTATCAAACCGTTTGATGTTTCAATCGGAATGGTGTTAAAGCAAGCGCGTCAAGTTTACGGTCTAAATTTACCATCAGGAGAAAACTTTGAAAACGAAGTTTTTGAAGCAACAATGAGACCTGCTATGACAAAATTGATGGGTATGATGAAATACTTAGTAGCTCTTCCTGGCATGCCAACATTATTTGATGGTGATGATGTCGGAGCAACAGGCTACGATACAAAAACAAAAAATATGTATTTGCAAGGTCGTCAAAAAGTCCATGACGAATGGGTTGACCCAAATAACAGAAAATATAAAGAGTTCATCGCAAAATACAAAGATGAAATGAACGATGTTATGAAAATCAGAAAAGACCCAAGATGTAATGCTCTTAATAATGGTGCAATCTATACATTACCGCTAAACAAAACGCAATCAAACGAGCTTGTTACATCAATATTCAGACAATCTCCTGATGGAAGAATGGCAATTTCTATCTTCAACCCAACAGGCATTGAATACGATTTTAGAAAAGGATATCATCCTAAGACTTTATACTTAGACAGATTGAATTTTTCAGAGGGCGGAGACAATCAATATGGAATCTCCGGACTTAAAGAGGACACTGTATTCGTCAACGCTAATGATGAAAATGACATCTACCAAGTTAAGGTTGACGAAGTTGGAAACTACTATTTAACAAGAATGTATGATGGACATCCTGTCCCTACTCCAATTACAGATTCAACTTTAGTATTGTATCATGTACCTAAAAATGGTGTACCTTTGACATTCACAGGCAGTTGCAAAGTTAAACCTAATACTCAATTTGTGACAAGTGCTTACCAAAACAAAACTTATGATTACGGTAAGAATTTAGCACTATTAAGTAGGTAGGATGAACAGTACTTCATTCTGAATTTTCTAAACTTTCAGAAAAACAATACTTTTTACAAAATGACCCTCAGAATAAACTTCTGAGGGTCATAGCTTATTTTATTTACCTATACTGCAAATCTAAAGTGAACAAGGTCTCCATCTTGAACAACGTAGTCTTTGCCTTCAAGACGTGTTACACCCTTTTCTTTACAAGCATTATATGAACCAAGCTCAGCAAAATCTTTGTACGGAGTAATTTCAGCTCTAATAAAGCCTTTTTCAAAATCTGTGTGGATTACACCGGCAGCTTGAGGAGCTTTTGTTCCAGCAGTAATTGTCCAAGCTCGAACTTCCTTTTCTCCTGCTGTTATAAAGGTTCTCAATTTCAACAGATTATAAACAGATTTTATCATTCTGTTAATACCACTATCTTCTATTCCCAGCTCTTGTAAATACTCTTGAGCTTCTTCCTTTCCTAAATCGGCAAGTTCTTCTTCTATTTTCGCAGTAATGACAACCATCTCTGCTCCGTGAGATTTTGCATATTCTTCAACTTTTCTTGTATAGTCATTGCCATCTTTTAAGTCAAATTCAGAAACATTCGCACAATAGATAACAGGCTTGGTTGATAACAAGTTCAACATTTTTACCACAGGGATTTCATCTTCATCGAAATGTTTTGAAACATCAATAAATGAACATTCGGAAAGTAAATCTGTCAACTTTTTCAAAACTTTATCTTCTAATACAGCTTCTTTATCACCAGATTTAACAACTTTGGCAATTCTTGCCTGACGTCTTTCTACAGATGCCATATCAGCAAGGGCAAGTTCAGTGTTAATTGTTTCAATATCACTAATTGGATCAACTTTTCCTGCCACGTGGATTGTATTTTCATCATCAAAACATCTTACAACTTGAATAATAGCATCAACTTCACGAATATTTTGCAAAAATTGGTTTCCTAAACCTTCACCCTTACTTGCACCTTTTACCAAACCTGCAATATCCACAAATTCAATTGCGGTTGGAATGATTACATCAGTTTTACATAGTTTTGCAAGAATTTCCAATCTTTCATCCGGAACATCCACAACACCAATATTGGGTTCAATTGTACAAAACGGATAATTGGCACTTTGAGCGTTTCTTGCATTTGTAAGTGCATTAAATAATGTTGATTTGCCGACATTTGGCAGTCCTACGATTCCTGTTCTAAGCATTTATATTTCCTTCTCTAGCTAATTCTTTTCTTTAATTTTACCCCAAAACCGCGCCAATATATAGTCTTATAAACTATTGTAAAGTTATGTTAAATTTATATACTTTTTAGGTACAATTTACGCAAATTTTTAAAACTAAAATACTTTATATAAGAGTAAGGGATATACAAGAGATAAAGGGAAAATAAAAATGGAAAAATTTTACGGAGATTTAATTTCAGCTAAAGAATATGCAGAATCATTGAGAAACGGTGGTTACATTGAATCTGAAAATACAATGATTACAGCAAGCGAATATGCTAAGTCATTAAGTGCCGCATCTTCAGCTAGAGTTGACTCTCCATTCATAACTGTTCAAGACTACGTAAAAGCATTGGATATGGTTAAATATTCAACTGAATCTGACAAAGAAATCGAAGAAAAAATCGAAAAATCTCTTCTTCAATCTAACAAAGCAAAAGTTGCTGCTCAAAAACTTGAACAATTATTAGCATAAGTTTCTTCTCTCTCTTTATATCTCATAATCTTATAGAAAAACACCTTAATCATTTTTGACTAAGGTGTTTCTTTTTTATTAAAAACTAATACATATAACCAATTAAACATAAAAAAGTGTTCAACTGGATAGTCTGAAACCAGTTCAGCGTGACATTAAATTTTTCTTTTGCCACCATTTAACCAAGGTGCAGATTCTAAATCGTTGATGTTATATTTCAACAAATAATCACTACCATCTTGTTTGTAGCCATCATTGACTTTTACATGACTTACAGGTTTTGTAGCTTTAGTTTTCTGTGCAGGCTTTTTATTATAATTTGAATTAGCCGCAGCAACCGCCGTTACTTGAATCTGTAATACCAATAAAGCCAGTAGTATCGCAACTTTTTTCATTTTTATTCTCCTGATTTTCAATTTACTAATATTGTAACATAGAAATTACTTTTCCGCAATCTGCAAGCTTTTCTCTACCATTTAGAGCCTTTAATTCAATCAAGAAAGCTGCACCAACTAAATCTCCACCTGCTTTTCTAACCAAATTGCAAGCAGCTTTTGCTGTTCCGCCTGTAGCTAACAAATCATCTACAACCAAAACTCTTGCGCCTTTTTCAATTGCATCTGCGTGAATTTCAATTGAATCTGAACCATATTCCAAATCATAAGATTCTTTGATAGTTTCAGCAGGTAATTTGTTAGGTTTTCTAATTGGAATAAAACCACAATTCATTTTGTAAGCCATTGGCATACCAAAAATAAAACCACGACTTTCAATCCCTGCAATATAATCAACTCTTTCATCTTTGTATTGGTCACAAAGATAATCAATCATAGCACGCATTGTATCCGCATCTTTGATTCCAGTTGTTATATCTCTAAAGATAATCCCCTTTTTAGGAAAATCCGGAACTGCTCTAATTTTATTTTTTACATCTTCAATTGAAATTGTTTGCATTTGTTTCTCCTATTCTATTTATTTCGCTAATAATTTTTTCAATTCTTCTTTTGCTTTTTTAATCTTTTCTTTTGCTTTTTGGATAGCGTGTTCATGTTGAATCAAACCATGAGTCGTTTTACCCCAATTCATATCCTTTTTCATGAACAAAATCTTTGTACCGATAAATAACACCAATGGGAACCATATCAACAACAAATATACTGAAGTATAAACCGATTGAATAAAAGCATCAGTTCTTGGCAAATTGTCATATCTTCTCAAACTGTAACGGCAAGCCATCATAAAACCTAGGCCGATGATACATCCCATGATAACAGAAGACATCAAAATATGCGGTTGAGCATCTTTTAGGCAAATTTTAAAAAGTAAAATACCTATTTCAATAATAAACCATGCCGGCATAATGAACTCTGAAATGTATGCAATCATATCAAGTCTTACACGCATAGACATTTTTTTAGAGGTTAAAATATCCCAAAAATATTCTAAATATCTTCTGATAGTACCTTCCAACCATCTTCTACGCTGTTTATACAATGGGAACAGGTACATGATGCCTTCTTCATACACAGCAGTATCAGCGCAAAAACGGACATCCCATCCTTTAATATGTAAACGAGTAGACATATCAAGGTCGTCCGTAATGGTATAATTATTCCAACCGCCAATATCCTCAAGAGCCGTTCGTTTAATCAATTCACCATTACCACGAAGTTCAACTGCACCTTTTACTGAGTCTCTACCTACTTGGAAGTGGGTATCCATCGTCATTTCGTTATTTTGACAACGTGTCAAAATATTCATATCTTTATTACGAACAATTTTTCTTGCCTGAACAGCACCAACATCCTTCGGCTCAAGTTCATAAACAAGATTAGTTAAGAAATCAGGTTCCATTGTTGCATCAGCATCAAAGACCAAAATAGCTTCACCTTTAGCAAAAGCCAATGCATCATTTAATACTGCAGATTTACCAGGAAATGCATCTTTTGGACGGATAAATGCTTTTACTTTGTTTGGATATTCTTTTTCTAAATCCAACAAAACTGCTGCCGTATTATCGGTACTTCTATCATCAATTGCAATTACTTCAAAATTCGGATAATCAAGATTAAGTACTGTTCTTACAGTGTTGCCTATTACAGTCTCCTCATTGTGAGCAGGAATCATTATACTTACGAAAGGCTTGTAGCTTTCATTTCTGACAATCGGAGTTTTCTGTTCATACCTTTGTTTAATTTTATATGCAACATTTGTAAATAACGCATACAAAGCCATCAAAGATACTAACATTGCCAGACCCCATACAGTATAGCTCTGGAAAATGTAAATAAAAGCTGTTAAACCCAAGACAATAATAAATAGTAATAATCGCTCTTTCATATCCGCCTAATCTTTTTACTTCCTAAATATATTAATTACATAATATATTTTATCAAAAAAAGCTCAAAAGACGTCATATTATAACGAGATTGATACATTACTTTATTTTTACTCTCGGAACAACAGACATTCCGGGAACAATATTGTATTTGGTCAAATAATTCTCATCAAATACAATCTTTACCGGCACACGTTGTACGATTTTTACGTAACTACCAACTGCATTTTCAGGAGGAAATAGACTTGATTTAGCTCCAGTTGCTCGTTGAATACTGTCAATATGAGCTTTAAACTTTTTACCTGGGTATGCGTCGATTGAAACAGTAACCTTTTGCCCTTGATGCATGTGAGTCAATTGCCCTTCTTTAAAGTTTGCAACAATCCAAACATCACTTGGAACAACTGCCAAAAGAGGCTGACCGATTTGAACATAGTTACCTTGTTCAACACTTCTTGCTGAAATTAGTCCATCTGATGGTGCATATATTTTTGTATAGCTTAAATTTAATTTAGCTTGCTCAACTTCTGCTTGTAGTCTTTTTATTTCCGCCTCAACACTTTCATTTTGTGCTATTGATGAATCTAATTCAGATTGCATAGCTTTTGCTCGATTTGTGCTTGATTGAAAATTAGCGGTTGAAACTTCCAATTCTTTAGAACTTCTATCATAGTCTTGTTTTGACACAACACCTGTTTTGTACATATCATTATATCTTTTATAATCTTTTTGAGCAAAATCCAATTTTGATTTAGCAGAAGTTGTATCATTAGCAGCTTGGCTTACATTTGAAGAATTTTTTGATATATCATGTGATGAAATTTTTAATTTTGCTTGAGCCTCTGCAAGTTTTGCCTCTGCCTGAGCAAGTTTCACCTGATAATCATTTGGATCAATTTCAAGTAACAAATCACCTTTTTTAACAGGTTGGTTATCATCTACCAATAAATGAGTAACCGGTCCAGATACTCTTGGTGCAACAGAAATTATTCTACCTTCCACAAACGCATCATCAGTAGATTGAAAATGGGTAGCCATAATTCCTGCATACAATCCAAACATCAACAAGATTGCTGCCGTAACAGACGGTATAAAGACTCTTTTCTTAGCATATTCTGGTCTCCATTTTTTCAATCTTGCCTTTGCTAAAATTTCCATTTCTTCCTTTTTACGTTTTTTGGATTTTGGAAATTTTGGAGCCGGTGGTAAGCCGTTTTTATTAGATTTTCTCTGATTATTTTCATGATTTTGGGGTTTAAAGTTTCCTTGATTATCTTTTGCCATAATAACCTCTTCTTTGTTTACTCTATATTTGTATATTTACTTTTGATATCAAATTTTGCTGAATTTTGTACAAGACTTTTTGAAAAATTTTTAAATCCGTATCCGAAATATTTTCAGCGGTTTCTCTCCATACAGATGTAATGACAGGCAAAGTTTCTTTATATATGGATTTTCCTTCCTCAGTAATTTTTATTTTATAAACTTTTCTACCATTTACATCAGGAGTTTTTGTAACGAATCCTAAACCTTCCAATATATTAACTATTCGCGAGATATTTGCCCTATCTTTTAAAGACAGTGTTGACAATTGCCTTTGATATAACTCATCGTTTTCATACAACAATGCAAGCACAGTAAATTGTTCTGGGGTAATTTGCAAATTGTTACCTGAAAAAGACTGTACAGCAAATATCTTAGACAAATTTCCAACACCTGTCAGATGGAGTCCTATTTTTTGTTTTAATATATTTTCAGTATTCATGATTTTTCTTTTGTGTTATCATGATAACATAAGGAAAAATAAATAGCATGAAAAGTTTAAAAATATTAATTATTTTACTGTGTTTAATATCAGTTACCCCATCAGCTAACGCTAAAAAGACGGAACCAACAGCTAACGAGACCGTTGAATATATGAATCTTAATTGGTGGAAACATTTTGGGGATTCAACTTTGAGTGGATATGTTGAAAAATTATATGCAAGTAATCCGGATTTAAAAATTGCTTCAATTAAATCAAAGCAATCACAACAAATAATGAAACAAGCTTTTGCAAATCAACTTCCGCAACTCACTTTTAATGGAGGTATTCAAAGATATTTAACCGCATCTGACCAAAGATTTGGAGATGTTCTTATTCCAGATTACAATCAGGCACATTATCAATTACCTCTAACTATGTCTTATGAAGTAGATATTTGGGGTGAAAATTATTTAAAAACAAAAAGTTTAAAAAAGCAGATAGAAATGACAAAACAAGATGAAAGAGCCTCTTATATTTCAATTTCATCAGGGTTTGTCTCCAATTATTATACCCTTATAGGTATTGATAAATTAATTCAAAACCAAGAAAAATTACTAAAAATACAAACAGATATCGTAACTCTTGAAACACAAAAATATAATAGCGGCTTATGCCCATTAGCTGAATTACTTTCTGAAAAACAAACATTAACTCAGATGAATGAAAGATTAAATTCGTTAAAAGAAAGACAAGATATCACTCTTAACCAGCTAATTGCACAATTGGGAGACAGATATCAATCAAAAATAGACAGAAACGACTATGACTCTATTGTAATCCCTTCTGTTCCTTCTGAAATATCAACAGAATACATTGCAGAAAGACCTGATATCAAAAAAGCGGAATTATACATAGAAAAAACAGGAATTGACGTCCAAGTCGCAAGAAGAGATTTCTTGCCAAAATTCACTGTATTTGGACAAGTCGGATTCAACGCTTATGATTGGTGCAGAATGTTTGCTCCTCACACCTTTTTATCAACAATAGGAGTTGCACCTTCTCTTGAACTATTCACAGGCGGATATAAAAAAGCAAAATTAAAATATAACAAACTTGAATATGAAAAAGCTCTTCAAATTTATGAAAAATCAATACTTACTTCCGTTCAAGAGTTGAACGATGCAATGATGAGCGTAAAAACATCCAACATGAATTACCAAAAGAGCAATGAAAGATATGATATTGAAACAGAGAAATTAGAACTTGCAAATCAAAAATTCAAAACCGGAGCTCAGTCAAAACTTGACAACTTAAAAGCTCAACAAATGATATTGATTAGCGAAGAAAGTTGCGTCGTAAATAACATCAACAGGGAAATTTCAGTTATCAATTTGTACAAAGCAACCGGTGGACAAGATGTTACTTCATTGTTGTAGAAAATTCGGTCAACCTTTTTATAGGTAAAGATTTAACCGAAACAGGGATAATAAATCCAAAAGTATTGGTATTATCTTTGGTGCTTTCTGCGATAATTTCACCGTTGTGCGCCTCTACAATTTTCTTAGATAAATACAAACCTAATCCGACACCGACTTTGTTGAATTTTTCAGAATGAGTAACATATTTTCTAAAAATTCTATTCATTGTATCAGAATCAATATAAGGACTTGAATTTTGTATCCTTAACTCTACTTGTTCATCATGCATACTAACAGAAACCTTAACAACCGTATCTGTATTTGCATAATTTATACCATTAGATAGGAAATTAACAATTGCACGTTTGATTTCGGTTTTATCAGCCATTGCCATACAGGACTTACCAACAGGCTCAAAAACAATTGTAGTATTATTTATTTTAGACAAAGTTAAACATTCATTTATACATTCTTCCGTAAGTTTAACAAAATCTACAGAAGAATAGTTAAGTGATATTTCTCCATTTTCAAATTTACAGGTTGAAAGAATTGTATAAACCATATCATATAAGTAATTACAAGAATCAAGAGTTAAATGAAGCAATTCTTTTTGACTTTCATTAAATTCACCCAGTTGACCGCTCAAAAGTAGTTCTAATGCTCTAACTTGAGCGATTGCAGGAGTTTTTAAATCATGACTTAGAGTGGCAATATAAGTTTCTCGTTGTTCTTGCAATCGTTTTTCACTATCAATGCACCTTACAATTGTTGTAACGGCATAATAATCTCCTGAAGTGTTTGTCAACGGTGTTTTTGTAAATTCATACCAATAGCTTTCACCATTTGTTGCAATCAGTTCCTTTTCTTTAACAAGTCTTTCACCTGTTGCAATTATTTTGCGGTTTTCATTAATTATTTCATCTCTAAATTTATCCATTTTAATGACTATACGTTCGCCAGAACTTGTATAATCTACACCTGTAATAAAGAATTCTTTACCTTTTTCGTTACCAAAAATATAATTTCCATCTTCATCCAAGACATAAGCTAAGTTAGGAGAATTGTTAATTAAATCATATAACTTTTGATTAGAACGTTCAAAAGAATGCCTCAATGAAACCGTTTCAGTTATATTACGACTCATCGTCAATATTCCTGCAACTTCATTATTTTGACTGACAATAGGAGAAGATATTGAATCATAAATATATTCAACATTATTTATATAAATTTTTTGAGTATAATACATTGGTTTCTTTTGAGAAATCACCTCATTCAGATATTTGCGAGTAATTTCGACTTGTTGTCTGGTTAAAATCACATCTTGAGTTTTTCCAATAATTTCAGGCGCAGATATTTTAAATAAATCATAGAATTTTTTTGAACACATAACATATCTTTGATTTGTGTCCATAAAAGCAATAACATCAGGAGTTGTCATAAAAATTTGATTAAGCAAAGAATCAATACCAATTTCGCAATGTTTACAATTTCTGCAAAGACGATATTTCAAAAATTCATCATTGCTGATTTTTAATCTGTTCAATAACAATATATAGTTAAAAATATTTGCACAAATCAACAAAATTGTTTCAAACACCATTATTACTCGGTGTGAAATAAAAGTCTGTGGAGATAAATTAAGAGCAAAACAAATTAACACCATTGTAATAAAAGCCACATTAACTAATACTATTTTTGTTTTTAAATTAAATTTTAAATTCTTAAAAAAGGTCATACACAAGTTCCTTATCAAATTGTCCAAATTTCACAACATACACAAGTTTTTCAAAAATTGAATAAATAAAATTAGAAAGTTGTGCAGATGAAACACCTAATCGGTCAGAAATTTCATCTCTTGATAATCCCATATAAACAAAAGTTATAAAATTAGATTCTTCTGTAGTCAATTTATTTAAAATTTTCCAATAATCTTTTTCTGGCAATCGCTTTATATAATTAAAGACAGAAAATTGAATCCGTTTATCTATACTGCCATTATCAGCTAAGGTTTGCGTCAATACATCATACAGCATATCTTGCCCTAAATCCCTTATGTAATAAGAATCAGCATTAGCAAATAAAGTGGATATTACTTGTTTGTCTGAATTATAAGGCACAAGAATAACAATTTTGATAAAAGGGTATTTGTTTTTTATAACTTTAGATGCTTCGACTCCATTCATTTTAGGCAAAGTTGCATCCATCAAAACCAAATCAACATTAGAAATATTTTGATGCAAAAATTCAATACCATCTTCTGCGTTATCAAATTCTGCACATACATTCATATCAGAAAAAGTTCCTATCATACACTTTTGTGTGATACGTGACAGGGTATCATCCTCAATAATTAATATTTGTTTTTGCCTTTCTGTCTTCATATTATCCAGCCTTTCGCCTATCTTGATATATTAAACAATAACTTGTTAAATTAATATATTGCCGAGTAAGGCTATATACAAAAACAGATTAACCAAAAAACTTCAGTTAATCTGTATTGCTTATATTTATGTGTCATGCTGAACTTGTTTCAGCATCTCTAATTTAAGAAATTATACTTAGATAAACTTTTTAATTATTTTTGTTGTGGAGCATTTTCTCTATAAATAGCTCCTGATTGAGGAGGAGGTCCGCCTTGCGGTCCGCCATATTGAGGCTGTGGCATATTACCTCTCATTTGAGAATGTCCACCTTTTGGTCCTCTAAAACCTCTATCATGTCTCCATTTTGGAGCATGAAAATCACCAGGCATACCTTGCCCCGGATAAATTGCAGGAGGTGGAGGTAGTGGGCGTTCCATTTTTGGTTGAAATTGCATTTGCGGACATGGACATTTCGGTTTTAAGATTTGAGCACTTAATAAAATTGCCAATGTTGAACCAACAAATACCGCACCAGCAATAAATAAAAATTCTTTCAATTTTTCAATAGCCTTCTCTTTACAATTACATGTTTTAGTTTCTTCTGTCATATTTTTTTAGACCTCCTTAATTTCGAATCACGTTTATATAACGATTATCGAAAATAAATTGTTCATTTATTAATCTACAACCTCTAATTTGCATTTAAAATCAGGATTTTTGTCTATTCTTTCAATAATTTCATCAAATGTTAGTAACCCTGCAGTTGCTCCAAATTCTGAAACGACGCCTGATGAATTGATAGATGCAGCAACTAAAGCTTTTTCTATATCTTTTCCAAATTTCATCAATGAAGCACAGAAGGTAGAAGCAAAAGCATCTCCTGCACCCAAAGTTGAAGTTACAGGACCGTCAAAACATGGACAATAATAATACTTTTTACCGTCGTAAGCGTAAGCACCTGACCCACCATCTGTAATAACAATGACTTGATAATCTGAGACTTTCAACTTTTTAAACATTGCTTTTAAATCCGGATGAACTAACATCTCTGAAAATTTTTCTTCTTTTGTATCAGAACGCAATTGAATACCTGTTGCCATTGAAGCCTCTTCTTTATTCATTACAACAATTTGAGCTGATTCAAGAATTTTCCTCAAATAATTATAACCTTTTTTGATACCAGTAGTACCTGCGTTAAAACATATTGCCGTATCATTTTCATTTGCAAATTTTACAATATCATCAAGAACTTTGTTGCTATCTCCATTTAAGGGAGCGATATACAAAAGTTTTGCATTTTTAATCGCATCATAATTAATTTCAGATTTTTTAATATGAGCATTAGCACCACGGTGAGCCAATACAGTCCTATCTCCTTCAAAACTTGTCAAAATAATGGAGAAACCTGTAGATTCATCTTTCTTTTGAATTACGTACGATAAATCAACACTTCTGGTTTTGAAAAATTCAAACAAACCTTTTGAATAAATATCATCACCAACTTTAAAAATTGCACCTGTAGAAAAGCCTAAATTTGCAAAATTTGTTGCGGTATTAACCCCACCACCACCAACTTGTGAGGCAAAATCTGTAATTTCAATTTTTGCGCCATAAGAATAACTCATAAACTCAGACTTCTTTTTTAAAGAGCGTACAGAAACAATATTTGCATCATCACATTCAACAAATACATCCATTGTTGCACTACCAATTGTAATTATATCGCACATTTTACTTCTCCCTTATTCATTATTTCCTATCGGAATATTAACATAAAAGTGTAAAAAAATCTTAATATAGTGCAAAATTTTCAATTTACGCGACTTATAATTAAAAATACACATTGATTAGTAGGATTAATATGCAAATCACAAAAATAAACCAATTTACCCCTTTACAAAATTTTGCAAACCATAAAAAACAAAATAAAAAAAACGCACAAAATCCGATTATGCAAAATACAACAATTAGGTCAAATTTTGCATATCAAGATTTTAATATATCTTTTAGCGGAAGAACTCCAGAAAACTTCTATGCTCAAGATTTTAACAGAAATAACATGCCATCATCTATGAAGGAATATCTTGACTATGACTACGAGACAAGACAACATATTCCACCGGAACAAATGATGGGCGAAGTTTTTAAATACTTAAACTTGGCAGATAATTTTGAAGAAGTAAAAAGTGTTTACCCAAATGAAGAGTTATTCCAAAACTTACACGAAAATAAATCAAAAAATATTTCAAGTATCCTGTATGAAATAAAGACTGCAAAAGAAATGTCTGATGAACCATTATTTAAAGATGGCAGCGATAATTTTGGGATGTACTTATTGAAAAAAATCTATACGGAAGGTAAAACCGTAAAAGAAATTAACAAAGATTTTTATGAAAAGGATATGAACGATACTTTCAAAGGTATCATAACTAAACCCATTAACGAAAAAATAACCGCAAGTTATGGAATCAAATTTCCAACACAAGCTTTTTGGAACTCATTTATCGCAACAAGAGATGAATATAGAAAATTCTTTGTAACATTGCCGAAAAATACAACCAACCCTGCAGTACATTTGCCAAAATCAAACGCTGTAGATAAAACAGATGGAACAACAGCACCAAGGAAAAGAGCTCCTCGCAAATATAATATTAAAGACTATCAGAAAAAACAACTGACAAACGATATCAAATCTTCCAGCATGTCAAAAGCAGAAGTTGAAAAAAAAGTCAGAAAAAGATTCGGAAAAGATGACCCTCAAGCATCATTTATCGTTAAATATCTTAGCCCTATTATGACAGTAGCTGCAGATAGAGCACACCTTTCAGAGGATTTAAAATCTTTCACAGAAGCTGAACGCTATGAAGGCAAAAAGGGCAACGAAGAATTTATGCTCCAAAGATATTGGAACAAAAACCCAATAATGAAAGATATTTATTCTAATGCTATCATTGACACAATTGATATGTTTGAAGATATTTACGGAGCAGGCGGAAACATTCCAATAAACACAGATTTAAAAGAAGTAACACCTGAAACTAAAAATAATAAAATTATTGATAGAGTCGCTCCTGAATATTTGGAATTACTTGATTATACACAAACAATTTACCCAGAAAGAGAAGTCCGATACGAAAAACATGCTCAAGAACAAATCAAATGGGAAAATTATTTTGATGATAAATATGGGAAAAATGAACCTGAAAATCTTCAAAACATAAAAAACTCAAACGAAACAAAAGAAATAGATGAAGACAAATTATCCCTTGATGAAATCAATGAAAAATTCAAGCAGAAAATTAGAAAAGAATGTGAACTATTACCGTCATCATTGATGAGGCAATATATTAATTTCATAACAAATGAAGCTGACCTTACTTATAAAATAAAAGTTGCAGAACTAACAACATATAGTTCTTTATATGATTTAGAAGATAAAGAATTATCTCAAACCTTGGATAAACTAAACGACAAATTTTATAATGAACTTGAAGGTGAGGTCATGTCTGTAAATTGTGCAATGAATGACATTGCAACAAAGTACAAACACCCAAGTGCAAAAAAGATATTTATTGATTTTGATTCCTCTGATAAAGAGGATAAAGATGCTTCTCTATCAAAATTGATACTTGAACACAAAAAGGAGTATGATGATTTATATTCATCATACATTTCACCTATGACAGATAGAGAAAAAAATCTCACTGGACTTGCTATTATGAATGAAATAGATAAATTTAAGCCAGATAAGAATTTACCTGATAATACTAATGCTATTCTTATGATGTTGCGCGATGAAGCAAAGCTATATCCAGTACAACGTAAAACTATTCGAGATTTTATTTCAGGTAGCATTCCAGATTGTTACAAAAGTATGCTAAATAAAAATCTTTCAAAAGAAGATAAATATGATAGATTTTCTTACCTTATTCCTGGTTTAATTGATTTTGGCATTATAAGAAATAATTATCTGCAATTATTAGTAAATAAAGAAGTTGTTGATAAATACAAACCACTAATGGATGCTCAAGGACTAAATTACGTTCAAAGAATGGAAGCAAGTATTACACCTGCAGAAAAAGAATTTTATTACACTTCTAACGAAGATATAAAAGCAGGTAAAATGAATAAAACAGTTAATATACCAAATTTACAAATCGAAAGAAGTAAAATAAGTAATAAGAAGGAAAAATAAAATGCAAATATCACCAATTACCCAATTCACCCCAATACATAATATTGCGAATAAAAAACAACATAATAACAAAAACACACAAAATCCGATTATACAAAGTACGACAACCAGACCAATTTTTGCATATCAAGATTTTAATATATCTTTTAGCGGAAGAACTCCGGAAAACTTCTATGCTCAAGATTTTAACAGAAACAACATGCCTTCATCTATGAAGGAATATCTTGATTATGACTACGAGACAAGACAACATATTCCACCAGAACAAATGATGGGCGAAGTTTTCAAGTACCTAAAAATGGCAAAGAATTTTTCTGATGTAAAAAGTATTTATCCAAACGAAGAATTATTCCAAAATTTACACTCTAACAAAACTAAAGGAAAAACAAGCCTTTTAGCCGAAATAAAAGTAGCAAAAGAAATGGATGATGCACCGTTATTAAAAGATGGTAATGACGATTTTGGAATGTATTTGCTAAGAAAAATTTATGTAGAAGGCAAAACCCTAAAAGAAATCAACAAAGATTTTTACGAAAAAGATATGAACGAAGAATACAAAGGGTTAATCACAAAACCTCTATCTAATGATGATACGGCAGCTTACGGTATAAGATTTCCTAAACAAAGTTTTTGGAACTCTTTTATCGCAACAAGAGATGAATATAAAAAATTCTTTGTAACATTACCTAAAAATTCCAACAATCCGGCGGTTCATTTACCATACGAAACTCATTCTAATAATATTCCATCAGATGGAAATAAAACAGACAGAGCAAATGAAAGCAACAAACCAAGAAAAAAAGCTCCACGCAAATATAAAATTCAAGATTATCAAAAAAAACAACTGGCAAATGACATCAAATCTTCTGACATGTCAAAAACAGAAGTCGAGAAGAAAGTCAGAAAAAGATTTGGCAAAGACGACCCACAAGCATCATTTATCGTTAAATACCTAAGTCCAATTATGACAGTTGCGGCGGATAAAATCCACCTATCAGAAGAAATGAAATATTTCAATCAAAATAATCCGCAAAACAAAAACGACAACAGAACTTTATTTGAACGTTTTTGGAAAGCAAACCCATACATTTTGGAACAATATGCTAAAACAATCACCGACTCAATTGAAATGTTTGAAGAAGTATACGAATCAGGCGGTTTAATACCAATTAATACAGACCTTGAAGTTGTAACTCCACAATCTAAGAACAAGAAAATCATAGACCAAGTTAATCCTGATTTTTTAGATTTACTGAACTATACCCAAAATATTGAGCCAACTCGTACAGAAAAATACAAAAAACACGAAGAACTCCAAAAACAATGGGAAGAACATTTCGTTGAACGCTATGGAGAATTAAACGACACATCAGAAAATACTGATATTGCAGAAAATCCTGTAACAGATGAAGGAGTTGATATTTCTAAATTATCAGAAGATGAACAAGAAAATTTACTTTATAAAATAGCTAAAGAAAACAACGGCGATGTATTTAAGCTAAAAGGAAAAAATGGACAAAATATCTATATAACAGGCAAATTGGATGAAGGTTTAGCTGAATACCTAAAGGAAATTACAAAATATTTGCCAACAGCATTTACAAGACAATTCACAAATTATGTAATGAATAATCCTGAAGTTGATGACAGATTCAAATTGGCAATTGCAACAAGAGGATTTAGAGACAAATTAGATGATGAAAGAGTTATGTCAGATGAAGAATTTGAAGATGCGACACTTTCATTACCAATGTCATATATTATGTCTCACAAAAACTCTGAACGCGCTGCAAGTGCTGCAATATCAGATGTTTTATGTAATACTCTTGATGATATGCCAATTTCAGTTCATAAACTTCGCGTTTTTGAATTTTATGATTTACTAGAAAGCGTAAAAAACGAAAAAGAAAATGCACAAATTCCTGCAATTTTATTAAGTCACAAAAAAGAAATTGACGCTCTTTATGCTAAATACAACAATCAGCTATCAAACGCAGAAATGAACAAAATCAGCATTGCAATTACTGAAGGTTTAAGCAAATATTCATCGGAAAAATCTGGAAACAATATTGACCCTAACTACAAGGCAATTATGTTAATGCTAAAAGCTTCCATTAACAATTCAAAATTTAGTAAGAAAATATTCAAAAGCTACATAACATCATACTTATCAACGAACAGCGCATGCATAAGTTTGTTAAATAAGAAACTAAGTGATGAACATAAACAAGCAAGACTTGAAAACATCATGAGTGATTTATTTGAAGAACTCTTGTTTAAACGTGTACCTGCACAAAGAGGTTTCTATGAAACTCCACTATTAACAGTGATAAATAGGGAAAACTACGACAAATATAAATACATGCTTGACCCAGAAATTAGAGCAAGCATTGAAGAAAATATAGAACTATTGTCTCCAGATATAAGAAATAGATTCAATATGACAAATGAAGAGCAAAAAGAATGCGATAAGTATTTAGCAGGAAAGAAGATATAAAAATGTAAAAAGATAAAAACAAAAGCGGTGTACATATTACACCGCTTTTGTTTGATTGTTCTAATGTCACAAATTTAGATAACTTTTGCTTTATCTTCTTCTGTAACACCTTTGATTGTTAGGTTTACACGACCCTTTTCATCAATTTTAATTACCTTAACGATAACTTCTTGACCGATAGTCAGGTGAGGTTCAATTGACTCAATTCTTTCGTTACAAACTTGAGATATATGAACCATGCCATCTTTACCACCGCCCAATTCAACGAAAGCGCCGATAGGAATAATTCTAACAACTTTGCCCTTGATTACCATTCCAACTTCAGGTTTGAATGTCAGATCTTTAATCATTTTGATTGCGATTTGAGCACCTTCTTGATCGTTAGAAGTAATTGTTACAACACCTGAATCTTGGATATCAATTTCAGCACCTGATGCATCAATAATTGCACGGATTTGTTTTCCGCCAGGTCCGATAACAGTTCCGATATCTTCAGTCGGAATAGTCATTGTTGTGATGCTAGGTGCAAATGGAGACATTGGTCCAGGTTCAGTAATCGCTTCTCTCATTTTTCCTAAGATATGCAATCTGCCTTCTTTTGCTTGACCTAAAGCCCTGCGTAATGTTTCGTTAGCAATACCTTTTGCTTTCATATCCATTTGCAAAGCTGTAATACCTGTATCATTACCGGTAACTTTGAAATCCATGTCACCTAAGAAGTCTTCAATACCTTGAATATCAGTCAATACTACAGGTTCTTTGCCTTCTTCGGTAATCATACCCATTGCAACACCACCAATCATGCATTTTACAGGAACACCTGCATTCATCAATGCCATTGATGAACCGCAAGTTGATGCCATTGATGTAGAACCATTAGATTCCAAAACATCAGATGTTACACGAATTGTATATCCAAATTCTTCTTGAGATGGAAGAGCCGGAATATTGGCACGTTCAGCCAAGTGACCATGACCAACTTCACGTCTTCCTGGTCCTCTTAAAGGCTTAACTTCGCCAACTGAGAACCCTGGGAAAATATATTTGTGCATATAAGTTTTTTCTGTTTCAGGATCAACACCGTCAAGTTCTTGTTTCATTGCAGGACCAGCCAATGTTGCAACTGATAATACTTGAGTTTGACCTCTTGTAAATACAGCTGAACCATGTGCTCTAGGTATAACACCAACTTCACACCAAATAGGTCTAACTTCGTTTGGTTTTCTACCATCAGCTCTAACACCTTCATCAAGAATCATTGTACGCATAATGTGTTTTTCTGCATTCTTAAATTCTTCTGCTACAAAGTCAATACCAGTTTCTTCAATAATTTGTTTAATGTAATCATCATCAGGAAGAGCATCAATTTTTTCTTTAACTAACTTTTTAGCTTCTTCCAATTTTGTTTGTCTGTATTCTCTGTCAAAGTGGTGATAAGCATCAAAAATCATATCGTGAGCTGTTTCTTCAATAATTTTCTTGATACCTGTAGTATCATAAGGATTTACAAATTCTTCCTTAACTACACCGCAAGTTTTTGCGAATTCAACTTGAGCTTCACATTGCTTTTTAATTTCGCCTTGAGCAAATTCAACAGCTGCCATAATATCGTCTTCTGAAACAAACTTACAACCGGCTTCTACCATGATAACTGAATCGTGAGTACCAGCAACAACGATATCAAGGTCAGATGCTTTAGCTTGTTGGTGAGTAGGGTTAGCAATCAAATTGCC
The DNA here is from genome assembly GCA_003258735.1 of Candidatus Melainabacteria bacterium. Taxonomy (GTDB): domain Bacteria; phylum Cyanobacteriota; class Vampirovibrionia; order Gastranaerophilales; family Gastranaerophilaceae; genus Zag111. The sequence continues at coordinate 32,639 of QHME01000011.1, forward strand.
TTCGCTATCTCTAGAAACTCTAACAGCACCTATAGGTCCTTCAAATGGAGCTCCTGACAACATCAAAGCACAAGATGCACCTAACATTGCCAATGTATCAGGTTGATTTTCTTGGTCGTAACTGAATAGTTGAGCTACGATTTGAATATCGTTTCTATAACCTTTAGGGAAAAGCGGTCTGATTGGTCTATCAATCAATCTTGATACCAAAATAGCTTTGTCGCTTGCTTTTCCTTCTGAACGGTTGTATCCGCCAGGGATTCTACCGATTGAGGACATTCTTTCTTCATAATCAATCAACAATGGGAAAAAGTCGATTCCGACTCTTGGCTCTTTTGATACAACACAGTGAACAAATAACATTGTATCACCGCATCTTACTGTAACTGAACCGTTTGTTGATTGTGCATACTTTCCTGTTTCAATGGTTACGGTCTTTCCGCCGATTTCCAATTGAAAGCTTTTTGTTTCAGGTTTCATAAATTACCTTTTCTTTCTGCGCAATCTTCGCGCCTTTAAGTTATACACTTCCATTTACAAGGTTAATTATACTCCAAAAATTCTAATAATAAAACTATAAAGAAAATTTAAGTAGCAAAATTTTATATTTAGAGCTTTACTAAGGAATATGAAAATAATTTCGTTTGGTGCAATATTTTTAAACAATGCACAAGTTAATAAAAAAGCCCCCGATAATACTTACCAAAAGGCAAAGGCCTCTTTTGTCGAGATGAATCCGAAAGATTCTAAAGATATGAAAGCATTAGAGAATATTCAAAAATATTGGGAATACGAAATGTATGCCTCAAATATTTATAATATAGCACTAAAAGTCAGAAAAGATGAGCTTTCACCTAAAAAATACAAGATATATACTCTGACATCCCAAACAACTGATTTTGATAAAATGGATGATAGAAAAATTCTCGGAGCCGTACAAGGTGAAACTCTGAAAAAAGATTTTCTATATATAGATTACCTTCAAGTTAATCCTCAATATATTTATTTTCCTAATGCAGATTACAAAAGAAATGGCAGCGCGATTTTAGATAGCTTAAAAGAACATTTTTCTGAAATTATGCTAAAACCAAACAAGGGTTCAACCGAAAAATTCTATGAGAAAAACGGATTTCATAAGGTTGGAGATTTGATGTTTTGGTCTCGAAACAATAATGAACCAAAACTAGTTGAATTAGCATAAAAAAATTGTTATAATTAGCATTATGATTAAAAATACAGATAACCTAAATCAATACAAAAATGAAAGATTTTTGAATTTCTACAAAAAGTACGAAAAAGAAATAACTCCTTATATTGGAAAATATGAAAAAACTAGAATCATATATGCAATATTATTTACAATTCTAGCAATACTTTCGACGGTATTATTCGAGAGGATTATTCTTTTAGACTTCTCACTTGGAACTATAATAAGTATGGGGCTATTCGACTTTTGTGTTATATGCCTCATTTATGATAAAATAAATTTTAAATTTAAAAATAAAATCAAACAAACATTTATTCCAAAAATTATTCAAACCCTAGGAGAAATTCACTGGAATACAGATGAAACAATTATCAGCGATTCAATCATTGAAAAAAGTAAACTATTTGAATCTTATAATGTGAGATCAAACGATGATACTTTTGAAGGAAAATATAACGGAATAGAATTCAAAGTTTCAGAAACTAACTTATCTTATGAGTCAGGTTCTGGAGATGATCGTACGGTTTCAACCGTATTTAATGGAATTCTTATTTTAATTGACTTAAATAAAGAAACTAAAGCTCATACTATTATCGAAACTAAGGTAGAAACTATCAAAAAAACAATCAAAGAAATAAGTCTTTCAGTATTGATTCTTTGGTTTTCAATACTTTTAATTTGGAATGGCATTAATACAAAGAATATAACTGCATTAGTAGGTGGAATATTTTTTCCACTTGTTATAATATTATGTATAATACAGAACAGATTATCTAAGAAACAAATGATGAGTATGAAACTTGAAGACTCTGATTTTAATAAAAAATATATTGTTGAAACTGAAGACCAAATAGAGGGAAGATACTTAATTACAACAGGATTTATGGATAGATTTAAAAACCTACAAACAGCATTTGGAACAAAAAATGTAAAATGTGCATTTTTTGATAACAAAATTATGTTTGCCCTACATACAAATAAAGATTTTTTTGAATTATCAGGGGGATTATTTCACTCTTTGAAACACCCAAAACGGGTAAAATCTTTTTACGAAGAAACAACCGCAATTTACGATATAATTGATTATTTTAAACTAGACGAAAAAACAGGATTGTAAGAAAAATTGAACAAGGGATAAATATTATGTCAAAAATAAAGAAGCTTACAAATTCAAAAGAGTTTGAATTTTACCAAAACTACGCAAAATATGTTGTACCAAAGTTAGAAAAATTAGAATCTGAACGTAAAAAATCACTCTCTACTGTTATTATCCTTACAATAGGTGCTATTATTATTTCATGTATAATACCTCTGTCAATTTTTCTTATTACGCAAACTCCATACGAAGATTTTGCTTTAGTAATAGTTGCAGCAGTTCCTATTGCTATAGTATTACTCGCCTGTTTATGGGAGCATACAATTCGAACTTTCAATTCCAACATAAAAAACCAATGTATGCCAGAATTATTAAAAGCATTTGGGAAAATAAATTGGACACCAAAAGCTATAGCAATATCAGATACTAAAATTAGAAAAAGTGAACTTTTTGGAACTTATAACAGAAGAGAAAATGATGACACCTTTTCTGGAACATATAAAGATTTAAAATTTGTAGTTTCAGAATCTAATATGCAAAACGAGAAAGGTAGTGGCAGGAGCAAAAGAGTTTGGCCTGTATTTAACGGTGTTATAGTTATGATAGACTCAAATAAAACTATCCAAAACAAAACCATAATCACAACCAAAGGCGATATAAATGTTAAAAATTCAGACCCTTTAATGTGGATATCAATAATTGGATTAGGATTTTATTTATTTACATTAGGATTACATATTGGAATAATTACATCTATAGTCCTAATAGGATTACTCCTTTGTGTACTTATAAAAATATTTTGCAAGAATGAACACAAAGAAGTATTAAACCCTGTAATATTGGAAGACCCTGAATTTAATAAAAAATATGAGGTTTTATCCTCTGACCAAATTGAAGGCAGATATTTGGTAACCACAGCGTTTATGGAAAGATTCAAAACCTTACATACAGCTTTTGGTTCAAACAAAGCTAAATGTGCATTTTTCGATGACAAAGTCATGTTTGCGGTATCTACGAACAAAAACTTGTTTGAAATTGGGGACTTATTCCACCCACTAACAGATATGAAACATATCAATGATTTTATGAAAGAGATTTCCGCAATCTACGAAATCATTGATTACTTCAAACTTGCAGAAAAAACAGGATTGTAAGAAGGGTTGAACAAGGGATAAATCTATTTGAATTAGCTTAGAAAATTTGTTATAATAAGTATTATGACAAATACTAAAGTTTCAACAAATTCAAAAGAGTTTGAATTTTATCAAAATTATGCAACATTCGTTATACCGAAACTAGAGAAATTAGAATCTGAACGTAAAAAGTTACTACAAACAGCACTTGCATTAACAATTGGTGCAATTGTTTTGTACATACTTTTTGCCATTGTTTTAGGAATAAGCCCTCTCTTATTCATTATAGAGTTAGTACTAACTATCTTTATAATACATTATGCTTTTATATTTAATAATAAAATTAAATCATTCAATGATAAGATAAAAACTATATGCACAACAGAACTGCTAGAAACATTTGGTTCATTATATTGGTTTCCAAAAGCTATACTGATTTCAGACGAACAAATCCACAAAAGTGAACTTTTTGGGAATTATGAAGGAAGAGTTAATGATGACACGTTTTCTGGAACATATAAAGGTGTAGACTTTGTAGTATCAGAAACTATTATGACAAATCTCTTACAAGGAGTTAAAAATGCAATGGCTTGGCCGGTTTTTACTGGTGTTATTATTATGATAGACTCAAATAAGACTATCAGAAATAAAACAATAGTCACGACCAAAGGTGATATGAACGTAAAAAATTCAGAACCGCTTTTGTGGATATCTACAATAATGTTAATAATTTATTTTTTTACATTACCAGAATTACCAATCGGAATTTCTATTTTTCTTTCAATATTAGCGCTACTTACTTGCGTACTTGGTAAAACATTTTTTAGAAAAAAGAAAAATGAGACGTTAAATTCAGTTATATTGGAAGACCCTGAATTTAATAAAAAATATGAGGTTTTATCTTCTGACCAAATTGAAGGCAGATATCTTGTTACTACAGCTTTTATGGAAAGATTCAAAACCTTACATACAGCTTTTGGGTCAAACAAAGCTAAATGTGCATTTTTCGATGACAAAGTCATGTTTGCAATTTCTACTAATAAAAACTTGTTTGAAATTGGAGACTTATTCAACCCACTAACAGACATGAAACACATCAATGACTTTATGAAAGAAATTTCCGCAATCTACGAAATCGTTGATTACTTCAAACTTGCAGAAAAAACAGGCTTGTAAGACTTATTTTACGAAAGGTATAAAATATCATTATGATTAAAAGTATAAATAATTCAAACAAAAATATAAAAAACGAGAGAATGCTTAACTTCTACAAGAATTATGAAAAAGTGGTTACACCTAAAATTGAAGAGTATGAAAAATTGCGAAAGCAATCTCTAAAAGAGTTCTTTGTTTCGCTCCTTGTTATATTTGTTATTATTGGACTTCTTGAAACAGTTATTCATATAACATTTCTTGAAGCATTAAAGGAACTTGGTATAGTTGGACTTATTTTTAAATTAATAATTTATTTTATTCCTATGTATTTTTCGTATCTTTTTATAGATAATTCTTATGTGGAGGAACTTAAGAAGGGCTTGGTACCTAGTGTTATAAACAGCTTAGGTGATATTCATTGGCTATCTGAAACTCCATCAATAGCGGATGAAACTCTTATAAAAAGCCACTTGTTTGGGGAATTTAATGATAGAAATTGTGATGATAATTTTGAAGGGAAATATAACGGCGTAAGTTTTAAAATATCCGAATCTTCACTTGGTTATACTTCTGGTAAAAAAGATGACAGGTATGTAGTTTTTGATGGGGTAATTATCCTCATTGATTCAAATAAAAATGCCAAATCTGATACTATAGTTACAACAAAAGGGGATAAAACTGCTAGAAATTCTAACTATTCCTTAATTTATCTTTATATTTTGGCTTTAATTCCTTTATTAGGAATGGCTATTATCTTTCATGATAACATTTTGTTAGTTATGGTTGATGTGTTTTTCCTTGTTGCAGGAGCAATATATATAGTTCGTAAATGTCGTCCAGAATCTGAAAAATCTATGTTGAATATGCAACTAGAAGATTCAGATTTCACTAAAAAATATGATGTTTATAGCAAAGATCAGGTTGAAGGTCGTTATCTTGTTACTCCTGCTTTTATGGAAAGATTTAAAAATCTTCACACTTCATTTGGTACAGAGATGGCAAAATGTGCATTCTTTGACGATAAAATAATGTTTGCACTATCAACAGGTAAAAATTTGTTTGAGCTTACCGGCGGAATGTTCTTCTCTTTAAAAGATAATGCAGAACAAGCAAAAATTTTTTATGAAGAAATTTCTGCCATATATGAGATTATAGATTACTTTAAACTTGCAGAAAAAACAGGCTTGTAAGAAAGGTTGACCGAGGGATAAATTATATGCAATAATAAAGACATAACTTAAATATCTAAAAAACATGGCTTCGTAGCTCAGTAGGATAGAGCAGTGGTTTCCTAAACCAAAGATCGCGCGTTCGAATCGCGCCGGGGCCATGTTTTTTAGTGGACAATTGAGTTTATTTTGATTTAATAAAAATTATGCGTTCATACTTCAACTAAATTTTCTAAGCTTTCAGAATGACAGCTTTCTTACAAAACGATGGAAACGACTACATTTTTAACCTCATTTAACATTTCTTAATATATCTATTAAATAACGCAATTATCGTTCATATATAACCTTTATATATATACAGGGGATTTAAAGGGAAAATATGACTATTCAATGGATTTTACCAACTTCATTTTATAATGGCACATTTGCTAAAAATTATACGGCATACAGCAATCCGTTCAGTGCCGGTAGCTACATTCCGACATTTAATTACTTAGCAAATATGCCAAAATTAAATTTCATTCAATTGCCAAAATTACCTATATTCAATTATTCTTATCCAACATTTACATCGGCAACAAGAAGAAACTACTCAGTCGGCACATATTCAAACAGAGGAGTAAGCGTTGGAAACAACACTCAAAATATGTCACTTTGGAAAAGGCTGGGATACTGCGCAAGGGCAGGTTTGAAGTTAGCTCAACAAGCAGTCAACAGCGTAGTTGGTTTTATCGGCAAATGTGCAAGATATGTAAAAAATGCAATTGCCAAAGTCGGAATGGGCAAATACGAGTCAGGTAACGCTTGCGATATGGTAAGCATAATGCGCAGGAACAAGAAATTTAAAGAAATATCTCCTAACGGAGTAAATCTAAAAACTCTTCCGGCAGGTTGCGTACTAGTCTACGGCAGAGGAGTTGCAGGTTACAGCTCACAATATGGACACACTGAAATAACAACAGGCAAAGGTACAGCCGTATCTGATGGTGTAACTAGAAACCTTCACAGAAAACCAACTGCAATATTTATGCCAATCTCTGCTTAGAAAAAAATCGTGCCTGGGGGGAATCAAACCCCCGACCTTGAGTTTCGGAAACTCATGCTCTATTCTCCTGAGCTACAGACACGTATTTGAATTAAATAATAAAAAAGATGGGTCGTTCAACCCATCTTTTAAGTATATTACAAAAATTCTAGTTTTTGAAGTAATCTGATGCGTGAATTTCTTGTCTTGCAACTTCGTTAGCTTCAAAAAACGGATAAGGTCTTACACCTATCATATTAGCAATAATAGAACTAGGGAAGATTTCAGCAGAGTTATTTAAATCATTAACTGCGCTATTGTAAAATCTTCTTGCAGCTGCAATATGTTCTTCGACTTCAGCATAAGTTTGCATTGCTTGAATCATTGTTTGGTCTGATTTCAATTGTGGGTAATTTTCAACATTTAACATAATTTGACCCATTTTTGCAGCAATTTGATTATCCAAATCAATCTTTTTAGCAATTGTATCAGCTGTAGATCTTAGACTTGCCGCTTGAGTTCTCAAGGCAGTAACTTCAGTCATTAAACCTTTTTCGTGTTCCATGAACTTATTTGCAATAGTCAAAATATTTGGAATCAAACTGTATCTTTTGTTCAATTGAACGTCAATACCACCCATAGCCTCTTTAACTTTGTTCTTTTTTTGTATTATTTGAACATACATATTGTAAAGAACGATAAGCACAACTAAAGCCACAGCTGTAATTGAAACTGTAATAAGTATCATAGAAAAATCTCCTTCGTTTATGTAAAACATTGTATCCTCATTTCTTTTTGTTATATATAATGCATATATTATACACTATTTTTTCGACATTTACAAGCCTAGTTTCTTATCAAGCTTGAAATAGTCAACCAATTCAAGAATTGACGCAAATTCATAGAACAAAGTCTCAAATTGTTCACTATTACCAATTGGTTTAACCAAACTACATAAATTAAACAAATCAGTTCCGGTATGAGGCGCAATATAAATTGATTTACCTTTAAATGAGCAATAGGCAAATTCTGAGGCAAACGCATTTTCTATCATTTTAAATCTCTCCATAAATGATGTTGTAATCAAATATCTTGCCTCAACTTGGTCTGTTGAATAAACAACGTACTTTTTAGCGAATTCAGGGTCTTCAAGTTTAACTTCACTCAATTTTGCTTTCTTCAAATCCTTATAATTATCAGAACAACAAGATTCTTTAGGACGAATGATTGTTGTACCTTCAAAATTTTTATTCATTGAAAATCTAATAACAATACCTTGGAAAACTGTTCGAGAATTATTACCGGAATTCACAGAATATTGACATTCTGACATCGCAACTTTTACTTTTCTATATTCACCCAAAAAACAGTCATCAAAGGTCTTAGATGCATTTGCAAAAGGAAAAATCATGCAATCTGAAATATCTTTAGCTGTAACAGGCGGAGTTTCTTGCCAATAAAACCCAGGAACAGCGTGCATCAATGTTGGCATAATAAGCCTTTTAACTTTGTGTTCAAAACTTTTCTTAATCCAAGCCCAAACACCAAAAGCCGCACCAAATAAAGCAGCTGCAAGTTTTCCAGATTCTCTAGAATTTATACAAAAGAATACGCCCAAACCAAGAATTACGAAAACAATAGCACCTATAATTGCCCAAGTCAGACGTTGTTTACGCTCTTTTTCAAATTCTGACAAAATCGGCATAACCTTTGTTTCTACAAGTGTTGCATAATCTTTTTGAAATTGTTCTATTGAATACTCTTTTTCTCCTGTTGGCTCAACAGTCGCAACTGTTTGTTGAACCTCTTGTGGCTGAGTATTCGGAATTGGTTGTTGCATTTGCGTTTGTTCAACCTGATTTGTTTCAGGGATTTGCGCAGACTGAACTACCGTCTCATTAGCAGGTTGAGTCGGATAAGTTTTTGGTTGGGGGTGGAATTCGTGTCCGTTTCCGCCCAAACTTGGAATTGTCATATATTCTCCTTATTTAAACAAAACTACTTCATCAAAAGCTTTTCTGTATTTTTTGGTTTCGATTGGCTTTTCTTCATAACCAAGAGCAATCATATCAACCAAAATTTGTTTAGAATTTAGACCTAATGCAGACTTCACTTTTTTACTTAAAACTTCATCTTTCTTTGTTAATTCATTTGCAATAGCCCCAACTACACAAGCACCCAAACCTTGCTCAGAGGCTGCCAATGTCATATAAGCCACTGCATAAGTAACTTGTTCTACACTGCGCATCAAAACTTCAAAATCTCCAAGATTTGACGGATTTAAAGTTGGTGAAGATAAATATGCATCAATTGTAGCCTCATCAACGCCTTTTTCAGCCAAAATTTTACCAAATTTTGTCCTGCTCCAATCGTCTAAATCGGCAACTGCACAAATTACTACAGGAGCGTTTTTAACCTGAGGCTGACCACCAGATGCCTCACATAAAATATCTTTAATATCCTGTGATTTAACGGCAATAAACTTCCATGGCTGAACATTTACCCAAGAGGGAGCCAACCTGCCAGCCTCAAGAACATTATGTAAAACATCATCAGGAATTGGTTTATCTGAATATTTTCTAACACTTTTTCTCTTTTGGATAGCATTCATTACCATAATTTAAAACCCTCTTATTTATTATCTTTACCAACAACAATTGTAAAATCGGTATCCGCACACATAAATGTAGCAGGGTCATATACAAATTGTCTTGATTTAACTTCTGGAACTTGTTTTTTCAAATTTGCATAATAATCAATTGTCACATAATTTGAATGAGCAATAAATTGTGAGTGAGCAGATTTTAAAGTACCTGAACATCTAACATCAATACCTGCCTTTTCTAGGGCTGATTTAAGCTCTACAGCCTCAGATTTATCATCAGGAGAACTCATAATACTTGCAGTATATGACTCTTTCATACCATCAGGCTTTTGTCTGTATATTAAACGGTCAACAATCTTTTGAGTTTTTTCAGGGTCTAAAATCCAATAACTTGTATAACCATGTTTATTTGGAGCGCCCGGAAGCATTGCGATTTCAATATTATCCATATCAAAGCCTTTTGCCAGCGCCGCATATTGCCCCATTTCATAAGCTGACATATCTGTTTTCACATATTTATTTGCAACTGAAACAATTTGAGGAATTTTAACAATAGTCTCAGGTTTTTGCAAATCAGCTAACAGACCTCTCAAGAACCATTGCTGTCTTTGAGTTCTACCAATATCCCCCAATGCATCGTGTCTGAATCTCAAATATTCAACTACATCTTTTTCTGTCAAATGATGTTTACCTTTTGTAAAATTGATATGCAAATGACCGGCATTATCGTTATAATGCATATTCTTTTCCACATAAATATCAACTCCGCCCAGAGCTTGAACAATTGCTCTAACACCTTCATCATGGAACATAATATATTTATCAATATGGATTCCTAAAGTATCTTCAACAGTTTTAATTGTCATCTCAACTCCACCAATAGCGTGAGCTGCATTGATTTTTTGAATTCCCATACCTTTAGGAAGATAAACCTTGCTATCACGAGGAATAGAAATAGCATTAACTGTTTTTGTTCTAGGGTCAATATTTAACAAAATCATCGTATCAGTTCTTGTACCAACCCATAAATCAGAATCCGCACCATTTGAATCTACACCAAGTAATAAAATATTTTGGCGTCTTGGTCCAAATGGAAGAGCAAATTCAGGTTTTTCTTTTGAGCTGTTACCCAATGACAATTTTGACAATATACTTGATAATAACGAATGTTCGCCCAAACTTTTACTTAGTATTTCCTGATTATTTGCGAATAGTAAAATTGCAAATATTGCTGTTAAAAAGACAATCACCATCAAAGTCAGAATTTTAGTAAATGTTGACTGCGATTGTTTTCGACCATTTGCGTAATTTTCAAACGGATTATCCGCAGAACCGTTAGAATACTTTCTTGTTTTTCTTGCATTTTTCATACTACTTGAACGTCTATTTCTATTATTTCTCTCTTGCATATTTATCATTTCTCGAATTTAACTTTCCTACACTAATATATCTTATAATAAAATATCGGCAAAGATATACTTTAAAATATGTATTTTAATTGTTTAAAATAAGAAACTCATGCTTATTTTTTCAATACACTTTATTGATTATGAAGGAAATTAGCTTATTAATACTAAAACTTAACAAAAATTTACAATAAATTTTCATTCAAATTTCACTAAAAATTCATCTAATTTTTCATTTTGTTAGTGTATTTTTTACATTTTTACCAAAAATTTATTTAAAATTACTCTATTTTTAGAAAAATATGCAAAAAGTCATCTTTACATTAATTTTACATTTGACCTCATGCGCGCAATTTTTAAAATTCACGGCTTTTCATAAACATGTGTCTTGGTTATAATGAAAGCACATTCGGCAGTAAGTAGTAAAATAAATTATGTTAAATAAAGTTGAATTAGGTAGTGTAAATAATAAAAGAATAACCCCATACGACAAGGTTGGAATGACCAAAAGGGATAACCAAAGTTTCACTGGACTTGGAAATTTGGCACTAAGAGGTATTCAAAGGTGTGAAGAAAGCCCTATGGTCAATGTTGCCGTATTAGATTTATCTACAGCAATCATTCCACGAACATTTTTTGAAACCTTTATAGGATCTAAGAAAAAAGATGAAAATGGAAATGAAACCTCTGAACGTAAATTAAACTTTATTGGCGGTTTCGAAGCGCTTAGACGTGAAGGCTCTGGACTTGTAATCAACTGTATAATCCCAAGCTTTATTGTTATGGGTGTAGCAAAATTACTAAACAGACCTGTTATGGGTTCATTTAAAGCATCTAATTTAACTAAATCTTGGGCTAACGGAGATACTATAAATCAAGTTCAAACATACTTTGCAAAAGCAAAAGGTAACTCTAAAGAAGACCGAATTTACTCAACATTAAAAACAATGTTTACTGACATTGAAGGTGTTGATGGAGATATCGGTAAGGGTGGCTTAAAGAAATTCAGCGAAATTTTTGAAAACGATAAAGAATTTAATTCTCACTTGAGAAAAATGGCGCAAAATATTGTAAGTGATAAACCTGAAAAAGGTTATGCTACAAAAATTTATAACTATATGGTTAGCAAAAGCGGCATAGCTGAAAATATTAAATTCTCAGGCGACAAAGGTTTCTTCTCTAGCACATTGAGTCATTTATGTCAAAGTGCCGAAGATGTTCTACACGGAGCTTGCAAAGAAGGTTTAATAAAAGATTTACCAAACGGTGTTGAACATGCTGCAACAAACGAAACCGAAGAACTTGCAAAATACTTCTCAAAAGCTAAAAAACTTGTAAATGCTAAGAGTTTGGCAGGCTTAGGAATCATCATTCCGCTTGCTATCGCAGCTCAACCTATCAACAGATGGATTACTCACAAAATGTCAGGTAAAAAAGGTGCTCCTATTTACAATGACGATAAAGAAAGAGTTCTTACACCTGACGAAAAGAAAAAATTAACAGCACAAAAATTCCTTGCTGTTCCATTAATGTGGGCAGTTACAGGATTATCTATGTTAATGGATAAACCAAGCTTAAAGATGTTCCAATTCAAAAACATCTTCCCTACAATGGACCAAGCAAGAGTTATTTCCGCAGCTACATTCTCAAGCAGACTTGCTGCAGCTGAAGATTCAAACGAATTAAAAGAAAATACTATCAGAGATATTGCAACATTCTCAAGTTTCTATTTCTTGGGAGATTATGCAGCAAAAGCAATTGCAACAACTCTTGAAAAACATAATAAAGATGGAATTAAATTAATTAACAGATTAAAAGATGCTGACCCTAATGACAATATCATTAAAAAATTCTGGAATTGGGCTAAACATACCAAAATGAAATCAACCGATGAACTTGGAGCAATTGCAGACGAAGCAATGAGAACAAAGGCTAAAAACCTTAGAGCTTGGTGTCAATTAGGAAACTTAGCATTCTCTTTATTATCTCTTGGTATATTTATCCCTCTATACACAAGAACACAAACAAATAAGAAAGAAAAATTACAAAAGGAAGGTGCGCTAACCGCACAAGTACAACCGAAAACGCAAACAACAACATTTACACAAAACCTAATAAAAGATAACTCAAAAACATTCAAATCGTTTTTCGGATAATATGGAAAATAAATAGCTTATGATAGTAGAAAATCACATTAAACAACTAAATACTCAAACAAATCCCAAACTAAAAGGATTCACAAGAAAACAGTACAACAACCAACCAAAAGCAACTACAAACCCAAATTTCACAGGTTTTGGCGGAGTTGCGGAATTTGGCAATTTGGCGCTAAGATTTCTTGACACAAACCAAGCTTGGGGTGCTTGTGCCGTAGATTTAGGTTGTATGGTTTTACCTAGAACTATCACAGACTTTAGCCGTGGTACTGATGCTGGGATGGAAACCGCAAGACGTGAAGGTATGGGTACCGCAAACCACTCTATGGTTGGAGTATACGGAACTCTTGCTGGTTTAGCTTTGGCTGCAGGTATAAATGGAATATACAAATTTGGTAACAATGATGTAAAAGCCAATGAAATCTTTGCGGACTCTGAAACTCTTGATTTGCACAGCAAAATTTTCAATGAGAAATTAAAAGCTGCCTCTCAAGGGGATTCTAAAGCTAATCCAATAAGAGAATACTTAACTGAAACATTTAAACGCTATGAAACATTAAGTCCAACAGAAAACAGCAAGTGGATTAAGCTTGATGATGAAGCAATTGCAAAAACTGTTGATATTATGGAAAAAGAAATCAACGGAACATCTAAAAAGATTTCTAAAGAAGGCTTGAACAACGCTAGAAACACAATTATTTCAGCACTTGGTTCTGAAAATAATTTCAGAATCATAGCAGAACAAGGAGAAAAGAATCACACTTCTCGTTATACTGTAGATTATATCTTAGAAAACGTTTACAAATTAGGAAAAGTTTTCTCAAAAGATACAGTTCAAGATGCATTCAAAAATTCTACAGATATTGCAAGTAACGCTTTCCTAAAAGCAATGAAATCAATGAACATTAAACGTTCACTAATTGGTATCGGTATTGCGTCTGCCATCGGAGTTTCTGCTCAACCTCTAAACATTTACCTAACGAAAAAGAAAACAGGTAAGAGTGGATTCGTTGGTGGCGGTAAAGAAGACAATTCTACTAAATTCAAAATAAAAAAAGGGTTAGCTGCATTGTTGTTCGGTTCAGGCGTACTTGCGACAATAGGCAACCCTAAAAACATAGTAAAAGACTTACAATTCAAAGGCTTTACACCATCTATTAAACAATTCAAATTTATCTATGGTGTAACTATTATGTCAAGATTTTTGGCAGCAAGAAACGATAATGAATTAAGCGAATCTGCAATTAAAGATACTTTAGGATTTGCAAACTGGTTAATATTAGGTAATTTTGTTCAAAAACTTGTAGCTCAAGCATTTGACAAATCCCTAATCAAAAAAGATGGTGAAGGTATTATGAAGTGGATTACAAACTCTGTACTAAAAACCAGAGATGAAGTATTACACGCATCACTTGGTAAAAAAGCCTTCAAAGACGGCAAAGCCCTGAATTTCAATGAAATGTTAAAACTTGCAGATAAAGCAACTAAAAAGAAAATAAGAGCATTAAACATTGCACAAATCGTAGGTTATGCATATTCTGGTTTGGTATTGGGCTGCGGGATTCCGAGATTGAATATTTATTTGACAAACCGCAGAGAAGCAAAAAACAATGCCAAAAATCTAACACCAGAACAAACTCCGACATCTACAAATATCGCATTTATGAAAGCTCAACAAAAGCATTTTATTTAAGCTAACAGTGCTGAGGAATTACGAACGATTTTCAAAATCTATCAATTTTGTCACCCTGAATTGACTAGAATATAAGTTGAGATAGAGCAAAACGCAATATTCTGTTCCTACTCGGTATTTCAGGGTCTCTAATATTACAAATTATGCATAAGACTAATATGTTAAATTTGAAATGCTGAAACAAGTTCAGCATGACAAAAATAAATTATCCGTCACCATGAACTTAATTCAGTGCCTATCCATTTGATTGAAAAATAATAAGTAAATTATTTGGCGATATATTCTTTCATCAGAATGACCAGATACTTAAACAAAGGTCAAACATACTTTATACTACGCACCGAATATCACAAATATCACAAATAAAAAAGTATAAAGAAAAGATGGTAGAAACCATACTGTAAGTATGACTGCAATTATAGTATTAACGATAGCCCAAAATGTCGAAATCTTAGCAGATTTCACATCCGTATCAACATCAACACTTGCAACTTCATACGTTTCCATATATTCATCTATAGCTTTTTGATAATAAGTTTTAAATTTATTACCCAAATACTTAGTGAACATAGCTCCAACTTTTATACACAAAACACTAGAAACAGCTACACCTGAACTAAGAGTCAACTCTTTTTGAACCAAACTGCATTCTCTCTTATATTTTATAATATATTTACCTGCATTATTTTCGATTACTTGTTCAATATCATTATAATTATACTCTTCAATTATTTTTGACTTTTTATTTAGCAATTTTACAGAATTTTCACCAAATACAAGACTTCTATTATTATTTAATAATAAAAACACTGCCCTAACTATAGCTATAATATATAAAACAACAGGAAAACAACAGGAAGCTACAAAACTAAGAGTATACGAACTAGACGTAATTACTGCCAAAATAGTACATAATATTAATAGAGGTACAAAATTAAGTATAAAAATCTTGTACGAATTTTGACCTAATAAAAACCTTTCTTCCAACGAATAATCTCCCTATTCTATCCCAGCGAATTTGCACCATTGACAACTTCAATAATCTCTTGAGTAATCGCAAATTGCCTTGTTTTATTATATTCAACTGACAATTCCTTAATCATTTTTTCGGCATTAGTTGTAGCTGCTGACATAGATGTCATACGAGAGGCAAGTTCACTTGCTTGAGCTTCCAACAATGCTTGATAAAAAATATTTGTCATATACATAGGAACAATTTTTTGTAAAATATGATGTTTATCCGGAATAAATTCCATAAGTGGGTCCAAAACACTGTCTGTAATTCTTTCATGAACATCTGAAATACCTACAACAGGCAAAACTTGCCAATCTTCCACAAAATAACTCATCATATTTTTGAATCTAGTTGTAACAATCTCAATTTTATCAATTTTTTTAGATACAAAAAACTCTGCCATATCTTCTGCTATATCTCTTGCCTCAATCGGAGACGGAGCATCCACAGCGGAGAAATATTTTTTCACAATAGGAACACCAAGGTCTTTTGCTTTTTTTCGAAGTCCGGAAATACCTTTTTGACCGGCAATAAACAAAGAGATTTCTACACCTTGCTCTTGGTAAGCTTTAATTCTTCTCAACGTATCACGAACAACGTTAGCATTATAAGCACCAGCTAAGCCTTTATTAGAGGTAATAACAAGCATACCAACACTTTTCACAGCACGAGATTGCAGTAGTGCAGGATAATCATCAATGGCAGATTTAATTTTCAAACTATCAGCACTAAATTCTGTTACTGAATTTAGCAACTTTTGAAACATAGAAACAAGTTCTTTTGTGTAAGGACGAGAAGTTTTGACAGCAGTTTCAGATTTTTTAACTTTAGCTGCTGCTACCATCTTCATAGCACGAGTGATTTTTTTCGTACTTTCCACACTTTGTATTCTGTTTTTGATATCTTTTAAATTTGCCATTGATTTATACCTGATACTATATTTTATACCTAGAATGTGCTTTTGAATTTAGCAAGTCCATCTGCCAATGTCTTTTTATCATCATCTGACAAAGCTGAACCTGAATTTAATCTTTCAACCAATTCGGTAAAGTTTGCATTGAAATATACAAACCATTCTTTTTTGAATCTTGAAATATTTACATTTTCAACATCATCCAAAAGCCCTTCGTTAGCCGCAAACAAGATAGAAACTTGTTCAGCTACGCTTAAAGGATTGTATTGAGGCTGTTTCAATACTTCTGTCAATTTTTGACCTCGTAGCAATTGCTTTTTAGTAGATGCATCCAAATCAGATGCAAATTGAGCAAACGCTTCAAGTTCTCTATATTGAGCCAAATCCAAACGCAATTTACCCGCAACTTGTTTAATAGCCTTTGTTTGAGCAGCACCACCAACACGAGATACAGAAATACCTGCGTTGATTGCCGGTCTGATACCTGCATTAAAGGCATTTGATTCCAAGAAAATTTGACCGTCTGTAATTGAAATTACGTTTGTTGGAATATATGCTGAAACATCACCCGCTTGAGTTTCAATGATAGGCAATGCTGTAATACTTCCACCACCCAGTTCGTCATTCAATTTTACTGCACGTTCAAGAAGTCTTGAGTGCAAGTAGAATACATCACCTGGGTATGCTTCACGTCCTGGTGGTCTTTTAAGTAGCAAACTCATCGCACGATATGCCTGAGCATGTTTAGACAAATCATCATAAATAATCAAAACAGATTTGCCTTGTTCCATAAATTCTTCACCGATAGTAACACCTGCAAACGGTGCAATATATTGCAACGGTGCTGATTCATTAGCAGTTGACGAAACTATGATTGAATATTCCATAGCTCCGTGTTCTTCTAATGTTTTAGCCAATTGAGCTACTGTTGAAGCCTTTTGACCAATTGCTACATAAATACAAATTACATCTTTGCCTTTTTGGTTGATAATTGTATCAATTGCAATAGCTGTTTTACCGGTTTGTCTATCACCAATGATAAGTTCTCTTTGACCACGACCGATTGGAGTCAACGCATCAATCGCTGTCAAACCTGTTTGTAATGGTTCATGAACAGACTTTCTTGTTACAATCCCTGGCGCTACTCTTTCGATTGGTCTTGTTTTTGAATAATTATATTCACCTTTACCATCAAGTGGTTTACCAGTAGGGTCAACAATTCTGCCGATTAAGCCGTCACCTACAGGAACAGATGCGATTCTACCTGTAGTTTTTACAACAGTACCCTCTTTAATATTTGTATATTCACCCAAGATTACAACACCTACATTGTCTTCATCAAGGTTCATTGCAATACCTAATGTACTATGTCCATCTTCAAATTGAACCAACTCATTTGCCATAACATTGCGAAGTCCGTAAATTCTGGCAATACCATCACCGATTTCCAATACAGTACCTGTATTTGAGATTTCGGTTTGGAGTTCATAGTTGTCAATTTTCTCTTTAATAATTGAGCTGATTTCATCAGGTTGTATTAATACCATAATGCCCCCTTACCTATTTATATTCTTACTTAAATTTTCTAACTTAGCGCGGAGACTCGTATCTATGACACAATCATCATATTTAAAAGTCAATCCTGCAATTAAACTTTTATCAACTTTCCAAACCGGTAAAATTTCACAATTGAATTTGTGTTCTAGTTTGAATAAAACATTAGTCTTATTTTCAAAATTCAATTTTATCGGCGAAGTTATTTCTACAGTCTTTTTATTAGAAAGCTTTTGAACCATATCGGAAAAAGATTTCTTTATGGCTGCAAATTCATTAAATCTATTTTTTTCGACTAAAATCTTCAAAAAATTAATTAACTTTTTCTCAATCTTTCCTCCAAAAATTTCTGACAAAATCTGAATTTTTTTCTCTGTAGATATTGAAGAATTTGTCATCACAATCTGCAAATCTTTTGACGAACAAAGTACATCATAAATTTCGCCTAATTGGATTTCAAATTTATCATAAGAATTGTCCTCTGACGCCACATCCATCAGCGCAGTTGCATAATTTTTTGAAATTGCTGAGATAAGTGTTTTTGCCATTATATTTTCACCTTATCAAGTTCATCTATACTATTTTGTATAAATTTGTTGTGTAACTCAGGGTTTTGTTCCAACATTTTTTCAATATGTTGTTTTGCAAGCTCAATAGACGCTAATGAAGTTTTTTCTGTCAAAAGATTTGAAATTTTCTTTTCCTCGATAGAAACAACTTTGTCAATATTTTTTTCAATATTAAAAATAGCTTTTTGAGCATTTTCGTCAATTTTATCTTTAAAAACTTCAACTTTTTCTTTTGATGTTTGTTCCAAGTTTTTAATGTCTTGAGGAAGTTTTTCTATCAAACCTTTTGCGCTATCAAGTTTCTTCTGCGCACCTGATTTTTCTTCATCTGATTTTGAAATAGTAGCTTTTACAGCCTCAACAGATTTTTCTAACGACGCACCTAGATTCATCTTTTTGACGATTATAGCCAACAATGTAACCATAATGATAAAGTTTATGGTATTTGATGTTGCTAAATATTTTAATATTGATAAAAATTCTTGCATTGTTCTACTATTCCATTACTCTGTTCACAGGTTCAAAATCAACGCTGTCAATTTTAGTATCTTCACCCAACAATTTAGTTGCGATAGAAGAAGCTAAATCTTTGACAACTGTAGCTTTTATTTGATTTTTTAACGCTTGTTCGTTTTTCAACAAATCGTCTTTCTTACTTTGAATAGCAACTTTCGAATTTTCTCTAGCTGCTTTGATTCTATCAGATGCATCAGTTTGAGCCGCATCTACAACCGTTTTAAATTCATGCCTGCATTTTTCTTGCACCTGCTCCAACTTAGCAGCTCTTGTTGTATTAAACTCTAGAGCCGAATTTTCAAATCTTTTAGCATCTTCATAATTAGAATTGATGTAATCTTCTCTTTTTCTGATTATGCTTAAAATAGGGTTGTAGAATATTGCGTTCATAATCATAATGAACACAACAAAACTAAGCATAGCAATTAAAAATGTAGCATTAAATTCCATCATTTATTCAAATATCCTTATTTGCTGAACAATAACATAATAGCGATGAACAAAGCATAAATAGCTGTTGCTTCTGCCAAACCTGCACCAATGATGAAGTTTTTAAAAGCTTCTGCTTTAATTTCCGGTTGACGAGCAATTGCATCAAGTACACCTTTTGTTGCAATACCCAAGCCTAAACCTCCACCGATTGCACCAAAACCGATTGCAATACCGGCACCTAATTTTGCTAAATCTAAAGTTTGTTCTACTGCCATGTTTTTCTCCTTTATTTAAAATAAAATACAATATACTTTTTTGTTTTTACTCTTCCTGAACAGCCATAGATATATATGTAGTTGATAGAAGGGTAAATACCAACGCTTGAATTAGTGCTACGAATAATTCAAACAACATGAACGGTAATGGTAAAACTACCGCACATAGACTTATAAATGTTGCAACTAGCAACTCTCCTGCCAAAATATTGGCAAAAAGTCGAAGTGCAAGCGAAAATGGTCTGACAAAAAGTTCCAATGTATCAACTAAAGTGATAATAATACCGTCAATACTGAAACCTTTGAAAAAGAATCTGAAACCGTTTCTTTTCACACCATAGAAAATATAATATATAGAAACAACAATTGCCATTGCTGCTGTCATATTAATATCGTTATTTGGAGATGCCAATTCACCATTCGCCAAATGAATCAATTTCAACGGCAACTGTCCAACTAAATTTGCTGTTAAAATGAACATAAACAAAGTAAGAATAATTGCGATATGCTTTTGAGCCTCATCATTACCCATACTTGATTTTGCTATGTCATTAAAATATTTAACAATACCTTCGCCAGCCAATTGAAGTTTGTTTGGCACCATTTCAAGCTTTCTTGTAGTAATAAATGCCAAAACAATAAGCAATAACATAGAGAACCACATCGTTAATATGGTATCCATATTAAATGATACTCCATGACCTAAAATATGTATTGTATAAAGCCAGTGTTCCATTTTTCTCCCTCTGCAAACATCATGGTATCACCGAAAAAAATTTTCGCAATACAAATTTTTGTTTGTTATATAATTACATCATACAGAGATACAACTGTTGGGGTAATTAATGGAGTTTATAAACTTAGAAAAGGTAGATTCTACTAATCTATATGCTAAAAAACATATAGAAACGCTAGATGATAGAACTGTTATTCTAACCAAGGAACAAACAGCAGGGAGAGGAAGACTTAACCGTAGTTGGATAGATTTAGGTAAAAATAACGTATTTATGTCTATTGTCCTCAAACCGTCTGAGACTTATCAGGAAGTATACTCTAACATTACCCAATATTTGTCTGTAGTCCTTTGTCATGCTTTAGAAGATTACGGTCTTAAACCGCAAATCAAATGGCCTAACGATGTATTGGTTAACGGCAAAAAAATTGCGGGAATACTATCTGAATCTGTAATACAAGGAACAAAATTTAAAGGATTGGTTCTTGGCGTTGGCATAAACCTGAACGCTACAGATGAGGGTGTTAAATCTATTACAGATAAAGAAGTAACTGCACTAAATTTAGAATTAAAAAAAGAAGTAGTTTACAAGGACTTTTTGAATAAATTACTTGACGAATTTTTCAAAAATTATGACAAATTTTTAAAAAATGGCTTTATATCTATTAAGAATGATTATATTTCAAGAAACAGTTTTCTTGGAAAAGATTTAAAAGTTCAAGTGTTAAACCGAATTGAAGAAGGACTTGCAACTTCAATTACTGATAACGGAGAACTTATACTAAAGAGAGATAACAAGGAGTTTGTACTTACGATAGGAGATATTTTATGAACTTAATGAACTTGGAAAATGGCTTAATTTTACTTGTCATGGGCATGGGATTTGTTCTTTGCTTTTTAACTATTCTGATATTTTCGATGTCAGTAATGGTTAAGATTGTCGGATATTTGAACAAAATTTTCCCTGAAGCTGTAGAAGAAGTAAAATCCGCAGCTAAGAAAACTGCATCAAATGTAGATGAAGCTATAGCACTGGCAATTGCAGCTGTAGCAACAAAAAGAGGTTAATATTTAGAGAGAAAGGATAATAATTATGGGTAAAAAACTTATCAAAGTTATGGATACGTCATTCCGTGACGGTTTCCAATCAGTTTATGGCGCTAGAGTTTTTGTTGATGATTTCTTACCGGCTTTAAAATCTGCCGTTGATGCCGGTATCAGACACTTTGAAGTTGCAGGTGGTGCTAGATTTCAATCACCGATTTTTTACTGTAACGAAAATGCGTTTGAAACAATGGATAAAATCAGAGCTGCTGTAGGCCCTGATATCAACTTGCAATCATTATCAAGAGGAGTGAATGTTGTAGGTTTAGACTCCCAACCTCGTGATGTTATCGATCTTCACGCAAAAATGTTCAAAAAGCATGGTGTAACAACTGTTAGAAACTTTGATGCACTAAATGATGTTAATAACTTATTATATTCAAGCCAATGTATCAAAAAGCACGGATTGAAACATGAAGTTACTATCACAATGATGGAACTTCCTATCGGTTGTACAGGTGCTCACGATGTTGAATTTTATGAAAGAGTTCTTCGTTCAATCTTAGATGCAGGTATTGAATTTGATTCTTTGGCATTTAAAGACGCCTCAGGTACATCTGCTCCTAGAAAAGTATTTGAAACAATCAAAAGAACAAGAGAAATCTTAGGTGCTGATGCTGACATCAGATTCCACTCACACGAGACAGCAGGAACAGGTTTGGCAGCATATCTTGCAGCATTAGAAGGTGGAGCAAATTGTATCGACCTTTCTATGAAACCTGTATCAGGCGGAACTGCTCAACCTGATATTGTTTCTATGTGGCATGCGCTAAAAGGTACAGAATACGATTTGGGTATTGATGTTGAAAAAATCCTAAAAACAGAAGAAGTGTTTAAAGAATGCATGAAGGATTACTTCTTGCCACCTGAAGCTCTATCAGTTAATCCTATGATTATATCTTCACCACTTCCGGGGGGAGCATTGACAGCTAATACCCAAATGTTGAGAGATAACAATTTGATGGATAAATTTCCTCAAGTAGTTGCTGCAATGAAAGAAGTAGTAGAAAAAGGCGGATTTGGAACATCAGTAACTCCGGTTTCTCAGTTCTATTTCCAACAAGCATTTAACAACGTAATGTTCGGAGCATGGAAAAAAATTGCAGAAGGTTACGGAAAAATGGTTCTTGGCTATTTTGGAAAAACTCCATGCGCGCCTGACCCTGAAGTTGTAAAAATTGCAGAAGAACAGCTGGGATTAGCTCCAACAACTGAAACTGTTGTTGACTTAAATGACAAAGACCCTAATAAAGGTCTTGAAGTGGCTAAGAAAAGACTTGAAGAAGCGAACTTGCCAGTTAATGATGAAAACTTGTTCATTTCAGCAGCTTGTAAGGAAAAAGGTATATTATTCTTGCAAGGTAAAGGAACTATCGGTGTTCGTAAAAATGAACCTAAAAAAGAGGCTGCGTCAACCTCTACAGGTAATGAATACACTGTTACTATTAACGGTAAAAAATACGCAATCGCACTTGATGGCAAGAAAGCTACAGTAAATGGTAAAGCATTTGATTTTGATATCAAAGACGGTATTGACACAACAGCTGCTGCAAGTTCCGGTGAAGGCACACCTGTTAAAGCGGCACTTCCTGGTAACGTATTGAAAGTTCTTGTATCAGCAGGAGATTCAATTGCAGAAGGCGATGTTATCGCAGTTGTTGAAGCTATGAAAATGGAAACTGAAATTAAATCACCTGTTTCAGGTACGGTTAAATCAGTTGAAATTGAAGTAGGTAATAAAGTTCAAACCGGTCAAGTATT
>QHME01000012.1 GCA_003258735.1 Candidatus Melainabacteria bacterium
CAAAATGTTGAATCAGGTTCTGTGCATGACTTTTTATCTAATTTAGCTAAGACTCATAATATTAACATAATTGGTGGTAGTTATATCACTGAAAAAGATGGTAAATATTACAATACTTGTCCGGTTTTCAATCGTCAGGGGGAACTTGTTGCTTGTTATTCTAAAATGCATTTGTATTCATATTATGGATGCGATGAGGGTAAATATGTAGAACATGGCAAAAGTCCTGTTATGGTTGTTCTTGATGGTGTAAAATTCGGTTTAACTATTTGTTATGATATAAGATTTCCTGAAATTTATAGAGCTTATGCAAAATTAGGTGCGGATGTGTTAATAAATTGTGCGGCATGGGGTTCTAAAAAGCCTATACCTTGGGAAATGATGACAAAATCTCGTGCGATAGAAAATCAATGTTACATGGTTGCGCTTACTCAAACAGGGTATATTGAAAATGGAGAATATAATCTTGGAGAATCAAGAATTATTGATTACAAAGGAGAAGAAATTGCATCAATAAAAATAGGGGAAGAAATTGTGGATGCGACGCTTGATATTGATTTGATGTACGATGTTAGAGAAAAATCTCCGACTGTTCAAGATATAAGAGATAATTATGAGGTTTGTGTCTTATGAAAAAAATAATAAGTTTACTTTTAGCAATGGCATTTACTGTATCCGCTTCAAGTGCTGAATCCTTACACAAAACACTATCTGCACTTGGGGTAAATAAAAGTGCTGTTGCAATTTATATCAAAGATGTAAAGTCCGGAAATGTTGTGTTTTCTATGAATGAAAAAGCTCCGATGCTTCCAGCTTCAACTTTGAAAATTATTACATCTTCAGCTGCTGTAGATACACTAGGGGCAGATTACAAATATAAGACTAAGCTATATAAAAGTACAAATAACGATTTGTATCTAAAATTGTCAGGAGACCCTTTATTAGAATCTTCTGATTTAGATAAACTTATCGAAAGTGCAAATTCAAAAAGTATTGTGCCAAAGATCTTTTATGTAGATGATTCTGCGTTTGATAAAACAGAGTGGGGTGAAGGTTGGCAATGGGATGACAGTTTAAATCCGTTAATGCCAAAATTTAGTTCTTATAATATTAATAAGAATTTGTTAAAAGTTGAAGTTACTCCGACAAGTCAAGGTGCATCAGCCAAACTTACTGTGAAACCTTTCTACCCTTTGACTTTTATGAATTTGGTGACAACAGATACAACATCTCCAACAAGTGTTTCTATTGATTCGGATAACACAATTGCACCTAATATGTTGAATATTTTTGGTACTGTTTCAAAATTAACTAATGTTATTTTGCCTGTGCCTAATGCAAGGATGAATTTTATTTTGAGGTTGGAAAATTCTATCAATTCAAAGAAAATGGAGTACTATGGAGCAATAAAAAATGCTAAATTGCCTGATAAAAATGTATATTTAGTAGATGAAATTGAACATCCCATTGAAGATATGTTGCCATTGATATTAAGAAACAGCAATAATTTTGTTGCAGAAACTCTATTTAAGTCTGCTGGTGCAAAGTGGGCAAATTCTCAAGGGTCAATAAAGAATTCTTTAGGTATGTTAAGTGCTTATTTTGATAAAAATGGACTTAATTCTGATGATATTAAAATTGTTGACGGAAGTGGAGTTTCAAAAAATAACATAATGACAGCTGAATTTATGGGAGAATTTTTGGAATACAAGTCAAAAACCGAAGATTTTGAATGTTTCAAAGAACTTTTACCAACAGCAGGTGAAGGTACTTTGAAGAACAGAATGCTGTATTTTAAAGATAATTTGAGAGCTAAAACAGGAACTCTTGCCGATACAAGTGCAATTGCCGGATATATTACATCTCGCAAAGGGAAATTATATGCTTTTGACATTATGATAAATGATGCCAAAACTTCACCAGCGGATAAAAAGAATATAGAAGAACAAATTTTGCGTAGTGTATATGCAAATTACTAAATAAGGATAATATATTATGTACGAACCGGAAGTAACGATTATAACTCCAACATCAAATATTGTGGACAAAGGACAAGCCGATGATTTTACGTTGCTTGTAAATCTTTTAGACAGGCAAACTTACGAATTTGTCGACCATTTGATTATTGATAATGCATCTCAAGATGGTACGGAAGTTTTGCTAAAAGAATATAAAAACAGTGGCTTTTTGACTTTTTACTCTGAACCAGACAGAGGAAAGTTTGATGCTATGAATAAAGGTTTACTTCGTGCAAAAGGTAAATATGTTGCATTTTTAAGTTGTGATGATTTTTATCATGATATTACAGGGATTGCTGATGTTGTTAATGTTATGGAAGAAGAAGATGCAGATTTTTGTTTCTTCCCATCATATTGCTGTCATCCTGAAGGATATGTATTTCAATTTATTCCAGCAATGCTTAATACTTTTCAAGTTGCACCGTGTCCAAGACAGGCTATGTTTTTCAAAAAATCTGTGTTAAATGAACTAAGGGGTTTTGACGAAAAATTCAAACTTTTAGCAGATTATGATTTGGTAATAAGACTTGTTCTTGGCGGATATAAAGGTGTATTGTTTGATGGTAATATTGTTACATGTAAGCTTGGTGAGCAAGTTTCTAAAAATACTACCCAAGTTGAGGCTGAATGTAATCACATATTTTATAAAAATTATAAAAACATGTATCCAATGTCAAATGAAGTGCTTGATAGAATGGTTAAATTCTCAGAGATTCCAAAGCCTTTGCTTGACAAATTGGCTATGAAATTTCCATCAGAAGACAAGGATTTGTTCTATGAAAAATATCAACAAATGTATGAACTTAGAATGGAAGCTGTTAAAAATTTGAGACAACAGGAAAGAAGAGGATAATAGTTGTATTGTAAACTATTTGCAAAAAATATTTTCGGTCTTATAATTAATATTAGATTAGTTTTATAATAAGAAAGTTAGGAAAATATGAAAGAACAAAAAATTGCCGTACTTGGTTGCGGATTATGGGGAAGAAATATTGTTCGTAATTTTTACAACTTGAATGCTTTAGGTATGGTTTGTGATTTAGATGATGACAACCTTGCAAAAGTTAGAGAACAATATCCTAATGTAAAAACAACAAAAGATTTTCACGATATTTTAAACAGTGATGAGATTACAGGTGTAGTTGTTGTAACTCCTTCTCATACTCACTTTAAATTTGTAAAAGCTATGTTGGAAGCAGGTAAGCATGTTTATGTTGAAAAACCTATTTCAACAGTAGCTCAAGAAGCTAGAGACTTAACAGATTTAGCTGATAAAAAAGGTTTAGTTTTGATGGTTGGTCACTTGTTACTTTACCATCCGGCTGTAAACAGGTTGAAAATGTTGGTTGAAGAAGGTGCCCTTGGCGATATCGTTTATGCTCAAAGTGACCGTTTAAATATCAATTATTTCAAAAACGACAGAAGTGTTATGTGGGATTTGGCACCTCATGATGTATCTATGATTAGTTATGTTTTGGGAAAAAATCCTGAAAGCGTAATTTCTGCTATCGGTTGTTCTTCTGATAGAAATGATATTATGGATATTACTCATATCGGTATTAAGATGGAAGGTGGAGCAGTCGCTCATATTACAGATAGTTGGATTACACCTAAAAAACATGTTCAATTACTTGTTCGTGGAACTAAGAAAACTGCAATTTTGGATGATACTGTACCTGAACATAAATTAACAATTTATGACAATTTTAAAGCAGGCAGTAGTGAGAATATTCAATTGGATTACTTAGAAATTGAACCGTTAAAGCTTGAGTGTCAACACTTTATCAGTTGTTGTGAAAATGGTAAAAAAGCTCGTTCTGATGGCGAAAACGGATTTATTGTCGTAAGTATATTAGAAGAAGCAGAAAAAATTATGCTTGGTGATAGAGCAAAAAATCTTGATAAAGTTGATTTTGCACTATCAAGAACTAAGAAGTAGGAGAGATTTACTATTATGAATATTAAAGATAATGCAGCAAATATTGTTTCTATTAGTAGAATATTTGTAGCGTTTATAGCAATCGGATTGTTATTTATACCATCAACATGTGCATATATTACTGCAGTTGTATTGACAATAATAGCATTTATTATGGATGGAGTAGATGGGTATGTCGCTAGAAAATTCAACCAATCTTCTGAATGGGGTTCTGTGTTGGATATTATGGGTGACAGAATTGTAGAAATTTCATATTGGATTGCTTTTGCAATTCTTGGGTACTTGGCAGGCGATAATATGGCGCTAAATGCAATGTTCCCTATTGTTTGTGCAGCTAGAGCATTTACAACTGATTCTATTAGAAGTGTAGCTTTATCAAAGGGAATGACAGCTTTTGGTGAAAAATCTATGCAATCAACTTCTTGGGGTAAATTTATTTGCGCATCAAGATTTATGAGAATTAGCTATGCTGTGGCAAAAGTTGTAGCATTTGTCTTGTTGATAGTTGGAGCAACTCCTGGATTAGATGACAAATTCGCAAATCCTATCAATTTGGTAGCTGTGATTTGTGCTTGGATTGCTATTATTTTCTGTGTAGTTCGTGCTATTCCTGTCGTTGCTGAAAGTGGAAAGTTGTTTAACGATGCCAAGTAAGTTAAATATAGTTTTATATGAACCGGAAATTCCTCAAAATACTGGCAATATTGCACGATTATGTGCATGTTGCGGTGCAAGTTTGTATTTGGTTGGTAAATTGGGGTTTTCACTGTCAAGTAAATATACCAAACGTGCAGGGTTGGATTACTGGGATAGTGTAGATATTCATAAACTGGAGTCTATGGAAGACTTGTACAATGAATTTCCTGATGGAACATTCTATTATTTAACAACAAAAGCAGACAAATTATATACTGATATTGAATTTAAAGAGGGTGATTTTATTGTGTTTGGACCTGAAACAAGAGGGTTGCCTGATAAATACGTCAAAGATTCTCATGCCAGAACTATTCCAATGAAGGAAGGGCAGAGAAGTCTTAATCTTTCAAATTCAGTAGCGATTGTTGCTTACGAGGCTATAAGACAAAATGGATTATAAACTTCCAAAACGTATTGAAAATTCAAATAAATCTACTTATGGTAGAGTTCTAAATATTGCAGGTTCTGATTATATGTCAGGAGCTGCATATTTATCTAGTGTATCTGCACTCAAAATAGGTTGCGGTTATTGCTTTTTGTGCTCAACTGAGCGTGTAATTGATGCAGTTGCAGCCCAAACTCAAAATATTGTATTTGTACCTTATTCAAAACTTTTAGAAAATTTAAAAACAGCTGATGTTGTAGAAATCGGTTGTGGCTTATCACAAGAGCCGATTTCTGTTGAAGTTTTTAATACTGTCATTGAAAATATTCCTCAAGCTACAAAACTGCTGATTGATGCAGATGGTTTAAATATATTATCTAAAAATCCGAATAAATTTATGAATAGAAGTTTAGCTTCTGTAATTTTGACTCCTCATCCTAAAGAGGCTTCAAGGTTATTAGGTATTTCTCTTGATGAAGTTTTAGCAGATGTCGAAAATTCTGCTAAAAAGATTTCTCAAAAATATAATTCTACAGTTGTGCTAAAGACTCACAAGTCAGTTGTTGTTTCACCCAAAAAAGATATTTATGTGAACAATACCGGTAATAACTGTATGGCAAAAGCCGGTTCTGGTGATGTTTTATCGGGCATGATTTCAGGTTTGTGGGCGCAAGGGATGGATGATTTTGACGCTGTTGTGACAGGGGTATATCTACATGGCTTATGCGGAGATTTGGCAAAAGAAAAGCTTACCGAATATTCTGTTAATGCAGATGATTTGATAAGCTTTATTCCTAATGCTATTAGGAATGGATTATAATATTTAAATAAGTTTTGAAAATTTGGATGTATTATTTATATTAATTGCAGAAAACGGACTAAAATAGTCATATCTTTCGATAACTTGTTTAACTTTTATTTGTGTTGCCAGCATGCTGTTTGCTAAATAGCTGTGGAATTTGTCATATCCCTCTTTAGGTACCGATAGGTTTATTTGATTAAATTGGTTAAATCTGTTAATTGGTGTGATTTTCATAATGTCTCCTTTTCTTTTTGTATAAGTTTATTAAACAACTTTATTACCATAATAAAATAGCCCAACCGGATATTATTAATATCTAGTTGGACTATTTTGTTTTTTATTAAATAAAAAGATTCGATTAGTTTACTATTTGTTGCATAATTTCAAATGGCTTTTCTACAACCTTCATAGTGTTTCTTGTGATAATACCACGTTTTAGTTCAGTGAAACTAGCTCTTTTTGAGCTGAATTTTTTCTTCAAAAATTCATAAGCAACTTTAGGGTCGCATTTTGTTCCGCAAGTGAACAAATCAACTGCCGCATAACCAAGTTCAGGCCAAGTGTGGATTGCCAAATGACTTTCGGAAATAATAACTACTCCTGAAACTCCATACGGACTAAACATGTGGAAACATTTTTGTACGATAGTTGCGCCACATTCAAGAGCTGAGTCTATCATGTATTTTTCAACTTTGTCGATACTGTTTAGCGTATTAGGGTCGCATTCAAAAAATTCTGCAAGGACATGTTGTCCCAAATGTATTTCGTCTAATTCAGAATGTTCCTGAAACATATCTAGAGGTGAATCTGTCAATTTATTTATCTCCTTATGTCATAAATGTATATTTTTTACACTACTACATAATATAATAAAAATATTTAATTTCCAGTGATTACGCGGACTAGCTATGTTTGAGATTTTTAATAATGGTCATAAATACACTTATATGCTACTTTCCAGTAAAATTCCCTTGTTAAGTTTTATGAATTATATATAAAATTTTTGTTCTTTGTATTAGAATTCGGATTATGAATAATAAAGTTTTAGTTATAGATGATGATATTGCAATTAATGAGCTAATCAAGGTGAATTTGGAGCTTGCAGGTTACAAAGCTATACAAGCTCATGATGGAGTGAAAGGCTTTGCTCTAGTTAAACAAGAAATGCCGTCTTTGGTTATCTTAGATGTTATGATGCCTGATGTTGATGGTTTTACCGTTGCAAAAAGAATAAGACAAAATGAAGATACTAAAAATATTCCGATTATTATGCTTACTGCATTATCTCAATTGAATGACAAAGTTAATGGTTTTAATATCGGAGTGGATGATTATTTGGTTAAACCATTTGAAGTTGAAGAATTAATGGTTCGTGTGAGAGCATTGTTAAAACGTACAAATCAAATTCCGATTTCGGCATCAACCAGAGATTTGTTGACGCTTGGTGAGATTACTTTGTTGCCGGAACAATACAGCGTCAAAATTGGTGAAAAACAGACGAAATTAACTCCAATTGAGTTTGATATTTTTAATTTATTATTCCAAAATCATGGGAATATGGTGTCTTCTGCAAAATTGTTAAAAGATATTTGGGGCTACTCGCCTGATGACGATATAGAGACAATAAGAGTCCACATAAGACATTTGAGAAGTAAAATAGATAAAATCTCCGATGGTAAAAAATACATCGAAACCATCTATGGTGGCGGTTATAAATTGAATGTGTAAATGATGTCACACTGAACTTGTTTCAGGGTTTCAAATATTGCAAATTTTGCATAAGACTAATGTGTTTTATTAGAGACGCTGAAACCGTCTTGGATTATTGGCGGCTCGACCGGCTCAACGCAGCTCTCGCCAAAACGTGCTGGGTTCGCTACGCTCACACGGCGCACTTGCCAAAATCCGCAGTTCAGCATGACTAGATGTCAATGGTATTGCACTTAGTTGATGTAGTCGCAATAATTGCATTGAAAAAGAGCCCTTTAACAAGGACTCTTTTTCCAATATCTTTCAGATTTATTTCTAAACTATGCTTCAGCAGGAGCTTCTTCTGCTTGAGCAGCAGCTTCAGCCGCAGCTTTTGCAGCTTCTTCTTCAGCTTGTTTCTTAGCTAATGCTTTCTTAGAAAGTTTAACAGTTTCTTTTTTTACATAGTTCAAAGTACCGTCTTCGTTGCAGTTTTTGATTAAGTAAGCAACAGTTTCAGTAGGTTGAGCACCTTTTGTAATCCATTCCAAAGCAGCAGCTTTGTCTAATTTCATTTCTTTAGTTTTAGGATTGTAGTGACCTAATTCTTGAATTGGTCTACCTTCTCTTTTTGTAGTTGAGTTAATAACGATAACTCTGTATGTAGGGTTTTTCTTAGCGCCCAATCTTTTTAATCTGATTTTTAACATTTTGTTTTTTCCTTCTTTTTCTTTGTTATGTTTGCTTTTCGGTAATTCAACCGCCGCTTGTTGTTTTACCTTAATCAGGTTATAGAGGAATCTACCTGATTATATCTGAATTTAATCATAAAAAACTTTTTAGTGCAAGTTTATTTTAATTTGTGTAAATCAACCTTGTAATCCATTCGTATGAGTTGATTTTATTATTTTTTGCGGTAAGATTTAACAAGATACATGTGTAAATAATAAAGGATATTAGAAAATGGAAACAACATTAACAAACGTAAAAGACAACGTAGTAAGTATTAGTATGACTATTCCTGCGAAAGAAGCAGCAAGTGCATACAACTCAGCAGCAAATAAGATTGCTCAATATATCAATGTAGATGGTTTTAGAAAAGGTAAAGCTCCAAGAGCTGTTGTTGAAAGACATGTAGGTGTTGATAGAATACAACAAGAAGCCTTAGAAATGTTACTTCCAAAATATTTGGGTCAAGCAATTTATGACAATAAGTTGGATGTAATTACTCAACCTGCTATTACTGACTATAAATTTGAATCAGGTAAAGATGTTCAGGTTACTTTTGAAGTTGAAACAAGACCTGAGGTTAAATTGGGTGACTTCAAAGGTTTGAATGTGAAAGTTGAAGTTCCTGCAGCTGATGATGATGCTTTCGACAAAGCTTTAAACGGTTTCTTGACTCAGCATGCTTCAATGGAATTAGTTTTGGATAGACCTTCAAATGATACAGATACAGTTGTATTTGATTTTGAAGGTACATGCAATGGTGAACCAATCCAAGGCGGAGCTGCTAAAGGTTATTCTTTAGATTTAGGTAATTCAAACTTTATTCCAGGTTTTGCAGAACAATTAGTTGGACACAATATCAAAGATGAATTTGATATTCAAGTGACATTCCCAGAAGAATATCATGATGAAAAATTGAAAGGTCAACCTGCAACTTTTGCCATAAAAATCAATGAAATCAAACAAAGAGTTATGCCTGAGTTGACTGACGAATTTGTTCAAAAAAATAGTAAGTTCCAAACAGTTGATGAATTAAAAGCTGATATCAAGTCTTATATAGAATCTCAAAGAGAAAATATTAAGAAAATGAATGCAGAAAATGCTGTATTTAAAGCTGTTATCGATTCTTCATCTGTTGAAATTCCTCAAGGAATGATTGATAGAGAGATAGAATCACTAAAGGCTGATTATAAACAAAGATTACAATATCAAGGTATTGACTGGGATACTTTTGTAAAATCTCAAGGTGACGATTTTGAAAAGAATATGGTAGATGATGCTACAACAAGAATTAAAAATTCTTTAATCATTGACAAAATTTCTAAAGAAGCTGATGTTAAAGTTGAACAAGCTGATTTCCAAAACAAAATCGGTCAAATGGCTGGAGCTTACGGTGTAGGACCTCAAGAATTGTTAAAACAATTTGGTCAAAATCCTGACTTCTTGTCTTCTTTATCTCAACAAATAGTTAATGATAAAGTTAGAGAGTTCTTACTTGACAACAACAACATTGAATATGTAGAAGTAAAGTCTGAAGAACAAAAAGTGGAAGCTTAATAAAACACAGTTATAATATTTAATAAATAAGAAAGGGAATTAAATCATGAGTTTTGTACCTGTAGTTATTGAACAATCTAGCAGAGGCGAAAGATCTTTCGACATCTTCTCAAGATTGTTAAGAGAAAGAATCATCTTTTTAGGAACTGCAATTGATGATATGGTAGCAAACCTTGTAGTTGCTCAATTATTGTTACTTGATAGTGAAAATCCGGAAAAAGACATTATGTTATATATCAACAGCCCTGGTGGTAGTGTAACTGCAGGTTTCGCAATTTATGATACAATGCAGCACATAAGAGCTGATGTTTCTACAATTTGTCTTGGTCAAGCAGCATCAATGGGTGCATTCTTGTTATCTTCAGGTACTAAAGGTAAGAGAATGGCTCTACCTCACTCAAGAGTATTGATTCACCAACCTCTTGGTGGTGCTCAAGGTCAGGCAACTGATATTGAAATTCAAGCTGCTGAAATTATTAGAATCAAAAAATCATTAAATGAGATTTTGGCTTCTAATACTGGTCAATCTATCAAGAAAATTGAAAAAGATACTGACAGAGATTATATTATGACTCCGCAGGAAGCTTTAGAATATGGTATGATTGATAAAGTCATTTCTCGTGACGTTGTTAAATAATAAAAATTTGGAGATATAATTAAATGCCAAAAAATGATGACAAGTTAAAATGTTCTTTTTGCGGAAAGACTCAAGACCAAGTAAAAAAGCTAATCGCTGGTCCTGAAGTTTATATCTGCGATGAGTGTGTTGAGCTTTGTAATGAAATCTTAGATGAAGAATTTTTTGAAGCGAAAGATAAAGAGTCTAATAGTTCAGAGCAATCTCCTGAAAAAGGTGAAAAACCTATTCCAAAACCGCACGAAATTAAAGAATATTTAGACCAATATATCGTAGGGCAAGATGATGCTAAAAAAGTATTGTCGGTTGCCGTATATAACCATTACAAACGTTTGAAACACAACAAAGAGGCTGGCAAAGATAATGTAGAAATTCAAAAATCTAATATTTTGCTAGTAGGTCCTACCGGTTCCGGTAAAACTTTGTTGGCTCAAACTTTGGCAAAAATGCTTGATGTTCCGTTTGCTGTAGCAGATGCTACAACATTGACTGAAGCAGGTTATGTTGGTGATGATGTTGAAAACATTCTTTTGAGATTGTATCAAAATGCCGAATTTGATTCTGCTAAGGCAGAACGCGGCATCATTTACATTGATGAAATTGATAAGATTTCAAGAAAGAGTGAAAATACATCAATAACAAGAGATGTATCAGGTGAAGGTGTTCAACAGGCGCTTTTGAAAATGATTGAAGGTACTGTTGCTCATGTTCCGCCTCAAGGTGGAAGAAAGCACCCTCATCAAGAGTTTATTGAGATTGATACAAGCAATATCTTGTTTATCGTTGGTGGTGCTTTTGTCGGATTGGAAAAAATTGTTGATGCTAGAGCTGGTATTGGTAATTCTGTAGGCTTTGGAGCAAAAGCTGCAATGTCCCAAGCTGAAAAAGAGGCAAATGCTGTAAGATTGTTGAAAAAACTTCAACCTGAGGATTTGTTGAAATTTGGTTTGATTCCTGAATTTATCGGTCGTGTTCCTGTTTATGCAGTTTTAGACCAGTTGAATGAAAAAACTTTAAAAATGATTTTGACAGAACCTAAAAATGCGGTTCTAAAGCAATATCAAGCGCTATTGAAAATGGATGGTGTTGATTTAGAATTTGAGCCGGAAGCAGTTGATTTGATTGCTAAAGAGGCAATTAAACGTAAGACTGGTGCTCGTGCATTACGTTCAATTGTTGAAGAAATCATGCTTGATGTTATGTATGATGTTCCGACAAAAGAAAATATCGACAAATTTGTTGTAACTGCCGACATGGTAAAAAACAGAAAAAATGCAGAGGTTGTTCAACTTCCTAAAAAAGATGAACAAACAAAAGAAATTATTGCATAATTTTAAAAATATATTAAAGAGAGTGGGTAAGATTTGCCCACTCTTTTTATTTGCCAAAACTCTGTTTTTATGCGAAAATTTTGGCTATAGGGAGAATTGGTGAATGGGAGAATCAAAGACTTTAATATTAATTGATGGTCATGCTTTAGCGTTTCGTCAATATTATGCACTTGAACGTACAAATATGAAAACAAAAGACGGCACACCAACTTGGGCTGTATATGGCTTTTTTAAAGCTATTTTTGACCTTTTAAAAAATGAAAATTTGCATCCGGATGCAATAGGTGTGGCTTTTGATGTTTCTCATCATACATTTAGAACCGAGCAATATGTTGAATACAAGGCAAATCGTGAGGCTATGCCTGATCCTATGCGTGTTCAGATGGGGCTAATATATGAAGGTTTAAAAGCTTTTAATATTCCTATTTATACTAAAGAAGGTTTTGAAGCAGATGATGTAATTGGTACTATTTCGCGCAGAGCATGTGAGCTTGGACATAAGGTTTATATTTTGACAGGTGATCAAGATTCATTCCAATTGATAAGACAAGATGGTTGTATTAAGGTAATTATCCCATCAAAAGGACTTTTGACAGAATATGATTGGAATAAAGTGTATGATAAATTGGGGGTATTTCCAAATCAGGTTATTGATTATAAAGCCTTGCGCGGTGATACGTCAGACAATATTCCAGGTATTAAGGGAATCGGTGAAAAAACTGCGGTTAAGCTATTGTCTGAATTTCAAACAGTTGATAATGTTTTGGCAAGTGCTGACAAAATTACTCAAAAATCTTTGAAGGAAAAAATTGAAAATGGTGTTGAAATTGCTAAATTAAGTAAATTTTTGGCTACGATTGTTCAAGATGTTGATATCAGTTTTGATTTTGAGAGTACAAAAATTGAACTTCCTGACATTGCTAAAGTTACCGAATTCTTACGCGCAATGCAATTTTATAGCTTTTTGAAAAATATTGAATATATTTTAAAACTATTCGCAAAAGATATTGAAATTCCTGAAATAGAAACTCAAACAATCAAAAATGATACTCAAAAAGTAGAAATTTCTCAAAATACTAACGGACAGCTTGGGTTATTTGCGCAAGCTGTTCAAGCAGAAGTTAATAAAACCGATATTGAGTATAATTCTAAAATAATCACTGATTCTCAAGATTTGTGTGAATTGATTGATATTTTGAGTGGTAAAAAGGTTATTTCGTTTAAACTTTTGGCAGATTTTCAAAATGCTGTGAACTTCAAAATTTACGGTATTGCTCTTGGATTTAGGGATGATATTTCTTATGATAAGAATAAGCTTGTAGCATTGTCAGATTCAATGCCTGCGCAAACTTTTTATATTCCGATTTTGCATAATTTATCAAAACAGCTTGATTTGAAGTTCGTTTTAGCCAAATTGAAACCTATATTAGAAAATAATGATATTAAAAAGCTAACACATGATGTGAAAATTGAAGAATGTATGCTTAATTTCTTTGATATTGACTTTTCCGGTGTTGTGTTTGACACGATGTTAGCAAGTTATATCAAAGATTCTAATGCAAATTCAGATTTTGATATACAATGTATGGAACAAATTAATCATATTTTACCGACAATTGTTTCTAATACTAAAAAATCTTCACTTGCGGATAATGACGTTGACACAATGAAAAATTATAGTGGTGATGTGATGGCAAGTTTGTTTGAATTAACTCTATATTGGGTCAAACTTTTGGAAGATAAAGAATATGAAATTCTTACAGATATTGAGATTCCGCTAGCTTATGTACTTGCACAAATGGAAAGTAATGGCGTTTCTATTGATAAAAAATATTTAGATGAATTAACCAATGAATTTAATACAAAAACAAGTACAATCGCTTCGCGTATATTTGAATTGGCAGGAGAAGAATTTAATATAAACTCGCCAAAACAGGTTGGGAATATTTTATTTGATAAAATGCAATTAAAATCTAAGAAAAAACGAGGAAAGGCAAAAAATTCAACAAGTGCCGAAGTATTGACTGCATTAGCGGATGAATATGAGATTGCAAAGTTAATTTTAGATTATAGAAAGTATGCAAAATTAAAATCAACTTATACTGAGGCTCTACCTGCGTTAGTTTCTCCAATAGATGGACGAATACATACTTCTTACAATCAAACGGTTACAACAACAGGCAGATTGTCCTCGTCTAATCCAAATTTGCAAAATATTCCAATAAGGACAGAGGAAGGCAACAAAATTCGTCAAGCATTTGTTCCGTCAGATAGAGCAAATTATTTGATTATGTCGGCGGATTATTCGCAAATCGAATTGAGATTATTAGCGCATGTTTCTGAAGATGAACACCTGATAGAAGCCTTTAATTCAGGTATTGATGTTCATACATTGACTGCATCAAAGGTTTTTGAAGTTCCGATTGAAGAAGTTACAAAAGAAATGCGTTATAAGGCAAAGGCTGTAAATTTTGGCATTGTATATGGACAAAGTAAATATGGTTTGGCAAAAGCTTTGAAAATTACACCTGCCGAGGCTGAAAATTTTATCAATAAGTATTTTGAGACATATCCTAAAATTAATGAATATATGAGTAAGATGGTTGAACTTGTTGAAAAACAAGGATACGTCGAAACTATTTTTGGTCGTCGCAGATATTTAGATAATGAAATCAATAGTCCGAATGCAATGATTAGAGAGTTTGCAAAACGTGCTGCTATCAATCATCCAATGCAAGGTTCGGCATCAGACTTAATTAAGCTTGCAATGATTGATTTTTCTAAACGTTTGAAAGATAATAATTTGAAATCAAAATTAATTATTCAGGTTCATGATGAATTGGTTATAGAAACCGCAAAAGATGAGCTTGAACAAGTTAAGAGTTTAGTTTTAGAGTCAATGGAATTGGAACAACCTTTGCGAGTTCCACTATTGATTGATGTGAATGTAGGTGAATCATGGAAAGAATCATAAAATTATTTTCAGTGTGTTTAGTTTTAATTATGACTTGCGCTCCTGCCATTTCTGCTGGAGAACAAATGAGTTTAAGCACGTTGATTACGGCTCAAAATGTTCAATTTGAAAACTGTACGAAAGTTTTTAATGCTGATAATGTGTCATTGTTTTATTTAACAATTGCAGCTATTAATGCAAACCGTTTCACTATTGATGAAATTCAGTCAAAA
This sequence comes from Candidatus Melainabacteria bacterium, assembly GCA_003258735.1. GTDB lineage: Bacteria > Cyanobacteriota > Vampirovibrionia > Gastranaerophilales > Gastranaerophilaceae > Zag111. The sequence goes on from QHME01000012.1 coordinate 14,970, forward strand.
TCCGGATACATTTTGTTTACGGCAGTAAATAAACAATTTTTGGCAAGTATTTCTAATGTAAATACGAATCAAGGATTGCTAAAAATTACCCCTGCTGATAATAATTATTATTTTCAACCAGGGATTGTTTTAAATATTTTCAAATATATTGAATTAAATTTATCTAAAAAACCTGTTGTTATAAATAAATAAGTTGATTAGTTTAAGTTTGAAAAAGCTGAATCAATGATATCAGAAATGTTATAGTCGTTTGCGATATCTTCTGTTGTTAGCCAAATCAAATATTCAATATTCCCAGCGGGTCCTTTTATAGATGAATAGGTCAAGCCTTTTATTGAGTAGGCTAATGATTTTGCGCATTCTATAACGTTTTCTATGACTTCTTTGTGAATTTTAGGGTCTCTAACTACTCCGCCTTTTTCAACCTTATCTTTTCCTGCTTCAAATTGTGGTTTTATAAGGCAAATCATTTCGTGAAAGTTTGGATTTAACAATGTTTTTAAGTTTGGTAAAACTTTAGTAAGTGAAATAAATGATAAATCGCTCACTAAAAGGTCTGCAACATCTTCTCCTTGTGCGTAAATATCATCAAATGTACATATTTTAAGGTTTGTTTTTTCGATTGTTTTAACTTTTTCATCTGAGCGAATTTTCCAATCAAGTTGTCCATACCCAACATCGACTGCATAAACAAATTTTGCTCCATTTTGTAATAGACAATCTGTAAATCCGCCAGTTGACGCTCCCGCATCAAAACAAACTCGATTTTTTATTATCGGATTGAATGTATCAATGGCTTTTTTTAGCTTGAACCCTCCACGTGATACGAATGGCATTGATTTAACTTCAATTTCGTATTCTTTTGCTAAATTTATTTGATAGCCTGATTTTGTTATATATTCATCATTAATTTTGACATGACCTGCCAAAATTGCTGCAGATGCTTTGCTTTTTGTCTCAAAGTATCCTAAATCCGTTAAATATTTATCAAGTCTTTCTTTATTTTGCATTGAAGTTAAAAATCCTTTCAGCATTTGCTGTTGTTTGTTTTGCTACATCATCAATCGAGAGACCTTTCAATTTGGCAATTTCTTGGGCTACATATTTGACATAAGACGGTTGATTTTCGGTTCCTCTAAAAGGTACTGGCGTCAAATAAGGGTCGTCAGTTTCCAGTAGCAGATATTCCAGTGGAATTTCTTTTGCTACTTCTTTTGCCTTCACTGCGTTTTTAAAGGTTACAACACCGCCAAGAGCGATATATATACCCTCTTTTATACATTCTTTAGCAAATTCAAGACTGCCTGAAAAACAGTGAAGTATTGCGATTGAATTTTTGTTGTATTTTTTTAGAATTTCCAGTGTGTCAAGGTGGGAGTCTCTTGAGTGGATATTTAGCGGAAGGTTCATTTGGTTTGCAAATTCAATTTGTTTAATAAATATTTCTTTTTGCAAATCTTTAAAACTCTTATCCCAGTAATAATCCAGTCCAACTTCGCCAACACCAATGATTTTTTTGTTGTGCTTAATAATATCTTCCATTTGCGAAAGCGTCTTGTCGTTGAATGTTTTAGCCTCCTCCGGAAAAATTCCGACATATCCAAACAAGTTGTCGTATTTTTGAATAAAATTCTCAACTTCAAGCATATCTTCATTTGTACAAGAAGGTACAATTGTTATTATTTTATTATTTTGAGTATTTTTTATAGCCTCATCTATGCTCGTATCTTTGAGCATATTTACGTGAGAATGTGTATTTATAATATACGGTGTTTCCATAAGTTTGATTATATCACATAAAATAACAGCCTACACGAGATTAGTGTAAGCTGTTGAAAATTCTTTAACTAGCCATTATATCAGCGGTTGATGTTGTATTGTATGGTATAAACTCAGTAACACCCGGTTTGACTTCTTTCAATACAAATCTTTCGCCTTTTAATGTTACCATTATTGTTTCTTTTCCATTGATATTTTCTATATGTAAGCGCGCATGCGGTTGAAGTTTATTTAATTCTACAGCTAAAGTATTTATTTCTTTTGCTAGTTCAGGCGATGGATTATGTTTGTAATCCATAAACAATTTATAATATTTTTGACCCATTGATTTATATTTTATTGTTTTTTGAGCACTTTCTATTTGGCTAAGCAAATAAGCCTCTTGTTTTGCATCAAAGTTTGGTCGTTTTCTCAATGTCGCAAGTTCTTGTTCTAGGTGAGATATTTCAAATTTGTTACCGCTAAGTTGAGCCAAAACTTCTTCTGCTCCAAATTCATATTGTGTAAAATCTCCGCCCAACCCCATGTTTCCACTTACGGTCTTGTATGACATGTTTCCATCTAAACATTCTAAAATGCCTTTAAATGAATTTATGGCTGTGGATTCATCAATATACCCAAGTTTTGCGACCTTATCAGCAGGCAAGTTTATCGCAGTTGTTGTACCGACTTTATATCTCAATTGGTGAGATTGTGCGTATTTGGTCAACATATCAAGTGCTTCTTCTTTTGATTGATATTGACTGATAAATTCTGGGTATTTATCAATTAATGGTTCTACAAGTTTTGTCAATTGTTTTTTATCAAGACCGTTTGAACCTATTTTGTAAATATTTTCTTGTGCCAATTTTGCAAAATCAGTTTTCATACCTGTAAACATCTTCGGAGGTTTTATTGTTGCGTTTTCAAAGATTGTTGTATCATAAGCAACCGTGTTGTTATCACCGGTTTGGATTTTATTTAGAAGATATTCTTTTGTTAATTGTTCTTTTTTAGTAAAAGTCAAAGTTTCTCTAATCAATGCTTCTTTTGCGTGTGTTGCCTCATGTTTTATTGTATTTGGCAAATCAAAAGCACCTTCTCGATAAGCGGTTTCATTGATTTCAATTGTGTGTTTCTGTGCGTAATATCCACCGCCAGTTTTGGCATCTTTTTTGACAATTTCAATTTTAGGTCTTAATTCTTCCGGTATTCCATATTGGTCAAAAGATTCTTTAGCCAATTTAGAAACTTCTTGACTGATTTCTTCAGTTGTCATTTTTGCTCTTTTGATACCTTCCGGAGTTTTGGCAAATTCTTCTTTTATATCAAAAGATTCTTTTGTTTGTTCTTTTTTCTTTACTATTATGTTTTTCAAATCTTGCAAACGCTCTTTTATAACAGGCTTTTTGAATTGATACATAAAAGCTTGTCTGCCTTCTTTGGTTGTGTAAAGTTTTAGACTTTCTTTAAACGATTTAAATAAAGTTAGTGATTTAACCTCATCTTTTATTTTTGAAATTTGTTCTACTGAAAGTTTTGTTGCTTTTGTTTCAGATAGTAATTGAGCTTCTTTAGTAACTCTTGCGCTTTGTCTCATACCAAGAGCAGTAAGGACTGTGTTTATTGTGCCTTGTCCGAGTCCTTCAAAATCTTTCTCGGCTTTGTCGTACTCTCCGCTAGCAGAGTGTTTAACTATGTTATAGGAGCTTTTGCCAAATTCATAAATTCCCATTGCTCCAAATACAATTGCTGTCGCTGGCGCTAAAATGGGAGCTACAGAACAAGCCAGTGCGGTTGCTCCTACAACCCCAATTGTTGCAATTGGATGTTTAATGATTGCTGTGATTGGGCTAAGTAAACCTTTGCAAAAATTATTTGCTGCAACATTCGCATCAAATTCTCCATTATTTGTTTTATCGAAATTTCTGCGAGATGTAAAAGTCTGGACTGCTGCTTTGTTTTTTAGTTTTTGTGGAGTAATGTTGTAATTTTGTCTGACTTGATAGCCGTTATTTATTTCTAATACCATGTTTTCCCTAAATTTTTCCCTACTCTATTATAAAAACATAAACATAAATAAAATTGCTAGAGTAAAGGTTTATAATTGATATTGGCTAGTATCTCATAATAAATTCCTAGTTTATTTTAAAAGTTCGAACTGGCACTGACTGAACTGTTCAGATTAAAAGCCAACCTCCTAAAATTTAGGAGGTTGGAGAAGATTTGATTAGTATCTTTCTAAATATCTGTCTAGTTCCCATTGTGAAACGTAAGTTCTGAATGAATCCCATTCTTTTTTCTTCGCAGTCATAAATTCTGAGAAAATGTGATCTCCAAGTGCAGCTTTTGCAACCAAAGATTTATCCATTTGTTCAAGTGCTTCATACAAACTGCCCGGTAGTGAGTCAATTCTTTGTTTTTTACGTTCTTTTGTAGTTAATTTGTAGATATTGCTTTCAACAGGAGCAGGTGGGTCAATTTGGTTTCTAATACCGTCTAGGCAAGCTTCCAAGATTGCCGCAAATGCCAAATATGGGTTACAAGCAGGATCAGGTGATCTTAATTCAACCCTTGTTGAAATACCTCTTTTGGCAGGAACTCTTAATAACGCACTTCTGTTAGCCAATGACCAAGCCAAATATACCGGAGCTTCATATCCAGGAACTAAACGTTTGTAGCTGTTTACAACAGGGTTAGTGATAGCTGTGATGCTTTTCACGTGTTTTAGCATACCACCGATAGCGAATTTGGCAGTTTCTGAAAGTTGATATTCTGCTTTTTCGTCGAAAAATGCGTTTTTGCCATCTTTAAATAATGATACGTTGCAGTGCATCCCAGAACCATTGATACCAAAAATCGGTTTTGGCATAAATGTTGCATGTAAATTGTGTTTAGCTGCGATTGCTTTAACTGCGATTCTGAAGGTTGTAACATTGTCTGCTGCTGTTAAAATATCCGCATATCTAAAGTCTATTTCGTGCTGACCATCTGCAACTTCGTGGTGAGATGCCTCAATGTCAAATCCCATTTCTTGCAATGTTAAAACGATATCAGAACGTACATCTTCTCCTAAATCTTCAGGTCCAACATCGTAATAACCAGCTCTATCTTGAGTTTCAGTTGTAACATTTCCATCTTTATCTTTTGAGAACAAGAAAAATTCAGCTTCAGGACCGATGTTCATTGAAAAACCCATTTTTTCTGCAGCTTCCATGACTCTTTTTAAGTTGCATCTTGGGCAACCTTCAAATGGTGTTCCATCAGCATTGTAGATGTCACAAATAAGTCTTGCAGCATTAATGCCACTGTTTTCTCTCCAAGGTAGGATTTGGAAACTATTGATATCAGGGTAGAAGAACATATCTGATGTTTCAATACTTCTAAAACCTTTAATAGATGAACCGTCAAGCATTATTTCGTTATTTAGAACTTTATCTATTTGTTCTGACGGAACGGACATATTTTTGACCTGACCATTGATGTCAACGAATTGTAATTTGATAAATTTAACGTTTTGTTCTTTGATAATCTTTTTAATTTCGGCTTTGTCGTATACTTTTCCATCTAATCTTACGTGTTTGAACTCTGTCATACTAACCTCTTTCTCTCTGTCTCAAATTTGAATTTAGATTACTTTACAAATATAAAAAGTTTTTCGTAAAAGGTCAAGTTTTTTCTTGTAAAGATTATATAAAGAGGGTTTAGCGCAAATTTGAAACTTTTTATATAGCAACGGATTTTTTTCTAAAAATTGAATTATTTCAATACTTTTTCAAGAAAAAAGTCTGTTTCTATTTGTGAAAACTAAAAACAAACTTTTTTTCTTGGATATTAAATTTTTAAGAAACGTTACAAAACTAGTGAATTTCACTGATTTTGTTTTTCTCGTCAACGATAACAATTGTTGGCTTGAATGTTTCCAATTCTTTTTCTTCAAATTGACCGTACGTAACGATAATTACTTTATCTCCCGGTTGAACTTTTCTTGCTGCTGCTCCGTTTAGACAAATTTGCCCCGAATCAGCTTTACCTTTTATTACGTATGTTTGAAATCTTTCACCGTTATTAACATCAAGAATTTCAACTTTTTGCCACTCTCTGATATTTGCAGCTTTTAATAATGTTTCGTCAATTGTGATTGAGCCAACATAGTTAAGATTTGCATCAGTAACTGTTGCTCGGTGTATTTTTGAATGTAAAAATTCTAATAACATATTTTCATACCTCTTGTCATTTTGTTTTTTATTTAATAGCTTTTACAGCGTCAATAACTTGTTTTATAGCAACTTCAGGTTTCATTGCAACTTTTTCGCCAGTAGCTCTTGTTACAAATTCAACATTCCCTTCAGTAATAGTTTTTCCGACTGTAATTCTGAATGGAAAACCGATTAAATCAGCATCTTTAAATTTAACACCAGGTCTTTCGTCTCTATCATCAATTACAGCTTCAACTCCGTTAGCTAAAAGTTCTTCATAGATTTTGTTAGCTGTTGTCATTTGAAGTTCGTCTTTTGTGCTTACAGGAACAATTGTAACGTGGTATGGTGCGATAGCTAAAGGCCATTTTATTCCCCAGTCATCGTGGTGAGCCTCAACGGCCGCAGCTGCTGTTCTTGAAATACCGATACCATAGCATCCCATAATATATGGTTTGGTTTTCCCATCAGCGTCTAAGTATACTGCATTCATTGGTTTTGAATATTTGGTTCCAAGTTGGAATATATTACCTACTTCAATACCTCTTGTGACCTTTAACGGTTTGCCACATTGAGGACATAATTCGCCAGCTTCAACAAGTCGGATATCTTCATATTTAATTTCATTAAGTCCTAAATCTTCAATATTTGCGCCAACTTGATGCTTGTCAGTTTCGTTAATGCCAACAACAAAATTTTTCATATCTTTGATTGTGTTATCTGCAATAATTGTGATATTTTTCATACCTTTAGGGCCGATAAACCCTGCAACTGCGTTAAATCCTTGTTGTTCCATCAATTCTTGAATTTCAGCAGATGTTGCAATCCTTATATCAATTCCGCCAACGGCATTCATTAATTTTGTTTCTTCAACAGTTTTGTCTGCTCTGATTAGCGCAATAACCGGTTTTTTATCAACAATATAAACCAATGATTTCAAAATTAAGGTTGAAGGAATTTTCAAAAATGCTGATAATTCATCAATTGAATGAGTATTAGGGGTATCAATTATTTCTGTTTTGTTGAAATACTCTTTGCCATCAACGACTGCAGGAGGTAGTGTTGAAACGGCGTGATTTGAGTTTGCAGAATAATCACAATCATCACAATAGAATACGTCATTTTCGCCGGCATCAGTATCTGTAATTACCATAAATTCGTGAGAAACACTTCCGCCGATTGCACCTGAATCAGATTGAACCATTTTTGTATTCAATCCACATCTTTTGAATATTTTATTATAAGCTTGTGCCATATTTTCATATTCTTTTTCTAATTCTTCTTGAGATGTTCCAAAGCTGTAACCATCTTTCATAATGAACTCTCTACCTCTTAACAAACCAAAACGAGGTCTTACTTCATCTCTAAATTTCAATTGGATTTGGTAAAGGTTTGTTGGTAGTTGTTTGTATGATTTGAGAATATCGCGTGCAATTGATGTTATGATTTCTTCGTGAGTTGGTCCAAGACACATTTCTCTGTTGTGTCTGTCTTTCATTCTCATCAATTCTTTGCCGTAAACTTCCCATCTGCCGGATTCAATCCACAATTCTTTTGGCTGAACAAATGGCATAGAAAGTTCTTGAGCGCCTGCGCTGTTCATCTCTTCTCTAACGATGTTTTCAACTTTTTGTAAAACTCTCCACATCAATGGCAAATAGCTGTACACTCCTGATGTAAGTTTTTTTATATAACCTGCTCTAGCAAGCATTTTGTGAGAAATCACTTCCGCATCAGACGGAAATTCTCTCAATGTTTGCACAAATAAGTTTGACATTTTCATAATTAAATTCCCTCATCAATTTCTTCTTTTAATGACTTTATTCTAGCACAAACAAAAAACAAAGAGGGTATTGTTGTCTTTTTAAGTTTAGGGTGACAGTTTATATTTTCTTTTTAGTCCGTAGGTCGGCATTGCTATGCCAACAACATAATATCTGAGATTATTTAATACGCTTAATTTCTTCTCTAGCTTTAGCTACAGGAATGGACAGAGTTTGGTGGTTTTTTATTGCATTTTCAAAATAGGTTGAACTGTTTTCTTCATCTCCTGCTTTTTTAAATACAATTGACGCAAGAAAATCTAAATCGCCGGTTTCTTCACATTCAGATAACGCAGTTTTGATTGTTTCTATTGCATTATTAAAATCATTTTCTTTTAGTTGTAATTTTGTTAATATTTTGTATGCTTCAATATCATAAGGGTTCATTTCAAGTGTTTTGCGCAAAAAATATTCCGCATTTTGCATGTCATTTTCTTCGTAATATATTACTGCAATGTTGTAATATGCCCAACTGTAATTGGGTGAAAGTTCAATTACTTTTTCAAATTTTTCTTTGGCTGAATCCGAATCACCTAATTCTTTGAATATGTTTCCAAGATAAAAATGCGCATATAAATCTTCGTCATTAATATCTATTGTTTTTTGAAAATTTTCAATTGCGTTTATATAGTCTTTTTGTTTAAAATATACAAGTCCTAAGTTAAAGTATGTATTAGAATCGTTTGGGTCGTTTTCAATTATCTTGTTGAAACATTCGATTGCTTTACCAAATTCTTTCAATTCAGTATAAACAAGCCCAAGATTATAAATAGCATCGAAAGACTTTGGTTCAAGTTCGATAGCTTTTTCATAAGCTTCTTTTGCTTTTGAAAACTGTTTCATTTTTTCATAAACAATACCAAGATTATAGAAAATTCCTTCGTCGTAGCTGAATTTTTTTGATAGAAAAAGCAAATGCTGAAGAGCTTCTTCATTAAATCCACAATCCATAAGAAGAACAGCAAGTTCTCTTCTGATTTGAAAATCTTCAGGGTCTTGCTGAATAAATCTTTGTAATTCTTCTATTTTATCAAGTTTTGACATTGTTTATATAACCGGAACATCAATAGGGTCAACAAGTATAACCTTTAGAACTTCGTCTTTGTAAAGTTTTACGTGTGCACCTTTTTTAATCATATCAGCGATACTTCCATATACAAAATAACCTGCAGTTCCAAATACTCCACCTAAAGCACTAACCGGAACCGTTACGTATTTCCATCCTGAGTCATTAGCAACATCTTCGCCCCAGCTGATTGCATTTTTAGTAATTCTACCAGATTTTGTGCAAGTTTGTTTCCACGCATCAGCATAGCCTTTTGTGGTTGTTAAGCCTCCGTCATAAGTCATATCACTTCTGCCAACAACATTTAGTGTTAGAGGAAGTTGTCTGCCATTTGGAGTTACAACATGGTCAAAGTTTAGGTATAAAATTGCCCCTTTAGACATTCTTTTTGGTTGAACAATTCCTTGAATGTCTCCTCTAATAATTGAACCTGATGGCAAAATTACATCATCATCTGCTGTTTGATCAGTTAGTAACATTGCAGAGAAACTGTTGCCTGACGTGTTTACGGATGAATCTAATCCGTTGAGCATTTTTAATTGAAATTCTGTACCTGCTGGTATTCTTTTGGTTTTTGCTTTTGCGTTAAATGGTGCAGCCATTGTAACTTGTGCTGCTAACAACATTGTAAAAATTATTCCTAAAATTCTAAATTTCTTCATAAATATCCCTCTTTTCTTTCAGTATTTAAACCGAAATTTTCTGTGGTTGTATTCTATCACATGTCTTGTCTTTTGTACAGTGTCATATATTATGAAGAATTGTAAAATCTAAAAAAAGAGCCCTTAATGGGCTCGGTCTAATTTAAGAATAGCTGGAAGTATGAAAAAGATTAATTATATTAAACAAAGTTTTTACGAATTTTAGTATTAGTCAGTGGGGCTATTTGTGAAGTTTTATATATGGTTTGAAAAATTGTTTTGTGTATAGTAATATTTCTATATTCAATTATAGTCAGACGAAAGGGTGAAATATATGGAAATTTTAAATAAGGCAGATATTGGTGTATTTGGGGGGTCAGGCTTTTACAGCTTTTTGGAGAATATTGAAGAAGTAAAAGTTGATACACCTTATGGGGAAACCAGTGACAGCGTATTTATCGGAAAGATTGGAAATCATAGGGTAGCATTTATGCCAAGACACGGCAGAAATCATTCTATTCCACCACATTTGGTAAACTTCAGAGCTAATGTTTGGGCAATGAAACATTTAGGTTGTAAAAGAGTTATTTCTCCTTGTGCAGCAGGCAGTCTGCAAAAAGATGTTAAACCTGGTGATTTTGTAATTTGTGACCAATTTGTAGATTGGACAGATGGCAGAAAAACAACATTCTTTGAAGGGCCTGTTGTTCAGCACCCATCTCCAGCTGATCCTTATTGTCCGGAACTTCGAAAAGCTGCAATTGAAACAGGTAAAAAACTTGGTATCAATATTCATGACCACGGTACTGTAGTTGTAATCAACGGTCCTAGATTTTCTACTAAATCAGAATCAGCATTCTTCACAAGACAAGGTTGGGAAGTTATCAATATGACAGCATATCCTGAGGCTTACTTGGTTAAAGAATTGGATATGTGTCCGTTGAATATTTCACTTATTACAGACTATGATGCAGGTCTTGTTGGTGATGTTCCTCCGGTATCACACGAGGCTGTAATGGAAGTATTTAACAACAATGTTGCTAATTTGAAATCCTTGTTATTCACAATGATTGAAAATCTTCCTGATGAAGTTCAGGGTTGTGAATGTGCGAATACTACTAAATTAGACATTTAGTGTTGAGGCAATATGGCTAATTTTATTTTATTTTTAAACAGATTAATAAATTTGTATCTATATTTTATAGTAGGTGCCTGTGTTTTATCATGGGTGCCTAATATAAATCCGAATTATCCGCTGTTTCATTATATTTTCAATCTTGCGGGATTTTATATACTACCGCCATTTATGGGGATGAATTTCTCACCGGCATTGGTTATGGTAGTTTGTGCGATTATTATTGCAGGATTAGAAAAAATATATAGTAAATATTATGCGGATAAAGCGCCGAAAATTATAGTGGTTTCACCTGAAGAATTTTTGGCAAAATTAACCCAACAAAAAGAAGAGGTCAAAAAAAATGATAGCGATAATGATAATAAAAGCGATAGCTAACTGTTTTTATGTATTTATGTGGATGATATTTGTAAGATGCCTTTTGACATGGTTTCCGAATGTTAATTGGAGCAATCCTATACTAAATGCGTTAAGGTCAGCTGTTGATTTGTATTTAGACCTGTTTCGAAAAATTATTCCTCCAGTTGCTATGTTTGACTTATCGCCAATTGTAGCTTGCTTTGTGTTGGTTGTAATCAGAAATGCTATATTATATGGTGCAATATTTTTAATGAGTGCATTAGGTTTGGTAGGTTAGTTTATTATGAAAATCGTAATCTTTGGAGCAACAGAAATCGGATGTCTTTTGGCAACAGAGTTTTTTGAAGACCATGACATTACAGTTATAGATAAGGAAGAAAACAGAACAGAAGAGTTTGACAAACTAGATATTAGTTTTGTTCACGGTAATGCTACAGATATGAAGGTGTTAAAAGCTGCAGATGTTGTTAATGCAGATGTGTTTATTGCATGTACCGCGCTTGATGAAGCTAATATTGTTGCATGTCTTTCTGTTAAAAAGCTTAGTGGAATAAGAACAATTTGTTTCGTCTCAAGAGAAGAGTATCAAAACGTTATGGCACTTGACCATAATGAAGATTATTTGGGTGATTTTTTTATTGATTATGTAATTTGGCCGGAAGCTTTACTGACCCAAGAAATTTTTCGTATTGTGACTGTCGCTCACGCGCTGGATGTTGAAAATTTTGCAGATGGCAAAGCAAGATTACTTGAATACAAGGTTCGACCAAATTCTGTGATTGTCGGTAAAATGGTAAAAGATTGCGGATTCACTAAAGACACTATTATTGTTGGTATAAAACGTGATTCTTTGTTATTTATTCCAAACGGTCTTACTGAAATCAATGCTGATGACAAGTTAATATTTATGGGCACGTCTCACTCTTTAGATATTTTAGCGGGTACATTTTTCCATGAAAAAGAACAAGTTAAATCTGCTGCAATTATCGGTGGAGGTAATGTTGGCTATATGTTAGCGAAAAGTCTTGAGGATATGAAGATTAAAACTAAAATCATTGAGAAAAATTATGAAAGATGTGAATTTCTGTCTCAAGAACTCGACAAAACCCTTGTGATAAATGGTGATGGTACAAATTTAAAACTTCTAGATGAAGAAGAAATAGGTTCATGTGATGTTGCCATTGCCGTAACAAATAACGATGAACGAAATTTGTTATGTTCACTGTTAGTTAAACAACTTGGGGTAAAGCGTGTAATAGCACGGGTCTCAAAAGTTTTGAATATCCCTCTGTTTGAAAAAGTCGGAATTGATGTTGCGGTTTCTCCTAAGACATCTGCAATAAATGAAGTTCGTAATGATATAGATGAGACCAATGTTGACATTTTGGCAACAGTGGAACAGGGTGAAGCTGAAGTTTTGGAAATTCTTGTTCATGGTGAATTTAACGATAAAAAAATTATGGATTTGAGATTTCCTGCTCCTGCAATTGTAGGTATTATCCAACGCCGTGCTAATGTGATTATTCCAAAAGGGGATACCGTATTAAAAACGCATGATATTTTGATTATCTTTACAAAAGCAGAGCATGTGGATGAAGTTAAAGAGTATTTTAAGGTAATATAAGGGTATGCGATTAAGCTATATTTCAAGTGCATTGAGTTTGATTTTGAAAGATATTGGTATTGTTGCCTTTATTCCGATTTTTGTTGCGCTTTTTTACCATGAGCATCATGCTATTTTACCTTTTACAACAGCCGGTTTTTTGTCTCTATTTTTAGGGATGTTACTCAAAAAAGTTACCAAAAATATCAGTTCTGATTCTTTAAATGATATCAAACGTTCAGAGGCTTTGATGGTAGTAACTTTGTCTTGGATGTCATTTGGCTTTATTGCAGCTATTCCGTATTTGTTCTATGGGTTTAGTTTTACGGATTCTTTGTTTGAGGCGGTTTCAGGCATAACGACAACAGGTGCTACAATATTTGAAAGTTATGCTTATCCACATTCTCTGTTGTTTTGGCGTTCGTTCACCCAATGGTTAGGTGGTATGGGAATTATAGTCTTATTTGTTGCAATTTTGCCACAATTTGCAGTAGCTGGGCGTCAAATGTTTTTTGCAGAAGCGCCAGGACCGACAGAAGACAAATTTACTCCAAGAATTAGAAATACCGCGTCTGCGTTGTGGATAATCTATGCAGGTTTAACTTTAGTTTGTGGAGTTTGCTTGTGGCTTGCTGGCATGCATCCGTTTGATTCGATTTGTAACTCTATGTCTACACTTTCTGCTGGGGGCTTTTCTCCTAATTCGTTAAGTATATATGGCTATCACTCCAATTTGATAAACTGGATTATTATAATTTTTATGTTTATTGCAGGCTCAAGTTTTGTATTGCAGTCGCGTGTTATTACAAAGCGTAAGCTTTCTTTGTTTTGGAAAAGTGAAGAATTTAAAGTTTATGCAATTTCAATGCTTGTGTTATCAGGGCTTCTTTGCCTTGCGTTATGTCTAAAACAGCATTATTCGTTTTTCCATTCTATTACAGCAGCTTTTTATCAGGTTTTGACCTTAGCAACTTCAACCGGTAGTGCCAGTGAAGATTTTTCTTTGTGGTCTTATGATGCAAAAGTCTTTTTGTTTTTGACAATGTTTATCAGTTCATGTTCTGGGTCTGCAGGTGGCGGTTTAAAAATCACTCGTTGGATTTTGATTTTTAAATATATGAAAAACGAACTATATAAGATTCTTCATCCAAAAGCCGTTTTATCTGTAAAAATAGATAATAAGGTCGTAGCACCTGACGTATTAAGACAGACTGTATTTTTTGCATTTTGTTTCTTTGGAATGTGGGTGTTGTCAGCAGTAATCCTGACTGTTATGGAGCAAGACAGTCTTATTGGTTTAAGTTCTGCAATATCTTCAATCGGTGATATCGGTCCTGCATTAGAACCTGCAATTGGTCCGTTGGGTAGCTATGCGCATTTGAGAGATATTTCAAAACTTATTTTAATTTTAAATATGCTTGTTGGTCGTTTAGAAATTATCCCATTCCTAGTATTGTTCCATAAGGATTTTTGGAGCATTAAAAAATAGTTTCAGAATCAATGTTTTGGTATTTTTCTATGTCATCAAAATTAAATGGATTTACATTGGCAGAGGTCTTAATCACGCTTGGTATTATAGGGGTAGTTGCCGCACTGACAATCTTAAAGGTGGACTAGTGAGTCCACCCTAATACGTTTTAATTTCATCTCAAATAAAACGGATTAGTATTATGTGAAATTTGTTATATAAGAGACTCTGAAACGAGTTCAGGGTGACATTGTTGTTTTTTAAGTTTTTAAAATGTTATTGTCGCTAAGTAATAAAAAGCAAGTTTTAAAATTAAAACTTGCCAGACATAAAATGTTTTAGGGATATATTTAAGTTTTTGAGGTTTAAATATCTATTTGATTGCTGAAGTCAAACGCTCGTCGATTTTTCGGTCAATCTTTTTGAGCATTTTCTTCATTCTTAGGTTATTGCTATCAATAACAGGGTCTGTATACATATCTCTTCTGTACTTTTTGTACATCTGAATTTCTCTATCTTTGATATTTTGTTTTATCAATACTTTTTCATCTTCTTCTGATATATCTTTAGAAACTTTGAAAATTACACAGAACAAAGCCAACACAAATGTTACCCAAAGAACTTTTTCAACAGGAACAGTTTCACCAACAATTGTTGTTTCTCCTGTAATCGGTTCCATCATAACAGTTGAATTTTTGATATCATCAGCTTTAACATGGATTCTCAATTTATTTGGTGCAGTATTTTCAACAACCAAACTGTCAATGCTGTTTGTACCTTTATAGATGGCATTAACTGTTTCGGATGAAGATACTCCTCTTAAATCTAATATCAATTCATCTTCTGATGGTGCTTTTTTTGCGACTTTTGCAATGCTGTCAGTTCCGAGGATGATATTATATCCTGAATTGTTTTTTTCTAATGTAATTGTGTGCAAATGATTTTCAGCCGCACTCGCAGCCAAGTTTGAGAACATAAATGAAATTAAGAATGTGAATATTAAAAATAATCTTTTCAATTCTCTTACCTCCCTAATCTACACATATATACTACAATCTTTATTTAGCATGTGCATCAACCTTTGGATTTAGACATGGGGGTCGAAATATATATTAACTTTTGTAACGAAAAATATACATGCTGAAATTAGATAAATTTGAAAAACTTTATATTAGTGTAAAGAATATGAGATATTAGGAGACAGAGATGATATTATTATTCGGAGACAAGGCAACAAAGACAGCAGCTACTAATAAAAGTTCTAATGTTAAAAAGAATAATCCGGTTGAAAACTCAGGTATTTTAGCAATGGGTTTGGGTAATGCAAAAAGTTTGTTGACTGTTGGTGAATATGACACTTATGTATCATCTAATCCTACAGCTGTTGATTATGCAATGTATGCAAACGAAAGTTTTACAGATTCAGACTCAGGTTTTATGAGTGATTTTTCAGCAGCGGTAGCAGTTCTTGGTGATTGCGGATTTTCTGCAGCAGGTGGAGTTGATTCTGGCGCCTCATTCAGCGGTTCATCTTGTGGAGGTTGCTCAGGTTCATTTTCTTCTATGGGTTAATAAAAAATTTAATATATGATGGATGATAATTTAAGGACGGATTTTTTATCTGTCCTTTTTTGTTAGAAAATTTTCTGATTTTTTATGAGAAATTTATGTTACAAAATCTTAATAAAACCCCTAAAAATCCTAAAGTTTCCAGTAAAAATGCCGATTATATGAATAAGAAAAGTTTCAAGGAAAACGAAAGGAACAAGCTTTACTATGGGAATGGCAGCATCACAAGCTAGATTATTAACAATCACAGCTAGATTGGCTGATAATGAGTTGAGGTCTCAAACTATCAACAATGCTAAAATGCGCTTATCAACTCAAAGTTCACAAGCTAGTGAAAACTACATCAACGCATTGAATAATGCTACAATGAAGTTCTCTAACTATGACGTGAATGGTGAAGCTGTCTCTCAAAATTTGACTTTCAATGCATTGACAGCATACAGTTCATACAATACTCAATACGGTTTAGCTAACGCATCAGGTCAATTGTTGGTTAGCGAATCTGAAGCTGCTATGTTCAAAAATGCAGGTGGAAACTTGAACAAATATTTACAAGCTCATGGTTTGGAATACACAACTACTTATTTTGAAAATATTGGGGCTATGAAAAATGATGCATACCCAACACCTTTCAACAATATTAGCGTTGAAGATTTGAAATCTTACTATGAACAATACAGCAGTTTTGAATCATCATTAGAACTTCAAAACTTCCAATCAAGCTACAAAGCTTTTATTAAAGAAACTGCTAACTTAAATAAAGCAGTTAGCACTGCATTGAAAAGCTATTTAGTAAATAGTCCTGTAGATACATTAAATCTAGGACTTGATGGTGATAATATTACAGTTGGAAATACTTATACTATTACTAGTTCAAGTATTGAGGCTTTCAAAAATGCATTCAATGGAACAAATTCTAACAACTACAATATCGACAAATTAAAAAATGAAGGATTAATTTCAGAAACTGATTATAAATCTTTAGATGCTAAAATTAAGAGCATCAACTATACAGAAAGAACAATGTATAATGCAGATGGCTCTGACTCAAAAATTAATGGTATTCAAAGAGCAGATGTAATAGATTTGTCATCAACAGAGGATAAAAAGGCAGGTACTATTACATATACAATTGACGGTGATATCCAAATTGTTGTTGATAAAGCAACAGGTAATGTTAAAAGTTGTGAATATACAACAGGCGATCAAACTTCATCAGAATCTAAAACTAATGAAGAGGGGTCAAGTGAGACAACTTCTTCAAGAACTTTAGGGTATGCTGTAAAGGAAACATCTATCGATGATGCGATTAAATCTATTGATGATGCGATTAAAAAAGGTGTATCTTTCAAAGATTTTGTAAATAACTTATACTACAATGAAACTGTTGACTCAGAAACTTCAAACTCATTCTTTATTTTGACAGGTGATGGTACAGAAAAAAGCCCATATCAAGCTTTTGAAGGTGGTATCTATAATAGCACAGATGCATCTGAAGTAAAAAAATACTACGATGATTTGGCTGATGATATTATCAACAGTATTATGAACAGTATAAATAAAGAGAAATTTGCACAAATCTTGATTGATAAAGCCGGTAAATCTAATGAACTTAAAGATATGGGTATTGATTTGAAAGCATATATCCCAGGTTTGGAGAATGTGACACTTGCACAACAATTAACAAACTACCAAACTGCAAAAGATACCTTCTTAGATACTATTTTTGATGGCGAATCTAAAAATCAAGTTGTTGAAGATTTGCAAAGTAATAAAGTAATTTCATACATTGATGAAAATGGTGAAACAAAAAAAGTTACAGTAACTCCTGAAAACTTGACTGACATTGATTTCATTCTTCAATATTTGAAACAATCAAATTTGACTCAATCAAACAGTTTCAATACAATTATCAAGCAACATATTGTTGAAACAATGATTAAAAACAATGGTACTCCAAAATATGCTTGGGTAGATTCTAACGATACATCCAATAAAGATAATGCTAATACAAAGGCTCAATGGTATACAAACTTGTTCAAAAGAATGCAACAAGGCTACAAAGCTATTGAAAATGGTTTGGCATCATCATCTCAATGGATGGAATACGCATTAGAAAGCGGTATCGTAACTTTGGAACAAGTTGACAAATCTTACAACTGGAACAGTTTAGATTACAAATCTTGTACAAAAATCACAGAAGAAACTGATGATGCAGCTGTTACAAAGGCTGAGGCTGAATATAACAGAGCAATGAACGATATTGAAGCAAAAGACAACATATATGATATTGAATTGAAAAATATTGATACTGAACACACTTCATTGCAAACTGAATATGATGTTATTAAAGGTGTAATTTCTAAAAACATAGATAGAACCTTCAAATTTAACCAAAGTGCGTAATGAAAGTTAAGTTTAAAGAAGAAGGTCGGCATAGCAATGCTGACCTTCTTTTTTATTGTTATTCAGAACTGGTTTCCACTACTGTCCCAAATAAAATTTATCTAAAAGAAAGCTGGATTGCTTCGCTATCGCTCGCAATGACGATATTGAAAATACATAACGTCATTGCGAAGGAGTGCATTTGCACGACTGTGGCAATCCTTTTTTACTAAAGCCCCTGAAACAAGTTCAGGGGCTCTTTATTAACATTACTAGTTGAATAAGTCAAACAAGTTGGCAAGGTTTTTAAGCTTTCAGAATGACTTAATTCAATACTAAATATTGTCTGCTGCAAAATATTCGCCAATCAAATGTTCAATAGTCTTAGCAGAATCACCGATTCCATAAGGATTTTGAGCTTTTAATCTCGTTTCTTGTCTTGTTTTTGACAAAATCTCAGATGCGTAAGAGGTAATCTTGTCATAATCAGCACCAACAAGAACTGAAACTCCAGCGTCAATCCCTTCTTGACGTTCTGTTTCATAACGCATAACAAGAGTAGGACAACCAAAAGATGGGGCTTCCTCTTGAATTCCGCCAGAATCTGTCAAAATTAATTTGGCATTTTTCATCAAATAAACCAAATACGGATAATCCAAAGGTTTTAATAATGATACATTCTCATATTCGCCAAGTCTTGAGTAAATTTTACATTTTACATTCGGATTTGGGTGAACAGGAATAACAAAATGATGGTCTGAATATTTTTTGATTAAATATTCTAAAGCATCCAATATATGGTCAATTCTTTCACCATGATTTTCTCTTCTATGAACAGTAATTAGTACCAATTTATCATCTACAGGTATGTTTTGTTCTTCGTAAAAAGCTTTTGCTTGAGACATTGTGTTTTCTGACAAGCAAAACAATGCATCAATTACAGTATTACCCGTTACATGAATTTTTGATTCTGAAATATCTTCTTTTAACAAAGCTTTTCTATTTTTCTCTGTTGGTGCAAAATGCAATTGAGCGACGCGAGATGTCATTTGTCGCATAACTTCTTCTGGAAACGGTTCATAAATATCATACGAACGCAATCCTGCTTCTACGTGGAATACTGGAATCTTTCTGTAAAAACTTGTTAAAGCCCCACACAATACAGTCATTGTATCACCCTGAACAATGGTTGCATCAACTTTATTATCTGCAAAAACTTTGTCTAAAGATGTCAAAATTCTTGATTGAATTTCTACGAGAGTTTGATTTTCTCTCATACAGTCCAAGTTGATATCAGCTTTTAAACCGAAATATGCCAATGTTTGGTTAGACAATTCTTTTTGCTGTTCAGTATTACAAATAATAACCTTATACTTTTCAGGATATTTTTTTAGTTCTAAAATGACCGGTGCAAGTTTGATAACTTCAGGTCTTGTTCCAAAAACAAATAATATATTCTTTTTATTCATAGCTGTAGTTTAGTATAAAAATCATTATTTTGCAATTAACCCAGCAGGATAAAAAATAATCACAAGGGTAATTTAAAAAAATATCATTTTCGCTCACCTTATATTGTCATAAATAAAAAAGGAGGAATAATGTTAGATTTATTTATTCTTGAAAGTTGCCCCTACTGCAGAAAAGTAATGGATTTTATGAAAGAGAACCATATAAAATTCCACAAATTTGACACGATAAATAACGACAATGCACTTAGACTTCTCACTATTGGTGGAGTTGACCAAGTTCCATTTTTATATAATGAGGAAACTGAAGATAAGATTTACGAATCTGAGGAAATAATCAAATATTTAGAAAATATGGACAGGAACAATTATGCAAAACAATAATCAATACAAAATAACTTATAATGTAGTAAATGAATGTAGCGCAAGAGGAGCTTGCTCTATTTCTCCAGCAATTGTAGCTTTAGAAGAACTTTCATTAAGTTTTCTTCAACAAATCGCATATTATATGCTTAAACTTGAGAATTTTGGTGCTAATAACAAAAATATCAAAATTGAAATAACACAAATAATTGCGAGTATGGTATCGGTTAATGAATTTAGTGAAAATCAGCTATATTCAATTATTTTAAAAGAATATTATATATTGCAGGAAACTTTACGAATTTATTCCGATATTTGCAAAAAAACAAAATTACCAAGGAAATTACTCAATAAACAAATAAAATTCAATGAAAAAACAAATCTTTCAAAAGCGATTGCTCATGGGGAGAAAATTTTCTTTGATAAATATCAAAAAACATCAACCAAACAGAAAAATTTTGTGAGTATTTTGATAATTGTTTTGAAAAGTGTCAGCCTGAATTTAATTAAGTTGAACGATTTTGGCAAATTTAACAACAATACTTTTCATGAATTACTAGAGATTCTGAATTTATTTAACTCAAAAAATATCAATAGTGAAATTTTAATTTCGCAAATTGATAGGCTTTCAAAATTGGATAATGGGCTTCAAGACGAAATTAGTCGGCAATTGATTTCAACTTTTGGAGAAATTTCGAAGGTTAAAGTTTCTCATTCTACGAGAAAAGGTAAGGCAATACTTGTCTCAGGGAACAATTTTTTTGATTTAATGGCGATATTAGAAGATACAAAAGATAAAAATATAGACATTTATACTCATTCAAATCTATTAATCACGCACGCACTTCGTAATTTCCAAAAATTTGACCATTTAAAAGGTCACTATGGTGACACGACTGAAAATTGTATCTTAGATTTTGCAACTTTTCCAGGAGCAATACTTTTGACTAAAAATTCTCGAGGAAATTCTGAATATTTTTATCGTGGCAGACTATTTTCTAATGATTATATTGTTCCTGATGGTGTAATAAAACTTTCTGATAATAGTTATGAAGAAGTAATTGAGTCAGCTTTGAATGCTAAAGGCTTTTCAAAAGGAAAAATTAAAAATGATACCAATTTAGGGTTTAACAAGGATGAAATCTTAATTGAGTTTGAAAATATTTGCAAAAAAGTTAATAATGGAGACATAAAACGACTGTATATTATTGGTTTTGATGCACATTCTGAACTCCAAAAAGAATATTTTAAAGACTTTTTCAGTAAGCTAAATAATGATGAATTTGTTATAAGTTTTTCCTATGAAAGTTTCAAAGATAACGTATTAACTATAAATGTAGGAAATTATGTACCTATAGCGATGAATGTTCTAAAATTGTTGTTTAACAAATTAACAATTACTGATAATAGGATAACTTTTTTCTTTACAACATGTGATGTTATGACTATATCAGGGCTAATCAATTTGAAAAATTTAAATGCTAAGAATATATATATGAGCGAGTGTTCTCCGACATTAGTAAATCCATCTGTTTATACGACATTATGCGAAAATTACAATATAAAAACAACTACAACACCTGAAAATGACCTTAAAAATATTAGGATATAAATCCTATTTAATATTAAAAAAGCAGACATGCTATACAACATGTCTGCTAAATTTTTATTAACTAAAAAATTAGTATCTGTAATGAGCGAAAGCCTTGTTAGCTTCAGCCATTTTGTGAGTATCTTCACGTTTTTTGCAAGCTGCACCTTGACCGTTTGAAGCGTCGATTAATTCGTTAGTTAATTTATCAATGAATGATTTACCGCCTCTTTTCTTAGCTGATTCAATCAACCAAGAAGAAGAAAGTGCAAATCCTCTATCAGCTTTAACTTCGATAGGAACTTGGTAAGTAGAACCACCAATACGACGAGCTTTAACTTCAAGCAATGGAGTTGCGTTTGTCATAGCTTTTTGGAAAATTTCGATTGGATCTTCATTAGTTCTTTCTTTAATTCTTTCCATTGTGCCGTAGAAAATCTTTTCAGCTAAAGATTTTTTACCACGTCTCATAATTCTGTTAATGAATTTTGAGATATCAACACTATTATAAACTGGGTCTGCTAAAGGTATTCTTCTTGCAGGTTTAGAACGTCTAGACATTACTTCTTACCTCCTTTTCCCTTTGCATCTTTTTTAGCACCGTATTTAGAACGGCTTTGAGCTCTGTTAGCAACACCTGCAGTATCTAAAGTACCACGAACGATGTGATAACGAACACCAGGTAAATCCTTAACACGACCACCTCTGATTAGAACAACACTGTGTTCTTGTAAGTTGTGACCAATACCCGGAATATAAGAAGTTACTTCAAATCCGTTAGTTAATCTAACCCTTGCAACTTTTCTAAGTGCTGAGTTTGGTTTTTTAGGGGTTGTTGTATAAACCCTTGTACATACTCCACGTCTTTGAGGACAATTCATCAAAGCTGGAGATTTTGTTTTGTCTTGTAGCTTTTTACGTTCAGAACGTACAAGCTGGTTAATAGTTGGCATAATTTCTCCTTTAATTTTACCAAATTCGCCCTACACAAGCATTGTTGGGAGCTTAGGCTTCGCGTCCCTGCTTTTTACTACTTATACTAACCGTCAAATCCAGCACGAAAATTTCGGCTAATATACAATATTATTAGACATCAACCAGACTTTTTTGTCAACATGGGATTTTTTCAGATGTCAAGATGACAAGAGGCTCGGAGGGCAAGTTATTTACTGTCATTCCGAACTGCGGATTTTGGCAAGTGCGCCGCGTGAACGGAGTGAACCCACGTCCCAGTGAGGACTGCGTTGAGCCGTCCGAACTGCCAATAATCCAAGACGGTTTCGGAATCTCAAATTGAACATATGGATTATTGTCACTCTGAATTTGGTCAAGTAAATAGCTAGAGCTAGCCATCTTGCCTTCTCTTGCAATGCCAAACTATACATTTCTGTCAATAATATTTTTAGATATCCAATAAACTCTTGGATAAATTCCCAATAGTGAAGATATTGCCAAATATGCAATCAAACATGTTGTAAATAGTTGAATAAGTGAATAATCAAGTAATAATGGTCGATTGAAGAAAAATGCAATTTGTGCAACCAAATAATTAATAAACGGAATGTATGAAAGAAACTTCAAAATCAATCCTAAGCCCATTGCAATGATAAAATATAGTAATGAGATAAATATTGATTGCATAGCATTGTATCTCAAAAAATGGGAAGGTGTTTTTTTTCTGAAATACATAACAACAAGCACAATCATTCCGCCCCATCCGGCAGTAATATAAGAGAGAAATGAAATAATTCTGTCAAAGATTCCTATAGAATCACGCATTAGACTTCTCCACGGGCAGACTTAACATAATCATCTACAACTTGGCTATATATTAATCTATATTCATCGTTATCTGGTGCAATCCCTATAGATGCACGATATGATGAAATCGCTTGTTCTATATCTTTGTCCAAGTAGTGAGCATTGCCTAATAACATATACGTTTCAGCATTATTAGGTTCGACCCTCAATGCTTTTCTATATAGTTCAATTGCCTCTTTGACTCTATTTTGAGTAGAATACAAGTTAGCTAACAAGATATATGCATTAGGCTGTTTTGGAGCAAATTCAATTGCTTTCTTGTACATAGCTTCAGCTTCATTGTATTTTTTAAACTCAGTCAATGAAATTGCATAAGAAATAAAAATTCTGTATTTGTCATCTGTCATTGAAAGAGCTTTGTCATAATACAAATATGCTTCTTTTTCTTCTTTCATAAGAGTCAGTGCGTTTGCGATACAAACAGCAACAAGCTCATTATCAGGATTTAAGACAAAAACTTTTTTGAATAATTTCAATGCCGTTTTATAATCAAACAGCTTGAAACAAACATTTCCCATATCGATTAATGCATTAACATTTTCAGGATCTAGAGAAAGTGCTTTTTCATAATAAGCTTTAGCCTCAACATAGTCTTCAATATCCTGATATAAAAGTGCAATTGCATTATAAATTTCAGGGTTTGATGAGTTTAAGTCAATAGCTCTGTTATAGTAAAATAATGCTTTTGAGAAATTTTTCCATTCAGCAAACACATTTCCGATATTATAATAGATTAAGAAATTTTTCGGATTAATTTCCAATGCTTTATTGTAATAGGATAATGATTTTCTGAAATCTCTTTCATAAAACCACATTGTTCCCATACCGACAAGTGCCTGAACATCATCAGGTTTGATTGCCAAAAGGCTGTCTAAAACTGACATAACTTTATCGTAATCCTTTTGCATCATATAAAGCTCAGACAATTGGTGATAATTTTCTATAACATTAGGCTCTTTCGCCATTTTAACGACAAGCTCGTTAATCTTCTCATTCAAACTCATATTTTCCATGTCCTCATTGTAGCTTATTACGAAAAATTTGTAAATTGTTTTACAGAAATTAATATTGTTGTGGAAACATAACTGGCTTGTTTAACTAGAGATTCCGAAACAGTCTTGGATTATGCAAGGTTAGCATGACTTAAATTCTCTCTTACAATAACTCTACCTACGCATCAAAAAAGCTCGCGGATGAGCGCGAGCTTTGCATATTGTATTGTTTATCCTTAACCTTGACCTGTGTAGTTTGGAGCGAGGTTCTTTGCATCTGCTTGTTCCATTTTCTTGCAAGCTTCGTAATCTTGCTGTGCAATTTGGATTTGAGATTCCAAAGAATCTTTTTCTGTTTGTAACATTTCTTCTTCGTCTTTCAATGGTTCCAATTGAGTTTCTCTTAGAACTTCGAAATTGTCAGAAATTTGTTGTTTCATTTGAGAAATCCATTGTTCATTGTATGCGCCAATTGTAGTTGAACCTTGAGTATACATTGAAGACCAGTTATTATATTTTTGTGTATCTTCTGCTGATAATGTACCGCCACTTGCAATTGTTTGTTGTAAAGCTTGGAATGCTGATTGGTCACCGCCTAATACTTGACCCAATGCACATTGCTTAGCCATCATGCCTTGTGCTGTAACTGCATTTAATTGAGCTTTTTCTTGTCTTTGTAATTGCTTTTCCATTTCGGATACGTCGCGGGTTGCTCGTCTCAGTCTAGACTGGACGCGCATCATTTGAGCTTGGAGTTGTCTAACTCGCCTGCCCGCAGCTAATTTTCCGAATGCGCCTAATAAGAAACCCATTGTCCTCGTATCCTTGTGTTTAGTGTCCTCGTATTTATATAAAGTATTTCTGTTTTTGATAATTGCCTTTTTTGAGTTTTCATGTTACGAAATGTTACGGAATTGTTTAACATTATTATATATTGCTTTATATACATGGGTAGCTATTCCAGTATTTACGCATACATGAGAATGTTGTATAAATTGTTGGATAGTTGAAATAATTAATCGTTTTTTGTATTATTTAAGGGCTTTATCAGACAAAAAATAAGGGAAAATACATGCTAAAGAAGTTTTTTAATCCAAAAATGATTATATTTACAGCACTTGCTGTTTTTATATTGCTCTTAATACCTAAAATTACAGGGCTTTTGATGTTATTGTTTGCGTCATTTGTAATTGCCGCAGCATTAAACCCTTTTGTAAACAGTGTTCAAGAAAAAATTAAGAATAGGGCTGCAGCCTCTTCTATTATTGTATTATCTGCAATTGTAGCATTATTCGCTTTAATTTTGCCTATTATTATAATGTGCTACAAAGAAGTTGAATTATTTATCTCAATCATGCCTCAAAAGGCGGCTAATTTGTACAGCTTTATTACTCAGACAAAGCTTTATGGCAGAACACTTTTAGATATTATTCCTGTTGACAATATATCAAGCGCCTCATCAGATATTGCACAGAATGTGCTTAATCAATCTATGAATATTACTGTAGCAGCCGCTCAAGGAATATTTATTACATTAGCTTTGACAATGTTCGTTTATTATATATTGGTAGACAAGGTTTATTTAAGAGATAAATTCATAGAGTTTTTTCCTTCTGCAATGAAAGAAAAAGCAGGTTGCATATTATATAATATAACATCTAAAGTTGGTAATTACGTAAGAGCACAAACTATTTCAATGATTTTGGTTGGTGTAATGATTACAATCGTAGTTGCACTACTTGGAATTGAATATCCAATATTATTAGGTTTAATTGCAGGTATTTGCGAAATCATTCCAGTACTTGGACCAACGATTGCCGTTTCAGTAATTGTTGCAGTTGCTTTCCCACTTGGGTGGGTAAAAGTCCTAATTGCTATTATTTTATTCCTGACTATTCAGCAGGTAAATAACTATGTAATTCGCCCATTTTTGTTCGGTAAATTTATGAAACTTCATCCAATAAGTATTTTAGTTGCATTATTTATAGCAGAACAATTTTTGGGATTATTTGGTGTGATTCTATCGCCGGCAATTGCAGCTACTATTTGCGTATTGGTTGATGAGTTATATTTAACCCCAATCAATGAGAAAGATACAGGTAACGAACTTGAACAACATGGCTAAAGAAGAACGCAACGAAATATTTTTATATGATAGAAAAATAAAAAAAGATGCAGATTTTAACATGTGGTTCTTTTTTCCGGGACCGGAAGCCTTTGCTTTGTCATCGTTAGGTTATTTGTGGCTATATCGAGCAATTGACATGCTTGAAGATATAAATATAGAACGAGTTTATGACGACACCAAAACAACAGTTCTAATGAGAGACAGGATTGATTTAATTGGTATGTCATTTACTTTTGATACGGATTTTCTTGCGATATTCAAATTTTTAGAGTGGAACAAGTTTGAATTAAAAGCGAATGAACGCAAAGAGACTGCCCCATTGATTTTTGCAGGTGGCCCTGTAGTTACGTCAAATCCTGTTCCTTATAAAGAAATTTTTGATTTCTTTATTCTTGGTGATGGTGAAGATGCAAACCTAAGAGTTGTTGAACTTTGTAAAAAATGCAAAGAGGAAGGCAAGACAAAAAAAGAAACGCTAGTAGAACTTTCAACTATTGAAGGGGTTTATGTTCCAGCTTTAAATCAAGCATGTGTTAAAAAAGCTACCAAAAAGCTTACAGAATGCGTTTATACTCCAATTTTAAGTAATAAAGCGTTTTTCCCTAATACTTTTATCTTGGAAGTAGAACGTGGATGCGCAAATAGGTGTGGTTTTTGTCTTGCATCTTATATGAACTTACCGATAAGGTTTGTTGAATACGATAAAATTATAGAATCTATAGAACTTGGGTTGAGGTATACAAATAAGATTGCACTACTTGGTGCTCAATTGACCTCTCATCCAAGATTTAAAGATATTTGTAAGTACATTGAAAACAAAATTGATAGTGGACAAGAAATAGAAATGAGTGTGTCTTCTCTTCGTGTCGATTCGTTTACACCTGAGATTGTGAATACTTTAGTAAAAGCCGGACAAAAAAATTTGACACTGGCAATTGAGGCTGGTAGTGAAAGGCTTAGAAAGGTTATAAATAAAAATTTGACGGAAGAACAAATTTTTAAAGCAATTGAAGTTGCAATAGAATGTAATCTTCATGGGATGAAGTTTTACGGAATGATAGGACTTCCGACAGAGACTATGGAAGATTTAGAAGAAATTATAAATCTATGTAAACGAATAAAGGCAAAATTTAAAAAGTTTGAAATTTCGTTTGGTTTTTCAACATTTGTTCCAAAAGCTAACACTCCTTTTCAGTGGTTTGGTCGAGAAGATGAAAAAATATTAGAAAAAAAATCAAAATATTTACAAAAAGAACTCCATAAGCTAGGAATACAATCAAGTGTATCAAGTGCGAAATGGGATTATTATCAAGCCTTGACTTCGCGTGGAGATGAAAAATTAACTGATTATCTGATTGAAGTGTATAGGCTTGGTGGTAAGTTAGGGGCATATAAAAAAGCAGCAAAAGCGTTCAATATTGATACAGATTATTATGCAATACAGAACTATGATTATGAAAAAACACTTCCTTGGGACTTTATTGATATTCGTCCAGGAAAAGAGTTTTTAATCAAGGAAAGTCAAAGATTAATCGGTATTAAATAAAATATAAGCCTTAAATATCTCAACTTATTGTGGTACGTAATCTGAATAAACCAAACTTGCCCATTGTTCAAAGTAACTGATTTGGGTTGCACTACCGGTTCTTATAAATATTTTCGGTAATTTATCCGCAGGAATATCCAATGCTCCGCAAATTGCTGCCTGAATAACCTCAGGGTGAGTAACTATTATAATTCTATTTCCGATATTTTCAGCAACAAGTCTATCTATGACCTTTTTAGTCCTAGCAATAAAGGCGGTTGAGCCTTCTGCATTAGCAATAGTTTTTTCATCAGGGTATTTTAATATACGTTCTAAACCTTCAGGGTACTTATCAACAATCTGAGAAAAAGTTAATCCGTTCCAGTCTCCGCATTCTCGCGTTTTGAGGTCATCTACTACAACATAGTCTTTTTTAAATACTTTAGAAACCATCATTGCAGATTGCATTGTCCTAACAGAAGGTGAAGTATAAATTACATCATTCTTTACTCCACGTGCTTTCAAATACTTTGCCATATTTTCCATCTCTTCTACTCCGAGTTCGGATAATGGAGGGTAATTTTCTGCATCGGAGAATCTTCCTTCTTCCGAATAAATTGTTGCACCATGGCAAATGAACGTTACTTTACATTTTCTGCTAAAATACATAGATAACCACCTTTTTTGTATATTATTATAACACATATTTTGTTTTTGCGGTAGTATAGATAGAGGAAAAGGAGAGTTTTTATGAAGGGAAAAGCATTCAAATTTGGAGACAACATTTCAACAGACCACATTGCACCAGGAAGATTATATCATTTGAGGTCCAATTTACCTGAATTCGCAAAACATGTACTGGAAGATGCTGATGAGACTTTTGCATCAAGAATGAAAAAAGGTGATTTTGTTGTAGCTGGTTCAAATTTCGGATTAGGTTCATCAAGAGAACATGCTCCTTTAATCATGAAAATTGCAGGGGTTGGCGCTGTTTTAGCAAAATCGTTTGCACGAATATTTTATAGAAATGCAATAAATATCGGCTTGTTGGCTATTGAATGTGATACAGATTCAATAGATGATGGTGATGAATTAGAACTTGATATAGAAAAAGGTGTTATCACTAACCTTACAAACGGTTCAATTATCCAAATAGAGCCACTTCCGCCTGTTATGATTAAACTGTTGAAAGATGGCGGTTTAGTTGAACACATCAAGAAAAATGGTGATTTCAAGCTGACAGACTAGTTGAGATATCTTAATATATTGAGTTTTAGAGATGAATATTATATTCTGTTATATACAAGTATCAGATAAGGGGAGAAAAAATGAATATCCAAGAGCGCATGGACAGTATAAATGGCGTAATTAAAAATATAGCAGACTTTATCCAAAGTCATGAAGAAATAAAACTGGATTTTAACGAATATTTAAGAACAATCGGAGCTAATTCAAAAGGTAATGTGCCACTACAAACAGCTTGTTTTAGTTACATATTGGAAAGAAATTTGGGCGAAGATTTAAAAAGTATTCCTCAACTTTATCTTGAAAACTCAAAAGGCTTAGATAAAGAAACAAAAGAAATTGTTGAAGCCATCGACAATTCAATTTCTTCTGTTTTTGAAATCAAAAAGGTGACAAAAACTGGATTTGACCTTCTTAACATCGTAAACGAAAGAAGATATTTGATTACATCATTGATGAAAATGACTGCATTTAGAGGGTTGGGTTCAGGAGATTATATTATTGCAAGAATCGTTAATCTTAATGGTGATTACTTCTTGTTAGAGATTTCAGGAGTTTTGCCTGCAACTAAAAAGGATGATGCTTATAGATTTGCAGTTGCAAAAATTATCCAAAATCCTGAATTGGTGTACTTAGACAATCCTGAAAAACAAAAAGAAATTGAAGACGATGTTGCCGAAATTTATCAAAAATTTGTAGATTTCTTTGGTACAACAGAAATTATTACAACAAATAAGCATGCTGATGATTTAATCGGTATGTTTAATGATTATGCTGAAGATGGCACAAAAGCCGATTATAAGGACTTAATTGTAGAGCCTGAAGAATACAAATTCTTTAATGTAAGTGAATTTAATAATTCTTATGACAATTTCTTAGAAAATTCACTTGGCGGATTTTCTGCTCACAAAGAAACCTATGATGTCGGTATCATTTATGATAAAGAATTGGGGTTGTATGCAATTCCGTTCTATGGTACATTCAACAAAATTTTTGAAGTTAAAGATTATACAAAAGTTCTTAATTTTGATTCTTGTATCAAATATTTCCTTGAAAATGACAAATATTCAGCAAACTTAATTCGCATGGTTGCAGATAAGCATAAAAATTTCATGGAAATCGTTAATGCTGTTTTAGGCAAGAATTATACATTAGAAGAATTATTAAAAAAATATAAACGCAGATATGTTTCAAATAAGATTATATCTTCAACAACTGTTTTATATCGTTCAAATGCCTTTTCTAACACATTAGGAATTATTGAGGATAACGAAAACAAACCGCAATTTGACACAACTAAGAAGATTGGAAGAAATGATCCATGTCCTTGCGGTAGCGGTAAAAAATACAAAAAATGTTGTGGAGCAGCGGTTTTACAAAATTAATAATATAAAATAGCAAGATGATTAAGCAGATAAAATTAAAAGATTACATTTTAATAGATGAACTTTGCGCAAATTTCGATAATCGATTAAATATAATCACAGGTGAAACAGGCGCAGGGAAAAGTATTATCTTAAATGCAATTGATTTAGTTTTTTCATCAAGAGTTTCAAAAGACGTAATAAAAACAGGTTGCGACAAAGCCAGTATTGAAATCACTCTAGAAAATACCAAACATGATTTATCAAAATTGTTTGAAGAAAACGGTATTGATAATCTTGGCTCTGAAATAATTATCTCAAAAGAAATTACGCAAAATTCTGTTCGCTCAAGAATTAATGGCACTCTTGTTAATCAAGAATTGTTGAAAAGTTTGCGAACACTGTTTGTTGATATTCATTCTCAACATCAGACCTATACTTTTTTACAACCGCAGTATCATATCAACTTGCTTGATTCTTATGGTAGAGAAGATTATGGAGCATTGCTTGATGAATACAAGACTAAGTATATAGAATATCAAACACTATTAACAGCTCTTGAAACTGCAAAAAGTTCAGCTAATGCTACAGAATCCCAAATTGATTTTTTAAAATTTCAGATAAATGAGATTGAAGAGGCAAATATCCAAAGCGTTACAGAAGAAGATGAGCTAAATCAAGAACTTGAGGTTTTGGAAAATGCAGAGAAACTAAAAGAACTCACAGGTAGTTCTTATTGGGCAATCAACGGTGATGACGGTTCAATTCTTGAAGCACTAGCCAAAATAAAAGTTGATATATCTAAGGCGGCAGGTTTTGATTCAAGTCTTGAAGAGGTTAATCAACAGTTTGTTGATGCGGTTGAGAATTTGAAAGATTTATCATCAACCCTTAGAGAATACAGTCAAAATCTTGATAATGACACCGAAAGGCTGAATGAAATTCAAGAAAGATTGTTTATTTTTGACAAACTCAAAAGAAAATATGGTGGAACTTTAGAATCTGTCTTGCAAAATTATGAACAGTTTTCAAATGAGCTTTCGACAATTGAATTTTCGACACAAAATATAGATAAATTAGAGCAAGAAATTTCAAAATCTAAGTCAGAATTAACTGAAATTGCATCAAAAATTACGGAAAACCGTAGCAATTACGCTCAAGTTTTGTCAGTTTTGATTCAAGATAAACTTGCGGTGTTAGAGCTTCCAAAAGCCAGATTTGAAATTAAAATAACTCCAAAAGAACTTGGGCAAAATGGGGCTGACAATGTTGAATTTATGATTTCTACAAATGTTTCAGAAGACTTAAAACCTCTTGCTAAAGTTGCATCTGGTGGTGAGATTTCAAGAGTTATGCTTGCGATAAAGTCTATTTTCGCTCAAAATGATGATATTGACACCGTTATTTTTGATGAAATCGACACAGGAATTTCAGGCAAGGCTACTCAAAGTGTAGCTGATGAAATTGTTGAATTAAGCAAATCTCATCAGGTTATTGTCATTACCCACCAAGCAATAATAGCTTCAAAAGCCAATAAGCACTTCTATGTCAGAAAATCGCAGGAAGATGAAACAAAGGTTGAAGTGTATGTCTTAACTGGTGATAATAGGATTAAGGCTTTGGCGGAGCTTGCTGGTGGAACAATAAACGAACAATCAATTGAATTTGCAAAATCACTTTTAAATATTTAGTTAAGAAAGAAGGGAGTTTATATGAAATGTCCAAAATGTGGTTCAGAACTTGAGGTTCTGAATATTTGTGACCTAACTGTACAGTATTGCAAGGACTGTGGCGGAATGTGGATAAAATATCCAACGCTAAAGAAAATTGGCGAAATGCTCGGTTTAAAAAGTGAACTTATTAACCCTGCAGAAATGGTTAATATAAACGTAAAAGAGTCTCCACGTGAATGTCCTAGCTGTACTAAAACTATGGAAAAAGTTTATTTTAACGGAATTATCGTTGATAAGTGTTCGGATTGTAACGGTACATGGTTTGATAATGGAGAACTTGTCAAGTATTTTAAACTATTTGTAAAAGGAAATATTGAAATTACCGATAACAAAACCTTTATCACAAGATATTGCAAGGCAAATAAATTACCAAAACAAGAGTATCAAGAGTTGGAAATTCAAAGTAAAGAACAAGAAAAACCTGCTTTTGCGATAAACGGGTTTATTGTTTTAGGGCTTTTGATTTTGGTTGCTATTGCGGTTTTGCCATTTGCTTTTATCACACCGTTTATTATTCCAGTCGTGTTAGTTATAGCTGTTTTCATTGTAGGTGGATTTAGAATTTTAAAACCACAAGAAGCGCTTGCGCTGACAATTTTTGGTAAATATGTCGGAACTCTTCGCGGAGCAGGTTTCCACTGGGTTAATCCGTTCTCAATGAGTGCAACTCCACTAACTACAATTTCGCTTAAAGCAATGACTCTTGATAATGGAAAACAAAAAATCAACGATGAACTTGGTAATCCGATTGAAGTCGGTATTATTGTAATTTGGGAAGTTGCGGATACTGCAAAGGCAATATTTAATGTAGATGATTACAAGACTTTCATTTCAGCACAAAGCGATTCGGCATTGAGAAATATTGTCAGAATGTATCCTTATGATGCGCCGGAAGAGTCAGGAAAATCTTCTTTGCGTGGTGATAGTGCCGAAATTTCTGCTAAGTTGAAAGCCGAAATACAAAGAAATGTCAAAGTTGCAGGGATAAATGTAGTGGATGCTAAAATTACTCACCTTGCTTATGCTCCTGAAATTGCTATTGCTATGCTCCAAAGACAACAAGCTGCTGCAGTTATTGATGCGAAAAAAACAATTGTAGAAGGTGCTGTCGGTATGGTAGAAATGGCGTTAAACAGATTGACTGCTAATAATATCGTTCAACTTGATGAACTGGAAAAAGCCAAGATGATAAATAATCTTCTTGTTACATTGTGTAGTAACAAAGAGGCTCAACCTGTTATCAAAAATAATTTACATTAAGTATGTGGCGGAGCCAAAGGCTCCGCCTTTAATATATAAAAATAAACACCGGTATCAGAAAGCAAGCTCATATTCAATACCGGTTGATTAGATGATGAATTACGATTATTAGATTTAGTTTGTTAAATAGTCTCTATAATGTGACATGTTTGAATTATGTCTTAGTTTAGTTATCGCTCCCTCCTCAATCTGTCTGATACGTTCTTTAGAATAGCCGAGCATGTCACCAAGCTGAGATAACGTCTTCGGCTCATTTGAATCAATTCCGAATCTGTTTATCAAAACTTTTTGTTCGCGTTCGGTCAATTCATTCATCATTTTAGGTAATCCTGTTTTTAGAAAATCTATGTCTGCAAAATTTTCAGGTGAAAATGATTTTTTATCTTCAATATAATCTCCGATGCTTAAATCCTCTGTCACAGCGGTCTCTAAACTAATTGGTTCTAAAATAATGGATTGCTTAATTTTTCTAAGTTTATTTATAGAAAGTTCCATGGCATTTGCCATTTCGGTTTCTGTCGGTTCTCTTCCGCCTGTTTTTGATAAAATTGTAAAAGTCTTTTTATACTTCCTAATTTTATCTGCCATGTGGACAGGAATCCTTATAGATTTTGAATTATTTGCAATGGCGCGAATTATAGCCTGTTTTATCCACCATGTTGCGTAAGTTGAAAATTTAAAATTCTTTGAATAATCAAATTTTTCAACAGCCTTAATCAGCCCAATTGAACCTTCTTGCACTAAATCCATAAACGGAACCCCTTGTCCGACATATTTTTTTGCAATACTTACGACAAGTCTCAAGTTAGCCTGAATTAGTTTGCGCTTTGCTATATTGCATTTTTGTTCTTTTACAAGTTGTCCGAGTTCTTTTTCTTCCCATGATTTTAATAATTTTATTTTACCAATTTCTTTCAGGTACGTTTGTAAAATATCATCTTCATGTGCAATAGCACTAAACGTTCTGACTTCTTCCATGTTGTCTCCTGACAAAATGTCAGCTTTTGTTCTGTCTATATTCTCAAGATTTAAGCTCACAGCTACCTCCAACACGCTTATAAAATCTCTTCTATAGGGATAGACGAAAATTAATAAAAAAAGTTTCAACAAAAGCCTTGACATTAAAATTTGTTCTTGATAATATAAATCTTGTGGAGAGGATAACTCAAAGCACACCAGCTAACGAAATTAAATAGTTTTAAATGGGTGTTTAGCTCAGTTGGTAGAGCGTCTCCCTTACAAGGAGAGGGTCGGGGGTTCAAGTCCCTCAACACCCACCATTTAAGAGGTCATAAAGACCTCTTTTTTAATGCTTATATTTTGTGTTCATTTTGTGTTTAGTAACTTTTTTTATAGGAATACAACAAAAAAAGAGTGCAACAATTCTATCATAGTGTTGCGAATAGTGAGGTATAAATGAATATAGCTAAGGCTCCTTTAGTGTCTGTAATTATTCCTGTTTATAATGTCGAAAAATATTTAAAAAGATGTTTATGTAAAGTTTTTGAAATTACTTAATCATAATTTTTACAGTATCCAGCTCATAAGGCTGACATTTGCCATATAAAGAGTTTAGTAAAGAATAAGTTTGAGTTTTTGCTGCTGGTTGTTTGCTTTTATCTAAAAGTAAGTAGCTGGAAGATAACATTGCAAGTCTTGAACAATCAGGGTTTTGTGTGGTTCTGAAATACTGTAAGCAATTCGGAAATATAGAATTCAAATAAGTTTGTTGCTCGTTTTGTAACCTATCCATATCATCCAAAGACATTGATGAAGGATTTTGTACTGCCGCCATAGCCCTTAGTTGGTAGCCTTGTATTTTAGTGTGAAATTCCGTATTACTGGGGCAATAGCCTGCAGCTAAAGCAATAGAGCCAAAAGAAACTATTGCCAAACTTATGATTATATTTGATATTTTATTCATAAAAACTCCTATAAAAGTTTGTAAAAATTTAATTTGCTTGAAGGAACATTTTTAGCACAGATTGTTCAACTTGACATTTGTTGCCAAGATATTTTAGTGCATCATAAACTTGAGCTTTGGCTCCTGCTGCATTTCCACCTAATTGTGAAAAATATCCGTTTTGTAACATTGAAACTTTTGAGCAATCAGGATTAGGTGTAGTTTTTAAGTATCCTAAACAGTTTTTAAAGACAGACAAGTCATAAGCCTCATTTTCATCGGAAATGCGTAAAAGGTCTGCATTGCTTATTGAAGGACTGGAAATTTTTTGCATGAAAGAATCCTGTTTTGCCTTATATTCACTTTCTGATGGGCAATAGTATCCTGTAGCAAACGAAATTGAGCCAATAGAAACAACAGTAATACTCAATGCTAAACATAATAACTTTTTCATTGTAAACTCCTCAAAATATATAACATA
The DNA here is from genome assembly GCA_003258735.1 of Candidatus Melainabacteria bacterium. Classification (GTDB taxonomy): domain Bacteria; phylum Cyanobacteriota; class Vampirovibrionia; order Gastranaerophilales; family Gastranaerophilaceae; genus Zag111. Next base: position 50,849 of record QHME01000012.1, read on the forward strand.
TCTATTTTAACAAATTTTTTACTTTTTTTCAACCAAAACTAAACTTTGGCATGATGACTATTTTCCAAATAAATGTTAGAATAATAATGTAGAGAATAAGCGAGGTATTATGAAAAATAAAGCTTTCACCTTAGCAGAAGTATTGATAGTCTTAGCTCTTGTTGGATTTTTGTTTACTTTGACGATTCCGAATGTCATTCATAAACAGGGGTCGCAAAAGTACATTGAAACCCTAACAACAGCACAATCAAAACTTCAAACAGCTTTTGAGGAGACTGCAAAAGCAAATAACAACAAACTTCCGCTTGATTGGGATAATGTAAAAGCAAGTAATAACAAATCAGAAGCTATAATTAAGGAGCTTGGTAAAAGACTTCAAATAATGTCATATTGTGGAGCTTCCGATAGCGGTTGCTTTGCTCCAAACGGATATAGAACGTTAAATGGAGTTGCTACAACTGTTATTACTGATGATATGGAACCTTTTGCACGAACATCGGAACTACCACAAGATGACATTGTTGCAAATGACAATGTTGGGTTGAATTTGCAAGATGAGAGCGAATCAAATTCCGAACAACCTATGCAAAAGCCTGTTCAATATCAACAAGCTGACCCAAAAGCCTCATCTGTTTACGTGTCATTGCTAGATGGCGGTTCAATTGCGTTAAAAACAAGTTCGACATATTGTAATGGGATTGTTCCGGCAGTAGATCCTATAGAAAGACCTTTTTGCGGTGTTATTTATGTTGATGTGAATGGCCCTGCTATACCTAACATGTTGGGAGTGGATGTTTTTGGTTTTTATTTATCAGGTAACAATGTTTTACCTATGGGCTTTTACGGAGATGATTTTTCGTTTGACTACAATTGTCTTAGAGAAACTCCACACGCTACAAAATATAATGGTTTAGGCTGTACTGCTTGGGCTATGAAAAATAAAAATATGGAATATCGTAAGTGCCAAGCTGGTAAAAGGTTAGGTTGGGCATCGGCAACAAGATGTACAGAACCATCTAAAAAATAATTAGCTTCAAAATTCGAGCATATAAAAAGAGACTGAAAAATTTTCAGTCTCTTTTTCGTGATGTTTATTTATAATTTATTGTTAAACAACATTTTCAATGTTATCCAGACGTTTTTGTGAATCACGTTTAATAATTCTTTTTGCGATTAGAACTAGGATTAATACGCCTAACAAAATTACAAACGCAATAGCAAATCCACTATATTGAACATATTGTAATTTGATTGTTGTAGGAGCATCTTTTTTGATATTCCAAGTATAAACATTTCCTGACATTGAATCAGCGTTGTTATATGATGCAAATGATGGTACTTGAATACTTAAAGATGTTTTTAAATCTTTGTCTGTCAAATTTTGCTCAGGCTCAGTTGTAGGCATAGAATCTTTCGTAAATTGTTTTGTTGCATCATCCAAATTATCAGCAACAGTATCAGTTTTGTCTGTATCAAAATCGGCTGAATCTCCATATTTTTGGAAATACTCAGGAGTTAAACCTCCTGTTACGTTTTGAGCTTTTGTATTTTGGTTATTTTGTTCAATTTTTTGGAATTTTTCTGCTTGAGTTTTGTAATTATAAGTCATGTCTATGTTGAAAGAAGATACTAAGAAATTCTTCTTAATTTCAATAAATTTTTTGCTTGGCAAATTAGATACAAAACCTAGAGACGACAAATCCAAATCGGTGAATTTTAAATTTTTAACAGCTTTTGATGCCGTAATTGTTGAGAACTTCGCCCCATAAGCATTTTCTACACTATATGAATCATCCAAAAATTTTTCATAATTGCTTACAATATTTTGACCGATAAAGTCAGTTTTGTCTGACAAATCGCCCTGATACGTGATTGATGATGCAACAGATGCTGATTTGTCATCATTTATAGTAATCTTTGTGTCAATATTTGCACATCCTGCAACAAGCGGAACTAACATTAGCAAAGATAAAATAAGTCTCTTCATTAAAATACTCTCCCTATTGTACTGTTTAAATATCATAACATAATTTGTATAATATGTTAAATTATAAAGATTGTTTAAGGTATAATTAATATATGAAAGTAAATGAAGAATATATCGCAAAGATTGAGAAATTAACGAACGAAGGTGTGGGTATTGCAAGAGTCGATAATTGTGTTGTTTTTATTGAGAACACCTGCCCTGAGGATGAAATAAAATTTAAAATAACAAAGGTAAATAAATCTTTTGCTCAAGGGCAAATTGTTGAAATAATTACACCATCCCAACATAGAGTCAAACCATTTTGCCCTATGTATAATGCTTGTGGAGCATGTCAATTACAATTTATTGACTATGAATATCAATTGCAGGTTAAGCAAGAAATTACACAAGATGCCATGGATAGAATTGGTGGACTTAATATCAAGGTAAAATCGACAATTCCAAGTCCTGAACAAAATAAATACAGGCATAAAGTTCAATATCCGGTTTCAAGAACGAAAAATTCAGGTAGAATTCTAGCAGGATATTACAAACCAAAAACTCATGAAATAGTTAATATCAAATATTGTCCGATACAACCTGCAATTTGTGATAATATCATCAATTTTATACGAGATAAGGCCTTTGACTTCGGAGTACAAGGATTTTTTGAAAAAAATCATTCAGGTGATTTACGCCATATTGTATTGAGAATTTCATCATATAACGGAAAAATTTTAGTTGTTCTTGTTGTTAATGCAACTAAAATTTTTGACAGGCTAAAAGATTTTGCAAAATGTATTTATGATGAGTTTGACGAAGTTGTCGGAGTTTGCGTAAATTATAATTCTAAAAAAACAAATGTTATTTTAGGAAACAAAACGGAATGTATATGCGGTCAGGATTATGTTGAAGAAAAATTACTTGACAAAATATTTAAAATAGGTGTCTCAACGTTTTTCCAAGTTAATCCTAAGAGCGCTGAAAATATTTTTAAATACGTAAAAGAATATTTGAAAGACAATTTCGAAGCACCAATTGTTTTAGATGCTTATGCCGGAATTTCATCATTTGGAATTTGTGTATCTGATGTTTGTAAAAAAGTTGTAACAGTCGAAGAAAATAAAGAATCTTGTGACAAAGCAAGAGAAGTTATTCAGACAAACCGTATTAAAAATGTTGAAATTCACAATATGGATGCAGCGAAATTTTTCGCAAAAGAAAAACGCAAATTTGATGCAATAATTCTTGATCCTCCTAGAAAGGGTTGTACAAAAGAATCACTTGATGAAGCAATTAGGCTTACAAACAATACTATTATTTATGTAAGTTGTAATCCTGCAACTCTTGCACGCGATTTGAAATATTTGACAGAACATGGATTTGTCGTTGAGTCTGTTCAGCCGTTTGATATGTTTTGTCATACATATCATGTGGAAAATGTAGCAATTGTCAGAAGGATGGAAATCTAAAATTGTACTTAGGACACTTGAAATTTGGGTTTGATTATATAAAATAAAAATATAGGTTATGCGCGTTTAAGGAAAGGGTATTAGGGATTAAATGATTAAATTTGACTGCCGAAATACAGATTGTAGTGTCGTTGGACAAGAAAATGGTTTAGATTTAGCTAGTGAATTTGCTCAATATAAAGATAAAATAGCTGAAATTATAGCTGATTTGAATAAGCGAAAAGATAAACCCGGCCAGATGCTACAATGGATGAATCTTGGTTATAATGAAGAAACCCTTTGGTATGTTAAAGAGTATGCATCAATGGTTCGAGGCAGATTCGATAACATTTTAGTCCTTGGTATAGGGGGATCAGCTTTAGGTGGTGTGGCAATTTCAGAAGCATTATTAAAACCGTACTGGAATCTTTTAACCCCTGAACAACGTGATAATTACCCTAGAATTTTCTTTTTGGATAATATTGACCCTGATACAATGAATGGGCTTTTGGATGTTTTAGATTTAAAAAAGACTTTGGTTAATGTTATAACAAAATCAGGTTCAACAGCAGAAACTATGGCTCAGTTTATGGTTGTGAAAGATCGTTTAGAGCAAGTTTTGGGTGAAGATGAATATCGTAAAAATGTTGTTGCAACAACCGATAAACAAACAGGTGTCCTAAGGCAAATTGCGGAACAGGAAGGATATAAAACTTTCGTAGTTCCTGATGATGTTGGCGGCAGATTTTCTGTATTTTCTGCTGTTGGCCTACTGCCATTAGCACTTGTCGGTATTGATATTAATGAAATTATGAATGGTATCAAAGACATGGATTTGGCTTTGAAAAACACCAATATTTGTGAAAATATTGCAGCACAAAATGCACTGATTCAATACCTTATGGATGTTAAAAAAGGTAAAAATTTGTCTGTAATGATGCCATATTCAAGTAAATTGAAATATGTTTCAGATTGGTATGTTCAATTATGGGCTGAATCTTTAGGTAAACATGAAGATTTACAAGGAAATCATATCCATGTCGGACCTACTCCAATCAAGGCTCTTGGGGCGACAGACCAACATTCTCAATTTCAATTGTTTAATGAAGGTCCAAATGATAAAATCATCAATTTTATTAGAGTTGAGAACTTTGATACGACTTTAGATATTCCAAAAATATTTGAATATACAGGTATA